>NZ_CP082249.1:0-650375 GCF_019879105.1 Natrinema sp. SYSU A 869 | reverse complement strand
CGAGACGGCTGCCACTCGAGGTCGACCGCTTCGTCGGCCAAGACGGCGTCGATGGCCTCGCGGATCTGATAGCGGCTCGGTTCGTCGTCGGGATTGGGCGCGTCGTCAAGCCGGCCGTGATACGCCAGCCTAAACTTGCCGTCTTCGCGCGCGAACAGGAACGGATCCGGCGTACAGACCGCGCCGTAGGATCGGGCGACCGCCTGACTCTCGTCTCGGAGGTACGCATCGTAGTCGATCCGCCCGTCCGTGACGAACTCTTGCATCCGCTCGAAGGAGTCGTCGGGGTACTCCTCGGCATCGTTCGAATTGATTCCGACGACCGAGACGTCAACGTACTCATCGGCCAACTCGTTCAGCAGGTCGAACTTCGCTTGCGCGTACGGACAGTGGTTGCACGTGAACACGACCAGCAGCGCCTCGTCATCGGTGAACGACTCGAGCGAGTACGTCTCCCTGTCGACGCCCTCAAGTTCGAACTCGGGGGCAGTATCGCCGGCCTCGAGTTCGGATTCGGATTCTTTGAGAACCATATCCAGCGCTTTGGCCCGTTCGTCCTTAATCGTCACGTTCACAGCGGTCGGCTCGCTCGGGGCGGCAACGCGGGGACGACCGTGACGACTTACATATTAGTACCCCCGGCCGCATCGACAGGGTATGAAGACGCTCGAGGTCACCGACGAACAGTACGCGTTCATCCAGTACCTCCGCGAGGAGATCTCCGAATCGGTTGTCGGCAAGTACGGCTTCGTCCGCGAACAGGACGCCGTCCAGTTCCTGATCGACAATCTCGATGAGGAGATCGAACTCGAGGCCGACGGCGAGTTCGAGTCCTCGGCCACCGACGACGTCGCCGCGTCCGTCGGGGCAGCCATCGACGGAGGGACAGACCCCCATGAACTCGAGGAGGTCTCCTATATCGAAGACGAGACGACGGAGGCCGACGCGGACGAGGGCGACGAAGCTGACGCGGACGACGACCGCGAGTCCGAGTCGAACGGTCCAGGCGAGTCAGATATCGACGACTCGAGCGAGACGGAGCCGTCCGATTCATTGGACGACACCGAGGGAGAATCGGATGATAGCGGGGATGAACCGGACGCCGACGATGGCGACGACGAGGACGCCAGCGACGACGGCGACGGGTCGGCTGACGACGACGACATGTTAGACGAGATGATGAGCCTGCTCGAGACCCACGACGACAAGTGGTCGGAATCGGGCTCGGCGGACTTCCGGTACACCGTCGAACTCCCCGACGGCTCGAGCGAGCAGGTTCAGACGAAAGACGACGTGCGGGCGCTGCTGTTCAAGAACTATCGGTGAATTCGGCCGCCTAACCAACCGCCGAGGGCCCGAGAGTACGTGCATTTAGTCGATCAGTCTCAGGACGGACTGTCCGCGGGGAGTGCCGGAACCGGTCTCCGACAACGGAGCAGCGCGGCCACACTTATGGAGACACGAATATGGATGAGACGTACTGGTTAGTAGCCGTGACAAGGAGATATGGCGTCTGGAAGTGCACGAAAAAGTATGACCGAGCGATCTCGCGGAGACGAGTTCGATGACGAAATCATGCAACATCTCCTCGACAGTGTCGAGGACGAAGTGGATGAAGCCACGCTGGAGGAGGTACAAGCGGACGAAATACACGAGGTCGTCTTCTCTACATTAAGGGTTCTGGAACGTGAGCCCGAGGCCGCGACGGTCATCGATGTACTACAAGATAAGAATCCCACCCGAAACGGACCGTAACAACACTGTCGATGGTTTCCGCGCTCCAGTTTCCCGCGCTCGATCTCTTGTATGCATTTTTCTTTCTCCTCCCGGGATTTCTGAGCCTGAAAACTGCCCTGTACAGCAGCCAGTCTCTGAGTGGAACTACCGACGAATTCGAAAAAACCGCGTGGTCGCTACTCGCGAGTGGGACCGTTCTCTCAGTTCTGTTCGTGTTATTCTTCGTCTCTATGTTCGGTCGCCTCAGGTTAGCGTCCCTCGGTATTACGGAGACCGGCCCGGTATTTTCTACGAGTTGGGGACTGCTCGCGTCGGGATATTTGATAGCCCTTCTCCTTGGGGTAGCGTTGGGATACGCATTCGGGAAGGGATGCGACAAACTGGTCGAGTCACCGGGACGGGGTACTAAAACGCGCGACAACGCTTGGGAGTATTTCCTGCGGAACTCGATTCAGGAAGAGAACCGAGAGCACCACCCCGAACCGCGAGTCCAACTGCGGGTGAAATTGCACAACGGAACGGAAATTGCTGGCTATCGGTCGTATGCGGGAGACACCCACGGAGATCTACTGATCGGTGCGCCGCATCTCATAACGGAGGACTCGGTACGAGCGTTCGAAGGTGAGCACGCCCGGTGGAGCGAACTTGACAAGACGAAATTAGGGAAGTACGTCTATCTCCCTCAGGAGAGTATCGACTATGTTATTTCCGAATCGGCAATTGAAGAGCCGGGTCGCAAATCCATACGCCAGCTCATACGGAACCGCCGCTGATCTCTGTCGCAGCGGTTGCGCACCTCGGACCCTTTACTGGGAGCGAAACGTGCCCGTCCTCGGACGCCATCCAGATGGCGGACGAACAACGTTAGAACTTTACTCGCGCTCGCGCTTTCACGCGGTATGAGCGAACGCGAGGTGCTCGAGTTGCTTCGTGAGAACGCGCGCTACTCCACGGCGGATATCGCGCGAATGACCGACCTTGAGGAGAACGAGGTCGAGGCGACCATCGAGGAGCTCGAGGCAGCGGGCCTCGTCCGGGGCTACCAGGCGGTCGTCGACTGGGACAAGCTGGAAGACGAACGCGTCCGCGCCGAAGTCGAGTTGAACGTCACGCTCGACCGCGAGACGGGGTACGACGATATCGCGGAGCGCCTCGCGCGGTTCCCGCAGGTCAAGGCCCTGCGGCTGATCAGCGGCGACTACGACTTCGACATGGAAGTCGAGGGAGACTCCATCCGCGAGGTCTCGCAGTTCATCAGCGAGAAGGTCGCGCCCGTCCCCGAGATCACCCAGACGGTCACTCACTATGTGATGACCTCCTACAAGGAGAACGGGATTGAACTCGGCGACGGCGAGGGCGACGACCGCCTCTCGTTCTCACCCTGACCATGACGTTCGAACTGTCAGACCGCGTGCAGACGGTGCCACCCTCGGGGATTCGGCGCTTCTTCGAGATCGCCGAGGAACGCGACGAGGTCATCTCGCTCGGCGTGGGCGAACCCGATTTCGCGACGCCGTGGGTAGCCCGCGACGCCGCGATCACGTCTTTAGAGCAGGGAAAGACCTCCTACACGGCCAACCGCGGGAAGCGCGAGCTTCGTGAGTCGATCGCCGACTACGTCGCCGACCGATTCGATCTGGGGTATGGCCCCGACGAGGAGATCATCGTCACAGCGGGCGCGAGCGAGGCGGTCGATCTTGCCTTCCGGGCCTTCGTCAACCCGGGCGATACGGTCGCGATCGCCCAGCCGGCCTACATCTCCTACGAACCCGGCGTCATCTTCGCCGGCGGGGAGGTCCTCCCCGTGCCGACGAAAGAGGAAGACGACTTTCGGCTGACCGTCGAGGCCCTCGAGGAGGCCGGTGCCGCCGACGCGGACATGCTCGTCCTCTGTTATCCCAACAATCCGACAGGCGCGATCATGCCTGCCGAGGACCTCGAGCCGGTCGCGGAATTCGCCCGCGAGAACGACCTGACGGTCCTCTCCGACGAGATCTACGCCGAGCTGACCTACGACGGCGAACATACCTCGATCGCGAGCTTCGAGGGGATGCGCGAGCGGACCATCGTTTTCAACGGCTTCTCGAAGGCCCACGCGATGACCGGGCTTCGGCTGGGCTATGCCCTCGGCCCCGCCGATGCCATCGGTGCGATGAACAAGATCCACCAGTACACGATGCTCTCTGCGCCGACGACGGCCCAGCACGCCGCAATCGAGGCTCTGGACTCCTGTGCGAGCGACGTTCAGGACATGGTCGAGCAGTACGACCGCCGCCGGCAGTTCGTCCTCTCGCGGTTCCGCGAGATTGGGATGGATGTCTTCGAGGCCAAGGGCGCGTTCTACTGCTTCCCCGAGGTCCCCGAGGGATTCACCGCGGAGGAATTCGCCGAGGCGGTCCTGCGCGAACAGGGCGTCGCCGTCGTCCCTGGCGATATCTTCGGCGACGGGTTCGAGGGGCACCTCCGAGTCTCCTACGCGACCGGGCTCGAGGACCTTCGGCAGGCGCTCAACCGGATCGAGGCGTTCGTCGAAGAACACGCCTAAATCGTCGCCACCGGACCGAAACCGGTCGACCACGCTACCGTCTTACTATCGATGCGTCGACGAGAGGGCGTCCGCCAGTTGCTGGCGGCTTCGGACTCGTTCTCCGGTTCCGCACAGGCGAGGAGCGTGAACGAGAACGTCGATCCGACGCCGGGCTCCGAATCGACCCAGATCTCGCCGTCGTGGCGCTCGACGATCCGTTTACACAGGGCCAATCCGATTCCCGAGCCACTCTGTTCAGCCGTCGAGTGACAGCGCTGAAAGATCTCGAAGAGACAATCGGCATCGGCGGCATCGATCCCGTCGCCCTCGTCGCGGACCGAAAGCATCCATGTCCGTCCCTCCCGGACTGCCGATACGTGTATCCGGGGCGGCTCGTTGCCGCTATACTCGATCGCATTGCTCACTAGATTCTGAAAAGTTGCTGGAGCTGTCGGTCGTCCCCGTCGATGACAGGGAGTGACTCTCGTGTGATTTCGGTATCGGTTTCCTCGATCTTGAACTGCAGGTCCGTCAGTACGTCGTCGAGGACAGCGTCCAGATCGACTGGCTCGAACGGGTCGCCCTCCGTCTCGACCCGCGAGTACTCGAGCAACCCGTCGATCATCGCGCACATCCGGCCGGCACCGTCGACGGCGAATTCGATGAACTCCTCGCCGTCCTCGTCGAGTTCGTCGCCGTACCGGTTCTCGATGAGTTGCAGGTAGCTCGTCACCATCCGCAGGGGCTCCTGTAAATCGTGGGAGGCAGTGTAGGCGAACTGTTCCAATCGCTCGTTGGACGCTTCCAACTCGGTGACTGCCTCCTTGAGGCGCTCCTCGGTTCGTTTCAGCGTGTCGTTCTGTTCCTCGAGCGTTCTGGCGTTGGTGAGTGCTCGTGCTTCGTGGACGCCGATCCCCAGCCCCGTGACGGAGCCGATTGATGACAGGATAGCCTGGGTCCCGCACGTAAACTGGACCGCAACGCTGGGGTGGAGGACGCGGGACTGCCGGTCGAAGGGTCGTATCGCGAACGTATGCGATACCGCCACACGCCGCTGCTCGGCCACGACACTGAAATAGGCCGTTCACTAACTATATGCTGACTGTCTGTCGATGATACTAACGCCTGTGAGAGGCGATTGCCTTGAACACAAGGGGGACCGAATCCGTCGGTAGGAGGGGTAGAGAGCCGTGACAATGCGATCCGTTCCGATCGCTGACCGGGTGACCGACGCCTTCTTCGCCCTCGATACGGGCTTTCGGTTCACCTATCTCAACGAGCGGGCCGAAACGTTGCTCAAGCGCTCCCGCGGGGAACTGATCGGGCGAGTCATGTGGGACGAGTTCCCTCAGACCGTCGAGACCCAGTTTCCCGACGGGTTCCATCGCGCGATGGACGAGCAGGTACCGGTTTCCTTCGAAATCTATCACACGCACCTCGAGACCTGGTTCGAGGCTCGGGCGTATCCCTCAAAAACCGGACTCTCGGTGTATATGCGCGACGTCACCGAGCGGAAAGCACAGGAGACAACGTTGGCCCAACACGCAGCCGTCGTCGAGGCGGTCCACGACGCCGTCGTCACGCTCGATCGCGACCGCGAAATCGTCACAATCAATGCCGCGACCGAGTCGATTCTGGGCGCAGATCGATCAGTGCTCGTCGGCGAACACATCGAGACGTTGACCGAAATGGCCGGGGTCGACGGCCAACACGCTGTCGACATCGGTCGAGCGATCACCGATATCGACGTCGGGAACGCCGACCGCCGCCAGCTCGAGCTGCCTTATACCGGCCCGAACGGCGATGACCGGATGGCCGAGTTCCGGTTCGTCCCGATCGAAGACAATACGGCGACCGTTGCCGCCGTCATCCGAGACGTCACTGATCGACACGAGTACGATCGCGTCGTCACATCGCTCCACGAAATCACGCGCTGGCTCCTCGAGTCCGACGATCCCGAAGAGATCTGTGCGATCTCCGTCCACGCCGGCAGCGACTTGCTTGATCTCCCGATCAGCGGCGTCTGGCTCCTCGAGGAGGAGCAGGGCTACCTTGAACCCGTCGCCGGGACTGCTGGGGCTCACGACGAGTTCGGCGGCTTACCGCGATTCAATCCAGGTGAAGGGCTCGTCTGGGATATCTTCGAGGCCGGCGAGATCGAACGGTTCGACGACCTCGGGGCGATCGACGACCTCTACAATCCGGACACGCCACTCCGATCGGAGATCATCGCGCCGATTGGCACGCACGGCGTTCTCATGACCGGCTCACTCGATTCACACCGATTCGACGAGACCGATGTCGATCTGATCTCGACGCTCGTCGAGAACACGCGGGCCGCCCTCGATCGGGCCGAGCGAGAACAGGTCCTTCGGGACCGGACGGCTGAACTCGAGCGCCAGACCGAGCGACTCGAGGCAGTCGCCGAAGTCCTCTCGAGCGACCTGCAACGCCAGCTCGCGGCAGTCGCCGACGCGCTCGAGGACGATCGAGCCGACGAGTGGGAGTTCCCGCTCGCCGAGGATACCGTCGAAACGACGCTCGATCGCGCCGAAGGGCTCGTCGACGATATCCGGGAGTTCGCCCGCAATGCTTCGCGAGTCAGGACCCGGAGCCAGATCCGACTCGAGTCGGCGATTACGGACGCCATCAGCGATTCGCGTCTCGACGAGGACGACGTCATCGTCGATGGCTCAGCAACACTCCGGGCAGACCCCGACCGGTTCGTCCACCTCCTCGAGACGGCCTTCGACAGCGCCGTGGCGCGGGCCGACAGCGACGTGACGGTCCAGATCGGGCTGGTTGGGTTCGACGACGGCGGCAGCCGCGGCTTTTTCGTGTTCGACGATGCTGCGGAAACCCCGCCGAACGCACACGGTCGCGTGCTTGACCCGACCGCCGCCGACGAGACCACGATCAATGGGCTCGGCCTCGCGCTCGTCCGGGCCATCGCCGACGCTCACGACTGGGAGTGTACCGTCACCAATGGAGACAACGGCGGCACGCGGATCGAGATCCGAGACATGACGACCCTCGATCGCCGCCTCGAGTGAGATCTCACTCCTGAATAACGGACTCGTTTGCGATATCGCGACAGAGCTGGCGGTAGCCGTCCTGTTCGAGGAGTTCCTGCATCGTGTCGTTGACCTCCACGCGGAGGACCGCCAGCCGATCTCTGAGTTCGGCGTACTCCTGGCTCGACTTCCGCTGGGCGTCGGTCTTCTGGTCATCTAACAACGCCTTCTTCGAGGCGAGCGCGAAGAACTCCTGTAGCTGCTCGTCGTAGGTCGCCCGGAGTAGCAGTTGATCGATAATGTCGATCAGTTCGTCCTTCGAGACGGGTTTGACGAGGTAGTCGTCGAACCCCATTTCGATGATGTCGAAGTCCGGCTCGACTGCCGTCACCATCGCGACGCGGCAGTCGAGGTCCCGCTCCCGGATCGTATCGAGGACGGTGTCACCGGAGAGCCCCGGCATCCGCCGGTCGAGCAGCACGACGTCGATCGTACTGTCGATGGCGTCCAGCGCTTCGTTGCCGTCGTAAGCCGTCTCGACGTCGCAGTCACCCTCGAGCCAGGCGGCGTAGAGATCCGCGAGGTCGGGTTCATCTTCGACGATCAGGACGGACGGGGTGTCGGTTGTCATCGAAGTTCCTCCGGGACTATCGGTTCGTTGGATGAATCGTCCCGGCCGTATATCAATATACCGGACAATAGCTCGAGAAAACACCGAGCGGGAGGTCAGTATCGCCATCTCGTGGAGCGGACGCGAGTATCACGTCCGACCGATTCATCGACCGCCGCCAAACGAGCCTGTTACTCAAGTTCGCGGTCGATCGTCGCGCGTCGTTCGCTGATCGCGTCCGCATCGGTCTTGATCGTCTCATCGCCGACGCGGACGGTGAGCGTCCCGTCGCCGGTCGCCGTTCCGAGTTCGACGACGGGTGCGACACCGTCGAACGCCTCGCGGACCGTCTCGGGCGAGTCGGTCTGAATCAGCGCGCGACCCGGCTGTTCGTGGAACAACGCGCCCGCGGGATTGTCGCTCGGAATCGCCACCTCGAGACCGGTGTCTTCGGTGACCATTTCGGCGAGCGCGACGGCGAGGCCGCCGTGGCTGACGTCGTGGACCGCGAGCGTCGCGTCGTCGTCCGCGACCGCGGCGAGCGTCTCGACGACGGCGGCCGGATCGGTCGGGAGTGCAGGGAAGGCGTCACTCCCGTCGAATTGAGCGAGATACTCCGAGCCACCGAGTTGGGCGTCGTCGGCCTCGAGGCCGAGGTCGCCGACGAGAAGCAGGTTGCCGTCGGCCTCGACCGACAGCGGCGGTGCGTCGTAGCCGTCTTTCGATCCGACCATCGCCAGCGTCGGGGTCGGCGGGATCGGCCCTGCGACGGAGTCGTTGTACAGCGAGACGTTCCCGCCGACGACCGGCGTCGATAGCGTCTCGCACATCCCGGCGAGCCCGTCGACGATTCCGTTGAAGCCACCGTAGACGTCGGGCTTCTCAGGGTTGCCACCGTTGAGACAGTCAACCGCGGCCAGCGGCGTTGCACCCTTGGCCGCGATGTTCGTCGCGTTCTCGAGCGCGACCGCGCGGGCCCCCTCGTAGGGCGCGGTATCGGTCCAGTTCGGCGCGGCACCGGAGGAAAGCGCGAGCCCTTGCTCGGCTTCGCGAACCGCGATAATCGCAGCGTCGTCGCCCGGCCCGACGCTCGTGCGCACGCCGACCTCGTGGTCGTACTGCCGGTAGACCCACCGCTTCGAGGCGGTGTTCGGACTCGAGACGACCGCGTCGAACGCCGCCTCGAGATCCGCGTCTGGAAGGTCCGTCTCGGGTTCGGCGGGCTCCTCGGATGCGAGGTCGTTCATCGGTGCGCCCTCGCCGAGGAAGTAGGCGTCGACGTCGACGACGGTCTCCCCTTCGAAGGTACACGTGTAGTTGCCGTCGGTGACCTCGCCGATGACCGAGCAACCGAGGTCGAACCGCTCGACGATTTCGCGCACGCGGTCGACGTTGTCCGGCTCGACCTCATAACACATCCGCTCCTGCGATTCAGCGAGCAGGATCTCCAGTGCGTTCATGTTCGGCTCGCGCTGGTGGACCCGCTCGAGCTCGATGTGTGCGCCGAGATCAGCTTTGGCGACCATCTCGCTCGAGGCACCGCCAAGGCCGGCAGCACCGAGGTCGCGGGCGGACTCGACCAGGTCCTCGTCGACGAGTTCCTCGTTGGCCTCGATCAGCAACTTTTCCGCATATGGGTCGCCCACCTGTACGGCGGGTCGGTCCTCGGTCTCAGCGTCCTCCGCTAAGTCCTCGCTGGCGAAGCTCGCGCCGCCGAGTCCGTCCCGGCCGGTACCGTTTCCGACGAGTACCAGTTTGTTGCCGGGCTCCTGGGCCTCGGCGGTTACAAGCCGCTCCTCGTTCGTCAGCCCGACGCAGGCGACGTTGACCAGCGGATTGCCCTCGTAGTCGGGGTGGAAATCAACGCTACCCGCGACTGTCGGTACGCCGATGCAGTTGCCGTAGTGACTGATGCCCTCGACGACGCCCTCGAAGAGGTACTGCGAGTGGTCGTCGTCGAACTCGCCGAAGTATAGCGAGTCCGCGAGCGCGATGGGGTAGGCACCCATCGAGAGCGTGTCCCGGACGATGCCGCCGACGCCCGTCGCCGCGCCATCGACCGGGTCCACGTAGGAGGGGTGATTGTGGCTCTCGACCCCCAGCGTGATGTAGGTCTCCGTGTCACCGTCCCCGGGGAGCGCGACGACCGCCGCGTCGTCACCCGGCCCGACGACGACCTGCTCGCCCTCGCTGTCGAAGGCCGACAGCAGCGGTCGCGAGGAGCGGTACGCACAGTGCTCGCTCCAGAGGTTCTCGAACAGCGCCGCCTCCGCTCGAGTCGGCTCTCGATCTAACTCGGAGACGACGAGTTCGCGGTCCGAATCGGCAAGACTCATTCACCTAGGTGGTGAAAGTCGGCCGGTAAATGGGTTTCTATATGCACGTTCATGGATAGAATGTCGTGGGCAGGGCGGTCGGGCGACAGACGGTTTGATCGGCCCGATGATCACTGCGATGTCGGCTTGGCTCGAGCGCGTGACCGTCGATAAGGCGGGACTGGCGTCCTGTCGAGATGCGAACAGAACGGGCGACGTCGGTGGACGATATCGACGTTCACTCTGCGAACCGTATACCGAGTAGCCCCATCGTCGGGACGACCCACTGGCTCGAGCCGCGACGACGACTCTGACCCGTCGATCGAGGGATCGAGTCGCTTTTCATCAGGCCGCATAAACGTGCGGTCGTGCTGTCGGTCGAACTCCACACGCACTCGTCGCTGTCCTACGACGGCCGCGACCCGGTCGAGCTCATCTTGGAGCAGGCCGAGGCCGTCGGTCTCGACGCGATCGCAGTGACGGACCACGACGAGATCGATGCGAGCCTCGAAGCCGTCGAGCGCGCCCCCGACTACGGACTGGTCGGCATTCCGGGGATGGAAATCTCGAGCAAGGCGGGCCACGTACTCGGCCTGGGGCTCGAGGAGGCCGTCCCGCCGGGGCTCTCGTTCGAATCAACGCTTGAGGCGATCCACGACCAGGGCGGGCTGGCCGTGATCCCCCATCCGTTCCAAGAGTCGCGCCACGGCGTGATGGCCCGGATATCCCGCGAACAGCTCGCCTTCGGCGACGCGATCGAGGTCTACAACTCCCGGCTGTTTACCGGGCGCGCCAACCGACAGGCCGAACGCTACGCCCGATCGCGGGACCTGCCGATGACCGCCGGCAGCGACGCCCACATCAGCGAGATGGTCGGCCAGGCGGTCACCCGCGTCGACGCCGACGAACGCTCCGTCGACGCGATTCTCGACGCGATCGCGGCGGGACGAACAACCGTCGAAGGGAAGCGAACCCCCTGGCGGATCAGCGTCCAGCAGTTCGCCGGCGGCGTCACACGACGACTGAGCCGCGTCCTGAAACTCATCCAATGACAGACCCATCGCTTCGCGGTACCGAACCACCGACCGTTCGTACCGCCCTCGAGAACCACGACCCGCTCCCGGGAACGACCGGCTTCGCGGGAGCGGTCGACGACCAACTCGTTCGCGACGTGCTCGGGCGGGTGCCCCTGTTCGTCGAAGCGGAAGCGAGTACGTCGCGCGCGGACCCGGCGTGGGCATTCGAGCCGACCGCGCTCGAGGAACCGACGCTCTTTCCGGCCGGCGCGGCCGCGGCCATCGACGGCCCGCTTCCCGAGTCAGAGTCCCACTGGTCACTGCCCGATCCCGAGCCCGCCGAGCCTGACGCTGCCCTCGAGGACCTCGAGCGCGCGATCGAAACGGCGACCGACGCGGTTCGGCGGGACAACCGCGATATCGCCGTCGCCTTCTCCGGTGGCGTCGACTCGGCACTAGTCGCCGAACTGCTGGACGCGCCGCTGTACGTCGTCGGCTTTCCGGACAGCCACGACGTCGAGGCTGCGCGGACGGCCGCCGACGCGATGGATCGTGAGCTGACGGTCGTCGACCTCGAGCCTGCCGACCTCGAGCGCGCCGTGCCTGAGGTGGCGCGGGCGACCGGTCGGACGAACGCAATGGATGTCCAGATCGCGCTGCCGCTGTATCTGGTCGGTGAGCGGGTCGCCGCCGACGGGTTCGACGCGCTCGCCGTCGGCCAGGGCGCAGACGAACTATTCGGTGGTTACGAGAAGGTCGTCCGGCTCGATCACCGAGTCGAGGCCGAGACGGTTCGGGGAGCCGTCCGTGAACAGGTCCGCAGCCTGCCCGACCAGCTGCCCCGAGACGTGCTGACGATCGAGGCGACGGGCCTCGAGCCGGTCGCGCCCTTCCTCCACGACGCCGTGGTCGAGGCGGCTCTGCACCTCCCGGACGAGCTCCTGGCCGACGAGGACGAACGAAAACGCGGGTTCCGGAAGGTGGCGGCTCGGTACCTGCCGGACGAAGTCGCCCACCGGGACAAGAAAGCGGTCCAGTACGGCAGCCTGGTTGCCCGCGAACTCGATCGGCTCGCCCGTCAGGCCGGCTACAAGCGCCGGATGGACGACCACGTCGGCAAGTACGTCTCGTCGTTGCTCGGGGACGGCGAGATCCAGCGCAACTGACCCGCCGGCTCCGTCAGGACGGCAGCGGACAGAGACTCGCCGTGAAGACCACCGTCTCGTCGGTCTCGTTTCTCGCCCCGTGGGCGACGCCGCGCTCGTGGTGGACCACTCCGGGCGCGTCAATCCGCTCGCTCTCCTCGCCCTGAATCACGGTTACCGTCCCCTCGAGCACGTGAAAGACGTTCGTGCTGTCGGCGTGTTCGTGGGCCTCGAGTTCCGCACCCGGTCCGAGGGCGAACGCCTTCACGAGGACATCGTCGGTGACGACCAGTTCCGCGGTCTCGACCTCGCCGTTATCCGGATCGAGGTCGGCGATCGAATCGGCGTACGTATCGAGCATACGGGTCGATTCGACGGGATACGGTATAACGGCGGGGGAAACGGAGACCGAGGTCCGGGAATCCGAGCGGATTCGCATCGCTCTGTTTCGACGCTGACTGGCGTGAAAACGCAATCTGCGATCCGAACGCCCGTTCTCGAAGCGGCGAAGAGTTAGTCTTCCGTCTCGGTCGGCAGCTTGTTCGCGGGTTCCTGCGTGATGTTCTCCGAAACCGTCCGGCGGTTGGCCTCGCCGATCTGGTCGGCGATCTCGCCGACAAGGTCCTCGAGGTGGTTCTGGACCTCGCTATCGTCGTCCTTGACGAGCGCGCCTTTACTGCCGTCGGCCCCGAAGTCTGGGTGGATCGGGATCCGACCCAGAAGTGGGACGTCGTATTTGTCGACGATGGTGTCCGCGCCACCGGTCCCGAACAGGCCGTGCTGGTCGCCACAGGACGGGCAGATGAACGAGCTCATGTTCTCGACGACGCCCAGCACCGGTGTATCGTGTTTGTTGAACATCTGAATCCCCTTTCGGGTGTCGTCTAACGCCATCTCCTGGGGCGTCGTGACGACGACCGAGCCGGTCACCGGCATCGACTGGAGCAGGTTCAGCGTCGCGTCGCCGGTCCCCGGCGGCAGGTCGACGATGAGGTAGTCCAGTCGGCCCCACTCGACGCCTTCGAGGAACTTCACCATGAACTTGTTGACCATCGGTCCTCGCAGGATCGCGGGGTCGTCATCGTCCTCCATCATCATGCCCATGCTGATGATGCGGACGCCGTCCGAACGGGGCGGCACGATCTCTTCATTGGGTGTGACACCGGGATCGCTCTCGGCCGGGAGGATCTGCGGGACGTTGGGCCCGTGAATGTCGGCGTCGAGCAGGCCGACCATCGCACCGCGTTTCTCGAGTCCGGCTGCGAGGTTGGCCGCGACCGTCGTCTTCCCGACACCACCCTTCCCGGAGGAAACGGCGATGACGTTGCGAACCCGCGGGAGGACCTCGTCGTCGAAGCCGTGATCCTCGCTAACGTGTGCCCGAAGGTCGGCCTCGAGACCGGCGTTCTGGATAACCTCGCGGACCTGATTGCCGATCTCCATCTCGGAGGGCGCGTAGGGCGCGTTGAAGGCCAGCGAGATCCGAGCGGTCTCGTCATCGATGGTGACGTCGTTGACCAAGCCCAGCGAGACGATGTCCTCGCCGATGTCCGGATCTTCAACCCCCTCGAGTTTGATTTCGAGTTCGTGTTCTGTGATGCTCATAGTGACTGTATGCTAGCCGAATGGAGGGTGTGCAACGGGATACGTGTGATGGTTCGATACTCGAGAGCCGGAACTCACGGGTGGCATAGTGGGTGATAGTAGCAAGCGCGAAAGATGAAATCGGTGTTCAGCTGTGATTCGGAGACGGTTACGGCGGGCCGACGCTGCTGATCGGCTCCGGCGGGCCGCCATAGAAGACGACGCCGATCAGCACGGTCAGGACGAACATCCCGACCCACATCGACGTCGTCAGTCCGACGAGGTAGCTCACGCCGGTCAGTCCGGCCTTCGTGTCGCGGGGTTCACCGAGGAACCACGCTGCGAGCATGATGTAGACTGGGACCAGAATGACTGCGAAGATGATCCAAGTCCCCTCGTTGGCGAAGCCGGTGAAGCCGGCGGTGCCGTCATAGCCGTGGTACAGGAGTTCCGACGGAATTGTTGTTAATGCTGAGTTCATGCTTCCACCTCGGGTTCAGTCGCTTCGTCCTCGTGTGCGTGGTCGTCGCGCAGGTGTTCGACCGCGTGAAGTTCGACCACTGGGACTAGCTTCGAGAGGTTGAGGAATAAAAGTACAACCAGCGCAGTCGTCCCGACGAGTGACAGCCACTCAACCAGGCTCGGGAAGTAGGTCCCGGGCGTGTTGGCGTAGATATTGAAGTGTGGGTCCATGAACCCTTCAACGACGAACAGGATCTTCTCGGTCAGCGTCCCCATAAGCACTGCACAGCTGACGACGAGCGCCCGTTTCTTGCTGAATAGTGCCGGACGGATCCCCTGAGCGAAGATATACACGAGTGACGAGAAGATCAGCCCAATCGCGATACGGTAGAGCGGATGAGCGATCTTCGCCTCAGCCGCGTGTGCTTTGTCAAGCGGGCCGAGGAAGATACCGTTGAAGACTGCCTGCAGCTGGAACCAGAGGAACAACAGGGTGAAGAACCCGAGCCACAGGAGTAGCCCGCGGAAGATGTCGTCGGTGATGATGTGGTCCCAGTCGTACGCGCGGCGGAACGCGTACGAGATGATGATCACGCCGCTGATCGCCGACATCAGCGCAATGCTGAGGAACATCGGTCCCTGAATTCCGCCAGACCAGGCGGGCATCGCGGGAAGCAACGCGAACAGCCACGGGATGACGCCACCGTGAAGCAAGAGCGGGGCCATGATGATGACTGCCGCTGCGAGCCACCAGACCATCCGATCGATGACCTCGTCTTCCTTCTTGGTATACCCGATCGTCAGCAGCTTGTAGACCGGCTCGAACATGTCGGGAAGATCGTCACGCAGGCGGTTGACGTCGTACCGTAGTGTCAGGCCAAGATAGGTGGCCGACAGCACAAAGTACGCCGTGATGACGGTCACGTCCCATACGAGCGGTGAGTTGTTGACCGTGATGTGGTAGTGACCAATGATACTCGTGACCATCCGGTCCGGACGGCCCATGTGGACCAGAATGTAGAAGCCGGCGGCCGAGAGGCCGCCGATCGTTGTCATCTCTGCAAGCCGAGCGATCGGCAGGTATCGGTCCATGCCGAGTAGACGGACGGCGGCTGAGAGGATGATGCCGCCGTGAGCGACACCGACCCACCAAATGAACGCGCCGATGTACAGGCCCCAGGTCGAACCGCCACCGCTCCCCCAGTCGCCAAGACCGGTGACGACCAGACCCTTCTGGAGCTGGAATCCCCAGGCGATGAGGAAGGCAATGAGGCCGACGGCCGCAGCGCCGTATATAATAAAGTACTTCTTCGTGAGCGTATTGATCGGGCGAAGGATGTCCGCTTCAGTTGGCTCCTTCGTGCTCATAGCGACACCCCGTCAACACCGCCGATGGTCTCTTCGTCGAGGAGGTCCTGCCGTTTATCGACAAGGTCTCCTACGTCCTCGTACTTGGTTGGCCCTTCGACCTGTTCGGCCTCCGGTCCGGGCTCCTGGCCGAGATAGGTGACGTTCGGGTTCGTCCCGACGTCCTCGAGCAACTGGAACGAGCTCGGTTTGCCCGTGTACTGGTGGAGACGGAACTTCGCCTCCTGTTCGCTCCCGTCGCCGAGTTGCAGGTCGTCACGGGCCTCCTCGCTCTCGAGGTCGACGTACTGCTGGAAGGCCTCGACAGCGGAGAGGATCTTCTGTTCGTTCTCGAGGATGGTGTTGCTCTCTTCGCCGCTGGGCTCGGTACCCTCGCTGACGATGTCGATCGCCTTCATGATCGCGAGGACGTCCTCGGTGAGGCCGTCGATCTTCCCAATCGCGGTCTCGAGGTCGTCGCCTTCGCTGAGGGCACTGTTGATCTGGTCCGCCGACGGAGCGGACTTGTTGCTTTCGGTGCTGTTCGTCAGGTGAATGATCGCACGACTCTTGCTCGGGTGGTCACGGTGCTGAGACGGGTCGCTCTTCTCGTCTTTGACGTTCCCGAACTGGATCGCGTTCGGCGGACAGGCCGTTTCGCAGGCGCTCGTCCCGACCTTGTCTTCGCCCTGCTCGCCGTCCTGCATGGACGGACACATCGTACACTTACTCATCGTACCCCGGGGCGCGCGACTGTCAACCCAGCGCTCGCCGTGTTCGTACTCGGCGTGCGTGATCTGATCGGGGCTGTCGACATCGCGTTCATCCCCCTCCGGGATGTCCTCGTAGGCCACGTCGGGTTCGTCCCACTGGAAGTAGTTGACGCCGTAGGGACAGGCAACCTGACAGTATCGGCAGCCGATACAGACGTCGTAGTCGGTCAGGACGAGTCCGTCCTTGTCGCGGGTGTGACGGGCCGTCGTCGGACAGACCTTCTCACAGGGAGCGTCCGTGCAGTGCTGGCATGGCCGCACGAGCATGTTGAAGTCGCTCCCCATGTTGAAGTCGGTGTAGACGTCGGTGTTGCCGCCTTCCTCGGGGCTGCCGTGGAGGTCGTCCTCCCAGGCCATAACGTACATCCAGTTGACGCCGGCGTCGAGATCGTTCTCCTGGGTACAGGCCGTCATACAGGTCAGACAGCCGTCACAGCGCTCGAGGTCAATCGTCATCCCCCACTGGGTATCGCTGTGCTCGTTGGTTTCCGAGTGCCCTCCTTCGGCGGAGAGGCTCTCCGCGGGACCGTCTTGGGTAGCGCCGAACGCTCCCATTCCGACGGCTGCTGCACCGACACCCATCTTCTTCATCGTCTCCCGACGGGTTTCTCCATCGTCGCCGTCGAAGGCATTGAGCATGCTGGAGGCGGTTCCCTTCGCCTCCTCCTGTGCTGCCTCGTAGGCTTCTTTGGTCGGTCGCTCGTCCTCGCCGAACTCCTCCATCACGTCCTCGTGATAGCGTTCGTGGAAGTCGGCTTCAGAGAGCTCGCCCTTGGTGACCCGCATCGCATCCTGGGCCATCTCCATACCGAGATCGCTGTCGTACTCGGTATCGTCGAGCATCGTCTCGAGTTCGTCCTCCCACTCTTCGCCGAGTGGGTGGAATGATTCATCGTCCGTGCTCATTAGATCAGAACACCTCTGAATATGACACTGGTGTCATGCCGGAGGTACTCGACGGCATACACTTGAAATCGTTCATTTATCTATCCTCATTCCCCCTCTCACAACCGTACTCGGATGAAATACCGAGCCGATTTCCAGCGCGTGAGAATCGATGCGAACATATTCGGGGATACAAGTACAGCTAGTCCCGAACGTGGCCGGTGCTCGACCGGATACCGTATCGCACCGAACGGCCCTTTTAGGTACTCGCGAGTTCCTCTTCGAGCGTTTCGTCGCTATCAACGCTCGGGAGATCCTCGACGAATCGTTTGATTACCGCTTCCTCGGCTCGATGGAGCGTCTCGCTGCAGGTCGACTTGGCGATATCGAGGTGGTCGGCTAGTTCGGTCAGCGAGGACCGCCGCGGGGTGTCGTAGTACCCCTCTTCGACCGCCGCGACGATCACCTCGAGTTGCCGCTCTGAGAGCAGTTGACTCTCGTGGAGTCGCTCGCGAACGTGCTCGATCCGATACTGGAGGCCGAAGTACTCGAGCTGTTCGGCGAGTTCGGCGAGGCGTTCACGGGAGCCCGTAACATCTATTTTCGCCTCACCGTCCTGTATTTCGACCGGGAGCTCGATGGGCATTCCCGACTCCCGGGAGGAGAACAACAGGAGCGGTGACGTCGTCTCGAAGTGGACCGTCGCCTCGTTGTCGCTCCACTGGGCGAGCGTGATTTCGGTGAGCTGTGGGTGATCGTTCATGGCCTCGATCACCTCGGGGACTGCCGGACCGGCGATTCGGACGAGGGCGAAGCCGGACTCGGATCCGGGCACGGCCGCGAGGACCCGGAAGGTCGACTCGGGATAGTTCGTCGATATCTGCTGGATCCAGACGTCCTCGGGCATCGTGAGGGTAAGAGTTGCTTGGGCCATACGAACGTGTTCCGCTCGAAACTATATCCCGGTGGCTACGAATATGTTCGCCGGATTCCCGCTCCGCGGGAAGACCGAAAGTTGCGAACACGTTCGAACGAACGATCAACCGATCCCGGGTCGAACCCGAAACCGATGGCAACGAAATCCACCGAACGAACGCTGGATGTGAGGGAAATCGACGGCCCACCGTTCGATGACATCATGGCCGCACTCAAGGACCTCGAGACGGAGCACCGACTACGACTGATCGCCCCATTCGAGCCGGAGCCACTTTATGAGGTGCTCGACGACCGTGGGTTCACCCACGAGAGCGAGGAACGCGAGGGCGGCGTCTGGCACGTCTTCATCGAGCAGGCGTAGCGATCCGGACCGATCATGTTCGCACGAAAGGCAATGCTGGACTCGTTCCGAGGACGAATTGCATGACACGACTCGATGTCAGGGACATTCCACCGGTGAACCGCCATCCCACGATCCACGACGAGTTCGACGCCCTCGAGTCGGGCGAATCGCTGACGATCGTCAACGATCACGAACCGAAGCCGTTGTTCTACGAGTTCGAGGCCGAGGTCGACACCTTCGACGCCGATGGCTACGAGGTCGAACAGATCGCTTCTGACGAGTTCGTCGCGACGTTCCCGAAAGTAGAGACGTGATTCGGGTCGGTCCGTGAGCACTGGGCGATCCGCCAACTGACCCACACTCGCTGATCCATACTGCGACCGAACACGTACGGGGCGAACAATAGCTATCGCAGGACCGAACGGGAACATATGTCAACACCCACCACTGTCGTCGACCGTACCGACGCACCGAACAAGCGACCGCGAGAGACCCTCGACGTGCGGCCGCTCGGTCCCCCAATCCGCTCCAGCAGACCCTCGAGTTGCTCGTTGAACTACCCGAGGAGACGGTGCTCACCCAGCGCAATGACCGCGCCCCGCAATTCCTCTACCCGAAACTCGAGGATCGCGGCTATCGCTACGAGACCACCAAACTCGAGGGCGAAGTCGTGACGGTCATCTGGAACGACTGATGTCCGCCGTCGACTCGAGGTGTTCGCACAGCAGTGCCGTCACTCGTTCAGATTTTTCATGGTGAACCCAGTGACTCGCCTCCGGTAGTAACTCGAGGCGGCTCTCCGGACAAAACCCCACGCTGTCGACCGCGAGGGCGGACACAAGTGCCGCGTCCGCTTCGCCCCAGACGACGAGTGTCGGCACGTCGACCCGGTCAGTCGACGGACTCGGCGGATGTCGTGCGACCGCCCGATACCAATTGAGCATCCCGGTGAGCGCCCCGTCGCGGTCCCAAGCGCGGCGATAGCGGGCGAGACCGTCGTCGCTGAACGTCCCCGGTGCGGCGGTTTCGCGAAGGGTTCGCTCGAGCAGGCGATAGTCGTCGTATCGGCAGGCGACCTCGGGAAGCCACGGCAGCTGAAACGCCATGGCGTACCAACTTCGACGCAGTTGATTGGGGTTCGCGATGACTTGATGTCGGTAGGCGGTCGGATGCGGTGCGTTGACGACGGCGAGTCGATCGACCGTCTCCGGATAGTGGAGTCCGAGATCCCAAGCGACCATGCCGCCCCAATCATGGCCGACGACGTGTGCGGCATCTCGGTTCTCCGTCGCGATCAAGTCGGCGACGTCCCGCGAGGAGTCGCGAATTCGGTACGCTCGTACGCCGTTCGGTTTCTCGCTCAGGTTGTACCCGCGAAGATCGGGGACCAGAACACGGTAACTGGCCTCGACGAGCGGTGCGATCTGGGTTCGCCAGCTATACCAGAACTCGGGAAAGCCGTGGAGCAAGACGACCAGTGGATCCGTCTCGTCGCCTGCCGTGACGGCGTGTAGCTCGATCCCGTTGACCGTCCGATAGGTTGATTCCGCATTGACCGTCGGCGGAATGACGGGCCCGATTTCCCCGTTCGTGACCAGCGATCGCGAATTTGCGCCCATCACTGCACCCTCCATCACGGACCATCATATCGATTCGGTGGGTGTCCCCGAGAATACCCGGCCTCGAGCCGCCGAAATGGAGTTAGCCGGTGCCGGGACCGGTCACCGTCGTTGAGTCTCGGTCACGCACTGACCCGCGCGGGCCGTCGCGGTGTGCTCAATATCGCCGCCATCGCAGACGAGCCGATCAGAGACGTCTCCGGCGAGAGTCGTGACTGGGAGTCATCTCTCCCCTCTTGAATCGCTTTTTTCGCCCGAAATAACCCGCTATCCGTATAGCCTGCCGCTCTTGATTCGTCTTCGCTCGAGGCGATTAGGATCCGGCGCTCGCTGACAATCCCGACTGTCGAGTCATTCCACCACCGCTCGTGAATCGGACGGCCCGCCGTCAAGACCCACTCCTTCACGTCCAGACGCGAAGGCAGTCGGTTGAACAGAAATGGAGTTGGACGTGGTCCTGTCCCGCCGGTTCGACGTGGGTCGTTAACGTGTATGCAACCTCATCGGTGTCACAGTTATCGCAGTGCATACTGTCAGCATCGATGAAATCAACCTTGAGTATACAGTTCGTAACCGATCGATCGTGAGCGCTCGGTGCGGTATTATAATATTAAGGGCTAGTAATATGTTATTGAATGGTCGGCTCGCCAGCGGTTCAGTGGACGAGTCAGACGGTTGCTCCGTCCTCAGCCTCGAGCAGTTCGTGGTACCGGTTTCGGATGGTGACTTCGGAGATACTGGCAACTTCGCTGACGTCGTTTTGGGTGATCTGTTCGTTCGTCAGGAGCGCAGCCGCGTACACTGCTGCCGCGGCGAGGCCGACCGGAGATTTGCCGCTGTGAATTCCCTTCTCCTTCGCCGTCGCAAGCAGACCGCGAGCGCGCAGTTCGCTCTCGTCGGAAAGGTCGAGGTCGCTGGCGAAACGGGGCACGTAGCTTTCGGGATCGGCCGGCTGGACCTCCAGCCCGAGTTCGCGGACGACGTATCGATAGGTGCGGGCGACTTCGGTTTTCTCGACGCGGGAGACCGCGGAAATCTCGTCGAGACTGCGCGGCGTGCCGGCCTGTCGGGCCGCGGCGTACAGCGAGGATGTTGCGACGCCTTCGATGGAACGGCCCGGTAGCAGGTCCTCCTCGAGTGCACGCCGATAGATGACGCTGGCAGTTTCCTGGACGTTTTCGGGGAGGCCGAGCGCGGAGGCCATCCGATCGATCTCTCCCAGCGCTTGCTTCAGATTGCGTTCTTTGGAGTTGCGAGTCCGGAACCGCTCGTTCCAGGTGCGCAGACGCTGCATCTTCTCGCGCTGGCGAGAGCTCAGGGACTTTCCGTAGGCGTCCTTGTCCTGCCAGCCGATGTTTGTCGAGAGCCCCTGATCGTGCATCATGTTCGTCATCGGGGCACCGACGCGGGATTTCTCGTCTTTCTCGGCGGCGTCGAACGCACGCCACTCGGGGCCGCGGTCGATCTCGCCCTCGTCGACGACCAGTCCACAGTCCTCGCAGACGGTCTCGGCGTGTTCGTCGTCGGCGACCAGTCGGCCGTCACACTCCGGACACTGCTCTCGCTCGCGGTCGGTTTCGGCCGACGCTTCGCTCTCGGTTTCGGGCTCGGTCTGGTCTCGCTCGTCAGTCCGCGTTCGAATGGGAGTATCTGTCATTGTCTGCGAATCGGGAACCTGTCGCTGGAAAACGTTCGCTCGTTCAGTCTTAACGGATTGCTGTCACTTAAACGCTGTGATCAGCGTCGCGAGGCGGAACCGAGTTGCGGAGCCGACGATTGACGCGTGGGAACACGGTCTCCGGTCGTGCCGGCCGTATCGAAACCCTTACTCTCCGGAGGCCGGTGCGAACACGTATGAGCGACGACGCTGTGAGTCCCGAGGAGGTCCGCCACGTCGCGGATTTGGCTCGCGTCGACCTCGACGATGACGAGGTCGACCAATTCACCGGGCAGTTTGCGGACATCCTCGAGTACTTCGAGACGTTAGACGAGGTGCCGGAAGTCGACCGGGACGCCGACCTCGCGAACGTGATGCGACCGGACGAGGAACGCACCTCGCTCGACAGCGAGGAAGCGCTCCGGAACGCGCCGGAAACTGAGGATGGCTACTTCAAGGGGCCGAACGTCTCGTAACCATGTCTGAAAACATTTTCATCACCGAGGAGCGGATCGAGGGTGCCGAGGACGGCCCCCTCGCCGGCAAAACGGTCGCAGTCAAGGACAACATCTCCACCGAAGGCGTCCGCACGACCTGTGGCTCGCGGATGCTCGAGGACTACGTCCCGCCCTACGACGCCACGGTCGTCTCTCGACTCAAGGACGCCGGCGCAACGATCGTCGGCAAAGCCAACATGGACGAGTTCGGGATGGGGACGACTACCGAGACCTCCTACTTCGGCGAGACGGACAACCCCGCCGCACCGGGCCACGTCCCCGGCGGCTCTTCGGGCGGCTCCGCGGCCGCCGTCGCCGCTGGTGAGGCCGACCTCGCGCTCGGCTCCGATACCGGTGGCTCCGTCCGCTGTCCGGCCGCCTTCTGTGGCGTCGTCGGTATCAAACCCACGTACGGACTGGTCTCGCGGTACGGCCTCGTGGCCTACGGCAACAGTCTCGAGCAGATCGGCCCCTTCGGCGAGACCGTCGAGGACGCCGCGCAGTTGCTCGACGTGATTGCCGGGAGCGACGAACGTGACGCGACGACACGCGAGGGTCGCAGCGAGGGCGACGACTCGAGCTACGCAGACGCCGCGACCGGCGATGTCGACGGGCTTTCGATCGGCGTTCCGACGGAGTTGCTCGAGGGCGCCGACGAGGGCGTCGTCGAGACGTTCTGGGATGCACTGGGCGAACTCGAGGATCGCGGCGCGGAGTACCACGAAGTCTCGCTACCGTCGGTCGAACACGCCGTCGAGGCCTACTACGTGATCGCGATGTCGGAGGCGTCCTCGAACCTCGCGCGGTTCGACGGCGTCCGCTACGGGCACTCGGGCGGTTACGACGGCAACTGGAACGAGACCTTCGCCCGGGCCCGCGAGGAAGGCTTCGGCGACGAGGTCAAGCGACGGATCCTGCTCGGTACCTACGCGCTCTCGGCGGGCTACCACGACAAGTACTACAAGAAGGCCCAGGACGCTCGCGCGTGGGTCAAGCAGGACTTCGATGAGGCGCTCTCGGAGGCCGACGTGCTCGCAAGCCCAACGATGCCGGTCCCGCCGTTCGAACTCGGCGAGAGCCTGGATGATCCGCTCCAGTTGTACCTCGCCGACGCGAACACGGTGCCGGTCAACCTCGCCGACCTGCCCGCCATCTCGGTTCCGGCGGGCGAAACCGACGGCCTCCCCGTCGGCCTCCAACTCGTCGGCCCCGCCTTCGGCGAGGAGCAGTTGATCCGCGCTGCGAGTGCACTCGCCTGACACCGCTCGAGCGTCTGCAGACTGGGCTCGATTCGATGACGGTGGCGATGGCGCGGCAACCGAGGC
This sequence comes from Natrinema sp. SYSU A 869, assembly GCF_019879105.1. Lineage (NCBI taxonomy): Archaea > Methanobacteriati > Methanobacteriota > Halobacteria > Halobacteriales > Natrialbaceae > Natrinema > Natrinema sp. SYSU A 869. The sequence continues at coordinate 626,583 of NZ_CP082249.1, read as the reverse complement.
ATAGATTTTTAACCCAATTTTCCTAACAGTAGTCTAACCGAACGAGTCGTTCGGTTTGAATGTCATGAAGATCGCACAGAATCAGGAAGTTGAGTTCGACGAGTTCTCGCGGGCGTGTGATCTCGTTGAGGCGTACTTCGGCGAGATGATTGACGATGTTGCGCTTCACGCCCCAATCTCACGCCGCCAGCTCATCGCCGTTCTCGCTCGTGCACAGCTCTCCGGTCGCCAGTTCGCGATCGACGGACTGACCGAACAGGGTGAGATCGTCTACCAGTCCACCAACGAAACCCTGCTTTGGCTTGACGGCGGATTCTGGACCGATATGCGTGGCACACACCACCTAGAGCCCGACGAGAGCCGGGCCGCACGCGAAGTCCATCGGCAACTCATCGAGGCCCTCGACGGCGACGTGTCCTACTACAACCACGACCGCGACCCGTTCGTCCTCATTGAGCGGTTCGATCTCTACGAGTAGTAGTCTCTGATTCGGTCCGGTCGAATCCCCTTCTGGACCCGCGTTCTGCTATCAGATCGAGAGGACTCACCATCAATTCACTCACGTCGCTCAGGTGCGGTGTACAGCAAACCCGAACGGCTGAATCCGGCGAATCGTGCCGAACCGGGTCGCCGGAACGCGGACGATCCGACACCGAGCGCTCGAGGCGCTTCCAGGGCGACAAATCCGCAAAATCCGTGTTTTAGCCTGTTCGATCGGCCGTCAGACGGGCCGATTACTCCTCGTACGCGAGGTTCATGATCCACTGCGAGAAGGCGTCGCTGTTGGGATCGACCTCTTCCTCGCCGATGAAGGGCGAGAGCATGTCGCCGGCCATCAGGAGGGTGAAATCGAGGTCTCGAGCGGTCGGCGAGATGTAGTAGGTGTTGTGTCCGGCGTAGACTGTCTCCTCTCGATCGACGAGTTCCTTCTCGACGAGGGACTCGACGATCCGGCTGCCCTTCCGCGAGGAGACGTCCAGTTCCTTCCAGAAGTCGCTCTGGTGGATGCCACCGGACTCACGAACGAGTTCGAGACCGGCTCGCTCGTCGTCGGTGAGTTCGGCTTCGGCCGCGGAAACGCTCACGGTGACCACCTCGCCGTGTGCGTCGCTACTGGCAGGAGTGCGTCCATATCCATATGAGATAGAGCGAGCCGCTTAAATGTGCCCTTCGCCGTCGACCGCTGGGTCGTCGCCCTGACACTCCGGTTCGACACCAGCAGCCGTGCCGGCCGCCGCGGCGACGGTCACGTCCTCGTAGCCCGTCCGACAGGGCGGTCCCGGCGCGTAGGCGTACTGCGTCGTCTCGGAGCCGAGCGCGATCAGCGATGACGACCGAGTCCCGAACCCATTTCGGTGGATACAGACGCCGTACTCGTGATCGCCGAGGACGTCGCCAGCCCGCTCGAGCCACCCCGCGGCCGTCTCTCCCGGCTCGGCCGCGAGCGTCTCTCGCACTGCTCGAGCGTTCGCCGCCTGCTCCCGACCCGCCTCGGGCCGAATCGACGGCACGTCGACGTCGTCGTCAACCGCGACGTTGACGACGACATGAACTCCTGGCTCGAACTCGGTCAGGGAGAGCGCGCCGTCCCACTGATAACAGAACGCGTCCGCGTCGTCAGCGACGACGAGGTAGAAGCCGCTGTACTCGTCGGCATCGGTCGCGTCTTCGACGATCGATTTCGCTGTCGCGGCGGATCGCGCCTCGAGTACGTCCGCGACGAGCAACCCGCGCGACCGTTCGCCGGCGAGGTCGGTGGTGGTCCATTTATTCGTCAGTCCCACGAAGACGCCGAACTCGTTGTAGCCAATCCACGTGCCGCCGGCCTCGGCGTCCCGCGGCGCGACGATCAGCGGCTCCTCGTCGTAGATGGCGGGCGGAACCGACTCCCGGCCTAGTGCTTCGTCGCGGTTCGCGGCGACCGCGACCGGCGCGTCGTCGAAGACCTGCCAGGCGAGCGTGAGCGTACACACGAGACGAGGGTAGGGACGCCAGCGCCTTAACTTCCGTTCCAGCGGCAGTCTCGGCGGGCAGTGGACGCGAGTGATCCGCGGTCACACGGCGTCAGTGACGTCCGTCCCCGCCTCGAGCAGGCGCTCTCGAACCGCCTCGCGGTCGACGGTTCCCGAGGCCGTCCGGGGGAGCGCGTCGGCGAATCCGATCGTCTTCGGTCGCTTGAACCCGGCGAGGCGCTCGTCGCAGTGGGCGAGCAGCGACCGGGGCTCGAGGAGCCGATCGGCGTCCGGTCCCGTCTCCGGATTCGTCTCCGAATCGGGAACGACGAGCGCGGCGACTCGCTCTCCCCACTCCTCGTCCGCGAGCCCAACGACCGCGGCATCCTCGACGCGGGGATGCTCCCGGAGCACGGCGACGACCTCTCCGGGATCGACGTTCTCGCCGCCGGTGACGATGCGATCGCTGCGGCGGTTGAGGACCCACAGCCGACCGTCGGCGTCCCGATAGCCGACGTCGCCGGTGTGGAAGCCGCGTTCGCCGAACGCCGCCGCCGTCTGCTCGTCCTCGAGGTAGCCCGGCGTCACCGTCGGTCCCGAGACGACGAGTTCGCCCGGTTCGCCGGGTTCGACCGTCGAACCCGTCTCGTCGACGACTGAGACGTCGGTAAAGACCAGTGGCTGTCCCACGGTCCCCTCGTGTGTCCCGGTCTCCGCGGGCGTCGCCGTCGCGATCTGGGACGCCGTCTCAGTCATCCCGTAGGTCGGATGGACCGGGACGCTTGCCTCTCGACAGCGCTCGAGAAACTCGTCGGACGCGGGCGCGCCGCCGAGCAGGACGAACCGCAGCGCGTCGGCCGGCTCCCAGCCGGCGTCGAGCAGCCGCTTGCACATCGTCGGGACGAGCGAGACGCCGGTCACGTCGGAGTCGTCAAGCGCGCGAGCGGTCGATTCCGCGTCGAATTCGCGCTGAATCACCACGGTCGTCCCGTACAGCACCGACCGGATCACGGGCGCCAGCCCGCCCATGTGGTACATCGGGAGACAGCAGAGCCACCGATCGGCCGGATTCACGCCCAGCCGGAACGCGGAGGCGGTCGCGCTCGCGACGAGGTTGCCGACCGTCAGCCGGACACCCTTTGGCTCCCCGGACGTGCCGGACGTGAACATGATCAGTTGGGTATCGTCGCGCTCGAGCGCGACCGGCTCGACCGATCGCGACTCGAGGCCGGGATCCGTCGCATCGCTCGAATCAGACAGGACCAGCGGCCCCGTCCGTTCCCTTTCCGGGTCGTCCACCGAGTAAACGTCGACTGAACCGGTTTCGGCAGCAATCTCGAGCGCAGCGGCTTCGGTCCCGCGTTCGCAGACGATCGCGGCGACGTCCGTCCGTTCGACCTTCGCCGCGAGTTCGCCGGTCGTCTCGCGGACGTTCAGCGGGACCACGGTCGTGCCGGTCCGCATCGCGGCGAAAAAGAGCGTCGCGAAGGCGGGACGGGTGTCCATGAGGAGACCGATCCGCTCGCGGTCACCTCGCTCGGTACCGCTCCCCTCGAGGGCGCGCTCCTCGAGACGCAACGCGAGGTGGTCGACGCGGCGGTCGAACTCGCGGACGCTCCACTCAGTGTCGGTCTCGATATCGAGTAGCGCCGTCCGCTCTGGCGTCGCCGCGACGCGGTGGCTGACCAGATCGCGCGTCGGCCAGTCGATCGGCTCGCCGATCATCGCTCTCCCCACACATCCGAGACGCCGAGTCCCTTCGCCTGCGGGACGACGGCCGACCCCTTCTCGAGCAACACGGGATCCCGTCCTAGATCGGTCGCGAGCAGTTCGCCGGTTGCGAGCCCGCAGGCCGGCACGTCGGGAATCGCCGCCGCGAGGTGGACCGCGCCCGTCCGGGCGACGACCCCATCGATCGTCGTCGTCACCAGCGGCGTGACGTCGAGTTCGGTCAGCCAGGCTGCGACCTTGCGGGCCACGTCGATCCCGCCCAGCGCCATGGGTTTCAGGACGACGACGTCCGCCGCACCGGCCTCACAAATCGCGTCGACGCCGTGCTCGAGCAGCCCCTCGTCGAGTGCGATCGAGACGCCAGTCTGCAACTCGCGGAGGTCGGCGTGGCCCTCGAGCGCTCCCGCGGGCAGCGGCTGCTCGAGGATCGAGACGCCGAGGTCGCCGAAGGTCTCGAGTGCCGACTGGGCTTCCTCGTAGGTCCAGGCCTCGTTGGCGTCGGCCCGCAGTTCGACGCCGTCGCCGACGGCCTCGCGCACCCGGCGAACGCGCTCGACGTCTTCCTCGACGCTCCGGAGGCCGACTTTCAGCTTACAGCAGCCGAAACCGCGATCAACAGCAGCGCGCGCCTCTTCGGTGGTCTCGGCCGGCGATCCGTCACCGATCGTCGCGTTGACCGGCACCCGGCCGACCATCGGCCCTTGCCCGAGGTAGCGATACAGCGGCGTCGACTCGCGGGTCGCCTGCAGGTCCGCCAGCGCCATCGCGAGCGCGTGTCGGGCCGCGACTTGCCGGTCGACCACCTCGAGTGCCTCGCTCGGGCCGTCCATTCGAATCGCCTCACGTGCGCGCTCAAGAGCCGCTTTGCAGTCCTCGTGCGACTCCGTCCAGCCCGACAGCGGTGTCGCTTCGCCGTAGCCGACGGCCGGATCGTCGCCGGGTCCATCCCCACCCGTCGCACCGTCGATCAACCGAACGAGAAAGCCGTCACGGGAGTTGATCGTCCCGTCTGCCGTCTCGAGGGGGTCGGCCAACTCCAGCGAGAACGACCGGTACTCCAGGGCGAGGTCGTCGTTCGGGCTCATAGCACCACCAGTCCTCCGGCGAAACAGATCGCGTACATCGCGAGCAGTTTGCCCGTCTGCTCGAGCGCCGGGTTGAGCGCCTCGCCGTCAGTTCGCGTACAGACCGTTCGGGCGACCATCGCGGCATAGGGAAGGGTCACCAGCGGGAGCAACGCGCCGGGGCCGAAGTCCGCACGGAGCCAGAACCAGACGGGCACGAGGTAGGCGAGCGCGAGCATGGCGACGTACTCGAGGCGGCTCCACCGGTAGCCGAGTCGGACCGCCAGAGTCCGCTTACCGGTCTCGGCGTCGGTCTCCCTGTCGCGGATGTTGTTCACGATGATGATGGCCGTCGAGAGCCCGGCAACCGGCAGGCTCGCTGCGAGGGCTTCGCGCGTGACCGTTCCGTCGGGAACCGTCGTCGCGAGCGGCTCTGCGAGAACCGCCACGGCCTGAACGTAGTAGGTCCCCGTCACGGCGACGAGGCCGAAGAAGACGAACACGAAGAGGTCACCCAGCCCGTGATAGCCCAGCGGGTAGGGGCCGCCGGTGTAGGCCCAGCCGCAGAAGACGCTCACGACCCCCACGACGAGGATCGGGAGCCCCCCGACGTAGACGAGATAGGTGCCGGTGAGGATCGCCAGCCCGAACGTCACGACGGTCGCGAGCTTGACCTGTCCGGGGGAGATGAGCCCCGATTGGGTGACGCGGGTAAAGCCCTCGCGGTCCTCGGTGTCGGCACCCTTGACCGCGTCGTAGTAGTCATTCGCGAAATTCGTCCCGACCTGAATCAGCGCCGCACCGACGAACGCCATTACCGCCGGCAGCGGCGCGAACACACCCTCGTGAACTGCCAACCCCGTCCCCACGATGATCGGAGCCGCAGCCGCGGGCAAGGTCTGGGGGCGGGCCGCCATCAGCCACGCCTTCGTCCGTGAAATTTCGACCTCAGCCGAACTCATTGCTCGAGTGTCCCACTCGAGAGAGTGTCAACGTTGGCATTGCGAGTCGCCGCCCCGACCGAGTGCTCACGCTGCGGGGACCACCAACTCGAGCGGTGGCATGTCGAAAAAGGCCGTCTCGTACCCCTGATGGCGGGCCGCTTGTGGCGGTGATTCGACCTCGAGCGTGACCGAATCGCCCGGCCGGATGTCCGTTACCGATCGTCCGTAGTGTAGGCCGACCTCGGCATCGAGCGTTTGCGTCAATTCGAGTTCCCCGTTGCCAACGATCGAACCGTCCCGTCGGACGGTAGCGCGTAGTGACATGTTCACCAGCGGCACGCGGTTGTACGGCGTTCGCGGCGAGACGAGCAGGTATCGATCCTCACCGTCGGCCAGGCGAGAGTCGGACTCGAGCAGCGTGACGATGACCGCCGCGTCGCCGCTGCTGGGACGGCCGTCGTCGACATTCGTGTCGGCCTCCGCGTTCGACTCGACTAGCCGCGTGCCGGGGACGTCGGCGGCCGGCGGTAGCGCGGAGTACGGTAGCTCGGCGTCCATACTCCCATCGTCGCCGTGTGCCATCGGCTCGAGCGCCCCCCGTTCTCCCCAGCGCTCTCGCTCGAGCAGATCTATCCCCTCGACGACCTCCTCGCGGAACGCCCGGTCGTACGTGAACTCGAACGTCGCGGATCCGCCGTCGGTGAACCGTCCCGCGAGGGAGCCGGTTCGACGCGTCGGGAGCGGCGGGAGGTTGACGCTGGCGGTGTAGGTGTCATCCGCTGGCAGGGAGACGTTGTCACCGAAGTGGACGCCCATCTCCTGAGAGAGCATGGGCCAGAGCTGTCGGGACGTGACCTGCTCTCCCCGCTGAGTGATCGTCACTCTCGGCTCGGCGTCCCCGGGGAGGACGACGCCCGTCTCCCGATCCCAGCAGATGAGCATGAGATGGACGCCGTGACCGGCCGCCGGTTCGACGAGGTGACGGTCGGTCCCGGTGACGGTCCAGAACGGATGCGGATACGAGAGCATCGGCACGAGCGTGTAATCGCCGGCCGTGACCTGCTCAAGTACCCGCATCGACTTCCGGTGGCCGGGGAGATAGACCGCCTCGGGTGGGTCCTCGATCCGCGGGATCGGTGCGGTCCCCGAGACGTCCGGAGAGTCGGTCCCGTTCCCGCCGTCATCGGCGCTGCCGTCGCTCTCGCCGGATTCAGTGCCCGGTGCCGCACAGCCCGCGACGGCCAGTGCCGCCGGGAGCGCGGTCGTCCGCCGGAGGATCGTTCGTCGGTTCATATCAGCTGTGGCCTCGAGTAACGCCGCGACCGCTCGGTCGCATCAGTAGTGCCACGGGAAATCGTCGAAGTCCGGCTCGCGACCTTCGACGAACGCGTCCCGCCCCTCCTTCGCCTCGTCGGTCATGTAGCCCAGTCGCGTCGCCTCGCCGGCGAAGACCTGCTGGCCGACCATCCCGTCGTCGGTCATGTTGAACGCGTACTTGAGCATCCGCATCGCCGTCGGGCTCTTCGAGTTGATTCGGTCGCCCCACTCGAGGGCGGTCTCCTCTAACTCCTCGTGGGGGACCGCTTCGTTAACCATGCCCATCTCCGCGGCCTCCTCGGCGTCGTAGGTCTTCCCGAGGAAGAACACCTCGCGGGCTTTCTTCTGGCCGATCTGTTTCGCGAGGTAGGCCGAGCCGAAGCCGGCGTCGTAGCTCGCCACGTCCGGGTCGGTCTGGAGGAACTTCGCGTGCTCCTCACTCGCGAGCGTGAGATCGCAGACGACGTGCAGCGAGTGGCCCCCGCCGACAGCCCAGCCCGGCACCACGGCGACGACCACCTTCGGAATGTGGCGAATGAGGCGCTGGACCTCGAGAATGTGGAGCCGGCCCTGCTCCGATGCCCGCTCTTCGTCGCCCTCGTACTGGTAGCCGTCTTCACCCCGAATTGTCTGATCCCCGCCGGAACAGAACGCCCAGCCGTCGTCCTTCGAGGAGGGACCGTTCCCGGTCAGCAGGATACAGCCCACGTCGGTCTGGCGCTTGGCGTGGTCGAGTGCATCGTAGAGTTCGTCGACAGTGCCGGGTCGGAAGGCGTTGCGTACGTCGGGCCGGTCGAACGCGATCCGGACCGTGCCTGAGTCGACCGCTCGGTGGTAGGTAATGTCCTCAAACTCGTCGTTTAGCTCCGTGGGGCCCCATTGCTCGGGATCAAAGAGTTCCGAAACCATTGGTTCGACGTTGGTGTGCCGGACATGAAATAGGTTCGCGTCGCGCTCGGCCGACTCGAGGCGAGTCTCTTGCTGCCACGGCGGGACCGCGAGTCGTGGTGGGTTTCGGTGATCCGATCGGAACGCGCGGATCGTGACGACCGATGAGGATTTTTACCCTAACATATCGAGTTCAGAATGAATGGCTCGCAGTCCTCCCACGGTCACAGCTGTGCCTGTGATAGCGAACGGAGCGATCGAACAGTCCAGTCAACCGATCCGAATGGAGCACGGGTCAGTATGAACCGAACCCTCGTCGGTTCGATCGTCGCTGGGATCCTCGGCGGTCTCGCGAATGTCGCGGTGACCCTCGAGTTGCTCGAGCGCGTGGACTCCCCGCTGTTCGAGTCGGGGCGGGAGACGACCCTCAACCCGGCGGTCATCGGCTCGGTTGCCGACGCGCCCCACGTCTGGCTGGGCGTGTTCGCGCTCGGCTTCCTTCCGCTGTTCGTCACGGCCGTCACCAGACTGCTCGCACCGACCGGCGGGTTCGCGGCCCTTCTCGGCGGCGTCGCGTACATCGTCCTGACCGCGCCGGTGCCCGAACAGGTGGCCGAAAACCTGATCGAAGGACCATTCTACGCGACGAACTACGCGAAGTCGTGGTATGCATGGCTCCCCCTGTTACTGGTCGCCGCCGTCGCCGAGTTCGCGCTTCGACGCGGGTACGGCCTCGGGATGAGCGTCTGCGGCATTGTCCAGAGGTTCCACTGTCCCGGTCGCAGTTTTCGACGATCGTTCTCGGCGTCAGCGTTCTTGTCGGTCTCGGTGTCGGGCTGCTGGACCCCACGGCATACTATCAGACCGATGTATCGACCGTGCTCGCCGTCTTTGTCCCGGGAACGATCGCCACGGCGATCGCTCTCAGCGCACTGCTGTCCCGAGGACTCATTGCACCGCTCGCCCTGTACGCCTACTGGGCACAGGGTATCGTCGCTTCCACGGTGTTTCCGCCGCACCCGTCGCCGGAGTATCACACGCACCCGGAACTGCTGTTTCTGTTCCTTTCCGTTGGCTTGTTGCTCCTCGGGGCGCTCGAGTTGGCGCTCCGATCCCGATTCCGCGGCTGGGACGGCGGTCGGTTCGCCGGGCGGACCACGTGAACTGCCCCGGCGAACGCTCATCACGACGCCACCCGGCGAACGTCGATTCTGTTCCCGAGAAACGCCTCTGAGAGCCTTACGGAATATCAGCGCTCACTCCCGCGTGGCGTTCAGTCCCTGCTGAATATCGACGGCATAACTCTCGTCGACCTCGATGGGCGCGGGACTGTTCCGGACTGTGTTCGTCGCGACGACGCCAGCCTCGCCCGACCGGATTCGGATGCCCGCATCCGCGGCGTCACTGATCGTGTTCCCCGTTACGGTGAAGCTGTAGGGGCGCTCCGTCTCGCGGGCGGCCTGATCGTCGCTGTCGGACGGAACGGTCCGCGCGAGCACGCCGACCGGACAGTTGTCGACCTGATTGCCCGAGATGGTGATATCGAACGAGCGCGCCAGCGGCGTGCCAGCGATCTCCTCGCGGACGTGGGTTTCCTTGTACTCGATTTCGATTCCTGCCTCACCGCCGGGGTCAGGGGCGTACTCCGTGAGGTCGCGACAGACGTTCCCGACGATCGCGCCCTGCTGAGCGGGCGAACAGGCGATGAGACTGTGGCCGCCGTCAACGACCACGTTGTTGGAGACCGAGAAGTTGCTGACGTTGTAGGTGGCAATGTTGTTGTACGTCACGCCGGCGACGTAGTTCCGCGCGATGACGACGTTTTCGGAGCGGCGCAGGTCCCGGTCGCTGCCGGTCGGGGCGCTGCGACTGGTGATTCCGTACCAGTTGGGGTCGAGAACCTCGTTGCCGACGATCTGCACGTTCGTACACCGCGAGAACGAGATTGCCATCTGGAAGCCGTCGACGGTGCGGTTGTTCGCCACCAGCAGGCCGTCACACTCGTCGGCCTGTATCGCGTGGTTGTCGAGTTGCGTTCCGTTCGCGTCGAACGCGATGTTGGCGATCGCCACGTCGTCGCCGCGGGCACGGATCAGGTCGTGTCCCGACTGCTCGTCGGTTGTCTGGTCATCTCGCATTCCCGTCCGGGACACGACGAACCGCGTTCCCTGCTGGCCAACCAGCGCGGTGTCGTCGCCGAGCGTGGCCGGGCTGCCGAACTGGAAGTCGTCGCCGCTCGCGACGACGGTTCCGCCGGTTGGAAGGTCGTCGAACGCGTACTGGAACGCCTCCTCTGCAGTTCCATCGGTCGTGAACGCGACCGATCCAGTCTCACCCTCGAGGACGTGGTAGCTAGCCTCGCCGTCTTCATCGCGGCCACGTCCGGAGTCGCGATTCGACCACTGGCCGTGTCCGTTCGACCCGTGACCGTTCGGTCTACGGCCGTCGGAACGGACGACGTAGTAGACGGCATTCGAAAGCCCCCCGCCGTCGCCTCCCCGTGCCTCGGCGAATCCGGTCAACGTGCCGAGGCCGGCGGTCGCCCCGAGTCCACCCAGAAACGTTCGTCGCGTCGACTGTCCGATTCCGGCTCGCTGGCCACTGGTGTCGTTGGTATCGTTTGACATCACCCGTCACTGCCGATGGGTCCGCAATAGGTCCTTATAACACTCATATAGTTGAATTCCCACCCCCATTGTATGGAACATACCAATCCTGACGGTTGTATATCGATCCCGTTCAAATAGACATACAGTTCGACCGTCGCCAGCGTCGCCGAACTGTTCGATCTGCCGACCTCGAGCCAAGTTCCAACTGAGTGCTCGAGGCGATAGCGGTACGAATCGACACTCCTCCGAATTCGTCGGTCTCAGGTCGGCAAGCGGCTGCTATATGCCGACAGAGACGCAGAGATCCGGCTCCGTTCTCACCCCAATTTTGTATATCGGTATGTAGTTTATTAGTCTGAGTCTCGACGAAATTGAACACAGCTTCGGGTCTCCGCTCGAGTTCGCGCGCCGATCATCTAGTCCGATTGATTTTTTTAGCCGCCGTTCAACTCCGTAGGCGATGGGGGAGACGTACTACGATGTCCTTGAGGTCGATCCGGATGCGACACAGGACGAAATCGAGTCGGCCTATCGCGAGCGCGTCCTCGAGACGCATCCGGACCACTCCGACGACCCCGACGCGACCGAGAAGTTCCAGCGGGTGATGACCGCGAAATCGGTACTCACGGACGGGACGGAACGCGCACGGTACGACCGACTCAGCCACGAGGCGTACGTCGGACTCGGCGACGGAACGACCACCAACGACCCGAGTGCTGCGAGCGACGAGTCCGCGCGGTCGGCCGCGGCGTCGAGCCGAACGGGTACTCGACAGGCGTCGACCGGCCGCGAGACGGGAGCCGAGGGGAAAACGGCCACCAGCTCGGGGACGGCGACCGAGACGGGAACAGCCGGGTCCGACACGGCCGGCGGACGGACGACCGCAAACGGCCGACGGACGAGCGAACGAACCGGGAACAGAGACTCCGCTCAGACGGGGAGCCGTCACGCACGGCAACGGTCCAAACGTCGCCGACAACGAGCAAAACAGCGAGCGGCGAACGGCGGTCCGTTCGACGCGGACGAGTCCGGGAGTTCGACCACCGAAACGGCAACGGCGTCGGGGACCGCGACTGACACTGGGGACCCCGAGGGAGCCGGGTACTCCGTCCACGACTGGGACGATGAGGTCGACCTCGAGTGGGAGGGGCCGACGATCGATCAGACCGCGGTAATTTCGCTCGGTACCGTTGCTCTCCTGTATCCGCTCTTCGTCGCCGCGAGCCTGACGCCGATGTTTTCGCTGCCGATCAACGCGATCATCGTCGTCTGTACGCTCGCACTGATCGGCTACCTGTTAACGATGCCGCGGATCGCGGCCGTGACGTTCGGCGTCTGGAGCGTGCTCTTTCCCGTGGGCATCGTTCGGTTCGCACCGGTCGAGTTTCTCTCCCTGTTCGGCCTGCTGGCGCTGGCCTTCGCCTGGGTTCCGTTCGGGTACGCGGTCGCGCTCTGGTGGGTCTTGCGGCCCTGAAATTAGCCCTAGTCGGATTCGATCCCTGTTCTGACTGCCTTCTCGACACGCTCCTCGAGGACCTCGCGCCGTCGGTGACTCGCTTCCGAATCGAATTCGACGGAGAGCACCTGCGTTCCCGTACGCTCGAGTGACTGTCGGTAGGCGTCCGCGAACGCCGCGGGCGCGACGCGCTCGAACTCGAGGCCGTGTGCATCGGCGAGCGCGTCGAACGCGACGCCGTGGGGCGTCTTGAACTGGTCCGTAAAAGGTGGATCGAACTCTTCGATCGGGAGTTCGTGGAAGATACCGCCGCCGTCGTTGTCTAGGAGGACGATCGTGGCGTCGACGTCACATCTATCGATCGCGAGCAGACCGTTCGAATCGTGGTAAAAGGCGAGGTCGCCGGTCACGAGAACCAGCGGTTCGTCGGTCGCGCTGCCGGCCCCGAGCGCCGTGCTGGCAATCCCGTCGATTCCGCTCGCGCCGCGATTCGCAAGCACCGTCAGGTCGGCCGCTCGCGGCCGAGCGAACCGGTCGGCGTCCCGAATCGGCATACTGTTAGAGACGAACACCGTCGCCGGATCCGGCGCGTTCGACACCACCGACGCGAGGATCGCCCCCTCGAAGGGGTCAGACTCGAGTGTGTCCGCGGTCAATGCTTCGTTGCGGATCGACCAGTGGCGGCGTTCGGCCGCATCGAACCGGGTGCGCCATGCGTTGTCGGTCCCAGTTTCCTCGGTCTCGGTCTCGCTCTCGATGGTTTCGAACGCCTCGAGCAGTCCGTCGACGACGGCATCGGGCTCGGCCGCCAGCAGGTCCGTCGCAGTAAAGGTCGCCTCGCGCCAGGATCCTGCAGGATCGACGAGGAACTGCCGGGCGTCGGCGTCCCGCAGCCAGTGGCGGAGCGGTTTCGATGTCGGAGAGGCCCCGAACCGGAGCACGACGTCCGGGGCTGGTAATTCGGCAACATAGGTATCGTAGCCGCCGTAGATCGTCCGTGGTCCCTCATTTCCGTCGTCGCTTTCGCTCTCCTCGCCGACGTGGGGGCCAAAGCGCAGTCCCGAAAGTGGGTCCGCGAGGATCGGTGCACCGAGCCGGTCCGCGAGTTCGGTGACGGCCGCGGGTTCGAGAGTCGCGAGCGTCGCTGGATCAGCAGGGCCCGCGACGATCAACGGTCGGTCGGCGGCCGCGAGCGCTCGCAGCAGCCGTCGGTGGTCGTTGTCGGCGAGCGCCCGCGTTCCGTCGGTGGTGTCGACGAAGGGGCCGTCCCGCCCCCGTCCGGCCGTCGTCTCGGCGAACGAGTCGGGTACGTCGCCCGGCACCTCGATCGGCTCGAGGGGCTTGCGGAACGGACAGTTGAGGTGAACGGGACCGGGTTCGACGCCGGTCGTTTCCGAGAGCGCCCGCGCGGCGGTCGTCCGGAGGCTCCGCACTTTCCGTTCGTCGGCTTCCGGCTCCGGGAGTTCGGCATCCCACCGGACCGCATCGCCGTAGAGTTTGACCTGGTCGACGGTCTGGTTCGCGCCGCTATCCCGGAGTTCGGGCGGCCGATCGGCCGTGAGGACGAGCAGCGGGACGCGGGCCCGGTCGGCCTCCATCACGGCAGGGTGAAAGTTCGCCGCTGCCGTGCCGGAGGTACAGACCAGCGCCGTCGGCTCGCCGGTCCGGCGGGCGCGACCGAGCGCGAAATAGGCCGCCGAGCGCTCGTCTAAATGCGAGTAGACGTCGATCTCGGGGTGCTCGGCGAACGCGACCGTTAACGGCGTCGAGCGGCTCCCGGGGGCGATACAGACGGCCTCGAGGCCGCCCGTTGCGAGTTCGTCGGCGAGAACGCGACCCCATAGGGTCGCGCGGTTCGGTGCGGACATCGGTCAGGGACTACCGTAGTTCATCGAGGATCGGTCGGTACTTCAGCTGTACTTCGTCCCACTCTTCCTCGGGATCGCTGTCGGCGACGATGCCGTTCCCGGCGAAGAGCGTCACCGTTCCGTCGGCCGCGATGCCGGAGCGAATAGCGACCGCGAACTCGCCGTCGCCATCGCCGTCGAACCAGCCCACCGGCGCGGCGTACCAGCCCCGTTCGAACGTCTCCGTGTCCCGGATCGTCTCCCAGGCCACGTCGGGCGGGACGCCGCCGACCGCGGGCGTCGGATGCAACGCCTCGACGATCTCGAGAACGTGGCTATCACCCGAAAGCGTCGCCTCGATCGGGGTCTGGAGGTGCTGAATCGTCGCCAATCGGCGGATCGTCTGTTCGCACACGGTGAGATCGCGCGTGAGCGGGGCGAGTTGCTCCCGGATCGCGTCCACGACGAGCCCGTGTTCGCGCTGGAACTTCTCGTCCGCTCGCATCCGCTCGACGTACTCCTCGTCTTCTGCCGGCGTCTCGCCGCGGGGCACCGACCCGGCGAGGGCTTCCGTCTCGACGCGCTGGCCGCGTTTCGAGACCAGTCGCTCGGGCGGCGCGCCGAAGAAGATGCCACCGATCTCGTGACCGACCAGAAATCGGTAACAGTTCGGATACTGGCGGCGCAGCCGCTCGAGGGTCGCGGGCACGTCGACCGGCCCCTCGAGTTCGACTGAGAGGGCCTGCGCGAGGACGACTTTCGTCAATCGGCCGTCGGCGATCCGCTCGAGCGCGATCTCGACCTGGCTGGTCCACTGGGCTGGCGAGGTCGTCCGCCGTGTTGCGGCGACGCCGGGCGTCGAACCGCTCGGTCGCATCGCCGGTAGCGCCGTCAGGCGGTCGTGCCATCGCTCGAGGAGGTCGTCGGCTTCGTCACTCCGATTGCCGACGGCCGTCAGCCACGTCCCGTCGTCGGTCCGAGTGACGAGCACCTGCGGGACGACGAAGGACGCCGCGTCGAAGCCGGTCCAGGGCGGGTCCGGTTCGTGACCGTCGTGAAACGAGACGCCGCCAAAGGCTCGCGGCCGGGCCGCGTCGGGCCCCTCGTGTTCGAGGCCGTCGAAGGCGCGACTCGCCTGCGTTCGAATGCGATCGAATCGGTCGATGCCGCCGGCGGTGAAGCGAGCGGCGACACCTCGACCGACGAGTTCGAGACCGCCGGGCGTGGCCCACTGGACGCGTGACTCGGCGCTGCCATCGAGAATCGCACTGAAAGAAA
Source organism: Natrinema sp. SYSU A 869 (assembly GCF_019879105.1). Lineage (NCBI taxonomy): Archaea > Methanobacteriati > Methanobacteriota > Halobacteria > Halobacteriales > Natrialbaceae > Natrinema > Natrinema sp. SYSU A 869. The sequence goes on along the minus strand of NZ_CP082249.1, from coordinate 611,497 downwards.
CACCTTCGAGTTCGCGACTCCGACTGACGAGATCGACGGCGTTGTCCACCGAACCCATCTCACCCGTCAGTCGTCCATCGCCCGACGATCGATCCATCGACCGCACGTCAGGACCGCCCGGCCTTCAGCCTAACTATTTGCTGACCGGCGGGGACGGTCGCGTTAACTGTACCGCTCCTCCTGCCACGGGTCCGCCGTCTGCGAGTAGCCCCGCCGCTCCCAGTAGCCCCGCTGGGGTTCGGTGAGGAACTCGACGCCGTCGACCCACTTCGCGCCCTTGTAGGCGTACCTGTGTGGTGTGACGACGCGAAGCGGACCGCCGTGGTCCTCGGGGAGCGGTTCACCGTCAAATTCCCAGGTGAAGAGGACTTCCTCGCGCATGCAGTCCTCGAGGGGTAGATCTGTCGTGTAATCGTCGAGCGCGGAGAACATGACGTGGACGGCGTCGTCGTGAACGCCGGCTCGCTCGGCGAGTTCAGGGAACGGAACGCCCGTAAACTCGCAGTCGAACTTACTCCAGCCGGTCACGCAGTGAAAGTCCTGTTGTTGGGTAACGGTCGGCAGCTCCTGGAACTCGTCCCACGAAAAGGATAGTTCCTCGTCGACCGCGCCGGTCACGGTAAACTCCCAGGTCTCGGGGTCCCAGTCGGGCGTCCCGCTCTTCGAGAGGACGGGAAACGCGGACGTCTCGCGCTGTCCCGGCGGCAGTCGCTCGTCGCCAAACTCCTGATAGAGGTCCGTAACGTCCGTCGTATTCATACTCGTGGGTAGGTCCCGATAAACGTAGATGTGACGCCATCGTCTGACGTCTGAAACCGGTTCGAGTCGATACATTCTGTCCGTTCGAGTCGGCCACATCGATGGTCGTGCTTGAATCCGGGGCATCCAATCCGATCCAATCAAACTGATTCGGGACCTGTTCACGGGTTCCGCGGCGACCGAGACCGTTCTTGCTCGAGCAACGCCGGATTAGTGGGACGGAATCGGGACCGAAACTGATCGAAACGATCTCGTCGCGGTCCCAACTCGCGAGTTTCCGGCGAAACCCTCGCCATCCCTTAGTACGGTCTGGCCGAGAGATAGCAGTGCATGGCGAGTAGACAACAACTAATGGAACAAGAACCGTCCGGACAGGCAGCAGAAGAAGTCGGCGAGCAGGCGATGGGACCCGCATTCGTCGCGTCGGCCGCATCGGTAGGCCTCTCGCTCTATTATTTCTTCCTCCGGGGAGAGCGCCAGCTCGGCACGTTCATCGGCCTCTGGCCACCGACCATCCTCGCGTTCGCGAGCTACTTCAACCAGCGTAGGATGCGCCAGCAACTCGAGACGTTAACCCAACCCGGGATGAAGCTGAAAGACGCCTTCGACTCGATGATGGGCAACCGCTAAGTCGAGTCGAGTTACCCAACTTCTCACCACGGGCCCCGCCGCCGACTTCGGCCTTCGTTCGACGGGACGCATTGCCGTCCGACGATTGATCGTTTCGTTCCAGTCGTTGTAGGGTCCCCGTCAAACCTAAATACCCCCTCGCCGAAAGCCGAATCAGATGCCGAAAGTAGAGATCACCATACCGGAGCACCTCGAGATGCAGATCGCCCAGATGGTCGAACGCGGCGAGTTCGTCAACCGCGAGGAGGCGATCGAGGACCTCCTTTCGACGGGCATCAAGGCCTACAAGACCAGTGGACCCTCGGACGAAGAGGAGGGAACAGGTACCGGCAGCACCGGCTTCGAAGACGACGGCATGATGGGCCACGACGACGAGTACGTCTTCTAGCTTACACGCCAACTGCAAGCAACGGTATTCCGAACGCAATCGCCACGCCGACCAGCGCGACGATTGTCCCGATCAGGACGGCTCGCGACGAGTAGTCGCTCATCGGTGCGGTCGTTCGGTCGGCCTCGAGATCGTGGCCGACGTCTGCTCCTGTGTCCTGGTCCGCCGACTGCTCTGCGTCGTCTGTCATACGTGCGTATTGCCGGGTCGACGCCTTAAAGACACCTCTCTCGCCGGAGCGGGAATACACCGCTCGAGCGATCGGCGCACTCGGGTCGCCTTTTCTGAGCCCCGATACGTCAGACAGCAAGTATTTATCAGGGTATTACGTATCGGGGGCCGATGCCCTCCGTGCTACTCTCTCGCCGCCGGTTGCTGAGCGCAAGCGGTGGCTGTCTCTCGGTCGCGACCGCAGGCTGTGCCGGCACCGAAAGCAGCGATTCAGCGACCGGGACCGCCGACGACGGTGTCCGCGTCGAATCGTCCCACGAGTACGAGAAAAAGGCCGTCCGCGTCGAACGTGATTCTCCGTTCGTGTATCCGAACGACGAGGCCGCCGACCACGCCGAGGATGGTCTGGGAGCCCGGCTTCACGCTTCGTTCTTCGTCACCAACACGGACGACGCCGCGGCGCTGCGAATCGACGCTCCCGACGCCGACGCGGCCGATGTGCGATCGTTCGTCGAGGCGACCGACTTCGCCGCGGAATCCGTCCTTGTCGACCAACGGTCGATCGACGACTGCTACCGGCGACGTCTGCTTGGCGTCCGCGCGGCGGACGATTCCGTCCGCACGAGCTACTGTCGGGAACTGAAGGCCCCGACGAGTGCCTGTGAGGCCCAAAAGACGGTGTTGGAAGCGACCCTCGTCCGCATTCACCGCCCCTACGAGGACCACCCCTCGAGTCGGAGCAGCAGCGAAAGCAGGTCCTGTTCGGGCAGACTTCCCGCCGACGCGACGGATGGAGAGTCGACCAACGAGACGGAAGCCAACGACACGACGACCGACGAGACGACGGTAAACGAATCCCGGAAAACGGACGAGAGAAACGAGACGAACGAGGTAAGCGACCGATGACGGGACACCGTGGCGGCCACCGGCGGCAGTTCCTCGCGGGACTCGCCGCGATCGGCGGCGCGACGGTCGCCGGCTGCAACGGCATGCCCTGGAGCGACGATACCGGGTCGACGTTCACTGCGGCCGACGCCGCCGCCGTCGTCACCGACTCGTCACCGCCGATCGAGTGGCCGGTTCCGGTCGTCCCCGCCGCCAGCGCCGTCGACGAGGGCCTCGAGCGCGTCGACACCCTGCTCGCTGACGTGCCGGACCCGCTCGACGCCGAGACGGTTCCCAACGGCGTCGTCAGGGAGGCGATCCGCGACGGCCGAAACAGCGCCCGCAAGCACCGAGCTGAGGCCGCCGCGGCGACCGGCGACGAGCTGTACCACGCGCTGCACACGACGCGCGACGCTCGAGAAAATGCCCGAGTTGCGACGACTACCTTCGCCGCGATCGACGATGAAGCACTGGTCGAACCCATCCTCGACGAGCGCTACCGGGACCGACTCGACGAGCCGGCGGATATGTCATCGGTCTTTGACGCCGCACTCGAGGCGTCGATCGATCGCGTCGACGTCGCCGACCTTCCGGCCCAGCGGAACGATCGGGACTGGCTCGATGGCGTTGATTCGGATCTCGATGACCACCTCGAACGCGTGCTCTGGCGCATCGTGGATCCAGTCTTGAGTGCGAGAAACGGCCTGCGCGAGGCGATCGAGGACGGGAGACTGGGAATCGGCCTCCACGAGGCCGTCCGGTTCGAACAGCGGTATCGGGCTCTCGAGCGCGTCCGCGACGGAATCGAGGACGGGACGGTCTCGGTCCCCGACACCGTCGACGAGATCCGCGCGGAACGGACAGCCGCGATCGACGCGGCCGCGTCGGTGCGGGAGTCGCTACCCTATTCCTCGCTCGGGACGTACGTCCTCGCGGAGACGTTGCGATCGCTCGAGTGGACCGACGAGCAGATACGGCGAGCCGCGGACAACGACGCCGACACTGCCGTCTCGCTCGGCGACGAATACGGCGAGTACGTACGCCTGCGATCGCAGTTCGAGGTCCTCCTAGACGCTGTCACGGCGTTCCGCAAGCGGCTCCAGTCGGCCTGAATAGCCCGTCCAGAGCCGACCCGGGTCCGCCGTCGCGAATCCGTAGACGGACGGTCGCCCAACACCCGATCCAGACCGCTTTACTATCCCCGGTGCGAACGGTCCCGTAAGAACCACATGGTACTGACCAAGCGAGTCATCCCGTGTATCGACGTAGATCTCGACGAGGATGGGAACCCGGCGGTCTACACCGGCGTCAACTTCGAGGACCTGAAGTACACCGGCGATCCGGTCGAGATGGCCAAGGCCTACAACGAGGCCGGCGCAGACGAGTTCGTCTTCCTCGACATCACCGCCTCCGCAGAAGGCCGCGAGACGATGCTTGACGTCGTCGAGCGCGTCGCAGACGAGGTCTTCATTCCCCTCACCGTGGGCGGCGGCATCCGCACCACCGAAGACATCAAGGAGACGCTGCGGGCCGGCGCGGACAAGGTCTCGATCACCACGGGCGCGCTCGAGCGACCCGAACTGATCAACGAGGGCGCGCGTGCGTTCGGCAGCCAGTGTATCGTCATCAGCGTCGACGCCAGACGGCGCTTCGACGAACAGGGCGAACACTACGTCGAGGTCGACGGCGAGTCCTGCTGGTTCGAGTGCACCAAAAAGGGCGGCCGCGAAGGGACCGGGATCGACGTCCTCGAGTGGGCGGCAGAGGCCGAGTCTCGCGGTGCAGGCGAACTCTTCGTCAACTCGATCGACAAGGACGGAACGAAAGACGGCTACGACCTGGCGCTGACGGAGGCGGTCTGTGACACGGTTGATACGCCCGTTATCGCCTCCTCGGGCTGTGGCGGCCCCGAGGATATGTACGACGTATTCACCGAAGCGGGTGCCGACGCCGGCCTCGCGGCCTCGATCTTCCACTTCGACGAGTACTCGATCGAGGAGACGAAGGCCTACCTCGACGAGCACGACGTTCCCGTTCGTCTCTGACTCCAACTCGAGCGAGTCGCGTTCGATCGATGGATTTCGTTCAGTATCCGATACATTTATATTCGAGAGATTACCGATTAGTATCAGTGAAATGGCGGTGTACGTGGTGTGGGAAACCGCACGCGGAGAACGACCCACCCTGTGATGAGTGTGGGCACAACGCATTCGAGGAGGCGATCGTCCGCGAGGGGGACGGCGAGTCGACGTCCTCGCCGGCTGGCGGAATAGATACCGGACCATCCTACGTCTGGGCCTGCACGAGCTGTGGCCGCGAGCACGTCAAGAACAATCCACCCTGCTCGCGCTGTGGCAATCCAACCCTCGAGAAGGCCGAGCAGACCTACGACGACGTCGACCGGGAACTCAACACGTCGGGCTGGCTGGGAGTCACTAAACCGTACCTGCCCGTAGTCGCCGTCGTCGTCCTGATCGGTGCGCTGTTCGCGACTGGAGTCGTCACCCCGTCGATGCTACCCGGGATCGGCCAACCGTCACCACCCGACGCGCCCGGCAACGGAGCCGAGGCGGCGGGTATCAACCTCGAAGAGACCGAAAAGCTGGTCCACGACCTCCTCGAGGACGAGCGTGAGTACTCGCGGACGTACGACGACGGGATCGCGGCGTACGCGGAGTACAACAACCGAGCGTTCGTGGCGCACGAGTATGACGGCAGGACGGCGGATTCGGTGGACTCGAGTGACTTCGGTGTCGACTGTCGTGGCGAACCGACCGCCGGCAAAGTACGGGTCCGCTTCTCAGTGACCGATTATGACGACGCGGAATCGCTCGCGGCGGACCTCGCGGCGATCATGGCTCCGAGCGATCGGGTCACCGGCCCCGGATACGACGGCGAGGGACTGGACATCCACGTCGTCGACGGATCGGTCTACGTGTTCTACGCGACGTGCTAGCCGGACCGTATTCGATCGAACGCTATCCGAGCCGTCTGTCTCTCTGAAACGCGGACCGAGCGACCGAAAGAATGCTGTCGAGTCGGGACTGCCGATTCACGGGCCGATGCGTTCGGCCGCCCAATACGCTTATCCCTCCGCAGTCGTGCTCTTCTATCAGTGAACTGGCGGTGTACGCGGTGTGGGAAACCGCACGCGGAAAACGACCCTCCCTGTGACGCCTGCGGTCACAACAGCTTCGAGAAGGCGATCGTTCGCGTCGACGAGGAGAGCGAATCCGGGGCCGGGAGCGACGGCGCTCCTGACACCGATCGCGAGCCGATACCGTCCGGAACCGTCGAAACCGGCCCGGAGTACGTCTGGGCCTGTCCGAACTGCGGCCGCGAGCACGTCCGAAACACCCCACCGTGTTCGCGCTGTGGCAACCCGGACCTCGAGCAGGTCGAGCGGACCTACGAGGGTCTGGAACGCGACCTCGAGACGCCGAGCTGGTTCGAGGTCGCGAAACCCTATCTTCCCGTTTTCGCCGTCCTCGGCGTCGTCATCGCGCTGTTCGCGACGGGGATCGTCCCACTGTCGGTGCTACCAGGGCTCGGACCGCCGTCGCCGCCAGATGCACCCGGCGAGGGGTCCGAGGCTGGGGGTCTCGATCTCGAGGCCACGGAAGAGGAAATTCACGACCGACTCGAGGACGAACGAGACGACGCCGAGAGCCGAACCGTCGACAGCGGCCTCTCGGCCTACGCGGAGTACCAGAATCGGCGGCTCGTCGAGCGCGAGTTCGGGGATTCCGATCCCGAGAGCGTAGCCGCCGACGAGTTCGATCACGCATGTGGCGACGCGATACCCCAGGAGGTACCGGTCGTCATTACGGCCGTCTCGGCTGCGGACTACACCGATGAGTCGGCCCTCGCCGAGGCGATCGCCGCAGAGTACCGCTCGCGGTACGGCGACGAGATGCAAACCGGGTTCGACGCGGAAGGAATCAACGTTCACGCCGCCCCGAACGGGGACATCTACACCGTTTATGCGACGTGCTGACGAGGGATGCGACGCACTGACGAGTCGCCGTCACTCGACGACCGTGATCGAGTCACCGCTGTCGGTGACGGGCAGGCAAACCGATTCGAGCGAAAAACGAGAGCCGAAATCGAGTCGTGCGATCGGCTATCGGCCGACTGCGGGCCGTGCCTTCAGGCGGCCGTTTCGAACGCGTCTCGGAACGACATTGCCTTCTCGCGGACGGTCACGGCCCCGTCCTCGAGGCATTCGAGGGGGTCAGCGCCGCCCTCGGTCTTGACGGTCAGGATGGGCTCGGTCTGCCCACCCGACTGTTCGGGGTTGACGTCGTAGGTCGCTGCGCTCACGTCATCGTGCTCGAGCAATGCGCCCTTAAGCACGTTCATGAAGGTGTGGTCCTCGCCGGCGATTTCGATCGAGAGTTCATCCTCGGTGCTCTCGGTGACCCGCAGTTCCATGTTATCCAGTCCGGCCGTCGGCTGCTTGTACCTTTCGAAGCCGCCGCTCGTCGCGGCTCGCTGAAGGCAAATCACTATACGCCCCGGTTCGAACCACGAGATATGCTCTCGCTTACGGCCCTACTGACGGTCCTCGTCGCCGCGGTGCTGGTGGGGTCGATCGCGGTCGTTCGACGGGTCCATCGGCCGACTCGGCGCTGGCGTGATGTGCTCCAGTCACGATTCGTGTACGGCGTCCCATGGGGATCGCTCATCGTCATCGCGTTCGTGGTCTGCGTCTATCTCTTCGTTCAGGACGGGATCACGAACGTCGACGATCCGGTGACGATTCCCTACCGAACGTGGTCGTACTTCTACCCGCTCGGGATGGCCACGGCAGCGTTTTCCCATGCCGGTCCCAGTCACCTCATCGGAAACCTGGCTGGAACGGTCGTCGTTGCACCGCTCGCAGAATTCATCTGGGGGCATTACCCAGCCGAGAGCGACCCGACGCGGGCCAACGCTTGGCACACCGATCCTCGAGTGCGGGCGTTCGCGGTCTTTCCGCTGGTCGTCATCGGCATTGGACTAGTGACGAGCCTGTTCGCGCTCGGTCCCGTAATCGGCTTCTCCGGTGTCGTCTTCGCCTTCGCCGGCTTCACAATTACCCATTACCCGATCGTCACGATCGTCGGCACCCTCGGCGTCCAGAGCGTGGTCTTGCGACTCTTTTACGCGCTCCGGCATCCGATCAGCGTCTACACCGCCCAGCCAAGCCCGCCTTCTGCCCCGTCGTGGGCCGGCATCGCCATTCAGGGCCACGCGCTGGGCCTCTTTCTCGGCTTCGTCCTCGGCATTGCGCTCCTCGAGCGCCGGGGGGAGCGCCCGAATCCGCTGCGACTCTGGCTCGCAGTCCTCCTGTTCGGGTTTTCGAAGCGACTGTGGGCGATCTACTGGTTCGGCGGCGAGAACACGTACGTCCTCTATCAGGGACTGGGCGTCGCCGTCGTGTCGGTACTCGCACTGGTGGTCACGCTCTCGATGACCGCGTCGGAGCGGCCGCTCGTCCCCCGACGACTCGAGGGGCTGTTCACTCAGTCAGCGCGGCCGACACCCCGGTCGGACGGTAGCGGTCGGCCGTCGATCGATCGGGTGCTCGAGCTGGCCGATGCCAGTTATCGAGACGGAGCCGTCACCGCACGCATCGACCGCGTCCGCGAGATCGCCGCAGGCACCCGAACGCGAGCCCGCGACTCGAGTTCGCTGCTCGATCTCAGCCGCAAACAGACCGCCTTTCTGGCGGTTATCTGCATCCTCGCGGTCCTCGCCGGCATCGCCATCCCCACCAATTTCCTCGTTGTCGACGAGACCACCGCGTCCTCGGATTCGGCCGTCCAGATCGAGGACTACACGATCGAGTACGTCGAAGACGTCCAGAACGGGCTCGTCAGCGGCATCGGCATCGATGCCCTCGAGAGCGACGAGGGCCTCGAGTCGAGCGGGGTGATTGTCTCGAGTGACGAGCGGGAGATCTGGATCGAGGCGGTCAGCGCACAACGCCTCGCCTTTACCGGCGAGGAGACGGTCTCCGTTGGAGGTCCCGGCTGGCGCGAGACGGCCCACGTTGAACGCATCGGCTGGGAACCAGTCGGCAACGACACCGTCTATCAGGTCTGGCTGGGTGAAGACGGCGAGACAAACGAGCTCGCATACGAATCGAACGAGTCACGGGCCGAGGCGCGGATCGCCGGCCGGAACGTGACGATCGGCTCCGACGACGGGACGTTCGTGCTCGAGGTAGCCTCAACCGAGAACGACGCCGTCGCGACGACGCCGATTCCTGACGTAAACGAAACGACGATGGCGGGCGGGGTCACCTTCGACCACGAGAACGAGTCGATCTATGCGGCCGTCGATGGGACGCGGGTCGCGGTCGCGAGCGAGGAAACGTACGATACGGTCGGCTAAGCGTACCCGGTGACGCGGTCGATCGGCGATACTTTTTATCGGCTTTCAAAATAGTTACTCGTATGTCATTAGATGGGGCGCATCTTCGCCGTCTCGCCGAGAAGGGGCACTCACTCGTCCTCACAGTACTGTCTTGGGTCGTCAGCATCGCTCGATCGGGACTCCGTTGGGTCACCACGCGACTCACTGCGCTGTGGTCCGGCCGAGCGGGGCAGTCCCTCCGCGGGCCGGTTCGGACGGTGCTCGTCGGCCGCCGTCCGATCGCCTCCCTGTCTCTCGTTCTCTTGGCAGCCATATTCGCACTCGCAACCGCGGTGGGAGTCGGGATGACGGCCGGCAGCGACCGCGTCGCCAACGCAGCCGTCGAAACGTGGAGCGGAGCCGAACTCCATCACGAGATCGTTGTTGCCGCCTGCTTGCTCGTCGGCGTCGGCGCTCTGAGCGCCGCCCTCAATTCCGGGTTCGTCCCGACGTTCGCGCTGGTCGCCAGCGTCCCGTTCGGCATCGGACTCGCACGGTACGGAACCGAATACACGGTCGGAAACATGACCCTGATCGTCTCACTGCCCGAGGCAATCGCCGATGGGACGGGCGCTGCACTCGTTGTCGGCCTCCCACTCGCGGTGCTCGGATACCTCGTGGGGGCCAGCGTCCGACGCGTCGTCGGCAAGGATCGCGGTAATTCCGGCCCCCGAATCCGTCCCGAGCGAACCTGATACTGTTACTCCCACTCGATTCGGAAGACCTCGGCCTCGAGCGTCTCCCGGGCTTCGGTGTGAAACTCGAATCGCTTCGCGATGGGAAATTCGGCCCGGAACGCGTGGGTCACGTCGCCGCCCTCGTCTGCGGCGAAGGCCTCGACGAACTCCTGACTGCCCTCGTTGTGAATCGTATAGGAGACGGCAGCGATTTTGCTGGCCGTCTCGAGGAAGTCCCGATCTGCATGCCGATTCCCGCGTTGAGCGCCGAACGGGGGGTTCGAGAGGACTGTCGCATCAGTCGTCGAAAACGGATGCCGAGTGACGTCCCCGCGGAGCCACTCGAGAGCGCGGTCGCTTCCGTCTCTGCGATCGTCCAGAACTGTTCGTTCGTTCCGGCGAGCCAGTTCGAGCGCGCCCGGATCCACGTCGATCCCCGAAACCCGATTGGCACCGGCGAGCGACGCCGCGATCGCGAGCATTCCGGTACCGGTTCCAAGATCGATGACTCGCCGTTCGAGATCATCCTGTAAGCCGGCCAGATGGCAAATGTGTGCTGCCAGCTCCGCGGGTGTCAGATACTGTTCGAGGTCGACGGCGGGCTCCGAAAAGTCCGCGATCGACTCGAGTCGGCGGGCGAGCGTACGCCGCGAGGGACCGGCCATCAGGCGTTGACGGCGATCGGTCCCTCGAGGTCGAACGCGAGCCCCTCGCGGTCGGCCCGTTCGGCACAGGCCGCCAGCGCCGGTTTGACCTTCTCGGGATCCGCAACGTCGTCAACGGTGACGGACACGGTGCCGACGCCGAGGAAGGAACCGGCGCGCACGTAGCCGCGGATGCGATCCACTTCGTCCTGCGTCGCGAGCGAGCAATCCTCGTCGAAACACGCGTCGACAGTCAGTTCGGCGAGAACCATCCCCTCGTCGGTCAGTTCGGCCTTGAGATCGCGGAGATACTCTGGTGCCGTCGACTCGAGTGCCGCGGCCTCGAGGGCGACAGGAGTGGCGTCTGCGGGCTGACAGCGATCAATCGCGGATCTATGGGACGATGTCGTACTCATTACCGAACCATACATGGCTTGCATACAAAAGTTTTTTGAATACGCAGTAGTAATACACTTGAGTCGGCGCGATGCCGTCTGCAGTGCCGAACACCCGATTCGATCGATGGAAACGTTCCCGTTCCACGATAGGTTCGAATAGAGTTAAGGATGCCCCGGGAAAGTTACACGTATGGAGCAGTGTCCGCGGTGTCGGGGTGCCGTCGAAGAATTCTCGCTCGGAGAGGTGTCGACGGTCACGTGCCCTCACTGTGGGTTCGCCGACGTCCCCGTCGAACACCAGCCTGAGGGCGAGGATCCCGAGTCTTGGCGGGACGCGTTCAATCGCTTCTACAAGGAATCGGCTAACGACTAGCCTCGAGACGCGTTGGTGTTTCTCGAGTACCGAAAGAATCGCGACACCCAGCCCCGACGAATTACTCGTTCGCGGCTGCCGCTTCCGCTTCTTCGTCGTCCGATTGGTGCTCGGCGTCCTCGTCGGAGCGCGCGGCGACGAGGCCACCACGGGCGACACTGTACAGCGGTTCGTTCGCGTGGGTTACGCCGCTGATCGAGAACGGAATGTTCGCGTCCTCCAGGTGGTCACGGAACAGCGCCTCGAAGCCACTGGGGCTCGAGGTGCCGCCGGTGACGACGACGGGGACGTCCAGCCCTTCCTCGACGTCTTCCTCGTCGACCTCTTTGACGATGTTCTCGATGACGTAGTCGAGCAGGTTCTCGTAGTAAATCGAGAGAGCGCCCTCAACGCCGCCGACATCGGTCGTAAAGTCGAGTTCGAAGTCATCTTCCTTGATCGAGGTGACCTTGTCGACGGGCGTGCCGGTCGCACGGGCAGCCTGCTCGTCGACCCAGTCGCCACCACGGGCGACGGAGAACTTCATGACGGGCACCGCGTAGTAAGAGAGACAGACGTTCGTCATCCCGGCACCGAAACTGATCCCCAGTCCGGTGAAGTTGTTGTCCGCGAGTTCGCTGTAGATGACGGACATCCCCTCGTTGATTGGTTCGGAGTCGTACCCCATGTCGTCGAGGAACGACTCGATTGTCTTCTGGTGGTACAGCGTCGAGAGATCGGAGTCAATCGGATCCGCAGGGGACGAGAAGTAGAGTTTCTCGTCGGGATACGCGGGCTCGCCGACGACCTGCTCGATGATGAGCTTCATCATCGGGATCGCGCTCTGCTCGTCGTTTGAGAGGATCCCGTGTTTCATCGGACGGCGAGTCTCCTTGTTGAAATGTTCGCAAAGTTCAGGGCATCGTCACCGACGACGTAGACCTTGTCATCTTTGCGGATGTGGAGCACTTCGCTTCGCGAGAGCATCTGCTCGGCCATATCCGAGTATTCGATCTCGACGAATGAGTTACGCTGTTGCACGAAAACCGTATCGTTCCCATCCTGCTGTGCTGACAGGATGTTCATCGTTCCGACGTCTAGGCCTTTGGCCATATGTGGGCAAGGCCACCGACGGATTATAAATCTATGTGCATTAATTTCACTTTCAGGTATTACGATACAACACGCTATTTCTTCTAGCGGGCGGGGTCTTAATTCCGTTTTACGAGCTTCCGCAACCGCTCGAGCAGACCTGAAAACGGGTTCGTCACGGTGTCGACGGCACTGTCGTCGGCCGTCGCCAGTTCCTCTGCACGCTGTTGCTCGCGCAGTTCTTTCAGTTTCGCCGTCTGGTCGTCGACTGTCGAACTCGAGGTAGTCTCTTTCGTTTCGCCGCCTTTCAGTCCCTTGAGGCCGGCGACCTGTGTCTCGACGCCCGACGAGCGGGTGGTCGTGGTGCCGGCATCGGAGTCGATGCTGACCTCCTCGAGATCGTCGCTCGCGAAGTTCAGTCGTTTGTGCTCGGTTTGCTCGACGCCGCCCCACGAGAGTTCGACGCCGTCCATCGCATCGTCGATGTCCTGTTGGATCTCAGCATCGGTGTGTTCGGGGTCGTCGTCATCCTCGTCGTCTTTGGTTGCGACGACCTCGGCCTGCTGTGCCATGTCGAGATAGTGGGCAATCAGTGCCGCACCCGTCGAGGCGGTGATGCCGGCGAGCCCGAGGGCATAGACTGCGACGACCTGAACGGTGTAATCTGCGCCGTAGCCGTTCCAGTCCTTGGGATAGACGAAGAGGAAGCCGGCGACCGCGCCGGCGGTGATGGCGACGCCGGCGATCGACGTGTACAGCATCCGACGCTCCGAGGGCAAGAGCACGACGATTCCGAGCATCGTCACTGGGAGTGCCATCATCGCGAGCGCGTACGCGGGGCCGACCCACGCGAAGTAGATCCCGGATCGCGCCTCGAACGTACTGCCCCAGAGGAAGAGCACGAGGCCGATGATCGCCAGCCCAATTCCGCCGAGGAACAGACCGAATCCGACGTAGACGTCGGTCCGATCCTCCGGTTCACCGATGTATCGACGATAGAGGTCGAAGAGATAGCCGTCTGCGGCCTGTTCCGCTGCCATTAGTCCTCTGTATATACTCCAGTACTATGACTGTTGGGACGAAAAACGAACCGAGCAAGTGACCGTATACTCCGTGTCAACCGGAAAGTGGCCAGTAGATGCCGCGAGCAGTGCTCCTACGCCCGTTTCCGTTGCTGACACCCCTGTACTAGTGTGGCGTTCCGCCGCCGAACGGTGGTTCCGCAAACCGAATCGCTCAGGTTTATGTAAATAGTTATAAATTATCCCATAGTTTGATATTGGTCGAACCACGAACTGATGCCGTTCCGAATAATGGTTGGTAATCCAAATACAATCCTCGTCGCGGATGACGATCCCAGCGTGGTAACGGGGATACGGTCATGGCTCGCGGAGGACTATCGCATCGAGACGACGACAGACGGCGACGACGCTCTCGCAGGACTGGACGATGTCGATGTCGTACTGGTCGGGCAGGGCCTCCGGACGGCGGCCGGAACCGCCGTTGCAGCGGAGGTCGAGCGCCGAACCGCGACGGGAACAACGGTGACGCTTCGCAGCGGCGAGCGAGAGGATTCTCACAATGTGGCTGGTGAAACACTCGTCAAACCACTCACAAAAGCCGACCTCCGCGAGACCGTCGATTGCCTGATGCGCCGCGCCCGTTACGACGAGTTGATGGCCGAATGCACGACCCTCGCCGCGAAACGCGGCACGGTCGAGGCCCGCTCGAACGCGGACGACTCCCTCGAGTGCGACGCGGAGCACACGGCCCTCGAGCGACGACTCGAGGCGGTGTTTTCGGAGCTGGACGAGCTGGTAGAGTCATTTGACAGCGACGACTTCCGTGCCGCGTTCGAGACGTGTACGGTCGGGGACGCCAATCGGCCCAGGCGGGCCAGCGAACTTTCCTGATCGCAGTCAGTAAGACGCTGTCGGGAGACACCATTCCGGGACCAGCCGCGGATTCGCCAGTGTACGGTGAACACACGCGTTTCTGTACAGCGTGCAGTATATACGTCCGTGGGCGTTAGGACGCTCAATGAGTCAGGAGTCGGAGTACACCGAGGGGACCTCCGGAATACGGGAATGAGTCTTAAGCACGATCGGGAGTGGGACTACGAACTCGAGGAAATCGTCAACGCGATCGAGGAGCGGGACGCGACGAAAGTCGGATTGCAGTTCCCTGAAGGGTTGAAGCGTCGCGGACCAGCCGTCGCGGATGATCTCCGGAAGCTGGCCGACGACGACGTCACCTTCATGCTCTCGGGCCAGCCGTGTTATGGTGCCTGTGATCTCGATACGTATCTGATGAAACGCACCGACGTGTTCGTTCACTTCGGCCACTCGCCGATGAAGGACACGGACAAGGTAATCTACGTGCCGCTGTTCTCGAACGTCAACGTCACGCCGATCATGGAGGAGTCGCTAGACACCTTAGAGCCCCCGAGGAGACCGAGGGCATCGGCCTCGTCACGACGGCCCAGCACATGAATCTCTACGACGAGATGAAGGCGTTCTTGGAGGACCGGGGCTACGAGGTCCACAGCCGTCGCGGTGACGAGCGGCTGACCAACGAGGGTCAGGTGCTCGGGTGCAACTACGCGAGCGCGGACGTGCCCGCGGATCAGATACTCTACGTCGGCGGCGGGAAGTTCCACCCGCTCGGGCTGGCGATGGAACACCCCGACAAACACGTCGTTATCGCGGACCCGGTCAACAATGTCGTCACCGTCGCTGACACGGACAAGTTCCTGAAACAGCGCTACGGCGCGGTCCACCGCGCGATGGACGCCGAGAAGTGGGGCGTCATCTTCTGTACCAAGATCGGCCAGGGTCGCTGGGACATGGCCCAGGAGATTGTCGACGACAACGACAACGCCTACCTCATTACGATGGACGAGGTGACGCCGGATCGCTTGCGCAATTTCGACATGGATGCGTTCGTTAACACCGGTTGTCCGCGGATCACGACCGACGACGGCCCGCAGTTCCACAAGCCGATGCTCACCCCCGGCGAGTACCGAATCGCCGTCGGCGACGAGCCACTCGACAGCCTCTCGTTCGATACGTTCCACGGCACCTGGTAGCGACGAGAATCACTCGTCGTCCCTCGCTCGTTTTCCGAGTCGGTCAGTATCGGTGTCGTCCTGATATTGACGATTGTCGGCGATAGACGGCCCTACTGATTAGTTGTATATCCATCAATCGAGAGGAAATAGAGTAATACGTTCTCGACTAAAATGGTATATATGGTTGAGTATAGGCCTCAAAAAGAGTAATTAGATATTAATTCCAAAGTGGTTTGGAGCAGTCCTTTTGCACGCTAGTCCCTGACCAGTAGTCGATGAGTAACTCAGCCCAGAGCGGATCCGCGGCCGCTACCCGCGACGATCTCTTCGCCGCCCTCGCCGACGCCCACCGACGGACCGTCCTCCGTCTCATTCGCGATCGAAGGCCCCAGGAAATTGGGAAAAACGATCTTGCGTTCCGGCTCGCGGCAGTAACATCTGATAAACAACTCGCTGCAGTGACCGACGACGACCACCAGCGAGCTCTCATCGCGCTCCACCACCGGCTCGTGCCCCGCCTGACGGACGCGGGGCTGCTCGAGGAGACCGATGATGGACTGATCCGGACCACCGATCACTGGGCGTTCCATGAGCCCGTGTTCGAGACCATCATGTCGGATCACGGGACGGCTGATGCGGACAATATTGATGCCGTCTTTGAGGCTCTCACCAACGACCGCCGACGGATGATCCTCACGGTGCTCAGCGATCAGTATCATCCGATCGCGACCGAAACACTCGCCCGCGACGTCGCGGCGCGAGAGATCGACGCGAGCGAGCGTGACGTCTCTCAGGAGCACGTCGACAAGGTGCTGGCATCGCTCGTTCACGTTCACCTCCCGCTGTTGCACGACGCCACGCTCGTTGGCTACGACGACGACACGGATCGCGTCTCCTACGAGGGCCATCCCGCCGTTCGCACAGAGTGGATCCGACCCGCAGACAGTGCGCCAGCGACGGACGTCAGGACAGCTGCTGAGGACACGGAAGTCGGTCAGTCGGACGTTCGATCCCTCGAGGGTCGGGATACGATCATCGCGACTGGACAGTCACTCTGTGAGCAGGCCGACGACGAACTCTTCTTGCTGTTCACGACGACCGGATTGCTCGAAGAGGGCTGTTTCCGCCGGATCGAGGACGCGGTCGACCGCGGCGTCGACGTCACCCTCGGATCGCGAGATCCGCGCGTTCGCGACCTCGTCCGTGAACGC
Organism: Natrinema sp. SYSU A 869; assembly: GCF_019879105.1. Classification (NCBI taxonomy): domain Archaea; kingdom Methanobacteriati; phylum Methanobacteriota; class Halobacteria; order Halobacteriales; family Natrialbaceae; genus Natrinema; species Natrinema sp. SYSU A 869. The sequence goes on along the minus strand of NZ_CP082249.1, from coordinate 594,818 downwards.
GTGCCCGAAGTCGAGCTCTGGGAGCCCCAAGTGGACTGGCTCACCCTGCCGCCGGAGGGCGAATCGGTCGGTCGGCTGGTGTTTGCCGACCGCGAAGCGGTCATGATCGGCACGCTCGGACAGCGGGCTCCAGGCGACGACGAGTACGCTGAAACGGCACTCGTGGGAGATGGTCCGGACAACGGCCTCGTCGTCCTCATGAACCAGATGCTCGGCTCGCGACTCGACGAACTCGACGCGCAGCGTGCGGACCGCTGCTCGCAGTTTCCGCTGTAACCTGTGACTGCGAATCCAGTCACACCATCTGTTTTCTCACGGCCTAATCACGCCACATTGTACTGTCGGCGCGGTCTGACCCATCAGCGAAGACGACAACACTTACCCAGTCGGTCCTCGCATCCTCGAGTATGATCGCAAGCGACTGGGGTGACTGGCTCGTTCGCGAGATCGAAGACGCGAATCCGGACGGCGTCGCGGTCTGGTATCTCGGCTGTAACGGCTTCATCGTCAAGGGCCGCGAAGGAACGACGATCTACATCGACCCGTACCTCGGACTGGGAAGTCCGCCGCGGACCGTCCGCATGATTCCCGTGCCGTTCAATCCGGACGACGTGGCCGAAGCTGACGCGCTGCTGGCGACCCACGAACACACCGACCACGTTCACGGGCCGAGCCAAGCACCGATCCTCGCGAACACGGGTGCGTCCTTCTATGCGCCCGACGACAGCGTCGCAGTCGCCCGCGAAGACGAGGCGTGGACCGACGAGTGGGAGGTAACCGACGACCAGCTAACCGAAGTCACCGAAGGCGAGACCCTCGAGATCGGTGAGTTCACCGTCCACGTCGAGCAGGCGAACGACCCCGATTCGACCCACCCCGTGAGTTACGTACTCGAGCACGAGGCGGGAACTTTCTTCCACGGCGGAGACACGAAGCCAACCGACGAGTTCGAGCGGATCGGCGAGGAGTACGAAATCGACCTTGCGGCGCTCGCGTTCGGCACCGTCGGGCGGGTTCCAGACAAACAGACCCGCGAACTAACGCGAACTCGCTGGTACAACGACGAGAACCAGATCGTTGAGTGCGCCGACGCCCTCGAGTGCGAGCGGCTCCTGCCGAGCCACTGGGACATGTGGAAGGGACTCACCGCCGATCCGACGGCGCTGCACCACCACACGAACAGCTTCGAGTATCCGCAGCGACTCGAGGTCGTCGAGATTGGCGATCGGGTCGACCTGTCGTAGATCAGATATAAGTCCGTCCGCACAATTTATAGTAATGGTATGGTAACGTTGGTTCCATATGAGTAGCACCGCCGACACGGACGACGTGATCGAGGTTAGTACTAACGGGATAGCCGTCCGAAAGACGTTCACGGCGGACGAGTTTCCCGTCCCCGCGATCCGATTCGAGATCGAGTCGAATCGCGACGATCCGGTAACGTTTCAGCTCTCAGAGGACGTTCCTGAGTCGTTCCCGATGGACAAGGTGGGGTTTCATCCCGACTTTCACAGCGACGACTGGACAGCCTATCAGGACCACCACGTCGAGTTTATCGCCACGCTCGAGCCCGGCGAACGACTCGAGACGGTCTACGGCATTCAGATCGACGACGAGAGTCAAGCCGCGGAGTTCCTCACGGAACCGACGATCGTTGAACGCGAGACCGGCAACGACGGGACGGTAGAGGCCGACGAAGTCGACGACGAGGTCATAGACAATATCGTCTCCGAGGACCGCAATCAGGCCGTCAAAGACATGATCGCCGGCGACTCCGACGCCGTTCCGGGACTCGAGGACGACGAGTCCGACGCGGCGACCGACTCTAGCGAGGATTCCGACGAGGAGTCGAGCGGACTCGATCTCGATCTCGGCAACGTCGATCCCGGCCCTGACCCGGCCGGTACCAACGCGGACGACACCGAGGAAGAAACGGATACGCCCGACATCGACCTCGGATTCGAGGAAGAGGAGATCCCGGAGCCGGACAGCGACGACGACCCCACGACCGATGTCGACGCGGACGACGACGGAACCGACGAGCCCGACGAGTCCGCAGTCGAACTCGATCTCGGTACCGATACGGACGAGACAGGGACTGACGACGCCGGACTGGGCGGTCTCGAGGCTGACGACACCGACGAGACGCTCGAAGACGACGCCGAGGCGGACGAGGAGGCCGAACCCGCAATCGATCTCGGTCTCGAGGAGGCGGCGGACACCGCTGACGAAGACGAGACGGCCGCGGAGACCGAACCTGATGCCGCCGAGTCCATTGACGGGGTCGACGAATCGGACGACGAGGCCGAGGACGGCGATAGCGAGTCGCCCGAACTGGAGCTCGACGCCGGTTCCGAGACCGACGCTGACGCAGATGAAACGGATGCTGACGAGCCGGCTGTCGATGCAGACGAAATGGATACCGACGAGCCGGCTGTCGAGACGGACGAGAGCGACAGCAAACCGGCTGCCGATTCCGAACCGACCGTCGAAGACGACGAACGGGAAGCCATGGACGACGAACCCGTGACGGACGATGGCGTTGCGGACGACTCAAGCGAGACGGCGACTGAGCCCGACCTCGAGCCGGAGTCCGAAGACGCGGTAGCCGAGGTCGACGATGCCGACGCCGAGGACGCGGCCGTGGCAGCCGAGGCGGAACCGACCGATACAGCGCCGACCCCCGAGCCCGATGTCGACGAGTCGATCGCGACTCGTCTCGCAACCGAGATCAGTGACGAGACGGTCGACGACGACGATCTCGAGACCATCCAGACGGCACTCGACCTCGAGCCATCGGGGCCCGCGATCGCGAAAGTCGAGCACCTCCAGCGCCGCGTCGAGGAGGTCACCGCCTACACCGACGCGATCGAGACGTTCCTCAAGGAGAGCGGCACTGGTGCACAGCTCATCGAGGAACTCCAGACCGATATCGACGCACTCGAGTCCGACTTCGCGTCGATGGACGAGCGACTCGCGGGAACGGAGTCACAGGTCGGCGAACTCGACGAGGATATTGCCGATCTTAGCGACTGGAACGCCGATATCGAGGCAAATCTGAACGCGGTCGACGACGATGTCGGCGACCTCGAGGCGACCGTCGACGACCTCGCAGCAGATATCGATGGAGTCGACGACGAAGTCGAAACGGTGTCGGACGGGCTCGAGACGGTCGAGGGAGATCTGGAAATCGTCGAATCAGACGTTGAGTCGGTTGAATCGGACGTCGAGTTCGTGGAGGAAGACGTCGAATCGGTCAAATCGGATGTCGAAGCGGTCGAAGCCGACATCGAGTCCGTGGAGGAAGACGTTGGATCCGTCGAATCGGACGTCGAGAACGTCGCGGAGAATCTCGAGGACGTCGAAGACGATGTCGAATCCGTCGAGGACGAACTCGAGGACGTGAAGGCGGACGTAACGGATATTCAGGAGTGGCGCGACCAACTCGGCTCGATGTTCTCGGACTGAGCCGAGTCGTCACTATCGGCCCAACGTAGAGCTATTCCGGAAACACAACTCGTTTATCCGTCGGCAGTGGAATATCGGTCGATGGGCGAGACGATACCGATCGCTGTTCCACGTAAGGGGCGACCCCTCGAGTCGGTACTCGACCGACTCGCGGACCGCCTCAACGTCCCCGAACTCGCGGACGACATCACGTCGACGCTTCGCCACGAAAAGGCACTCACGAAGGGATCGATCAATCCTGACGAGGAGGACGTCTACCATCGTCTCGCTGACTACAGCACCGTGGATGATCCGACCGAACCCGAGTACACGCTCTTGCGGGATGATCGGGCCGGCAAACCACGGCGGATCGTCTTCGACAGCGTGACGATCCCACTGACGGCCGTCGAGGGAGCCCCTGACGACGCGACGATCCAACTCGTGGGTCGCGAGGAGCCGTTCCGCTCCCTGCGCACCCACGAGTTCGCGCTCGGCTTCGACAGCGCCGATCTCGTCCTTGAGGAGGTCGTCGAACTCCGATCGGAGCCGCTCGGCCGGATCGCCGACATCAACGCCCGGATAAACCCCTCCGACACCGACGTTCAGGTCGTCACCGGGCTCGGCGATACCGTCTACCACACGCTGTTGGCCGCGCCTGAGATCGTCCCGGCCTCGGGATCGCTCGATCGCGACTTCCTCGAGCGCTACGAGGGACCGCTCTGTATCGAGCCGAGATACGAACGGCTCGTTCAGGCCGTGCTCGGCACGCGGGCGCTCGAGGGCATCGACTTCCGCTACCCCGAGGAGGGACGCGAGGAGGAGGCGGCCATCGCCGACGCAGGGATAGGTGTCTACCTAACCGTCACCGGATCGACCGCGCGCGAACACGGACTCTTGCTGGGCGAACAGTTGTTCCCTAGCGAGACGGTATTGCTTGAGAACACGGCGGAGACGACTCAGACTGTCGAACTTGTCCGATCACTGTTAAACGGTGGCGACCTCGAGACGGAACTCGCCGTCGGTCGATAGGCATCGTACCGTTCGGTCGCTGTGAGACCGCCGAGTTCGTCAGTATCGCTTTTTCGGAGCGATTCGATAGTGATCGTTCGTCTCGAGTAGCGACGAACTCTTCAAGCCGATGCGACTACCGACAACCGGGAGGCGAGTCAATTCTGGGGAAACACTCACACTCGGCCTGAGGTACGAACACCCACGAGTGAGAGTGACATTCTCGTAGAGCGATCGAACGGCCGTGCGACGGTGACGCTCGACCGACCGGAAAAGGCCAATTCGTTGACTGGCGAGATGTTCGCCGCGCTCGGTGACGCGTTCGCCGAGTTCGCGGTCGAGGATGTCGACGTGGTGACGATCCGCGGTGCGGACGGGACCTTCTCCGCCGGCGTGGACATGTCGGACATGCCGGAGTGGGGCACGGCCGACCCGCTCGTCGTCCGCGATCAGCTCGAGTCGATCCACGAGGACTTGCGGGCCATCGAGCGACTGGACGCGCCCGTCGTCGCCGCGCTGGAGGGCCACGTCCTCGGTGGCGGCCTCGAACTGGCGCTGACCTGTGACGTCCGTATCGCCGACAGTTCCACGGAGTTCGGCCTCCCGGAGTCCGAGATGGGACTCGCGATGGATTTAGGCGGCGCACAGAAGCTACCGGGATTCGTCGGCGAAGGACTGACCAAGTACCTCGTCATGACCGGTCGAACAATCGACGCCGACCGCGCGTTCGACGCGGGGCTGATCGAGGAAGTCCACATCCCGCGGCGTTCGAGGACGAGTTGCGGGCCCTCGAGGACGACCTGGCGAGCAAACCCACCTACGTCCACGGGCTCGCCAAACGCCAGATTCACTCGGCCCGACCGCTGAACCTCGAGGAGGCGATGCAGCAGGTAATTCACCACGCGATCGCCGCCTATCAGGAAGACGAGACCCAGCGGCGGGTCGCCGACTTCTTCGACGACTGACCGACTCCGGCGGTGCTATCGACCTTCGAACGTCGACCCAAGGTGCTACCGACCCTCGAACTCCGGCTCCCGTCGCTCTAACTGCGCCTCGAACCCTTCTTTCCGGTCGCGGGTTCCATACACCTGCATCGCCAGCCGGTGCTCGGTAGAGAGACCGTCCTCAAGGGGCACGTCGAACGTCGCCTGAAACGCCTCGAGCGCGTTCGCGATGCCCAGCGGTGCCTTCTCGGTCAGTTCGTCGGCTAGTTCCTTCGCGCGGTCGTCGACGGCGTCCTCGGCGACGACCTCGGTAACGAGGTTACACTGTGCCGCCTCCTCGGGGTCGACGTAGTCGCCCGTCAGCACGAGTTCCTTGGCCTTCCCGATGCCGACAATTCGGGGCAGGCGCTGGGTCGAGCCCTGATGCGGGAAGATGCCCAGGTTCACCTCGATGATGCCGTACTTCGTCTCTGCACCCAGCACACGGAGGTCCGCCGGGAGCGTGAGTTCGAACCCGCCGGCGATGCCGGCACCCTTGATGCCCGCGACGACCGGCGTCGTCGTCTCGTCAATCGTATCCAGTAGTTCGCGGAATGCGCGGTGGAACTCGTCGTGCTCGTCGACGTCCTTCTCGTGCATCATCTCGAGTTGGAAGCCGGCACAGAACACCGAGCCCTCGCCCAGCAGGGTCGCGGCGCGGACGTCGTCGTCCTCGTCAACCTCGCTGATGGCAGCGGTGAGATCCGCGACGGTCGCCTCGTTCATCGCGTTGCGTTTTGCCGGGCGGTCGATAATCACGTCGGCACGCTTCCCGTCGCGCTCGATCCGAACGTGACTGTTTCCGATTTCGGACATACGACCCCCTCATCAGGGAGCAGTAAAAGCGTTTTCCAGGTCTGTCTGAGAGACAGGTTCCGTCGTCGATGAGACGCGACCGCGTCTCGAGACGAATTACGGCGAGGCCGTCGGGGTCGCGACGAACCGAGCGGGCGCACCGTCGCCCCCGTCGAGGGACAGCGGAAATCCGAAGACGGTCGGACGGGTGCCGGCCAGCGAGGCCGGGATGCTGAGGTGCTCTGCGATGAGCACACCCTCCGACAGCAGTGCGTAATGGATCGGATACTCGTCCCAGCCGTCGGGTCGCGTAGCGCGGGGCCGGTCCGGACTCGGCGTGTCGACGGCCAGCAGTTTCACCCCCTGCTCGAGCAGCCAGTCGCCGACGTCGGCGGCGAGCCACGGGTACCGCTCGTACTCCTCGCAGTCGTATCGGTCGCCCCAGCCGGTCCGGATGAGGAGGATATCGCCGGATCGAACGTCGTCCGTAGCCGCCGCCAGTTCGGCTGCGGTGATCGGTTCGGATTCCTCGCGGGCCACGTCGATGACCGTCGCGGGACCGGCGAATCGCTCGAGCGGGAACTCGTCGATTGTCGCGCCGTCGGCGATCATGTGTCGGGGCGCATCGACGTGCGTGCCGACGTGGGTCGGTGTCCCAACCCACTGGGCGTTGACCCCGTCGCGATCGACATCGCTTATCGTCTCGAACTCGGGGGCCGGAAGCGCCGCCGAGTGTGGGATGTCGCCGTCGAACGGCTGGGTGAGGTCGATCCAGTCCGTGTGGGGTGGGTCATCGGTCATGGTCGAAGAGACGGGACGGCGGACGGTAGAAGCGACGATCAGCGGTGGCGTCAGTCAAGCGCCGCCGATAATCTGCATCAGTTCCTCGTCTTTGGTGACCGCCGCGGCGTCGTCCGTCTCGGCGATGATCTCGCCGCGCTCGATGACGTACAACCGGTCGACGAAGTCCTTGACCTGATTGATCTGGGATTCGGCGACGAAGACGGCGGCGTCGAACTCCTCGCGGATTCTCGGAATGCTCTCGATCAGGTCCTGCTTGATGCTCGGTGCGAGCCCCTCGAACGGTTCGTCTAACAGGACCAGTTCCGGTTCGGCGACGAGCGCGCGGGAGACGGTGACCATCTGCTGTTGTCCCCCGGAGAGTTTCCCGGCCGGCTGGTCGAGGAAGCTCTCCATCGCGGGGAAGATGTCGAGGACGACCGAGAGTCGGTCATCGAAATCGATCGCGTCGCTCTCACCGCCCCACAGCGCCATTTCGATGTTCTCTCGAGACGTCAGCTTCGAGATGAGACGGCGGTCCTCGGGTGCGAAGCCGATCCCGAGACGCTTGCGTTCGTGGGTCGGGGCATTCGTGATGTCCTCGCCGCGGAACGACACGGACCCCTGCTGGACGGTCTGGAGCCCCATGACGGAGCGGAACGTCGAGGTCTTGCCGGCCCCGTTCCGACCGATGATGCCAACGGTTTCGCTCTCGTCGACCGCGAGGTCGATGTCCCGCAGCACGGTGATGTCCTCGATCGAGGCGTCGACGCCGTCGAGTTCGAGCAACATTACTCCTCACCCCGGATGCGCTGTTTGACCGTTTGATCCTCGAGTACTTCCTCGGGCGTGCCGTCGATGAGCTTGCGCCCCTGGTCCATCGCGACGACGCGTTCGGCGTAATCGGCGACGAGTTCCATGTCGTGTTCGATGAACAGTACCGCCGAGTCGGAGGTCTCGAAGTAGTTCTGTAGTCGGTCCATGATGGCGTACTTGTTCTCCGTCGCGACACCGCTGGTCGGCTCGTCGAGGATGAGCAGTTTCGGTCGCATCGCGACACTCATGCAGACGTCGAGGATCTTCTTGTCCCCGTGCGGGATCGCTTCGGCCTCCGTCTCCCGCTTCTCTGCGAGGCCGAATTCGTCGAGCAGGTCGACCGCTTCGGCGCGGGTGTCGTTCTCCCAGTCGAGCACGGTAAACAGGGAATTATTCTTCTGATCCCGGGAGAGGATCGCCGAGCGGACGTTCTCGACGAGCGTGAGGTCGTCGCAGACCCGTGGGATCTGAAATGAGCGGACGAGTCCCGCTTGAGCACGGTTGTAGACCGGCGACCCCTGCAGCGATTTCCCGTCGAAGACGATCTCGCCGGATGTCGCGTCGAGCACGCCGGTCAGCAGGTTGACGAAGGTCGTCTTGCCGGCACCGTTCGGGCCGATGATGCCGACGATCTCGCCGCTGTCAACTTCGAAGTCCATCCCGTCGACGGCCCTGAGATCGCCGAACTCCTTGGTCAGCCCCTGGGTCTCGAGGACGGACATCACTTCTCACCTCCGCCGTCTCGCCAGTCGCGAACCCTGCGACGGATCCGTGCGCCGATGCCTGAGATGCCCTCAGGCTCGAACACGATCACGAGGAACAGGACGAGGCCCATCATGAAGTGCCAGTACTCGGTCAACTGCTGGGCCTGGCTGCGGATGAGGATGAACGCGCCCGCGCCGGTGATCGGGCCGAAGAACCAGCCTGTGCCACCGAGGACGGTCATGAAGGCTAGCTCGCCAGAACGCGCCCAGTGGAGCACCGTGTCCGGCGTGACGTGGCCGTTGAGGAACGCGTACATCGCGCCTCCAAGACCGGTGAAGACGCCGGACATGATGCTCGCGTACCACCGGTAGCGCCGGACCGGGATGCCGATGGCGCGCGCTCGCTCCGGGTCGTCCCGGATGGTCTTGAGCGTGAGGCCGAACGGCGAGTGCATGAACGTCCACAGCAACACGACCGTCACCACGAACGCGATCAGGATGACGTAGTAGAGGATCCCCATCAGGTAGCCTGCGTACCCCCATACCGTGAGGTAGTTGATGCCGGCGATGGTTGGCGTCGTGATCGCGACGCCGTCGGTACCCCCGGTGACGGTGTACATCTTCACCGTCAGCACGTAGATCAGGTGTGCGAGCGCCAGCATCAACAGCGCGTAGTACACCTCGGTGTGGCGAACCGAGATGAAGCCGATGACGACCGCGATGGTCCCCGCGACGAGGACGCCGAACGGGATCAACAGGAGCAGTTCGGTTATCCCGTAGAACTGCATCGCGAGTCCGACCGCGTACGCCGACCCGCCGAAGAAGGCAGCGTGCCCGAACGAGAGCAGGCCGGTGTAGCCCAAGAGCACGTTGTACGCCAGCGCCGCGATAGCGAACGCGAGTATCTGCCCCAGCAAGAACACCTCGTACTGCCCCGTTCCGGGCAGGTACGGGAAGGCGAACGCGCCGACCAGCAGCAGGGCACCGGCGGCGCTCGAGAGATTGCCGAACCGCTGTCTGATACCGACCGCAACTCCGGTTTTCGTGTCCTGACTCATGCTTCGATCTCTCCGAACAGTCCGGTTGGTTTAATCAACATTACGACGGCCATCAGGAGGAAGACGAGCGCCAACTCGAGGACCGGCACGTAGTACGCCCCGTAGGCCTGTACCATGCCAATAGTTAGCGAGGCAGCGATGGCACCCTTGAGACTCCCGAGGCCGCCGATGACGAGCACCGCGAACGCGAGAATGACAAACTCGAGTGCCAACCCGGTCGTCATAGAGGCGGTCGGGAGGTAGAGCGCGCCGCCGAGTGCCGCCAGCGCGATGCCGATGACGAACACTTTGAGGTGGATCGACCGCGTGTCGATCCCGGCGAAGCTGACGGCTTCCTCGTCCTCGGCCATCGCGAGCGTGATCTTTCCGAGGCGGGTCTCCTCGAAGAAGTAGTAGAGCGTGCCGGCGACCAGGGCGGTGACGAGGATTGTCAGCACTGACCACCACGGGTACGTTCCTCCGGGGAGGGTGAACGTACCGAGCAGGTTTGAGGGTGCCGTCGCGCTCACCGGCTCGCCACTCCAGATGAACTTCATCGCATCCTCCATCATCAGGATGATCCCGAACGTTGCTAGCAGCTGGTAATCGTCCTCAAGGCCGTACAGCGGCTTGAACGCGGTCCGTTCCATCACCAGGCCAATCGCCGAGACGACGGCCGGGACGACGACGAGGAGCAAGACGAGAAAGACGACGAACAGGCCGACGAACCCGAGGCTCCCGCCGACCGCGTCGACGGTCGCGTGGACGAGGCTAGCGGCCAGATACGCCCCGAGTGGTAGGAAAGCCGCGTGGGCGAGGTTCAGGAAGTTGAGCATCCCGTAAATTAGGGATAGGCCGGTGCCAAGCAGGAACAGCGTCGCCGCTCCCGATAGGCCGTTGAGAAGGATTACCAGTTGTTCGCTGATGAGTTGTTGAACCATGAGTTGTATACTGGCTGTGGGCTACAGTTGGTCGATCCACTCGCCGGTGGTCATCGACGCGGGCGGGTTGACCTGTTCGGGAGTGATCCAGACGGTATCCCTGAGAGCGACCCGATCCTCTTGGGGATCCGAGAACCCGTAGAAGGAGGGTTCGGTGACATTGTGGCTCCCCTGTGGCATGTTGACGAAGCCGCTGGGCGAGTTGAAGCCGATCCCCTCCATCGACTCCACCCACTGGTCTTTCGAGGGGTACTCGCCGCTCAGGTTGTACGCCCGCTCGACCGAGTAGACGTACGCCCAGATCGCCTGCCATGCGTGGAACGCGCCGTGTGCATACGGCGGTTCGTCGTACTCGTCCTGGTAATTCTGGACGAACTCCTCGTGGAGCGTGTTCCACTGCTGGGTGCCGAAGGGGTAGTGCGGGCCGCGAGCGCCGAAAATGATCCCCTCTGGAATCTCGTCCGGAATGTTCCCCATCACGTGACTCCCCGCGGTGAAACAGGGGATTGTGTCGTCAAACAGCCCCTGATTGTTCGCTTGTGTGATGAAATTCACTGCGTCGCCGCCCCAGTGGCTCGAGTAGATGAAGTCCGGATTGGTGCTGTTGAGCGCGCTGATCGTCGAACTGTAGTCGTCGTTCGGGAACGGCGTGAACCGCGCGTCGACGAGTTCAACGTCGATACCGAGACTCTCGACGGCTCGTTCGAACAGATCCCAGTTATTCCGCCCGAAAGCGTAGTCCTGATTGACTCCCGCGACGGTCCCGACCTCGGGGAGGGCGTTTTGCAAGAGCCGCGCCGCGCCGACCGCGTCGGTCGAACTGCTCGCACACGTCCGGAAGACGTACTGCGGGTCCGTCACCGCGTCGTCGAACAGGTCCGTCGTCCCCGTGTCCCAGACGACCGTCGGCTGCTCGAGTTCCTCCGCGATGGGTGCGACCGACAGCACGTTTGCGCTCGAGATGTATCCGAAGATCACGTCAAAGTCCTCGCGGGTCGCCAGCCGCCGGTACTGTTGGACGACCTCGTCGACGTTTTCGTCGAACTCTTCCATTTCGATCTCGCGTTCGCCCAAGATCCCACCGCTCTCGTTGATCCGATCGACGGTCATCCTGGCCGATTGCATCATCGGGACGCCGAAGACGGACGCCGAGCCGGACGTAAAGCCAATGCAAGCGATTCGGAGCGGTTCGTCGGGGATCGGGCCGCCGCCCGACCCGTCCTCGCCCTGGTCTGCGGGGTTGCTACACCCGGCGAGCCCCATCGACGCCGCGACGGTCGCGGTTCCGGCACCCTTCATGAACCGTCGCCGACCAATCTTTTCTTTGATATTTGGGATCCCACGCTTCACGATTTTGCCATCAGGATCGAACGACGATGCCATACCGTGCCATGACATTATACCCCACAATAAATATTATCCCTAGTTGAAATGTTATTTCGCACGATCGTTCACCTTAGGATAGTCACAGCAATCTAGAAACGATAGCTGTTTCCGGTGATTTCGAGGAGTTCAACCAGCTTGACCGTCAGTAATTATTCGAGGATCCCCTCGCGTTCCTCGAGCGAGGTCCGACGGATCTTGCCGGACGAGGTCTTCGGGAGTTCTGCGAGGAACTCGATGTCCTGTGGATATTCGTACTTCGCGAGTCGGTCGCGGATTTCCTGACGGAGGCGCTCCTTGAGCTCGGGAGATGCCTCGTAGCCCTCGGCGAGCACGACGAAGGCCTTCGGAACTTCCCCGCGCTCGTCGTCGGGAACGCCGATGACGCCGGCGTCCGCGACCGCGTCACTGTTCGCCAGCGCCTCCTCGATCTCGACGGGGCCGATGCGATAGCCCGCACTGATGATGACGCTGTCTTTCCGCGAAACGAACTCCAGGTAGCCGTCCTCGTCCATTCGTCCAAGGTCCTCAGTGAGCAGCCAGCCGTTGTGGACCTTCCGATTCGTCTGCTCGGGTTTGTTCCAGTACTCTTTGAAGCAGACCGGGTTCCCCTCGTATCGGACGGCGATCTCGCCGACTTCACCGGTTTCGACCGTCTCCTCTGCGGTGTCCGGATCGACGATCGCGATCTCGTGGCCCGGCGCGGCGCGGCCGATCTTGCCGTCACGGAACTCGGTCAGTGCTGTACAGTCCCCGGCGAGCATGTTCGCTTCGGTCTGGCCGTATGCTTCGTGGACGGCAGCGCCGTCGAAGACGTTTCGCGCCCACTCGACGATCGTCCGGCCGAGCGACTCGCCACCGCTGGGCAAGCATCGAATGCTGGAGACGTCCCACTGACCGGGATCGTCTAGTCGCTCCAGCATTCGGAGCGCCGTCGCGGGGCCGAAGAAGACCGAGACGCCGTGGCGTTCGATGATCTCCATCGCGGTCTCGGGATCGAACGACTCGTCGGCGGTGTGGGCGACCACCGGTTTCCCGTAGAACAGCGCCGGGAAGACCACGTCGAACAGCGTCGCTACCCAGGCCCACTCCGATGGCGTCCAGAACACATCGCTCTCCCGCAGTTCCATGTTACAGAACCCGCTGACGACCAGCGGGAGGTTCCCGAGGAGCACCCGATGTGCGTGCCTGACGCCCTTCGGGTCGCCCGTCGTCCCCGACGTGTAGATGATGATGGCGTCGTCCCCAGCGGCCGTCTCCACGGTTTCGAACTCCCGCGAATGCGAGTCGACTAGGTCCCGGAAGGCGAGTTCATCTCTCTCGGGTTCAACGTCACCGACCGCGACGACCGTCTCGAGTGACGGCGCACCGCTTGCGACGTCTCGAAGCGTCTCGACGTTCGAGTCGTCGACGAAACAGGCGACCGCATCGGCGTCGTTCAGCCGGTAGGAGACGGCCTCCGTCCCGAACAGTGTACTCAGCGGGACCGAGACTGCGCCGAGCTTCCAGCAGGCAATGTGGGCAACGACCGTCTCCGGCCGCTGGCGCAAGTTGATCGCGACCCGGTCGCCCCGCTCGACCCCGCGGCTCCGCAACGCGTTCGCGATCGCGTTAGCGGCATTTCGGAGTCGCCAGAACGTGTACGTTTCCCGACCGCCCTCGCCGTCGTCGGCAAACATCGCGACCCGCCCCTTCTCATCGGCCCACCGGTCACAGACGTACCTCGCCATGTTGAACGTCTCCGGAACCTCCCACTCGAACGCCTCGCGGAGGCTGTCGTAGTCGTCCCAGCCGTCGTCGTAAAAGTGGTACCCCTCGAGTTTGTCCGTAGCTGTCATATTCTACTGAATTACTAGGCTGGTAATACAATTTATGGTGAGACATACCAACCCACTCCGTCGATTAGTGTTTCAAGCGCAGTATTTCGGAAAAGAAGTCGGAAGTCGAAATCGGAACCCTTCGCGCTGAGATCAATTCGGGATAAATATAAGTAGACGAGTATGAAAGGGGCCCAATTAGTACAGTATGTGTGGACACGACTCTCGGCGGTCGATTCGGTGGGTGTGACGGAATGGGGACCCAGCAGTCTCGAGCCGGTATCTTCGCGGCGTGTTTCCTCGTCTCGGTTGGCGCGAACGCGTACATGATCGCCCCGGCAAGCATCGTGCCACTGCTCGAGGCAGCCTTTGGAATCGACAAGGCCAGCGCCGGACTGGCGATCAGCGCGGCCATCCTCGGCTCCGTTCTCATCCAGCTCCCTTTCGGCTATCTGATGGATCACTACGACAACCGGCGGCTGATGACTTTCGGCACGGTCATCTTCGTTCCCGTCGCGATTGTCGGATCGTTCGCAGGCACGTATCCGCTCTTCCTCGTGACTCGAGCCGTCGCGGGAATCGCCGGCGGTGCGCTGTTCGTCCTCAGTACTAACGTCGTCGCGCAGGTCTACAGCGGTCCCCGGCAGGGGTTCGTGACGACGGTGTTCATCGCGAGCGCGCCGCTGGGGTTCGCCATCAGCCAGTTCGGCGGTCCGATCGTCGCATCGGCGTTCGGCTGGGCGACCGTGTTCATCGTCTCGCCGCTGCTCTCGGCGGTCGGGTACCTCGTTTTTCGCCTCTCGCAACCGACGGCGATCCAGACCGACGACCAGATCACGTTCGGCGAGTTCGGGGACGCGCTGCGGAACCGATCGGTACTGCTCGTCTCGCTCTCCGGGTTCTGTTCATATCTCCTCTATATCTTCATGAACTCGTGGATGCCGACCTACGCGACAGAACGGCTTCCGCTGTCGCTCGGCGAGGCGGGCGCGATAACGGCGCTATTGCCCGCAATCGGCATGATTGCCCGACCCGTCGGTGGCTGGCTCTCGGACTACGTTGGCTACCGTCGCCGGCTTGTCGTCGTCTGCTCGCTCGCCTTCGCGCTACCGGCGTTCTTCGTCGTCTCACGGACCATCTCGACGGTCCTCTTTTCGATTATTCTGCTCGGCGTCGGTTTCTCGCTCCAGTTCGGGATGGGCGTCTACTACGTGTACACGCGGGAACTCGCGGCGGCCGGGTCCGGCGGGACGAGTCTCGCAGTATTCACGTCGATCGCGTTCACCGGAACGCTCGTCTCGCCGACGCTCGGCGGCTGGCTGATTGGTGCGTTCTCCTGGGAGACGACGTTTCTCCTGTACGCCTGCATCGGGATCGCCGGCATCGGCGTCCTGTTCCTGACGAGCGACTCGAACCCGACTCCAGTCGAGTGACTCGTCAGTCGGAATCCACAGCGACGGTTACCCGCTCGTGAACCACCGACGCGAGCCACCGCTCGAGATCTGCAGCCGTCATCCGTCCCCGGTGAGCGACGTAATCGGACGGCCAGCGCATCACGTCCGCCACAACGCTTAACAGACCGATCATGGGGTATGGACGTATGTCAGATCCGACACCAACGGCGGTCGAGCAGACGACTCGTCGACGAGAAGCAGGAAGAACGGTCGCAGCCAAATCTGGGGTGCGACCCCTCGAGAACGCGGGCGGGTCCGTCGCGGAGGCCGGCCGATGAGCGCCGGAACCGACCCTGAAGCAGACAGTTTCTTCGAGCGGGCCGCGGTCGGCGATCGCATGGTCACTCAGGGCCGGACGATCACCGAGGCCGACGTGACGAACTTCGCTGGCGTCTCCGGCGACTTCAACCACCTCCACACCGACGGTTCCCGGATGGCCGACTCGGCGTTCGGCGAGCGGATCGCCCACGGCATGCTCGTCCTCTCGGCCGCGACGGGCCTGATCTGGCAGAGCCGCACCGCCCTCGAGCGCGAGTCGATCGTCGCCTTCTACGGCATGGATAATCTCCGATTCACCGCGCCGACGTTCATCGGCGACACGATACGCGTCGAACGCGAGGTCCTCGAGACGGAGCGAACGCCCGACGCGCCGGGTACTGGCACGGTTCGCTATCAGGTCGATGTTATCAAAGCCGACGAGACGACGGTCCTTTCCTGTGAGATGACCTCGCTCGTCGAATAGCGGGTCCCCGTTTTCGTCCCGGATGGCACCATATCGGTATAGCACAATGGGATTTATGAGTCGTGTTTGGGACGCCACGATTGAGTCGATGTGTAGTAAATTCTCAGTGGCTCACGAACCGATTCGGCAAGAAGCGACCGAAGCGTCTGCATCGAATTCTCCGAAACTGTGTCCCTCGTCGCCCACATTGTCGCTGTCTCGCTACTGAGTTACACGGTAGATGCACTCAAGGTAGGTCTCGCGGACTCGGTCACCCCAATTATGGGTGTAGGTGTCGATCACGTCGCCGGCGACGTCGCCCCGGAGGTACTGGACAATCCCCCGATCGCCGGTCCGATCCCGCAGATGGGTGGTGAAGAAGTGCCGAAAGTAGTGGGGCGTGACGTTCTCCTGGGTCCCGCCGCCGGTCCGGTACCAGCCGTGCTCTCGAGCGTGTTTCTCGACGATATAGCGCACGTCCGACGGCGTGAGCCGCTCGCCCCACGAGTCGCGAGTGTCGAGAAAGAACGGCCGCGCCCCCGAGACCGCGTCCGGCCGGATTGCTAGCCACTCGAGCAGTACGCGCCGAAGTTCAGCGTCGACGGGAACCACCGTGTCCCGCTTTCGCTTGTTCGATGCCGTCCGTTCCTCGCCGTTGACGGTCGTTCCGCGGGCCGGTTCGGATGAGACGAACAGCGACGACGGCCGCCGTTCGAGTCCGACGCGAGGCGTCCACTCAAGGTCAAGTTCTGGCATCTCGAGATGGAGGTCCCGCAGATCGAGATTACACAGTTCGCCGACGCGCATCCCCGTCTTCAGGAGAGTGACGACGACGGCCCGCTCGAGGGGATGGTCGATCGAGCCGACGAACGATCGCATTTCGCCGACCGAGATGTCCCGTCTCGTCGGGTTCGTATCGATCGATTCGGACATCTCCTCCATAACCAACCCCATCGGGTTGTCGTCGAAGACGCCGACGCGGGTCATGTAATCGTAGAACCGGTTGAGATACGAGGCGTAGGTCGCGATCGTGCTGGATTCGAACTCGCCGCGCAGCGAGTGAATCCAGGCCATGCATTCACGACGCTGGGTCGCCCCGACCGCCTCGACGTCGAAGCGCTCCCGGACAAACGCCTCGAACCGCCGGAGCACGCGGTCGTAGGCCTCGAGGGTTCGCTCGCTCTTCCCGTGGTATCGCTGATCGTCGAGGAAGTACTCGATCGGATCCGTCACGTCCGCCGGGGCGTCGGGTCCGGGTTCAGTCGCCATCGCCACCACCGTCGACGGTCGTGTACCCACCGTGGCGTCCGCTGTATCGAATTCGGTTTGCCGACTGCAGTTCCTCGAGGAGCTCGTCCAACCGCGACTCGATGTCGTCCGCAACTGCCTCGAGGAGCTCGTCCCAGGAATACGTGTCACTAGAGAGTAATTTAAGGACCCGTGTCTCGAGGCCGTTACCCCCAGGGTCTGGGTCCGAGGAATCGGGTTCCGCTGAGCCGGATTCGAACCCCTGACGCCCCGCCTGGACCATCGTTCGAACAAACTCGCTCTGGCTCATATCGAGTTCGTCGGCGTGGGATTCCCACTCATCTTTCTGGTAGGCCGGGACGTACGTTTTGACAGAAGTTTTAGACGTATCCGCCGAATCGCTCATACGCCATCCATCAGACGCGAGGATATTCAATCTACCCATTATTCGAGCTAAGTGAGTTTATCTCAATCTACGGGGCCCATATTGTGCGAAGTATGGTACTGTAGTTAGATATTAACTGCAGTAGCAGGCCTATGAATGCAGATGTACATCCCTGAGATGTAGGGCCACAATTTGAGATATATATCGTAGGGCAGATAATCAGCGATCAATCTCTCGCCGTCACTCGCGTCATCTATCACTCACTTGCCGGCCAGTAAATGCGATCACCTTCACTCTCATGCGTTACTTGAGTGGGGATCACCAACTCGAATGGAGGATTTCAAAGCCACTCGAGGAACCACGATTTCTCCTCAGTTAGTACGGCCGTCGACTCAGTCGACTGGCTACCGAGAAGTTGTGATCGTCGATCAATTCGGGTTGGGACGTCGGCTCGAGTTCCCGTTCCGCCCTCCGTTCGAGCGCCGCAGTTCGATCGTCGATTTGTCGAACGGTATGATTGGGAGAGTGGCTCTAGCGACTCGAGTCGACCTGTTCCCCTCCATCGGGCAGAAATACCATCTGTCGGTACGGACCAGCACGATACCGGATCCCGAGACCGGCTCTCGAAGCTGATTCGACCGCTATCCGGATGGTGACAGCGTGTGTGCCCGTCGACTTTACGAGTCGCCGTGTTACTGACCTCAAGCACCAGTGACTTTGGCGCTGTCACGGGAACTGTCCGGCCGTCAATCGAAATTGATGTTGCCGGTTGATGTCGGTCGTCTTGGCCCTGCCCACCGGAACCCTCCCTGCTGTGGCATCACGATTCACTCTCTGTACTTCGTTCTCGAATTCATCGGTATTTCTGTGACTCAGGATCGATTGCTCGCTACGAGGACTCGTCGGCAGGACGTTGGCCTCGGTGGTTATCTGCTATCCCGTCGTAGTAATCAGCCGTGATTCGGGGGTCTCGATCCGACTATAATAAGCCGTTCACTCCCCTGACGGAGACACTCGTTGGAGTAGACCCATCTGCGTAGCCATCAGTACCATTCGATCGAATCCGCTCAGAACGCCACTGAGAGGGTTCCAGAGCAGTAGACCGGTGATCGACATCGAAACCGGCCCGTCCGATCCGTATTGGTTCGACATACTTGTAGTACAGTAACAGTCTCGAACAGTCCTGCATTCGACGGTATAGTCGATTTGATCCCGATTTTCACACTGGATCGCTGTCCGAACCTAGACTGATGAATCATATGTCGCTATATTCAGTCTAGAGTGTAGACCCATCGCGGCAGCGACTATTCGATAGGTGTCCGAAAACGGACTGTCGGAATGGGATGAGGCGGTCGAATTCCGGTCAGGTTCGGAGGAGTTCGTTCGAGTTACTCATGCGTACCGTGACTTCCCATTGGCGGTAGTTATTCCCTGCTGGTTGCCGTCCGAATCGATATGGCTGACATGACCGTGAACGAGGCCCTGGCGAAGTACGGCCCGTCCGAACTCACGCGCGACGATCTGCTGAAACTCGAGGACCCACAGTACACCGCCGAGAACGTCGCGATCGTGACGGGAGCGGGGTCCGGTATCGGACAGGCCACTGCGCTGGCGTTCGCGGCGAACGAACTGACCGTCATCGCGACGGACCGCGACGAAGAGGGCCTCGACGAGACGCAGAGCCAGGCCGAGGAGCTGTCCCTGTCGGGGGAACTCGTCACGGTCGTCGGCGATCTGACCGACGACACAGCCCTCGAGCGGATCGTCGACGAGGCGGCCGAGCAGGGCAATGTCCGCTATCTGGCCAACATCGCCGGGATCCAGACGGTCGCGCCGATCGAATCGTTCCCGCTCGAGAAGTACGATTTGATGCACGACGTCATGCAGCGCGCACCGATGGTACTCACGAAACACTGCCTGCCACATTTCCGAGACAACGAGGACGGGAAGGGCGTCGTCGGGAACATGTGTTCGGTCCACGGCCATATCGTGACCCAGGACAAGGTGGCTTACAACACGACGAAATTCGGGCTCCGGGGACTCACGCAGTCGATCGCGGCTGAAGGCGAGGGCGACGTCCGAGCGTTTACCGTCAGCACCGCCTACGTCAAGACGGCGCTCGTCGCGAAACAGCTCCCGGATACGGCCGACCGCCGTGATATGACCGTCGACGAGGTCGTCGAGAACGTGATGCTCGAGCATACCCAGGTCAAAGAGATGATGGAACCGTACGAAGTCGCGAACCTGTTCGTGATGGGCTGTTCGCATCACAGCGCGCATCTCAACGGCGGCGATATGACCCACGAGGGCGGGATGAGCCTGACGTACTGATTCTCATCGTAGCCGCGCCAGAGCTGGTCAGCGTTCCTGGCAGTGTAGAACGACCCGGACGGTTTGCCGTTGGTCCCCGCTCGATTTCGACGGCAGGATAGTCCGAACCGCTGAGGTAGTGCCCCGATCCGCTCGAGCAGCAGGCACTTGCCACCGGTGAATCACCGCTCGTCGTCGCTCTCAGTCGACGAGTCCTCGTCCGACGAATCGCTTGAGTCCCGAAACCACCGCCCGACCGTCCGCTGGCGCTGACGCGCCCGGAGCCGGTCCTGTAACCGCTCCTCAATGACGGCCTGCATCTCGAGGCCCCGATCCGTATCCACGTCGTAGGCGGTCGCGGCCCGGCCGAGCAGCGAGGCGGAGCTAGCGGTGTCGGCGGTGACGCTGGCGAGTCGTCGTCGGCGCTGGAAGATCGTCTCCTGGTGGAGGACGGCCTGGACCCGGTAGTAGGGGACAACCTTCGTTGTCCGCCGCCAGAACCCCGTGCGCGTGAGGAAGTACCGGTCGTCGATGCGGTAGCCCCGATTCCGCCACTTCAGGTGCGCCGCGATTGGGGCGAGTATGACGAGGGCGGCGATGACGTACCACTGACGGACGATCCCCGTATATCGCGCCAGCAGATACGCGATGCCGACGATGGCACCCACGACGAGCAGGTATCGGACCGCGTACCGCTCACGAGCACGGCGCGGCGGCGACTCGAGGTCAACCGGGCCGAACGGTTCGATCGCACGGGCGAGTTCGGCGACCCGATCGGCGTCGGCGAGCGGAATCGCGGACTCCGCCCCGCGGGAGTCGGACTGACCGGGCGCGTATCCGGCTGTCTCGACGCTCAGTGCGGCGTAGCCGAACCACCGGAACGGGATCGACTCCGAGACGGTGAGCGTCTGGACCTTCTCGAGGGGATCGTCCCGCTGTAGCGCTGGAGGAGGCCGCGTTCGTAGTAGAGTTCGTCGCCGACACGGGTGAGCCGAAAGCCGTAGTATCGGGTGAACGTGAGGGCGGCGCTGATGACCCAGGCTGCGAGCAGGAAGAGCAGGAGGCCCCAGACGAGCGCAAACAGGCCCGTTTCCGGGCCTGGAAGCCCGCCGATACGGTCTGTCGGAACCAGCGCCACGGGATCGAGGCCGCTGGCGAACGAGAGCGCGATGCCGCCCAACAAACTTGCCCCCGGATCGATGGTAAAGACACTCAAGATTGTGAGTTCGTGCGGCTGAATCTCGAATAGGACCTCCTCATCATCGCCCGTCCCTGTTTCGAAGTCATCGGCCTGAGTCTCCGACACGGAGGTATCCGAGTCGGGTTCGCTGGCACTCGCACCACCGCGGAGCTGTCGCCTGAGGTGGTGGGCTTCCGCCTCGCCGACATACTCCAAACTGACTTCGGTCTGCCCCCCGCCCGCGGTCTCGATGTGGACGGCGGCGATCCCGAGGACGCGGCCGAGGACGTTCTGTCTGATATCGACGTTCTGGACTCGTCCTAAGGGGAGCTCGCGGTCCCTACGTGCGAGTACCCCCGAGGTAACGTCGAACGTATCGTCAGTGAGTTCGTACCGGAACCGTTGGTAGTAGGCGAACTCGTAGATGATGCCGATGACGATGCCGATTGCGACGAGTCCGAACACGGACAGCAGGTCGGTCCCGTTCCCGCCGGGCGAGGCGACGATCCCCACGACGAAGAACAGAAAGCCGGTGTTGAGGCTCCGCGAGAGCGAGCGGACGGCAACCGACGCCGGATGGAGCGTCTTCATACGGCATCCTCACCCGCGCTCTCGATCGCGAGTTGGCGAAGCGACTCCTGCAGGTCCTCGGCTCGAGCCGGCGTGAGTCCTGGGATCGCAACGTCGGAGCTCCGAGAGCCGGCCGTATAGACGACAACTGTCGCGAGCCCGGTCATTCGCTCGAGCGGCGACCGCCGGGAGTCGACGTGCTGGACCCGAACGTAGGGGACGACCGTTTTGATGCGCGTGAAGACGCCGCGTTTGATATAGAGATCGTCGTTCCGGAGTTCGAACCGCCAGACGCCGTAGCGCAGCCAGGCCACGACGACGCGCAGGAGAGCGAGAACGACGGCGATCGCGACGGCGGCAGGCACGAGGGCGTCCGGCGCTGACTCCCAGATGTCTGTGCGGGTGAGACCGAGTGCCGCACCGACGATGATCCCACCGAAAATCGTGGCTCGAACGAGCGAGAGGAGCAGCCAGACGACACGCACTCGCGGAGTGAGCCGTTCCATACGTACTGTGAGGACACAACCGGATTAAAGGGTGGGAAAGCGGCGGCGGTTCTCACGGCTTGAAAGGAGGGCGATCCGGCGGTATCGTTTGAGACTGTACAGGTTTGAGACTGTACAGTTCAGTATTGCCGCGACGCACACAACTCCTCTCTCGAGGGATAGAGACCAGAGCCGCGAACGAAGTCGTTCTCACCGGCGAGGCGATCGACCCGGAACGTGTTCGCGGACTGGGAGTGGCCAACCGAGTCGTCACCGAACGCGTCGAGGAGCGGACGCGACTTCGTCGGCGGAATCGTCGATCACGACGGAGACGTGGGCAGCGAACTGCAATCGAAGACATCCGTTTCCGAGAGAGTGTGCCGCTCTGCCGGCAATCCACAGCTATTTGTGCATAGTTGTCATACAGCTTCGGTAATGGGCAATGATCACGTCACCCCCGATTTGTTTGCCCTCCGAACGGCAGCCGATGACGTTCCGGTCGACCACGTAATCCGCCTCCTCGGAAAGTACCACGCTCGAAACGCGATTGTCACCCTCCACGATCACCAGACGGTGACGGTCGACGAACTTGCCGACGTTCTCGTGGCCGCGGCCGCCAGTAGCGACGAGACGATCGCGACGCCGTCGGATCGCGATCGGATTCGGATCCGACTGTATCACGTGATTCTCCCGCAACTCGACGAACTGGGATTCATTTCGTTCGACAGCGAGACGAACACCGTGACCGAGACGTCGATTCCGGGAGCGGTCACTGCCGCACTGGGGATCGACGACTGACTAACATCACTCGCTTCGAGACGCCATCGAGACCGTCGACCAACGGCGGAAAACGCTCGAGATACACACCGATGAGGAGTCGGTCGTCGCGGAGTTCCGACAGCAGTTCGACACGCGGAACGTCGACGTAACTCACCGGCCACTGGGTGCGATCGACGAGACGGGGTTCGTAATTGTACGGGACAGCGACGGCGAGTTTCAGGGTGCGTTGGGGATCGACCAGTTCGAGGCGGTCCTCTCACCCGAGATCCATCCGCCGTGGGAACTCGCCGAAACGGAGCTCGATAGCGAGGACCTGTTCAGCTTCCTCGAGAACACGCTGTTTTCGTCGTACGACCGTCGACAGATGGTGGCCACGTCTCGAGAGATCGAAGAACGGGCGTGGCGCGTCGGAACGGGACAGTTGTACACTGGTTTCCAGCGCCCCGCTGCGCTTCGGGACCAGACCGACGTATACGAGCGGTTCGGTGAACACGATTCGATCACCGTGACAGTATTCCTCGACGGAGAGTACGAAGGGCCGCTCACTGACGTTGTGACGGTCATCACGGACACCGGTGGCGAACTCGGCGCCTTCTGGCTCGTGGTATACGACGGCGGCGGGAGCGAGAAACACCGCTGTGCAGTGGTCGCCGAAGAACGCGATCCTGGTCAGTACTACGGGTTCTGGACGTACGATCCGGCGATCGTCGGTGACTTGATCGCGTATCTCGAGACGACGTACGACGGTCCCTAATCCAACGATCGATCGTCAGTTGGGTCTCGGATCCGGTCCCGTTGCTGTTGCATTATCGTTGTCCGATACGGCAGACGAAGCAAAAACGCGCCTCGAGAGTTACTGCGTCGCCGTTCGGACGTCCCCGACACGATAGAGGTCTTCTTGGAGTCCATCCCCGTCACAGTCCTCGTTTGGACACTCGTAGTGCCAGCCGTCCTGAGTTGCCGTCCCCTCCTGGAATTGCTCCCCACATACTTCACAGAGAAGTTGTCCGTTTGTACACGTATCGCGGTGTAACTCGAGGGCGAGCTCGGTCCGAAACGACTGGTTGCAGTCACGACAGGTGTGCATATTTCGTCTGATGCGAGCATCCGCCAAAACTGCTTGGGTTCTTTTATTCCGCCCGATTCAGGCCTGATTCGGCGTCACTATCCCGATTTGCCGACGACAGCTTGGGAAAAAAGACAGCTCAACCGACGTGTTTACCCGCTCTCGAGTAGTCCGTCGGGTGGGAGATTGAATGAACAGTGTTCCGTGTGAACATACCCGCTGAGAGACTGTCACTGTACTGGTAGTCTGATCATTTCCCAGCCGATTTCGTTCGGGTAGAATTCCCCGACCGATTTGTGTTCGGCGAGACAACGGGTAGGTGATGAACTCGCTCGTCATCGGTGGGCGGCTGTTCGCGGGCGTCTTGCTCATTCTGGCGAACGCCTTCTTCGTCACCATCGAGTTCGCGCTGACTCGCGCTCGACAGTTCACTGAGGAGGAGTTCGTCGGCGACGACCCCGCACTCGAGCGGGCCTGGGCGATGACCGACGACCTCGAACTCTATCTCACGACCTGTCAGGTGGGGATTACGGCCTCGAGCATCGCGGTCGGCATCGTCGCCGAACCCGCGCTGGCGGCCATCTTCGAGCCGCTGTTCGAGAACACGGTGCTGGCTACGGTCGGGAGCGGGGCGATCCTCGCATTCCTCATCATCAACCTCGTCCACCTGACCCATGGCGAGCAGACGCCGACGTATCTGGGCGTCGAGCGGTCGCGGATGGTCTGTCGGTACGGTGCTACACCGCTGTACTGGTTCTACTGGATTATTTCGCCAGTCATCACGCTCGGAGACGGGATCGCGAAACTGACGCTCAAACTCTTCGGGATCGAGATGACCGGCGCGTGGCTCGAGACCGAGGAGGATGTCATCGAGTCCCGTGCCGACCTCCGGAATCGGCTCGGCTCGATCCTCGAGGAGGGCGACCTCACCGAGGAGCGCCGCGAGGAGGTGATGAACACGTTCCGGATCGGCGAACGGTCTATCAGCGAGTTACTGGTGCCCGCCGAGGAGATTGTCGCACTGTCGACCGAAAACGATCCCGCGGAGAACATCCGGGAAATGGAGGAGCGACCGCAGACCCGCTATCCGCTGGTCGGCGACGAGTTGACCGACTTCCGCGGCATCCTCTATACGCCGATCCTCGTCAGGCACCGTGAGGAACTGGCCGACGGCACTGTCGACTTCGAGGAGCTGGCAGCGCCGCCAATGACGCTCTCGCCCGACACGGACGTCAGCGACGCGGTCGACCAGTTCCAGGCGGAGAATCAGGAACTCGCCTTAGTGATCGAGGACAGCGAGGAACTTCGTTCCTCGAGCAGTCGGACGCAGTCCGACGACGGTGCGGTCGTCGGCCTCGTCACCGTCACCGATCTGCTCGAGGCGGTGATGGGCGACATCGAGGACCCGCTCGATCAGGCCCAGCTCGAGCCGGTCGATGGCTGATCGGCCGTTGGACGAACGCTGACGGAGAACCCGTACCGGGTGCTGTACTGTCGCTTTTCGTCCGTCGGGGTCCTTATCGCATGACCCAGAGCGTAGCGAATCGAAAAAACACCGTCAAACCGACGAACCAAACGAGTCGCGTCCGATCCGTCTTAGTCGTCCTGCCCAAGGATGCCGCGCTCGGCCATCTTCCGGGGGTCGAGCACCTCGTCAGCTTCCTCCTCGTCGAGGTACCCCTTCTCAAGGACGACCTCGCGGACGGTCTTGTCCTCCTTGAGCGCGGTCTTGGCGACCTCGCTGGCCTTGTCGTAGCCGATGTGGACGTTCAGCGAGGTAGCCATCGCCATCGACTGCTCGACGCGGTCCTCGCAGTACTCCTCGTTGGCCTCGAGCTTGCGGACGAAGCGTTCGCCGAAGACCTGGCTCGCGTTCGAGATGAGTTCGGCCGACTCGAGGAAGTTGTGGGCCAACACGGGCTTGTAGAGGTTGAGGTCGATCTGGCCCTCCGCAGCGCCGGCGGAGACGGCGGCGTCGTTACCGACGACCTGCTTGTGGACCTGGTTGACGGCCTCAGCGACGACCGGGTTGATCTTGCCGGGCATGATTGAGGAGCCGGGCTGGTTCTCGGGCTGTTCGATTTCGCCGAGCCCGTTACGCGGGCCGGAGGCCAGCAGGCGGAGGTCGTTGGCGATCTTGTTCAGCGAGCCAGCGATCGTCCGGAGCGCGCCGTGAGCCTCGCTCATTGCGTCGTGGGCGGCCTGGGCCTCGAAGTGATTGTCGGCCTCACGGAACTGGACACCAGTCTCCTTCGTGATGTACTCCGCGGCGCGGCCGGGGAACTCCTCGTGGGTATTTAGGCCGGTCCCGGTCGCGGTCCCGCCGAGCGCGAGTTCCCCGAGGTGGTCGCGGACCTGATCGACGCGAGCCAGTCCTTTCTCGACCTGGGTGCGATACCCGCTGAACTCTTGGCCGAGCGTGACCGGCGTCGCGTCCTGCAGGTGCGTGCGCCCCGTTTTGACGACATCGTCGAACTCATCTTCCTTCTCCTCGAGCGCCTCGCGGAGGGTGTCGAGGGCCGGAATAACGTCCTTCTCGACGGCCTCAAGGGAGGCGACGTGCATCGCGGTCGGGATGACGTCGTTCGACGACTGGCCGTAGTTGACGTGGTCGTTGGGGTGGACGACGCGGTCGCCGATCTCGCTGCCCATGAGCTCGGCGGCGCGGTTGGCGATGACCTCGTTGGCGTTCATGTTCGAAGACGTCCCGGAGCCGGTCTGGAAGATGTCGACCGGGAACTGGTCGTCGTGTTCGCCGGCGATGACCTCGTCGGCGGCCTCGATGATCGCCTCGGCGACGTCGTCCTCGACCAGACCGAGGTCGCGGTTGGCCTGTGCGGCGGCCTTTTTGACGACGCCAAGCCCGCGGACGAACCGTCGGCTGAACGTGATCCCCGAGATGGGGAAGTTCTGGATCGCACGCTGGGTCTGTGCACCCCAGTAGGCGTCCGATGGTACCTGCATCTCGCCGAGGCTGTCCTCCTCGATTCGGTAATCGTCTCTGTCTGCCATACGCGGAGCCTCGGGACCGGTCACGTAAAATCCACCGAAAGCCCGAGATCGTCTTTGCGGGCGCGTTTACGCAGCGCCGACTGAAGCTGTTCCCGGCCCGTGCCGTGAATCTCGCGGGCCGTCTCGAGGTCGATATCGTCGATCGTCGGCGTCCCCCAGGCGAACGTCCGGGAACTGGCGGTGTCGACGGCCAGCGACGCCAGCCCGAGTCGGCGCTGGAAGACCGACCGCCGCGTCGAGACCGTCTGAATCCGGTAGTAGGGAATGACGGTCGTCCGGCGTTTCCAGAACCCGCTCCGGATCACGAGGTGGTGGTCACCGACGAAGTAGCCGAGGTTGACGTACCTGCAGTGTGCCGCAGGGGGAACGGCGGCGAAGACGATCGCGGTGAGATACCACTTCTCGAGGTCGGAGACCTGCGCGAGTCCGAACGCCGCGGTAACGACGGCGGCCGCGACGATGGCGTACCGAACGAGGTATCGTCGGCGGGCCAGTGTCGGCGGACGCCGGAATCGGGGCGATTCGACGCCAGTGAGGTTCTCGGCGAACTGATAGACGCGATCGGTTCCGGCCAGTGGGACGGCTGACTGGTTGCCACCGCCGCTGTCGGGACCGTATCCCGCGGTTTCGACCCAGAGCCCGGCGTAGCCGACCAATCGCTGGAGCGGGTTCTCGGTGACGGTGACCGACTGGACTTTCTCGGCGGGGATCGAGCCGCTGTAGCGCTGGACCAGTCCGCGCTCGTAGACGAAATCGTCCCCGGCCCGACCGAGGCGGAACCCGTAGTAGTTTGCCACCGTGTAGATCGCACTCGCGACGTACGTAGCGACCGACCACTGGATGGCGGTAATCCCGATCAGCACGAGGAGTGGTCCCACACCGGTACCGTCAAGCGTGTCCGGACCCCCGAAGGGACGGGCAATATCAAGAACGAACGCGGGGACGAAACTCGAGCCGGAATCTGCACCACCCAGGAAGAACAGTATCGCGATCGGGAAGACCGCTGCGCCCCATCGGAACGAGGTCAGGGCATAGAGCAGGAGTTCCCGGAACTCGAGGTCGAACAGGAGGGTCGGTGCACCCTCGTCTCGAGACCGCTCGTCCCGTGCGGTTTCGCTGTTGGTGGAGGAGTCGGATGTGTCCGCTGACACTGCCCGATCCTCGTTGTCTGCCGTCACCTCGGTCGTCTCAGTCGTATCGGTTCGCGCCGTCAGTCGGCGGATCTCGGATCGAAGCCGCTCTGCTTCGTCCTCGCTGACGAAGTTCAGGGTCGCCTCGGTGTCGCCGCCGCCGGCGGTCTCGATCGAGACAGCGGCGAGTCCAAAGAGCCGCTGGAGGATGCCCTGCGAGACGTCGACGTTCTGAATGCGCCGGTATGGGATCTCGCGGGAGCGCCGAGAGAGGACGCCCGAGGTGACGTCGAACGTCTCCGATGTGACCGTGTACGTAAACCGATAGTAGTAGGTGAGGCCGTAGGCGACGCCGGCGACGAATCCGATCGGAGCCAGCACGAACGTCCAGCCGACGTCCACGACGTCGAAGACGCTCGAGAGGATCATGACAACGAAAAACGGCATCGAGAGCCCGGTGACGCCGCGCTGAAGTGCCATCGTCACCGCACTGAACGGGTGTAAGCGATTCATATTAGACGGCGTCCTCGGCCTCGCTCTCGACGGCCAGTTCGCGGAGCGTGTCCTGCAGACTTCGGGCCCGATCCGGCGTCAACCCCGGAATGCGAACGTCGGCGTTCCGGGAGCCGGCCGTGTAGACCACGACGCTCGAGAGCCCGAGGACCCGCTCAATGGGCCCGAACTGGGTGTCAACGTGCTGGACCCGGACGAACGGGACGGCCGTCTCGACGAAGGTGACGACGCCTCGCTCGAGGTAGAGGGCGTCGTCCTGCAGTTCGAACCGCCAGACCTGATAGAGGCGGACGACGTAGCCGATTCCGAGGACGAGCGCGAGCGCAACGACGACGCCGATCGCGGCCGGCGGTACGGTGACCACCCACTGGTTGAGAGCGGCGAGAGCGATGGCGAGGACGACCACCGCGAGCGCGCCGCGGGCGATCCAGAGCAACCGGATGCGGGGATGAAGCGACTCCATGTTCGTATCATGTCAATGCTAGTGGATAAAGCTACGGCTCCGACCGATCACACAGCGCAGTGATTGGGCTCAGTGACGGGGACGGCGTCTCGAGTGCGAATTAGTCGCGGTAGGGACCGGTACGAGTCAATCGGCAGCAGGGACCGGTGCGGGTCAGTCGGCGGTGGGGACCGTGAGCACGGGCACTGACGCCGATCGGTGGACTCGCTCGGTGACGCTCGTCGGAGACAGGTATCGTCGGAGGCCAGTCCGAGTCGGTTTACCGACGACGATGAGGTCGACGTCGTTGTGACTCGCGTACAATTCTATTTCCTTGGCCGGGTCGCCGTATCGGAGCCGCTTCGCGACCGATATGTCGGTTTCGGTGGCGACGTCGCCGACCGCATCCAGCGCCGCTTCAGCGCTCGCCTCCCGTCGCTCGACCCGCATGTCCCAGTGATCGACGGACGCGTTCATCTGAACGACCGACAGCGCGTCGACTCGAGCGCCGTGACGGGCGGCCAGCGAGACGCCCGCAGCACCGACGTCGTCGTCAGTATCGCCGTCGATCGCGACGAGGATGCGGTCGAACGATCCGCGGTCGCTCGCTGTCGCGTCCGCGGAATCGTGATCCTCAAGGACGGTCGATTCCGTCGTTCCGAGAGATGACGATGCCATTAGTACATCGTACGGGCAGAGACGATATATAATTGTCCAGAAAATCACGCATAGTTGTTCGCTTTTTCACTTCCTGAAGCAGTTTCGGACAATGAATCCGATTCACGGTGTGAAAGCGGCGCTCCTGATTGGTTTTCGCTCCCGCTATCGGGCTCCGCGGTCGAAGCGCTGCTCATCATCACTGGTGGTTTGGACACGCAACGGCTCTCGCCCGCCTGCGACGCCACTGAGAGCAGGGCGAAAACGTACCGTCCCTACTGGTCGGCCTCGAGGTCCTCGTACTCCTCGGGCGTGTACGTCGAGAGTTCGAGGGCGTGAATGTCGGTCGTCATGTGGTCGCCGAGCGCGTCGTACACTTCCTGATGTTGCTGGACGAGCGGCAGGTCGTCGAAGACCGGCGAGACAACCGTCGCGGCGAGGTGGTCCTCGTCATGTTCGTCGCGCGCGTGAGTGACCGTTGCCTCAGCGTCCTCGAGATTCGATTCGATAAGTTCCTCGACTGCAGTCGGGTTCATACTGGGTAACTGAACCGCTCGAGCCAAAAGCACCGCGGTCGCGGCCAACGAGACGGTGGCCCGAGCGATTCAGAACGGCGTATCCGGCGGGACATCGCGGCCCGAAGACCCCTCGTCGGCCAGCCCCTCGAGTCCGGTGCTCACGGAGACGTGGTCGATCGGGTCGATTTCGTCGGGGAGCCGCTGTTGAATCGCCTGGGTCGTCATCGGGCTGACCCCGCAGCCACTGCACGCGCCGCTGAGGTTGATCGAGACGCGACGCTCGTCCAGATCGACATCGGTAATCGAGGAGTCGCCGCCGTGCATCTCGATCTGGGGGAAGTTCCGTCGGAGGAACAGCGATACCTCTTCGCGGACCGCATCCTCAGGGGACTGCTCCGTGTCGGACTCGCTCATGGGAGAGACGAGGGACTGGAGCGATATATACTGTCGGGCGAACCGGTACCCCCGAGCGTCGGAAACGGCATGGACCGAGCGGCTGTGAGCCGTCCGACCCGATGACGGCGACTTTATATCGACTCGAGACCCCGTCCTCGATATGTCACTGGCAGCCGAGACGCGTCGCGTGGTCGATCGGCATCCGTTCCTCCGGACTGCCCTGCGAGCCGGCGTCATCAACTACACCGCCGCCGCCCGGTTTCTCGCGGTCGACGGCGAGACAGACGCGATCGCGACGGCGCTGCGCCGATACGCCGACGAGTTGCCGTCGCACGAAACCGAGTCACGAGACGTCCGCGTCCGGATGGAAAGCGGAATCGGCCCGCTCGAGGCCGGAGAGCCGGACGGTGACGCGCTCGTCACGATCGGTGGCGCGGCCTTCGGTCCCGACGGTGGCGGCCGGACGGCTATCGTCGCGACCGGTGACGTTGATGCGTCCGCGCTTGCCGACACGCTCGTACGACTCTCCGTCGAGGATATTTCACCGGATGCGGCCGGCGTCGCTGACGGAACGCTGGTGATCGTGGTCGATCGACTCGAGGGAGCGAACGCCCTTCGGGCGATCGAGAACGCGCTCGAGCGAGCGACCGTTCGGTCCGAGTAACGGCCGAGAAAATACCTGCTGATCGCTCGTTCGGACTCATTCCCGGACGCTCAGTTATGCCGCGTCGCTATCGTACGCCTCGCTGAAATCCCGTTCGCGTCGGAGGAGTTCTTCGACGCCGTGCTCGAGGAGGACATCGCCGAGGATCGTCGCCCGGTAGTACGCATAGAGTCCCTCGCTGTCACGGTCGGTCTGCACGCGTTTCTCGACGAGTCCTACGTCCCGGAGCTTCCCGAGATGGTAGTGGAGCGTGCTGTCGTCGACGTCCAGAACCGAATCGAGTTCCGTGGGCGTCAGTTCGTCCGTGTGAGAGAGCCGGTAGAGGATCTCGAACCGGGTCCGGTTCCCGATCGCGGCCTGCATCTCGAGGTACTCCTCGAGGGAGAGTACGCTCCGCTCCGGGAGGAGGTCGGCCGGATCCTCCGGGGCATCGTCGGTGATCCGCGTGTGTTTCGTCCCCATCGTACCGAGGAGTACTCGCTCTCGGCTCTTAGTCCTTGTCAAGCCAGTTGTTACTGAAAACGCCATTCTTTATATACTTCGGGGCGGATCATCCCGGACATGGCCCGGAATATTACGCGGGATCTCATTGCGAATCGACTCGGTGACGTGGCGTACGATCGGTTCCTCCTCTATCTGATGGGGCCGTACAAATCGTTCAACCTAAACTACGTGTTGAGCGACGAGGAACTCGAGGAGATTTCGGTCGCGGACCTTCCCGGCCCGTTCAGGAAACTCTTCCAGAACGAGGACGCGATCGACGAGGCAGCGGCCCTGCTCCGGCGGGTGCAGGGAACGCTTCGGACCGATCCGGGGGTAAACGCCTTTCTCGCGGTCGACGTCGATATCGATACGGATGAGATCGATGCAGTGACCCAGAGCATCGAGTACGCCCGACGGGCGAACACGACCGTCTTCGTCCTCCCCTTCCTTGGACACAACTTCGGCATCGGGGAGGAAGCGGGGAGTATCCTCGAGAATATCGCCGAAACACACGGCGACAGGATCGTCTTCGTTCACGAGGCGAACGTGACCAGCGAGATGATCCGGTCGGCACGACGCCGCTGGGACCTCCGTCTCGAAACGTACGAGACGGAAGCGGAACTGATCGATACGGTGCGGCGGTTCGTCGTCACGACGATGAATCGCGAACGGTTCGGCGATCTCGAGGCACTCGAGTGACGGCGATCGACCCCGGGGAAGCCGGCCGATTCACGTCTCCGTTCGATATCAATCGGGCTCGTCGACGGTCGTGCCGTCATCCGCGTGGACGGCTGCGGAGATGGGGACGTCGTTCCGAATCAGTCTCGGCTTCGACCCCGTCTGATATGAAAAAAGAAAATCTCATGAACGCGTCCAAACGTCTCGCCCGGTTCGGCACGCGGCGCGTCGTAAAGAGGGCAAGTGCCGCGTTCGGGCGGTATCACACCGTTTAACTTTCGTCCGGGGGAAGTGAGGGTAATGACCCTGCACGTGACGAACACGTTGACGGGCGAGAAAGAGCCGTTCGAGCCACGGGATCCCGAGAACGTTCTCCTTTACTACTGTGGCCTGACGGTTTCGGACCCGCCACACCTGGGCCACGCGCGCTCGTGGGTCCACGTCGACGTCATGCATCGCTGGCTTGAGCACCTCTCATACGACGTGCGTCACGTCGAGAACTTCACCGACGTCAACGAGAAGATCGTTGCTCGCGTCGGCGAGGACGATCTCGGCGAGAGCGAGGCCGCAGTTGCGGAGACCTACATCCAACGGACGATCGACGACATGCGATCGCTGAACCTCCTGCGCGCCGAGGTCTACCCCCGCGTCTCCGAACACGTCCCCGAGATCATCGACCTCGTCGAGACCCTGATCGAGAAGGGCTACGCCTACGAGTCCAACGGCTCGGTCTATTTCGACGTGAGCGGGTTCGACGAGTACGGCAAGCTCTCGAACCAGGAACTCGACGAGATCGAGTCTCAGGGCGATCCCGACGAGCGCACCGAGAAGCGCAACCCGGCGGACTTCGCGCTCTGGAAGGCCGGCGGCGTCGATTCCGACGCGGTCGAAGAGCACCGTCACGAAGGCGTCGACCACGGCGGCGACACGCCCGAGGGCCTGACCTGGGACTCGCCGTGGAGCGAGGGTCGCCCCGGCTGGCACATCGAGTGCTCGGCGATGAGCATGACCCACCTCGACGAGACCCTAGATATCCACGTCGGGGGCCGAGATCTAGTCTTTCCCCACCACGAAAACGAAATCGCACAGTCGGAAGCCGCAACCGACCAGCAGTTCGCGAACTACTGGCTCCACTGCGAGCTGTTCCAGATGGACGAAGAGAAGATGTCCTCGAGTCTGGGCAACTTCGTCACAGTTGAGGAGGCGATCGACCGCTGGGGGACGAATATCGTGCGAACGTTCCTCACTGCCGGTTCCTACAACAGCAAACAGCTCTACTCCGACGAGACGATTTCCGAGGCAGAGGAGCGGTGGGACCAACTCGAGCGGGGCTACGAGGCGGCCGTCGAGGCGCTGGACTCCCCGGCGGCGAGTTCGAAGGCCACGGATGACTCCTTACGCGACGAGATCAACGGCGCTCGCGAAGCGTTTACGACCGCGATGAACGACGACTTCAACACGCGGGAAGCCCAGTCCGCGCTGCTGTCGATCGCGACGGCGATCAACCGCCATCTCGAGGACGCAAACGACGATAGCGGCCAGGACATCGATCCCGGCGGGTACGATTACCGCGGGCTTCGGCAGGCCGTCGAGACTCTCGAGGAACTGGGCGGTATCCTCGGCCTCTCCTTTACCGGCGATACGACCGGATCCGCGGCGCTTGCGGGCGACGTCGTCAACCTCGTGCTTGACGTCCGCGAGCAGGAGCGCGAGGCCGGTAACTACGAACGCGCCGACGAGTTGCGCGACGAACTCGAGACGCTGGGAATCGAAGTTCAGGATACGGACGACGGCTCGACGTATCGGCTGCCATCCAGGGAGTGAGTTCGGTTTCGCGGGGACCGACCCTGCCGTGGCCGACCAGTGATCGAGGCACTCTGTTCGGTCGACCGGTTAGTGCTCGATGAGACTACACCGGTAGCAACGCGTCTCGAGTGTGACGCGCTCGTGGAAAGTGATCCGTAGTGACGACGGGCTAACGGCGTTCCAGAGCCGCGTTCGCGGAGTCTCGACGATCGGCGCGTAGGCGACGGCAGTGAAATCGCGTTCGAATGTTCATCAGACTGTGAAGATCGGCGCGGCGCTTATTCCCTCGACGCTGGTCGGAGTGAGTGATATGGATCGACGGCAGTTCATCAGTGCGCTCGCGGTCGGCAGTATCGGGACGGCGGCCGGCTGCCTCAGCGACATCGTCGACGACGCGACGACGTTTTCCGCAGCGCCGGCGCGCGTCGCCGAGGCGGCGGCCGCGGAGGCCGGCTATGAGTATCAGGGCACGAGACGGCGGGTCGACGAGGAACGCGTCGGCGGCGAAGACGTCGAGGCGACGAGCTACATCAGTACGTACGATCGGGCGATCGACCTGCCGGCCGATCGGTTCGGCGAGGAGCCGGTTCGCTCCGGCGCGTTCGGCGTGCTCACGACACCGCAGGTCCGCGTCGGTGACGAGGACTTCAACCCGGTCAGCGACCTCTCGAACCGGGAGATCGCCAGTCGCCTTCAGAACGACTACAAGGGACTCGAGATCGACCGGGCCGTCGGCGGCCGCGCGCTCGAGGCGCTGGGCGAACGCTTTTCGTTGCAGTCGTACGCCGGTACGGCGATGCTACAAGATGAATACGAAGTCGATGTCGTCCTCGAGATCGTCCAGCGCGAACATGAAGACGACCACATCGTCGTGGCCGCCGTCTACCCCGCCGACAATGTCCTTCCCGGCGGGTCGGAGCGAGAGCGAATCGATACGCTGATCCGCGGCCTCGAGAGCTACGACGACCTCGAAGTCGATATCGTCGAGAACGGTGGGGACGGCGACGAGGAGTGAACGAGATCGGTGATCGACGGCCGGCAATTCTCGGCGACGCGATACCGATGTGACCCGCGATTTCACGATTACGTTCAGAGGCCGATCGCGGCGGCGAGCGAGAGCCCGCTCGCGAGCGCGCCGAGCAGGTAGCCACCGATTGCACCGCCGTTGAGCAGCGGCAGTCCGGCATGGGCTCGCCCCTCGAGCACCATGTACATGAGCGCGAGCAGGCCGGCGATCGTTCCGAGCGCCGCGCCGAGTGCCGGCAGGTTCAGCGTGATAACGGGGACGGCGAGGGTTCCGACGTCGAGGAAGGCGGCTGCACTGGCGACGAGGACCGTCGGAATGACGGCGTCGCCGAGGCCGATGAACAGCGCGTCGCGATCGAGCGCGCCCTCCTCGGTCTGGCCGTCGTTTTCGGCCGTGGCAGTATCGTCGGTTTGGGCTGCACCGCCGGTCGTCTCGTCAGTGGTGTCGTTGCCGGGAGTATCACTGGGGATATCGCCGTTGGTCTCGGCCTCAGTCTCAGTCTCAGTGCCGCCGTCCTCGAGGACGTCGTCAGTGCTGCCGGCCGCGAGGTATGAATACGAGAGCGTCATTGGGATGACGAGCACGACGGGGATCTTGAGGTCCATGACGCCCTCGGCGAGGTCGAGCATGTGTTCGGTGCCGTAGACGCTGATGGCGTCATAAATCGCGAGCACGGAGAGCAATAGCAGTGCGGGGAGGAGGCCGAAGCTGATCCCGAACAGGGCGGCGGCACCGCCCCCCATGATCACGCCCGCGCTGTCGATAACGTACCACTCGGGATACCACAGCAGTGCGCCCCCGACGGCCAGCGAGGCGACGATTGCAAGGCCACTTGCAACCCCGTTCGAGACGAACGGTCCGACAATCGAGGGGACGAGTTCGGCGAAGACGTACCACGAGATCATCACGCTGACGCCGATAAGCAAGAGCCTGATGAGCCAGTCGAGGTCGTACTTGAACGCGGCGAGCATGAGCCCGGTCGCGACGAGCATGACGCCGACGTAGAGGATACTATTGGTCGGATCCTCGGGATTCTCGACGGCCTGCCGGCCCGATTCGCTGAACGGGTCGACCAACGCCAGCGCGCCGAGCTGGACGCCGAGAAACAGGAGGACCGTCGCGCCGACTGCGGCGAGGATCCGGGTTCGGTCGTTCATAGCGCGGCGTTTGCACCCCGCTCCTATTGGTTTTTCCACTCCGCGTTCGCGAAAACTGCGGCCGAATCTCTGGACCGAGCGGACCGAACCCGGACAGGAACGGCCGGACAGCCGGACGGTCGGATGATCGACGGCCGAACGGTCTGGACGCTACCGTGTGTACAGCGTCGATCCGACCAGCGACGGCAGGTGAACGCCGTCATCGGGCGTCACCGCCAGATAGGGCCGCGAGACGGGCCCGAAGACGTCGACGACGCGGCCGACCGTCTCGAGATCGTCATCGATGACCATCGTGCCGATCTCGTCGCGGTGGACCTCGATATCGGTGGTAGGCCCGTCACCGTCAACCTCGTCCGCCCGCAAGATCGCGAGCCCCTGTGCGGTACGGACGACTGCGCCAACCCGGCGCATGTTACTCACGCATCGCGACGACGTACGCCGCGACGGCCTGTACGAGGTCGTTTTTCGTCGAATCGTCGGCCCCGCGGACGACGACCCGGCCCCGATCGGCCCAGTGCTCTCGAGAGTAGGACTTGTCTCGCTCGATCGTGGCATCGTACCCGATCTGCTGGACGGCCTTCGCGATCTCGTCGACCGTCGGCTCCTCGACTGCCAGGTCCTCGGACACGCGCCGTCCCTCGGCCCGCGAGAGGGCCGCATCGAGATAGGCGGGCCAGATGACGTTCTCGACCATGCACTTTCCTGGGAGGTCCGGCGAGTAAACGCTTTTCAAAACGATACGTCGAGCGAACGGAACCAGCGGACCAGTCTTATCGATTCCGCGCGATGAATCCGGTCACTGCCAGCACTGCAACGAGGGCGACAGACACTCCGAATCCGGGAATAGCGCTTTCCTCATCCGATTCGTTGCCGTCATCGGCAGCGCTCTCGTCGGACGCCTCGAGTTCGTCGCTCGCCTGTTCATAGGCCTCGGGGTGGACCGTTTCGACGATCGCCACGATCGCGTCGACGATCTGCGGGGCCGGTTGGCTCATCTGATTCGCGTTGACGGCGAGGACGTTGTCCTCTTGGTATGCCGTCGTCGCCCGGACCGACTCGTGAATCGGCGGCTCCTCCCTGTCGTCGGGATAGATGATCCAGTCGGGGTTCTCGTTAACGACCGTTTCGGGATTGATCGTGCCGTAGCCCTGAATTCCGGCACGGTCCGCCATGTTTTCGACGCCAGCCGTCGTCATCGCTTCGTGGATGAACGTGCCCGAGCCGGCGGTGTAGCCGTCGCCCATCGCGTAGTACGCCAGCGGTCGGTCAGTCCCCTCGAGCGCTCGATCGACGATCTCGAGTCGCTCGTCCATCCGGTCGACGGTCTCCTCGGCACCGTCGCACTCGCCGGTGAGTTCGCCGGTCGTCAGGACGTTTTCGCGAACGTCGTCGAGCGATTCGGCATCCGCGAAGTGATAGACGGTGAGGCCGGCGTTGCGGAGTTGTTCGACGTTCCCCTCGTCCGTCGCATTGGCGGCCAGAACGAGGTCGGGGTCGAGATCGACGACCCGTTCGGGAACGAGTTGGTACGTGTCGGTGACGGCCGTTCGGTCACCGATCTCGAGATCGCTCGTCGCCGGGTTGTCCGGCAGTCCCACGAGGCGATCCTCGGCACCGATCTCGAACACCGTCTGGGCATCGCTCGGCTGGAGCGCCACGACCGAGTCGGGCGGTTCCTCGAGCGTGATCGTCTCGCCTGTGGCGTCGGTCACCTCGAGCGGAAACTCGCACTCGAGGGTCGATTCGGTTTCGCCGTTCGACTGCCCGGCTGTAACAGGCGCGAACGCGGAAACGGCGATCAGAACGGCCAGGAAAACGGATAGGTGTCGCTGCATCGCTCCATCCTCCACTCTACTTCAACAAATATTTGCCTACTGCAAGATTGGTTGTCATATGTATCGACCGGCCCGAACGGCGGCGTGGTTGGCCGGGTTAGTCGTCCTGCTCGTTACCGTTGTCCTCGCCAGCGCTGCACTCGGCCCGGTCAGGATCGACCTCCTCACGGTCGCGATGGCGATGCTGAACGCGATCGTCGTCCCCGCCGGTGTGACGGTCGGTAGCGCGTCGGTCCCCATCCTCGGCGTCTCGGTTCCGGTCCCCGGAATCGAGTACGCTGCGGTCTTTTCCTTTGACGTGCCAGCGACGCGTCAGATCATCGTCGCGGACATTCGGTTGCCCCGCATCGCGCTCGCGGCGACGATCGGCCTCGCACTCGCCGCTGCGGGGACGGTGATGCAGGGGTTCTTTCGAAATCCCCTGGCGGATCCGTCGATCATCGGCGTGTCGTCCGGTGCCGCCGCGGGGGCGGTCGCCGCGATCGCGTTTCCGTCGCTGATCCCGTTCGGCAGCCTCCATCTCTCTGCATTCGTCGGTGCACTCGGGACGGCATTTCTCGTCTACGCGATCGCGACCGACGGCGGGCGAACGCCGGTCGCGACGCTGTTGCTCGCGGGCGTTGCGGTCCAAGCCTTTCTCGGCGCAATGATCTCCTACATGCTCGTCCACAGCGGCGACTCGCTCAGGGAGGCCGTCTTCTGGATGATGGGGCATCTCAACAACAGCCAGTGGAGCGACGTGCAGTTCGCCTTGCCGATCACGCTGGTCGGCGTCCTCGTGCTCTGTGCGTTCCGGCGGGAGCTGAACGTCTTGCTCCTCGGCGAAGAGGACGCTCACCACCTTGGCATCGAGGTCGAACGGACCAAACTCCTCCTGCTCACGGTGGCGACTATCGTCACCGCTGCCGGCGTCGCGGTCGCGGGCATCATCGGCTTCGTCGGGCTCGTCGTCCCACACATCATGCGGTTGATTGTTGGTCCAGACCACCGGATCCTGTTGCCAACCAGTGCACTCGCCGGCGCGTCGTTTCTGGTCGCGACTGACACGCTCGCCCGAACCGGACCGGCCGTCGTTCCGGTCGGTATCATCACGGCGGCACTCGGCGCGCCGTTCTTCCTGTTTCTACTCACCCGTCAGGAGGTGCATTCGCTATGACCGGCCCCCACCGTCGCGAAGCCGAGGAATCCGGATCCGAGTCGGGGGCGGCGACCGAGTCAGGGACGGCGACCGAGCCAGTGACGATCACCGTCGACGACTGCTCACTGTCGTTCGGCGATCTCTCGGTGCTCGAGGACGTCTCCCTTACGATCGAACCGGGCGAGTTCGTCGGCTTCGTCGGCCCGAACGGGGCGGGAAAGACGACGCTGCTTCGCCTCATCAGCGGCGCGCTCGAGCCCGATTCCGGGACCGTCGCGATCGATGACGTCGATATCCACAATATCTCGTCACGGGCCTCGAGTCGGCTCGTCTCAGTGGTCCCCCAAGATACGACGCTCTCGTTTTCGTTCCCTGTCCGGGACGTCGTCGAGATGGGCCGCCATCCACATCGCTCGCGGTTCTCCTCGCCGACGCCCGAAGATCACGACGCTGTCAAGCGTGCCCTCAAGCGGACGCGCACGGCCGACCTGGCCGACCGACCGATCGACGAGGTCAGCGGCGGTCAGCGCCAGCGCGTCGTGCTGGCGCGAGCGATCGCTCAGGCAACGCCGGTCATGCTGCTCGACGAGCCGACTGCCAGTCTCGATATCAATCATCAGGTCGAGACGCTCGAGTTGGTCCGCGAACTGGTTGATGGGGGCCGAACCATAGTCGCGGCGATTCACGACCTGGATCTGGCGGCGCGGTACTGCGATCGGCTCGTAGTGCTCGCCGACGGGGTGGTCAGCCGGGATGGGCCGCCCTCGGAGGTGCTGACCGGCGACGCGCTCGCGGACTCGTTCGAGGCGAACGCGGTCGTCACGCCAAATCCGGTGACGGGGACCGAAACGGTGACCGCGTTTGCGGCCGACCGGCAGGCGACGCCACTCCCGGATCGAGTGCACGTGCTGGGCACGGGAACGGCCGCTGCCGGCGTCGTCGCACGACTCGCGGCCGCGGGACTCGAGGTCACGCTCGGCCCGGTCTCCAGGGGCGATGCGGCAGCGGAGACGGCCCGATCGATCGGGGTCGATACCGTCGAGACCGAGCCGTTCGCTCAACTCTCCTCGACGGAGCGTCAGAGCGTTGCGTCGCTGATTCGGGATGCCGATGCGACGATCCTCGCGGATTTCGTGGTAGGGTCCGGCAACCAGTCCCTCCTCGAGACCCTCGACGAGACGGACGCGCTCGTCCTGGTTGAGACGCGACCGTTCGCCGAGCGGAACTTCGCTGGCGGCGCGGCTCGAGAGCGCTACGAGGCCTACCGAGAACGAGGACTCGAAGTCCCCGGAAGTCGCGTACTTGAGGCGCTCTCGACGGTTAGCGGAAGTCGATCGCGATCGCGGTCGCAATCGTCGACGCAGATCGATTCGACGACTGACGGCAGCGAACGGTGAACGGTACCGGCCGCCAGGGCCGCTCGAGCGTGCAAGCGGTGATTTACGCGAGCGGCGCTCGATCGGGGAAACTGAACCGCGAGTCGAGCGGTCGGAATCGTCGCGTCTCAGTGCGGTTTTCCGGCGGCCCGACGAGCGGTACCAATCAGTCGCTAGGGAGTGGCTATCGACGGTTCCACCGTCAAACCGCGTTCTGTCTCGAGAAACGGGAGCACGTCTTTTTCTTCGCCGTGGACGTCGGGCACAATGCATGACCCGCTCTACACGAACGCGGCGAACGGCACTCAAACTCATCGGGGCAACGGCTGCGGTCACCGGTGCGACGAGCGTAGTGACGGCCCAGGAGACCGAAGGCGATCACGACGATCATGGACACAGTGACGAGGGCGAGGACGAAGGAGCCGACCGGCAACCGATCATCCTCGCGGGTCGAACCGAGTACTGGTACGGCATCGCACCGCAGGAGATCGAAGGCGAAGAGAACCCGACGCTGAATCTCGAGGACGGTCAGGAGTACGACCTCGTCTGGATTAACGTCGACGGCGCGGAGCACGAACTGATCATCGAATCCGAAGACGGCGAGGAACTCGAGGAATCCGACTCCTCGGAGATGGCCGGCGAGGCCGTGTCGATGACGTTCGAAGCGAGCGAGGACGCCGCCGAGTACTTCTGTGAGTACCATCCCGAGGCGATGCGCGGCGACGTCGAGTTCGATGACGGGTTCGATCTCTCGCCGCAGGAAGGCAATGACGAGGACGGGAACGGAACGGAGAACGAAACCGAGCAGGAATCCGGGAACGAGACGACCGACTCCGAGACAGGGTACTGATCCGTCCCGTCGGATTCCGACGCCCCGTTTTCGGTCGCCGTAATCACGTCGGTCGCGGGAGACGAGTCGGCCGTAGTAGCGAGCCGGACTGGACGGTTTTTTACCCCTCCGCCACCGAGTGGCCGCCAATGGCCGACTACGATTACGAGTCTCTCGGACTCGTCGCCGGGCTGGAGATCCACCAGCAACTCGATACGGCGACGAAGCTGTTCTGCCAGTGTCCGACCGACCTCCGCGAACCCGAGGAGTCGACGCGCCGATTTACGCGCTACCTCCACCCCACCCGGAGCGAACTGGGCGAACTCGACGACGCCGCCGTCGAGGAGAGCAAGGTCGAACGCGAGTTCGAGTACCTCGCCTACGACACGACCTGTCTCGTCGAGGAGGACGACGAACCACCCCACAAGCTGGACGAGGAAGCCCTCGAGACGACCCTCGAGGTCGCCCAGCTGATGGATATGAATCCGGTCGATCAGGCCCACGTCATGCGCAAAATCGTCGTCGACGGCTCGAACACGACGGGCTTCCAGCGTTCGTCGCTGATCGCCACCGACGGCGCAATCGAAACCAGCGAGGGCACTGTCGGCATCGAGGACATGCTCCTCGAGGAGGAGAGCGCCCAGCGCGTCGCAGAGACCGACGACGGGGTGCGCTACAGCCTCGACCGATTGGGAATCCCGCTGGTCGAGATCGGGACGAGCCCGGACATCTCGAGCCCCGAGCAGGCCCTCGAAGCGGCCGAACGGATCGGGATGTTGTTGCGCTCGACGGGGAAAGTCAAGCGCGGACTGGGGACGATTCGTCAGGACGTCAACGTCTCCATCGAGGAGGGCGCGCGCGTCGAGATCAAGGGTGTCCAGAGCTTGGACGATATCGACGATATCGTGCGCAACGAGGTCGCTCGACAGGCCGAACTCGTCGAGATCCGAGACGAACTCGTGGCTCTCGAGGCGTCGGTCGGTGACGTACGGGACGTGACCGACGTGTTCGAGGATACCGAGAGCGGCGTCATCGGCGGTGCGCTGGGTTCAGGTGGCTCCGTGATGGCGGTGCCCCTCTACGGCTTCGACGGCATCGTCGGTCGCGAAATCGCGCCCGACCGCCGGCTCGGAACCGAGTT
The DNA here is from genome assembly GCF_019879105.1 of Natrinema sp. SYSU A 869. Taxonomy (NCBI): domain Archaea; kingdom Methanobacteriati; phylum Methanobacteriota; class Halobacteria; order Halobacteriales; family Natrialbaceae; genus Natrinema; species Natrinema sp. SYSU A 869. The sequence continues at coordinate 552,106 of NZ_CP082249.1, read as the reverse complement.
CTCCGATCACGCGAAGCGCCACGGCGCGGGCGGCATCTTCCACACCGACGAACTGCCTGCGTACGGCGTTACGGAGGACGAGGCCGCCAACCTTCGCGATGCGGTCGGCGCCGGATCCGAGGACGCCGTCGCGATCGTCGCCGCCGACACCGAGATCGCGGAGTCGGCCATCGAGGCCGTCGCAGAGCGCGCGGGAACCGCACTCGAGGGGATCCCCGAGGAGACCCGCGGTGCGAACGACGACGGGACGACCCGGTACCTGCGGCCGCTGCCCGGCGCGGCGCGGATGTACCCCGAGACGGACGTCCCGTCGGTCGAACCGGATCCGAGCGAGGTCCCCGAGCCCGAACTCCTGACCGAAAAGGTAGATCGCTACCAGGACGAGTACGACCTCGGCGAAGGGCTGGCCGAACAGGTTGCCTACGGCGAGTACATGCCGCTGTTCGAGGACGTCGTCGCCGACGGAATCTCCGCGAGCGACGCGAGCGGAGGCTCGTCGGACTCGTCCGACGGTGTCGACCCCACGCTGGCCGCGACCACGCTCGAGTCGACGCTAACCGAACTCCGGCGCGACGACGTCTCCATCGAGAATCTGACTCGGGGCCACCTCGAGGGTGTCCTCCTCATGGTTGAGGCGGGCGACCTCCCCAACGAGGGTGTTCCGGACCTGCTCACGGTGCTGGCCGAGGAGCCGGATCGGGCAGCCGAGGAGGCGGCCGAAGACGCCGGGCTCGGCGGAGCCGACGAGGACGAGGTCCGGGAGGCAATCGCTGAGGTCGTCGAACGAAACGAAGGCCAGGTCGAAGAAGAGGGAATGCAGGCTTTCTCGGGACTCATGGGCGAGTGCATGGGTGCGCTCCGCGGGAAGGCAGACGGCGACCTCGTCAGCGAGGTCCTGCGCGAGGAGATTCAGAAACGAGCGTAGCCCGCTAGAACCGGAGTCCTGTTGACCCCGCTTCTTTCACTCACCGACTAGCTCCTCGAGCAGCGTCTCGAGGCTATAGCTTTGGAGCGCGTCTCGTTCTTCGATCGCCGAGATGACAAACGTCGAGTCGGTCCATTCGACGCCCTCGAGTTGTTCGAATTCGGCGATCAGGCGTTCGACCATGCCGCTGTCGCTCAGGCGCGCAATGACGATAAAATCCGTCTCGCCCATCGTGAAGTAGACGTTCGTGACTCCCTCGACGGTCAGTAGCCGATCCGCGAACGTCTCGTAGGAGCCCTGATAGTCCGCGTGAACCTCGATCAGCACGGTGACGCCCAGACCGAGTTCCTCGAGATCGATATCGTAGTGGTCGTTCTCGATGATTCCCTCCTCCCGGAGATTGTTGAGGCGATAGTGGATCGTCGAGATCGGAATGCCGGTCGCCTCGTGGAGCCGTTCGGGACTCCCCGTCTCGAGTTCGGCGATCGCCTTGAGGAGGCGCACGTCGCGTTCGTCCATAGGACGAGGTTCGGCCCCGGGCGACATGTGTTTTCCGACCGACGTAATTGAATATTTCTCCAAGGATAGTCCGTTATGTGGTGGCTGATTCGGAATACATTCATATGTGTGATTTTTGATTTTCAAAACACCGCGTGCTTGTAGAAGGGTCTAAATATGATGGCGATTTCCGAATGGAATATGAATACAATCGGTTCGGTTCCAGATGGGTACCGCGAAGCGGTGCTCTTTTCGATACTCGCACTGTGTTGGGGGAGTTCGTTTGTCGCAATCGAGATCGGACTCGAGTACGTCCCGCCGCTCCTGTTCGCCGGCTTTCGTTACGCGATCGCGGGCGCAATCGTCTTCGGATACGCGGCTGTGGTAAACGATCGGGTTCGACCGGTGGGTCGAGGGGAATGGGCGGCCGTCGCTATCGCCGGCATGTTCGTCATCGCGCTCTATCACGGACTGTTGTATCTCGGCGAACTGTACGTTTCGGGCGCGGTGGCGGCAACGATCGTCAGTACGGCCCCGATCCTGACAGCAGCGTTCGCCGCCGTGGTGCTCCCGGAGGAGCGGCTGGCACCCGCCGGAGTTGTGGGCTTCGTGCTCGGTCTGGTGGGCGTGATTGCCGTCGTCCAGCCGTCGTCAGCCGCACTCGGAAACGATGTCACAGTCGGTGCTACCCTCGTGTTCGGTTCGGCCATCGCGTTCGCACTCGGGGGCGTACTCGTCCGGCCGATCGACTCGGCGCTGCCGATCGAGACGCTCCAGGCGTGGGCGATGCTCATCGGAGCCGGCGTGTTGCTCGGATGGGCGTTCCTGCGCGGGGAATCGGTCGCGGCGATCGAACTAACGTCGGCGATGGTGCTCTCGTTTGCCTATCTGACGCTCGTCTCCGGCGTGTTCGCGTTCTTCCTCTACTTCCAACTGCTCGAGCGAAGCGGAGCGACGCAGGTCATCCTCGTCAGCTACGCCGAGCCGGTGGTTGCGATGGGCGTGAGTTGGGTCGTGTTGGGATACCTCGTCGATTCGCTCACGCTCGTCGGCCTGGTGACGATCCTCGCAGGTTTCGTCATAATCAAACGTGAGGCACTGCGGTCCTTGCTTCGCTCGGCTCTCGGACGTCCGTCCACCACGACTCCGTGATCGACCCCATTGCGAGGCTGGCGGTACTGTTTCGCCATCCCCCGAACGGCCCGGTCGATCGTGGGCCGGTCGATCGTGGGCCCGTCGATACCGGTTTCTGACCGGCACTGACAGACGAGTTTGATCGGTCACGGTAGTTTCCGACCGCACCGGACAGTCAGGTCCAGCAGGTTATGGTTCATATCTACACTATCGAAAACATTTATTGATACACACGTTGCCCAAACACCTGATTGATGACTGTGACGAGAGAAACTGATCCAACGGCACTTACTGCGGTGTGTCACGTCCGCGCACCACTGCTGCTCGAGCCGGTCGACGCCCAGATCGAGACGCTGCAGGCCTGCGAGTCGGAGGGCGCGATCGACGACCTGTTGCTCCGGAGTTGGCCGAAGGAGGTTTCGCTGTCCGAGGAGAGCCCCATCAGGAAGTCCTCGAGAACTATGAGCGGTTCTCGGAGTGGGCCGACGAGCGAGGCGTGACGGTCCGGCCGCCGTTCCGGGAGCGCTCGACGACGTCCCACGTAACCGGCAAGACCCGAGAGCTGCTCGTGACGCCGCTGCTGTGTCTCGAGCTCTATGCCGACGACGAACTGATCGGCGTCTTCCCCCACTCCGACGAGGCGACCGAGGATACGTACACCACCGATGAGGCGATCGCGACGCTTCGAACCGGCGAACTCCCGACACCGCTCGGGTCGATCGCCGACGCGGACGAAGGCCTCGAGTCGGCGACGGTGGATACGTGCCCCGACTGCGGTGGGTCGCTAATCGGCGGGCAAGGACTGTTCGCCTGTAGCGATTGTGGCTGGCTCGGCACCGTCACCGAATCCGGACGGTACGAGTCGCAATCGGACCGGCCCGCACGGGAGCGTGACTCATCTGTCGTCGAAACCCACTAATACTCCCCGAAAAACGGGATCCAGTCGGACTCGAGGAACCGCCGGACTTGAAGAACCCTGGACTTGACTTGAGGACCGAGTTGGTCCCAACTCAGTCGACGGTTTTGGGCTACTCGCGGGCGAATTCCCCGCTGTACTCGGCGTCGATTTCGACGCTCGAGGCGGTCGTGACGAAATCAACCGCCTCCGCTTCCGTTCCCAGCGACGACTCGAGGCGGGCCTCGTCGACTTGGTCCTCGCTGCTGTAGGTGACGACGGCGCTCGCGGTCGCGGCCGCATCAGTGTCGGTTACCGCAAGTTGCTGGTGGACGCCGTTCGCCCCCTTGAAGGCGTCGAACTCGAACTGCAGGCCGTCCTCGTCGGTCGCTCGACCGCTCGAGAGGGAGTCCGCATCGAACTCGTCACCGTCGGTGTACAGACAGCTCGTAATGCCGCTGTTCTCGCCGGCCCGAAGCAGTCGGTCGAAACCGTCGTCGTCCTCGTGTTTCGGCGTTCGATCGCCGGCCGCCGTCGCGACCGTTCGCTCGACCGCTGTGACCGGATCGAACGCGGACCCGCTCTCGTTCGGATACGAGTAGGCGTAGACATCGTCCGACACGCCGACAACCTCGTCGCTCTCGCCGTCGGTATAGACGGCGTACGCGTCCGCCTCGCTCTCGGCGGTGTAGCCCGCCGCCTCGAGAGCCGTCGCGAGGCCGTCACGATCGTACGAGCCGACGAGGGCGTAAACGCCGTCGGCGTAGACGAACTGTTCCTCGCCGTCGGCCGTCTCGTTGTGGTCGGTGTACGCACCAAGTCCGGCGGAGGTGCCGAGTTGTTGGAGCCCGAACGAACAGAGAAGCGCGACGATGACGGGGTTACCGACGAGCGGGTCCGTCGGTTCCGCTCCGGCTTCAGCACCCTCGTCGTTGAGCAGGGTACTCATGGTTTCAACGTCGATCGCGCCGTAGAAGTACGCCGAGCGATCATTCATCGGGAGCATCGAGGCGTACGGCGGGAGGTCGCCCTCGATCGAGTCGGACGTGTTATTCGAGTCGCTCTCGTCGGTTCCGTTGCCGTTTCCGTCGGATGTCTCCGAACACCCGGCCAGAAACGCCATGCCACCGCCTAGCAGATGCAACGCTTTCCGTCGACGAAATTCAGTCATCCAGTAGTCGTGGTTACTGGGGCCGTATTACTGTAATGGCCGTCAAGAGCGGCTGTGTTGATCGATTTGACACCTTCTGATCGAGGAGTTAGTCCTCGGCCGGCCGTTCGGTCGCCCGCCGGATGAGTCCCAGCAGCGTGTTCGCCTCGCGTTCGGTTAGGTCGGCCCGCCCGTACACCCGTCGTAGCATCCGCATCGTCTTGTCGCGTTTCTCCTCGGGATGGTTGATTTCCTCGAGCAGCGCCGCCCACTGGTCATAGAGCCGATCGATCGTCGACTCAGGCGCGCGGACGCGCTCGAGATCGGGCAACTGCGTCTCCTCGAGAGTGAGCGAGCGGAGTTCGTAGAGGGTAATGGTGGCGGCCTGCCCGAGATTGAGCACGGGATACTCGGCGTTCGCGGGGATCGAGCAGATCTCGTCGATCCGGGCGAGTTCCTCGTTCGTCAGACCGACGCGCTCGCGGCCGAAGACGAGGGCAGTCGGTGCCTCGACGGTCGGTAACCGCTCGGCCAGCCCGGCCGGGGTCGAGTAGGGGAACCGCATATGGCTGTGATCGTCCTCATTGGTTACCGCCGTACAGCCAATCGTATGGTAGTTTTCGGCGAGGTGATCGAAGGTGATCTCCTCGGCGTTCGGAAGGACGTCCTCTCGAGCGTGCCCAGCGAAGCCGTACGCCTCACCGTCGGGGTCGAGTTCAGGCGGGTCGACGAGCAGGAGGTCCTCGAAGCCGAAGTTCTTCATGGCGCGAGCGATCGTGCCGACGTTGCCCGGCGACTGAGCGTCAACGACGGCGACGACCGGCGACGTTCGATCCATAGAACGGTCGGTATCGGATGATTCGTCGCTCATTGGCTCATTGGAGCAGTGGACTCGAGGCGAGGGAGTTCCCGTCTCGGTTCGGTTCCGAGATAATCGGGTGTGATCGTGGTCGACGGAAACGACGTACCGGTGGTCGCGTTCATATCCGGAGTCCGAGCGGGAACGCAAAAAGGAGCGTGTTCGCCGCCTCGATCGATCGGCTCCAATAGGAGAACATGTCACCTCTCCTCTTTCCTCTCTCTTTCGTCTCTCTTATTCAAACTAGTACTAGTACTAGTAACAGTATTAGTAACTAGTTTCTATAGTTCCTCGAGGGAAATACGCCGCCTCGAACACGTGTGTTTGGGTTTTCTGCGGCAGAGACCGGTAACGTCCTCAGTGAGAGAGGGACACACCCCCTCGCGTTTGTAACGGGATTTCTGTGGGGGGACCCTGTTTGGAAACACACCTTCGTCGCGGATGTAAATTCGATCCGGAATAGGGGTTTCGATCCGGATATTCCGGAATCAACTGCTCCCACCCCCACGCTATTGCCGTTACAAACGCGAGGGGGGTGTGTCCCCCGTATGGAATCTGAAAATCAACTTCTCACAGCCTGAAGAGACTGTATTCTGCGAGTATCGGGTAACTCTGTCCCTAGCGAAAGGACGGAATCCAACTCCCGGAACCGGATCGAGTGGCTCTCATACCGACTCGATCGTCCGAGCCTTACATCCGCGATGGGGGTGTCCGTCTCGGGGCTCGCTCCTGTCTCAGTTAGATACGCGAGGGTGGCCCTGTACCATCTTTCCGAGTATACCGCTATTATCTCCTATTTCGAGCGCTCATACGGTATATTTACATACGCGATCGATCTCCATACCTTTATTTCAATTCAGTCGGAAGAGACTGGATATCGCAATGTCCGCCAACGACGATCGAGACCCGCTCTTTCGGTACGACGATCCGGTCTTCGCCGACGAGCGCCTGCTCGAGATCACGCACCTGCCCGGTCCGGATCGGATCGTCGGTCGCGACGAGCAGATGCAACGGGTTGCGGACGCCCTGAATCCCGCGATTTTCGGGAGCGAACCCAACCACCTGTTCATCTTCGGCAAGACCGGCACCGGCAAATCGCTCATTTCGCGGTCAGTCACCCAGCGCGTGATCACCGAAGCCGAGCACGACGATATCACGGTCAAGTACGCCTTCATCGACTGCGGCGAACAGAACACGGAAGCATCTATCGTCAAGACGATCGCTCAGATCGTCAACGAACCCGACCTGAGTGGGGTCACCATCCCCGACCGCGGGCTGGGTACCGGCGACTACTACAAGCGCCTCTGGCAGGCCATCGATCACTGTACCGACGTGACCATCGTCATCTTAGATGAGATCGACATGCTCGAGGACGACGAAGTCCTCCGGAAGCTCTCTCGAGCCGGCGAAAACCGACGGATTTCGGACTCGAGTATCGGTATCATCGGCATCTCGAACAAGATCGACTTCCCCGATCACCTCTCCGAACGCGTCAAATCGAGCCTCTCGCGGGACGAACTTGTCTTTTCGCCGTACGATGCCAACCAGCTCGTCGAAATCTTGGAGAAACGACGCGATGCCTTCCACGACGGGGTGCTTTCTGACGACGTGATTCCGCTGACCGCTGCACTTGCCGCACAGGAACACGGGGATGCACGCAAGGCGATCGACATCCTCCGGAACGCGGGTCGGATCGCGAAGAAGCGAAACGATACGCGGGTCACCGCGGATCACGTCCGGGACGCCAAGGAGAAGACCGAGGCCGACCGCTTCAACGAGTTGATCGAGGGCTCCCCACAGCAGGCCAAGGCGATCCTCTACTCGCTGACGTTGCTGACCGAGAACAGTTCGGAAAAGGAGTTCCCCACGAAGATCATCTACAACCAGTACAAGGAGGTCGCTCGCCGGCTCGACTTTGACGTTCTCTCGGAACGCCGGGTTCAGGAAATCCTCCAGGAACAGAACTTCCTCAACGTGATCCAGTCCGAGCGCGAGGGCCGGGGTCGCGGCCGGGGTGCACACGCGAAACACCGCCTCCTCGAGAACCCCTCGATCGTCAAGAAGGTGCTCCTCCGGGACTCGCGGCTGGCCGTCCTCGAGGACGAGGAGTAGCCTGCCCGCTCGTCGCCGCTCGGTTCACTGGCTCGCCGGAACCGCGATACCTTTTTGCCTCGCTTCCGCAGACCGGGTATGAACAGCGTCGATGCCGCCGGCCTAGGGATCGGTGACGAGCATCCGCCCCGGATCATGGGCGTGTTGAACGTCAGCGAAGAGTCTCCGTACGACCCGAGCGTCTTCGACGACCCCAGTGAAGCGGCCCGCTACGTTGATGCGGACCTGATCGATGAGGGTGCAGATATCGTCGATATCGGCCTCGAGTCGGCGAACAAGCGCTTCGACGTGCTCTCGGCCGACGAAGAACTCGAGCGACTCCACATCGCACTCGAGACGATCGAGAGCGTCTCCGGGGACGCGATCTTCTCGATCGAGACCCGGTACGCCGAGGTCGCCGACGAGGCGCTTTCCCAGGGATTCGACATGGTCAACGACATCTGTGGGTTCGCCGACCCCGAGATGCCGACCATCTGCGAGGAGCACGACGTCGCCGTCGCGAAGATGGCGAGTCCGCCCGATATCGAGCGGCCGGGTGTCATCGAGGAGACCGACTGGGCGGCACGGAAGTCCCCGGACTGGGCAGCGGACGCCGACTACGTCGACCAGGTGTACGAGGCACTGAAACAGAACGGGCTGACCGACAAGACGATCATCGACCCCGCGTTCGGCGGGTGGAGCGAGGCTCAGACGCTCGAGGACGACCGCGAAACCTTCCGCCGGCTCCGCGAACTCCGTGCGCTCGACCGGCCGATGCTGGTCTCAATCAACCGCAAGAACTTCCTCGGCGAAATCGCGGGCCGCGAGACCGACGAACGGCTGCCGGTGAGTCTGGCAGCGACCTCGATGGCAGTCGAGCGCGGCGCACACGTGATCCGAACCCACGACGTGGCCGAAACGCGGGACGCAGCCCTGATCGGGAAAGCCTTCACCGAGCGTGCGAGTGCCAGCGTCGACGGGATTACGATCTCGCGACTGGACGTGAACTCGACCCGTGAGTTCCGCCTCCAGCTCAGAGAGCGCGGCATCGATCCCGCGTTCGCCGACGATTGGGGGACCCAACTCCTCGAGGTCGAGGGACTCGACACCGACGCCAGCGAGCAGTTGATATCGATCGCAGCGGACCACGGCGCGGTCGTCCAACGCACGTCTGACGGCCGCCTCCTTCTTATGGGATCGACGACAGCCGTTTCCGATGTTTCAGGTCGTCTCAACGGAAAAAGTGGCAGCCTCGACGGCCTCGGAGAGAAGCTGTCAAAGCTGCTGCGTTAAGAGAAAGCTTATGCCGTATGCTTCGAAAGGGGGATTGGACGCCGGGCAGCCTCCCGGGTAGGGGTACTTTGGAGGCGACCCCCGGCCCATAACACGGAATTATTGTGCTACTATGTTGCACAGCACCGGCTGGGTCCAGCGTGGTGTGTTAACGCCAACATATACCATTTCTGACACCATATCAGACCGTACTGACGCCACGACTATCTATCGGTCCTCTCGAGACCGAACACACAAACGGATCGAGCGACGAAGACGGGTATTACACATGGAGTTCGACGAATGGGAGCCGGTCTACGAGGCGATCCTCCGGGATTTCGGCTACGAGCGCGCCGGCGACGAGCGAGGGCGTGACCTCCTCGGCTCCCTTCTCGAGGCGTCGTTCGACCCCACCGAGTTGCCGATCGGTTCCGACACGACCGTCGCCGTCGCGGGTGCCGGACCATCCCTCGAGACCGACCAGGATCTCGAGCGAGCGCGCGAGGCCGATGTCGTCGCCGCCGCGTCCACGGCCGTCGACACGCTCGCGAGCCACGGCGTCACCACTGACTGCATGGTGACCGATCTCGACAAGAACCCGGCGACCGTCGAGCGACTCACCGAACGAGGCGTTCCGGTCGCGGTTCACGGCCATGGTGACAATCTCGACGCGATCCGTGCGGTCGTTCCGGGCTGCGACCACGAGTACGTCCTGCCGACGACACAGGCCGCACCTCGGGACCCAATCCACAATTTCGGCGGCTTCACAGACGGCGACCGAGCGGCGTTTTTGGTGGATCACCTCGGGGCCGCCCAACTCACGTTCGTCGGCTGGGACTTCGACGACCCCGCGGTCGACCCGCTGAAAGCGCGCAAACTCGAGTGGGCCGAACGACTCCTCTCCTGGCTCGAGGGACGTCGCGACGAGCGGTTCGCGGTGCTAGACGGGCGACGAGACGCAATTGAGACGGGCGACCTCCCGATCGCGTAGCGATACTCGCCGACTCCCGCCCGACCGATGTCGCCGGCTTCCCCCCGGTGACATCTGGCCCCGATCACTGAATCCGATACTCGACGATATCGCTACAGCCACAGGACGGACAGCTCGCGAGCGTCGACTCGAGCGTCGTGCCACACCGACGGCACTCCTCGATGACCGTTCCGTCGTCGCTCCGGAGCAAGACCGCCTCGAGTGCTTTCCGCATCGTCGATCGCGTCGTGGTACCGTTCTCCTGACCCCTCATGGTCAGTCTATCTCGAATATCACAGTTGGTTATTGTCTCACTATACTGACCGACACGGGGTTCGATAGCTCCGATCCGTGGTAGTCCGTCCCTATACCCCCGAGTCCGAGATCTCTCGGCTCTCCGCTGGTCTGCTCGTCTCGAACTGGATCATCGGCGACTTGCTTGGTGCGACCATCATCGGAGCTATATATGGGAACGGATCGGGTTGAGCGATCCGGCTTCGCGCTCAGTTCGCTCCTGCTCATGGCACCGGGGCTACTTTCGACGTCGGTCTTCGGTCTCTTCGGACTCGTCGGCGTGACCGCCTCGGTCGACGCGCTCTTGCTCGATCTCACGCTTCGCGGTATCGGACTCGCGCTGTTCGTCGTCCTTGCGGCGAAGAACCGACAGGACGCGACGGCTCCGGGCGAGGTGAATCAGCCGACAGTGGACGGAACCAGACGATAGGCGACGAATCCGCGAGCAGTCAACGAGACCGTCAGTGACGAACTCACACGTTTCTCGAGGAAGTCGCCCATCTCTCGTCGGCGAGAAAACCGATCGGGCTGCGGTGGCGTTTAAAATAGCGCGTCGAGTTCGCCGCCGGTGTCCATCAGCGACGCGAAGTCTTCTTCGGCGTTCGCCCGGACGTCTGCGGTCGTCTCCTGAGCCTCGATCGCGACCTGCTGGAGCTGGTCGATCCGTGGCACGTCGGTCACGCCCGACAGCAGGACGATCGCGCCGACCTCGTCCCGATCCGTGATCGGGTAATCACCGCCGCGGATCTCCATGCTGCCGGTCTCGTCCTCGAGCCACTGGCGGCCGCGTTCGACGCCCTTGCGATTGAGATAGCTCGGTGGGCCGCTCGCAACGACGAGGCCGCGGTCGGCGCTACCGACGTCACAGGGAAGGGTGAGCCGGCCGAGAGCGGCCTTGCGAACGAGGCTGGTCAACCGGTTCGTCGCCGCGCCGTCGTCGAAGTCGTCGTCGCCGCTGGTCAGCGAGGACAGCAGACCGCCGCCCGTCTCGACCGTCTCGCTGGCGTAGCCGATCGTGGAGACGCCGCTGGACGAGAGCGTGTTGATGATCTCGCTCGAGTCGACGACGCTCTCGGCAACGTGATCGCCCTCTCGGACCTCGCCGGCAGCGAAGAGGAGGCCGAACCGCTCGACGATTTCACGGTTGATGCGGTCGTAGCCACCCTCGACGGACTCGCCGGCGCTGCGCCAGGCGTCGTTGTCGAAGACCAGCAGGTTGTCGACCTCGTCGACGAACGTCCGGAACGAGCGGGCCGCGTTGAGCGTGTAGATGCCGCCCTCGTCCGTCCCGGGGAGGATACCGAGCCCGTAGACGGGCTGGGTGTAGATCCGTTGGAGGTGTTTCGCGAGGACGGGTGCGCCACCCGATCCGGTGCCACCGCCCATGCCTGCGACGACGAGGAACGCGTCGATTTCGTGGACCGGGATCCGATCGATCGTGCCCTGTAGCTCGTCGATGTTCGCCTCGGCGATTTCCGCGCCGAGTTCGTTGTCCGCACCGACACCGTGGCCCTTCACACGCGCCTGTCCGATGAGGATGCGGTTCTCCTCGGAGACGTGCTCGAGGCCTTTGAGGTCCGTCGTCGCCGAGTTGACTGCGACCGCCGATTCGACGAAACCGCCGTCGATCGCGTCGTCGAAGGCGAGGAACTCGTCGACGACCTTCCCGCCTGCTTGACCGAAACCGATGAGTGCGAGTTTCATAGCTGTCTGTCGTGGCCGTTCCCCGGCGCGACTGTGATCAATCAGCGGAGACCGAACGGATCGGCCGAGAGGGGAACGGGTTCCACATCCCGTGAGTCTGCGGAAACAGGTATTGTTATTCCCTACGTATAGATGAAGAAATACGTTCACGAACTCATTACTATCAGCTAAGAAGTACTTTCATCGATAGCTATCGCTCTCGAGTCGATCGATGCATTCTTGGAGGTATTCGTAGGCACCGTCACGGGTTTCATCGGTGCAGGGTTACCCGTATTCGGATCGCTGGTGTCGTTGGACGATGCCAGAGTGTTTGTGGCTTATTGGTTTCCTCGAGTCCGATGTCCCGGCCGTCCCGGAGAACCTGCATGATGAGGTCGACGAGATTAGTACCGATCGCTCGTCACTCCCATTATTGTAACAATCGGCGGCGAGAACCATAATCTGCACTATAATCGTAGAGGGGAACGCACTCATAATCTTCATACCAGCGAATACAGCCATCGCTCCAAGCATCGCTCTGAGCGCGCGGTTATCCTCATCGACGAGTGGTGGATCGTCACCCTCGGTCTCATCTTCGCGCGCCTAGTCATACGTCCCGCTGTGCCGTTCGGTACCGTTCCGTTGTGCCGCTCGGTACCGCCCGGGTGACTATCATATAGAATATATAAACCGTGATTTTCACTAGTAAATGTATTGTCTTCCAGAGGTATACTGATGGACTTGTCTCCAATTATTCGATTTCGTTTCCCTTTCATTCATTAGCTATTTACTAAGTGATCCACTGCTCCAGTGTATGGAGAGACGAAGTTTCCTCGGTATGATTAGCTCTGGCGTCGCCCTCTCAGTTGCAGGATGTACTGGGAGTGGTGACAGCGGGAGTAGTGACGGAGGAAATTGTCACGAAGAGACAGTAGTTGATGAGTTTGATACATATAGTGCTGGGGAGTCCATTACATGGCGCTTTGACCTCGAAGAGGGAGCGGAGTTAGAAATGAAGGCCGTTCAGAGCGGCGAAGAGGCCAGACCAAAGCTCGAAGTCAAAGATCCGAATGGAAATACGATTGCGGAAGTCGGCCCCTCCGAAAACATCCGGCGGACTATAACCGCAGATACATCTGGTAACTACTATGTCGAGTTCGTCAACGAAGCGATGATAAATAGCGGACAGTGGGACATCACTATCGAATCGCGAACTGCTGGTTGTTGAGCTCGGCATCACAACCCTTGCAATACTAACCCTTTCTCTTGATGGGAATTAGAGACTGCGTCTGCGTTCCTGGTCTCAACTGACTCTTCTCGATGGACCACTCGCCATCGTGTCTACAGGTGCTTTTCCACTGCCCACCGACTCCCATGACTCGAGCTTCGTCACTAATCGCATCGTCCATCTCATCGTTTCTCTCAATTTCCTCTAGTTCCACCACACCGATCGTCAGGACTGGGTCATCGAACGCTTCGAACGGGTGCGCAGCGAGGCTCTGGAATAGCGGAGCGTCCAACTATCGTTCGAGGACGGATCTCTGATTCAGTAATCGGATGCCGAACCAGATATTACCGAGGGGCATCGATCAATTATATTTGCCATCACCCTTATCAGCTGGAATATCTTAGGCGCTAGTATGTCCTCCCGGGACGAAATGTCGACGCCCGATGGCGAGGTACCGCCAACCCAAGCCATCATCGAGGCGATTGCCGCACACAAGGGCATCGACGTCACCGAGGTCGAGCCCCCCGCGTACGACCCGTTGTTTACGGTCGTCAATCCGGAGGCGCTCAACGCACTGTTCCACACGACCGCCGGCACCGCGAGCAACGTAGTGGTCCGACTCGAGTACGAAGGGTACGAGGTCGTCGTCCGGCCGGGCAGTGACGTCGACGTCCGCGACTCCTCGTCTACCGACTCGGTCAACGGCCCGATCGGAGAGTAACCGTCGGGAGAAGAGGCCGTTCCCGACGCGGTCTATTCTGCCCAGTAGGCTCCCCCGGGTTGGGTCTCGAAAATCGCCCGTTCGAGGAGGTCAGTCGCCTTCTCGAGGCCTTCCCGCGAACTGGTCAGGGAGTCCTCGTGTTCGATGCTCAGGGCCCCGTCGTAGCCGACCATCCGGAGCGTCGAGACGATGTCCTTCCAGTGGGTTTCGTCGTGGCCGTAGCCAACCGACCGAAAGAGCCATGAGCGGTTGGGCTCGTCGTCGTAGGCGGTCGTATCCAGTACCCCCTTTTCGCGGGCCTGTGCGTCGTAGATCTTGGTATCCTTGGCGTGGACGTGGTGGATCGCCTCGTGCTCACCCAGATACCGAATCGCGTCGGTGATCGTGATCCCCTGCCAGTAGAGATGCGAGGGGTCGAAGTTCACGCCGATCCGGTCGCCGGTCTCCTCGCGCAGCCGCGCCATCCCGTGGGGCTCGTAGATCAGCATGTTCGGATGCATCTCGATCGCGATATCGACCTCGTGATCGGCGGCGTAGTCGGCGATCTCACCCCAGTACTCGACGGCTTGCTCCCACTGGTACTCGAGCGCGTCGGCGTGTTCGGGCGGCCACGGAGCCGTGATCCAGTTTGGCACCTCGTCGTTCGGCCCGCCGGCCGGGAGTCCCGAGAAACAGGTTACGGTCCCAACCTCGAGCTGGGCGGCCAGTCGGATCGCCTCGCGAAGTTCGGTGTCGGCTTCCTCGGCCCGCTCGTCGTCGGGATGGAGCGGGTTGTTGTGCGTCGCGAGTGCGCTGATTCGCATGTCGTATTCCGCGAGCAGGTCGTGGAGTTCGGCCTGTTCGGTCTCGTCGTCGAGGTACTCCGACCGAGTGAGGTGGTCCTGGCCCGGATGCCCGCCGACGCCTGGTTCGATCGCTCCGACACCGAGCCCATCGAGGTACGGCAACGCGCTCTCGAGCGGTTCATCGGCCAGCGGTGGCGTGTGTACACCGATATCCATAGGCCAAACGACTATCGCCGGGGAAATAAAACGAGGGCTGGCAGGCATTCGTTCGCGGTCGTTTGACGCCCTCGTTGACTCGGCTCGGCGACCTGAGGAATTCGTCACCCCCTGATCGTCAGAATACCGTCGTTGACGGTGACATCGCTCGCATCGGACGGAACGTCGAACTCGAACTGATTCCCACCGACGGTGACGATTGCCGTCTCGCCGACGACGTCAACCGACGGCTTCTCGCCGGTCTGGCCGAAGTCCACGGCGATGACGCTCTCACCCTCGTACTCGCGGTTAGTGATCGTGATCTTGTCCTCGTCGCCGGCGACGTCTTCCAGTTCGGGAGGCGTTTCCATATCCGGGCGTTGGTGGCTCCCTGCCGTAAACGTCGTGCACGAAACTGCCCCGTCTACTCCCCGATGGCGATCGTGTGTCCCTCCTCACTCGAGCGGTAGATGCCGTTGATGACCTGCTGAACCGCGAGGGCCTCCTCGATGCTGTTACCGCGTTCGCGCTCGCCCTCGCTGATGATCCGATCGAAGAACTCCCGTTGCTCATCGGTGTGGGTATCGTTCTGTCGCGTCTCGATGGTCGTGTCCTCGAGGTGGTCCGGCCCAATATTGCTCGCCGAGTGGATCGTGAGATCGCCGTCGAGGAGATCGAATCGGGCCGCTGATTTGGTCCCGCGGGCGACGAACTCGTGAGTCGCCGGCCGGTTGGTCGCCCATGCGACCTCGAGCGAGATGGTTCGGTTCCCCGCACAGCGGATGAAAGCGCTGGCCGAGTCGTCGACGTCGAACCCTTCGGGGCCCGCGTCGTCGGCCCACATGTCGAGGTAGGCGTACTCTTCGCGGGAACCGAACTCGCTACGAGCGATGCCGCTTACTTCCTCGACCTCGGGGTAGCCAAGCAGGTAGAGGGCGAGATCAATGGCGTGGACGCCGAGATCGATCAGCGCACCGCCGCCGGCGACCTGTCGACGGGTGAACCACGACCCTCTCCCCGGGATGCCGCGCCGCCGGACGTAGTTTGCTTCGAGGTGGGTGACGGTGCCGAGATCGCCCCGATCGATCCGGTTTTTCACAACCCGGACAGTGTTCGCAAAGCGGTTGTTGAACCCCACCATGGCGTAGCCGTCCGATGTTGCCGCTGCGTCGGCGATCCGCTCGGCGCTCTCGATCGAGTGACCCAGTGGCTTTTCTAGGAGGACGTGGAGGCCCCGCTCGAAGGCATCGATCGCGTACTCTTCGTGATACTTGTTCGGTGTCGTGATGATGACCGCGTCGACGGTATCGTACAGTTCGTGGTGGTCATCGTAGACGTCCACGTCGTACCGTCGTGCAAAGCGCGTTCGCGCCTCGGCGGCGACGTCCATCCCCCCGGCGAGGTTCACGCCGAGGTCGACGAGTCGCTCGGCGTGGTACTGGCCGATGTTTCCGAGGCCAACGATCCCGGTTTCTATTTCTGCTCGATCTCGTGTCATTTCCCTGTTGTTCTGGCACTGCTGGCATTCGTCTCGTTTCAGCCCGATACACCCATACCCGCTATATCGAATCCTTTGACTCGAGGAACTTCCGTCCGTCGCCAAACGACCGGGCACTCATCGACCGGGAACCGGAGACCAGTGTCCCCTCGAGAGCGGTCTTGTCACCGGAGCGAACATTCAGCTGTCCGCTTCCGTTGGTGTCGTGCCGGGCTCTCGCTCCGGGAGGTCGGTGATGCCGTGGACCAGCGCATTTCCAGTGGCCGTCTCGAAGAGGTGGATCTTCGATCGGTCTAGGACGACGTCGACGTCTTGGCCCGCCTCGATGTCCGTGTCGGGGGTAACACTCATGAGCAACTGGTTCGGTGACGTGGCGGGATCCTGATCCATCGATCCCGCGGCGGCCTCGGAGAGCAACAGATAGACGAAGACCTCGTCGCCCATCGGTTCCAAGACGTCGGTTCGGGCATCGATCCTGTCCGTCGACGAGGCGAGCGAGTCGGCGTACTCCGAGAGATGAACGTCCTCCGGTCTGATGCCGAGCGTGACGTCGTCGCCAACGGTCACGCCGGGAAGACGGGACGGGTCGAGATCGATGGTGAAGTTGTTCGTCTCGAGGCCATTCTCGACGAGTTCTCCCTCGATGAAGTTCATCGACGGCGAGCCGATAAAGCCTGCAACGAACAGGTTCGTGGGTTCGTTGTAGCAGACCAGCGGCGGCGCGATCTGCTGGAGCCTGCCGTCGTTCAGGACGGCAATTCGGTTCGACATCGTCATCGCCTCGGCTTGGTCGTGAGTGACGTAGATGACTGTCGCGTCCAGTTCCCGGTGGAGTCGCTGCAGTTCCGTCCGCATGTGGACTCGCAACTTTGCGTCTAAGTTCGCCAGCGGTTCGTCCATCAGGAACACGTCCGGGTTGCGAACGATTGCACGGGCGATGCCAACCCGCTGTTGCTGGCCACCGGACATCTCCTTTGGCATCCGGTCGAGCATCCCCTCGAGTTGGACGATGTCGGCGGCCTGTTCGACACGACGCCGGACTTCCTCGTCGTCGTACTTCCGGAGCCGCAACCCGAAGGAGATGTTCTCGTAGACGTCCATGTGCGGGAACAGTGCGATGTTCTGGAAGACCATCGCCACCCCGCGATCCTTGGGTGCGAGGTTGGTGACGTCGTCGTCGCCGATATACACGTGCCCCTCGGTCGGCTGGGTTAACCCTGCGACCGTCTCCATCGTGGTCGACTTTCCACAGCCCGAGGGACCGACGAGGGTAACGAACTCACCGTCTTTGACCTCGAGGCTGATGTCGTCGACCGCCGTTTCCTCTCCGTACCGTTTCGTGACGTTCTCGAGTCGTACTCGTGACATTGTCTTACTCTTTGAGTGCTCCCGCAGTCAGCCCGCTGACGATCTTTTCCTGTGCGATCACCACGAGAATCGCGACGGGGATGACCCCGATGATGCTCGCGGCCGCCATGAGGTGGTACAGCACCTCGTATTGGCCCTGATAGGCGAGGATCCCCTCAAGGATCGGTGCCCAGTTTTCCGGCTGACCGTCCGTCATCAGGAACGAGAAGAAGAACTCGTTGTAGACGGCGATGAAGGTCAACACGCCGGCTGTCGCAACGCCCGGTGCCGACAGCGGGATGATGACCCGGAACAGCGCGCCCAGCCGGGTCGTCCCCTCGACGCGCGCCGCGTCCTCGAGGCCGTCCGGAATTTGCCCGTAGAACGTCGTGAGTATGAAGATCGCGAGTGGCATGAAGATTGCCGACAACGGCGTCACCATCGCGAATGGCGTGTTGTAGAGGGTCCCGTCACCGGTGAGCGGTTCGAGGACCGCAAAGGAGGTGTTGAACAGGTCGTTCAGCGGGATGAAGAACGCGGCCGGCGGGAAGAAGGAAATAACCAGTACGAGCAGCATGAGCGGGATGCGGCCGGGGAACTCGAGACGGCCGAACGCGTAGCCCGCGAGGCTGCCGACGATGAGGACGACGACTGTCGAGGCCAGCGCGATCACGAAGCTGTTGAACATGTACCAGTGGAACGGGATCGTCTCGAAGACCTCGATGAACGCTCCCGGGTTGAAGCCGTTCGGCGTGAAGACGATGTTCTGAAGCTGTCCCTCCGGTGTCAGTGCGACCATGAGCAGCCAGTAGAAGGGGAACAGCGTCGTAAAGAGGAAGAAGATCGCCGCGACGTAGAACATCGCCCGGTAGACTCGGCCGGGGTTTTCGATGGAGTCGGCGACCCACCGCTGGAACGGGCCGCGGTCGAGTTCCGCCTCGCGATCGTCCTCGAGGATCGCCGTGCCGTCGTCGGTGCGGTGCGAAGACGCGTCCGTCGGTCGACCGCCGTCGGGTCGGCGGAGCGTCGGATCTCGGCGTCGTTCGCCGCCGGTCTCGTCGATTCCTCCGGTGTCGTTCGGTGAGTCGGTGGAGTCTGTTGGATCGGTCATCAGTACATCCCTCCTTCGGTGTCGCGGAAGAGCAGTACGTAGCCGCCGATGATCAGGCCGATCACAAGTGCGGTCGTGAACGCGACGGTAGCTGCCGTCGCGAAGATTCGGGTGCCGCCGAACATCGCCTCGACGACGAGGCAGGTCAGCGACGGCACGGTCGTACAGCCGGCGGTCGACTCGATCAGTCCGAAGACCCGCATTGCGTCCATGGTTCGGAACAGCATTGCGACCAACAGCGCCGGCATCACGAGCGGCAGCGTAATCATCTTGAATCGTTGCCAGGGCGAGGCACCCGCGACGCGGGCGACGTCGTAGAGGCTCCGATCGACGCTCTGGAGCCCCGCGAGGATCAACAGTGCCATGAACGCCGACGACTTCCAGATGTCGGCCACGAGGATGATGATGAACGCGTCCCGGCTGTTGGCCAGCGGGCTGGCGCTGAAGATCCCGAGCCACTGCATGATGTCGGTGCCGAAGCCGACCTCCGGCTGGAACAGCAGGAAGAAGATCATCCCCTGAATGACGATCGGAACCGCCCACGGGAGGATGATCGCCACGCGGACCCAGCGTCGCCCGGTAAACTCCTGATCGAGCACGTAGGCCTGACCGAACCCGATGATCGTCTCGAAGAGAACGCTGATGATCGCGAACGCGAGCGTGACGAACAGCGCCTGCTGGAAGAACGGTACACCGAGTTCGATGAACGGGAACGATGTTGACAGCGATACGTCGAGGAACTGCCGAGCCAGTCTCGCGTTCCCGGTGAGGATGTCGACGTAGTTTTCGACGCCGACGAACGCCCCGAGCGGCTCCATTCCGCGCGTCTGATCGGCCCGTAGCGACATGATGAACGTCCTGAGCAGCGGGTAGAACGCGATCAGCGTCAACAGCGCGAACGCCGGTAGCAACAGCAGGTACGCGTAGGCCGCCTCGCTCAGACTCTCCATCCAGTTGACGACTGCGTTACCGGTCCGGTCCCGCTCCGTGCCGGACTCACCGCCGGTCAAACCCTCCGTATCGGTATCAGTTGCCATTTGTTTGTACCTCCGCTTCACTCCGTTTGAGCCGCTCCGCGAGATCGCTCATCGCGTTCTCGGGCGTTTTCGTCCCGCGATACGCCGCGTTGACCTCTTGATAGATCAGTGCTGACTGCTCGGGCCAGAGGTCGGTCGCCGGTCGCGGAACCGCGTTTTCGCTGGCCGACTCGACCACGTCGCTGTAGCGAGCGACGGGGCCGATTTCTTCGGGATCAGCCTCCGAAACCAACTCGAGGTTCGGCGGGAGGTAGCCGCCGAGTTCGAAGACCGTGAGCATGACCTCCTCGGTGGCGAACGCCTCGAGGACCTGCAGCGCTTCCTCTTGGCGCTCCGAAAACGGGCTCACGACGAGGTTCCAGCCGCCGAGCGCCGAACTGGTTCCGCCGGTTCCCTCATACTCGGCGTTCTCCTGAGAGACCGCGTACGGTCTCGTCATGACCCCGAGATCTTCGCCGAAGACCTCCTCCGCGCCGGTCTGTGCGATCGCGAACGACCAGTTGCGGTTCGAGACGGCGTCGCCGCTGTCGAACGGGTTGAGCGACTCCTGTTCCGTCCATTGGACGATCGCCGACGGGCAGATCTGGGCGTACTTGTCGATCGCGTTCTCGTCCTCGCTGTCGATGAACGAGCGCATCATTCGGATCGCGTCGATGACCGGCTGCTCGTTGACGGTGATCGGCCGTTCACCGGCAGTAAACAGGGTATCGGTCCCGCCGAAGTAGGCCCCGCCCCAGGACGTCATCACTTCGTTGAACGTACAGCAGGACAGCCCCTCGTAGGCGGCCGCCTGCGTGGTGAACCCGTAGTCGACGCCGGCCTGATCTCTCGCGTCGCTGACCGCGTTTGCGAACTCCTCCCAGGACGGCGGATTCGTTCCCCAGCCACTGGTATCATAGCCAGCGTTCTCGATCAGGTCCTGCCGGTACAGCATGAACCCCAGGTCGGGGAATAGGGGCAGTCCGTGGAGGTCTCCGGTCTGGGGGTGGCGCGCCGTCTCGAGGATGGCCTCGAGGTAGTCGTTGTTGACGCGTTGGAGCACGTCCTCCGAGAGCCGCTCGGTCAGGTTGACCGTCTGGTTTCGAAGGATGAACGGGACCGTCCAGCCGCTGTCCATCATGTGGATGTCCGGCGGCGAGCGACCCGCCTCGAGGGCTGACTGGGCCGTTTGCATTCGGGATGCAGAGTCGCTGACGACGGTCTGGATCTCGAGGCGGATGTCCTCGTCCAGCCCGGCATCCCAGAGGGCCTGCTGGACCGAGGGGCCGTCGCCGTCGCTGTTGATGATCCCCTCGACGCCCGTATCAGCGGTCATCACCACCGTATTCGGTCTGCGACCCCGGCCGAGACAGCCGGTAACGGCGATCGCTCCCGCTGTCGATGCCGATGCAGCCCGCAGGAACGACCGTCGTTTCAGACGGGCGCAGTCGCGTTGGCTGGTGGTATTGCGTCCCATGCGCAGCAACGAACCACGTTCTGCACCTTAATTGTTAGCTATAAATATTGTAATAAAATGTGAGTGTTCGGATCTCGTTTTGGTTATGACAACCCATCATCGACTGCCGGAGGGACGGGACATCGGCTCGTTTGCAGTCGGAATCGCTAATCACCTATTGCCCTCCGACGGTCGGCAGGTGCCAGCCAACAGACTACGATACTGCTCGCTGTACGTAGCCGGGCGAATTCACTGCACAGGTTCGGCGTGTCCGGCCGAGTTGCTGTGGTGGCCGTCGGCTACCAGCGATGGTGATTTCCCAGCGGCGAGATCAGCGATCCTCGAGCGTCGGCGGTTCGTTCCGACCGATGTGGATCTCGTGGGCTTCGACGTCCTCGAGGGCGGCGACGCGGCCACCGACGGAGACATCCTCGCCCTCCTCGGTTTCGATCATGAGGCTGGCAACTTCCTCGCTGACCTCGAAGGAAACGTCGCGGATGCGACCGCGGACGATTCGCTGGCCACCGACTTCGACGTCGCGGCCGTCGATGGTCGCGTAAAACTCGCCGCCCTCGTCGAGGAGGTCCTTTACACACCGGCGGATCGAGGCGTACCTCCGGGGGTACGTCCGGGCAGTACCATCCTCGCCGAGTACCCGTTCGGCGGTCGTCCAGAGGACCGTTCCGAAGAACCCGGAGATGAGAAAGCCGAGCGCGGATCGGTTGAAGATGACGCCATACCGGTCCTGATCGTCACGCAGGGCATCCTGCGTCGCATAGACCGAGTAGTTGCCGTCGGCGACGGCAACGACCGGCGTCGTGATGCCCCGCCGAGCACGGGCCGTCGTGGCGATTTCGCCGTACTCGAACTCCGACGGATCGGGCGCTTCACTCGCTGGCGTCACGATCAGATCGACGCTCACACCGGCCTCGACGACCGCACGTAGCTCCGCTTCGAACCGGGTCAGCAGGTCCGGCGTCAACGACAGGGAGAGTTCGTACTCCGCAGCGTCAATGACCTCCTCGAGGTAGCGCAGGATCGTCGATCGCGATTTCACGAGGGAGACGGCCTCAGTATCACGAGCCGGCGCGGTGTATCGGGCCTCGAGCTCCGAGATCATCTGCTCGAAGGAGGTCTGGACGTCGTCGAAGGCCTCCCCGGGATCGATCGCGACGACCTTCATGGGACGGGATTCTCGCAGTTCGACCAGTCCGCGGTCGCTGAGGCTGCGCACGGTGTCATAGACGCGGGGCTGGGGAATCTCCGTTCGGTCCGCGATCTCACTCGCCGTGAGCTGTCCCTGCTCTAAGACGGTGAGGTAGGCGTCGATCTCGTACTCGCCGAGGTTGAACCGATCCCCGACACGCTCGACGGTCGAGCGAAGTTCATCTGGTGCCATATCTGACCCTACACTTCCGATCGATAAATGATTTATTATATTCTGAGTAGCACTCGTTTTCGAAATCGGGTTGTGATGGTTTCAGTACCCGAACCTGACGGTCAGAACCCTTAACCACAACGGGCCTGAGCCTCTTGGTATGTGCGGGGTCCTCAGATGAACGTGAGGTCAGCGGTCGAGGCGGTTCAGGGCGCCATTCCAGGTAGTACGTCCGAACTGGCGGTCGAGATCGCTCTGGCGGTCGTCGTCCTCGTCATCGGCTGGTACCTCTCGAAGCTCGCCGTCCGGCTCGCCGGTCGCACAGTCGCACGCAGGATCGAACGGCCAAGCGTCACGCGGACCGTCCTGCGTGGTGTCAGAATCACCGTTCTCCTCTGGGCGGCCGTCGTCGCGGCCGGCATACTCGGCGTCGGCGACACGCAGATCCTCCTCTCGGTGACCGTCATCTCGGCCGTGATTGCGATCGTACTCGCACCGCTGGTCGGGAGCCTGATCAACGGCCTCTACGTCCTCGCCGACCGGCCCTACGAGATCGGCGACATGATCGAGGTCACCGACGCCGGCCACCGCGGGTTCGTCGAGGACATCACGATCCGCTACACCAAGATATTCACGCTCCAAAACACCTTCATCGTTATCCCCAACTCCGAAATTCACGCCCGCGACGTCGTCAACTATTCCGCGGAGGACGAGCGGACGCGAGTCTCAGTCGGGTTCGATATCACCTACGAGAGCGATCTCGAGGCGGCACGACAGGCCGCCGAACGGGCGGCGAGAAGCGTTGACAACGTCATCTCTGGCGGTCCGGATATCCGGATCGGCAGCGCTCGGTACGCCGCAGCCCCCTCCTGTTATATTGACAAATACGGCGATCACGGGATCGCCCTCGAACTATTCTTCTGGATGAAACATCCCTACAAACAGACCGTCATCCGGTCGGCAGTCCAGGACGCCATCGGCGAGCGCTTCGCGGACATCGACGCGGAGTTCGCCTACCCGCGTCGCCACCACGTCTTCGACGAAACCAGCGGCATTGCACGGCTGTCTGTCGACGACTCCGGCTTCGAGCGACCGCGTGCAGACTCGCCCCGATCGCCGGGTTCGACGGGTGAGAGTCCCGCGGATACGACCGATCAGTGACGGTGGCCAGTGCACCCTCGAGTGGGGGCTACTCGATCGTCATCGAGCCGATGTTTGCGCTGTTGCTCGGCACTGTCTGCTATCGCCTAGCACTGCTCAACCGAGAGCTCGCTGTCCGCGTTTTCTATCGGCCGATACTGTGGGGGTGATTTATGCTATCTCCGGTTCAATTCACCGTTAGTCGACAGATGTACGACGACATTCTCATTCCCACCGACGGCAGCGACACGATTCCCGAGACGCTCGCCCACGGTCTGCCGATCGCCGCGGACAACGACGCGACGGTCCACTCGCTGTACGTCGTCGATAGCCGCGTCACCGCCGCGGCCGGCGACCAGACCAGTACCGATCTCGAGCGCTCGCTCGAGGATGAGGGTCGGGAGGCCGTCGCCGCTGTCGAGGAGCGAGCGGCAGCCGAGGGGCTCGAGACCGTCGGTGAAGTGCGTCAGGGGACGCCCGCGAAGACGATCCTCGAGTACGCCGACGAAGAAGGGATCGACCTGATCGTGATCGGGACGCGGGGGAAGAGCCCGCGAGAGAAGGTGACATCGCTGGGGAGCGTTTCGGAGCGAGTCGTCGACAACGCCTCGATTCCGGTGTTCGTCGTGCGAAACGCGGGCAACGACGAGTGAGCGGCCGGTCTCTCGGCCGAACTCAGGCGCGTGCGCCATCGACCGTAATGACTTCGCAGTCGAGATGGGTCCGCAGATAGTGGTCGATATCCGGATTATCCGTAAACCGCTGGAAGATCCGTCGCAGGCGACTCGCCTGTTTACTACCGATGACGACGGCGTCGGCCCGCTCCGCGGCGACTTCATCGAGGATGCTCTCCTCGACGAGAAAGCCAGTGCGGACGACGTACCGAGCGCTCTCGAGCCGTCCGAAGGCCCGTTCGACGGCGTTTTTCAGATCCATACGCGTTACTTTTTTCCCGTTCTGATAGAGGTCGACGTGGAGTATCGTCAGCGCTGCCTCGCGCTCGCGGGCGACCTCGATCGCCTGCTCGAGCGTTCGCCGCGAGTGTTTCGACAGCGGATACCGAACGGGAACCACGACCAGCGACATTAGGCGTTCGAACGATTCCCGGGCGGGTAAACCTTTCAGTACGGACAGTTCACACTGCGAACTTGTCTCATGTGGCGACCCATACCATTCGGTGAACTCATCCGGGCTCCGCCGCTCCAGTGAGCCACTCGAGCCGGCGAATCCGACCCGGAAAGATAGTCATTTACCGCGAGCGAGGTTACGCACGGGCATGCAAACCTGGTCGACCGACGACGGCGACACGGTCTACGTCTCGGAGACGGACGGCGACAGGGGATCGAAGGGACCGTTTCTCGTCGCCTACGAGTCGTCCGATGCGGAGCACCGCTATGGCTGGTTCTGTACGAACTGTGAGAGCCTCGACAACGCGATGGACGCGATGGGCCGAATCAAGTGCAACCGGTGTGGGAACTTCCGCAAACCGACCGAGTGGGACGCCGCTCACGAGTAATCAGTATTGGAATCCGTTCGAGTCTTCTCGATGAACACCCCATCGGCTGTGCAACCGAGAGGATGGCCGGTAATAGACTATTACTGACCGAACCCTCTCTCCGCTACGACACGGACGAATCGAAATTTCGGGATAGATTCGACTCCTCGGGACCCGCCCCGGTCCTTCTTGTCACGTACTAACATTTATGGTGGATGCCGACATAGGTAGTAGTGAATGGGTCCTGTTAACATGCGACTCGTCGAGCAGGCCAGGTCGATATTCGCTGAGTTGGGCTACACCGTCGAAGGCAACGGCCCTGAGTTCCGCGCCGAACGAGCATGGAAAGTCGTCCATGTAAATACCGTCCTCGAGACGGGAGAGCTCCCATCGTCTGCGTCGGGACAGTTCCACTGTTTCGTCGCCGAACCCGAGGACGCCGACGACCTTGAGGCGCGACTCGAGCAGACGAACCCGAACTACGAGTGGGCCATCATCATCGTCGACGGGGAAG
The DNA here is from genome assembly GCF_019879105.1 of Natrinema sp. SYSU A 869. Taxonomy (NCBI): domain Archaea; kingdom Methanobacteriati; phylum Methanobacteriota; class Halobacteria; order Halobacteriales; family Natrialbaceae; genus Natrinema; species Natrinema sp. SYSU A 869. The sequence goes on along the minus strand of NZ_CP082249.1, from coordinate 526,451 downwards.
ACTATCAGGTCGAACGAGCACCACCAGGACCGCGAGTAACAGCGTAAAAACGGCAGCTACTACCACCCTATTCTTCGAGCGCGTTGCGCGTCGCAGTCACACCTGCGCCCGGATCGACGTCCGCGCCCATCGACGCTAAGACGCCACCGAGCGCCGTCACGACGTAGATCACGTTTTCGGGCCGTGCGGAGTATCCCATGCAGCCGATCCGGAAGATTTCGCTGGCGAGATCACCCAGTCCGCCGGCGATCTCGAGATCGTACTGCTCGATCAGGGCGTCACAGACCTCACCATCGTCGATACCCTCGGGGACGCGGACGGCGTTCAGACTCGGCAGCCAGTACTCGTCGGGCGCGTTCATCGCCAGCCCCATCGCTTCAACACCGGCTTTCAGCGCGCCGGCCAGCCGCTCGTGGCGTGCCCAGCGTTCCTCGATGCCTTCCTCTGCGACGAGACGCAGGGCCTCCCGAATCGCGTAGACGTTCGTGATCGGCGCGGTGTGGTGGTAGGCCCGTTCCTCGCCCCAGTATCCCTCGAGCAGGGAGAGATCGAGATACCACGAGCGGGGGTCTTCATCCCGTGAGAGGACCTTCTCCATCGCAGTGTCCGACAGGGTGAGCGGGCTTGCACCCGGCGGACAGGAGAGACACTTCTGTGGACCCGAGTACGCGACGTCGATGCCCCACTCGTCGACCTGGAGTTCGACGCCGCCCAGCGAGGTGACGCTGTCGGCGATCACGAGGGCATCGTGGTCGTGGGCCGCGGCGGTCAGTTCCGGCACGTCGGGCTGGAGGACGCCGGTACTCGTCTCGGCGTGGACGAACCCGAAGACGTCGGGGTCGTGTTCGGCCAGCGCGTCCGCGACGTCATCGGGCTCGAGCGGTTCGCCCCACGGCGCGTCGACCTCGACGGTCTCGCCGCCCGCTCGCTGAGCCATCGAGGCCATCCGGCCGCCGAAGTAGCCGTTCGTCGGGACGAGCATCGTGTCGCCGGGCTCGACGACGTTGCCGATCGCGGCCTCCATCGCGGCCGACCCGGTCCCCGAGACCGGAATCGTCCACTGGTTGTCCGTTCGGAACGTGTAGCGGAGCAGTTCCTGAACCTCGTTCATGATCTCGATAAACGAGGGATCGAGGTGGCCGACGAGCGGCGTGCTCATCGCTCGGAGTACACGCGGGTTCACGTCGCTCGGTCCGGGCCCCATCAGGGTCCGATCCGGTGGTGTGAGTTCGCCGACGGATGGCGCTCGAGCCGCCTCGTTCAACGCGTCCTGAGCCATGGGTATGTGCTCGCGTGCCACTCGCAAAGACCTACCGGCACCGGCGAATTACAAGGCCCGATCGGTCGAAGCACGGCTCGTCTCTCGGTCTCGGCCTCAGTTTCCCGCCGGCCCACGCGTCACTAGACGATGATTGGTAGCGCAGACCGCGGCTGCGAGTCCCTTAAGACGACTCAACACATATTCGATCTATCGTGTTCATCGGCCACGGACTCCTCGCGTTTGCCGTTGCGGCGTTCGCCGCCGACTGGCGAGGCTGGGAGCCCCGACGGGCCCTCCTCGTCGGTGCCGTCGCCGGTGTGTTTGCGACGATTCCCGACATCGACATCGTGTACGCGCTCGTCGGCCTCCTCGAGTGGCAGGCGGCGGACGGGGCGCTCGGGGCATCGACGGCCTTCTGGGACGCGAGCCGTGATGTCCACCGATCGGTCACCCACTCGCTGGTCGTCGGCGCGGTCGCCGCACCGGCGTTCGGACTGCTCGCTGCCCGCAGCAGTTCCGATCGCGCGCTATTTGCCCGTGTCGCTGCGATCGGCCTCCTCGCGGCACTCGTCGCGATTGCCTTCGTCTGGGACGGCCCGATCGCGGCACTCGTCATGAGCCTATTCGCGGCGAGTGGCCTCCTCGTCGCACGCGGCGTCGCTCGAGCGTCGACGCTCTCGCCGGCGACGGTCGCTATCGCTGCGCTCTGGGGGCTCTGGTCGCACCCGTGGGGCGACCTCGTCACCGGATCGCCCCCCGACTGGTTCTTCCCGTTTCCCTCTCCCGTTCTCGAGTCGCGTCTCGTCCTTCACTCGGACCCGACACTGCACCTGCTCGGCGCGTTCGGGATCGAACTCGCGACGATCTGGCTCGCACTCGCGGTCGTCTGCCGGCTCACCGATCGCTCGATATTCGCGGCCATCGACCGTCGGGCCGGGATTGGCGTGGTCTACGGCGTGGCCGCGCTCGCAGTGACGCCGCCGACGCTGGCGGTGTCCTATCACTTCGTCTTCTCCATTCTCGGCGTCGGCCTCCTCTGTGGCGTCGTTCGGGAGACTCCCTCTTTGGCACGTTCTCGCGCGAGCTATCGCGGATCGCCGTCTCCCGACGGCGTTCTCGAGATCGCACTTACTGCGCTTGCTGCCGTGACCGTTGCGCTCGTTGCGTACGCCACTGTCTACCTGTTTCTCGTCGGTCCAGCGTGACCGGTTTGCCTTTCGGCCTCACATATTCGTTCAAGAGACGACATACGTTTTAGTGAGAACAGTCAGTATCGATCACTGTGTCTCAGACTTCACTCGAGGAACTGATCGCTGACGGCCGGACCAACGCGGCGATCGCGTGGGTGTTAGTCGCCGCGATCGCAGCGATCGGCGTCAGCGAACTCCTGACGGGTAGCGGGTTCCTGTGGGCGACGTTTGCGGCAGTACTCGTGGCACTGGCGTTGCTTCCTCCGATCGCCTTTCGCTCGGGATTCGTGATGCTTCCCTGGGAGGTCCTGCTTCTGGCGGCCCTGCCCGTCCTCGGAATGGCCATCGGTGCGGACCGATTGACCGGTCACTTCGCGGCGTACCTCTCGGTCGCAGCTATCGCGCTCGTCCTCTCCGTCGAACTCCAGTCATTTACGTCCGTGCGGATGACCTCGACGTTCGCCATCGTCCTGGTCGTCGTCGCGACGATGGCCGCGGCGGGGCTGTGGGCCCTGCTTCGATGGAGCGCGTCTCAGACGCTCGGGGTCCCGTTTACCACCGACCACGACGCGGTGATGTGGGAGTTCGTGTATTCTGCCGTCGCCGGCCTCGGTGCCGGCGTCGTCTTCGAACTGTACTTCAGACGGCTCGCCCGCCTCGAACAGCGCCTTCCCGAGGAGGTCCAGTCGGTCGCCGAGGGAGATAATGCGTAGCCTCGCGAGCCGACTGCCGTCCCAGCATCGCCAGCGCCAACTCTCCTATCTCATGGAAATCGGGCTAATCGGGATGCTGTTCGTCGGCATTGACCGCGGCAACGGCGGCATCGTGATCAACACCGGCGTCGCGCTGCTCGTGACCCAACTCCCCCCGATCCTCGAGCGCGACTACGAGATTCCGATGGATCCGCGGCTCACGCTGTGGATCACCACTGCCGTCTTTCTCCACGCGTTCGGTACCGTCGGGCTCCCGGGGGCCACCAGAACACTCTACAGTCAGGTCTGGTGGTGGGATCACATGACCCACGCGCTGTCGGCGTCGCTTGTCGCCGGGGTCGGGTACGCCACCGTCCGCGCGTTCGACGAACACGCCGAGGGCGTCCACCTCCCGCGGAAGTTCGTCGCCGTGTTCATCCTCCTGTTCGTCATTGCCTTCGGCGTCCTCTGGGAAATCCTCGAGTTCGCTATCGCGCTCTCGGCGCAGGCGTTGGGAATCAGGGCTGTTCTCACGCAGTACGGCCTCAACGACACGATGCTCGACTTTGTCTTTAACTCGATCGGCGGCCTGCTCGTCGCGCTATGGGGCGGTGCCTATCTCTCCGACGTTCAAGGCGCGATCCGCGACCGATTCGACGCGCGGGACGACTAACTCGGACGGCATCGGTGACGATAGGCCACTCTCGGTCTGAACGGACGCCGTGTTTTACGTCGCTACGAGGTGTAGGTGCTGTGGCCATGGTCTTCAAGAAAATAACGCTCATTGGCACCAGTCCCGAAAGCTTCGACGCCGCGGCCGACGACGCCATCGACCGCGCAGAAGCGACCCTTCAGAACGTCCAGTGGATCGAAGTCGACGAACTCGGCGTGGAAGTTGCCAGCGTGGACGACCGAGAGTACCAAGCCGAAGTCACCGTCGCGTTTGAACTCGAGGAGTAACCGATCGGAGCGGCAGTTCTGGCCTGCTGCTCGTGATCGCCCCCTTCTTTCAGAGCTAGTCTCCGGACCCCCGACTATCGGTTGCCAGTCGAGCGTCAAAACGTCGAAAACGGGGGAGCGATGCGAAACGCGGTGCGGACGAATCCGATTACGTCCGGAACGACTCGCCACAGCCGCACTCGCTGACGACGTTCGGATTGTCCACGTGGAACCCTTCGGCCTGCAGACCGTCTTCGTAGTCGAGGATGCTGCCCTCGATGTATTTCAGGCTCGCCGGATCGACGAACACGCGCAGATCGTGGTGTTCGTAGATCGTGTCGTCCTCGTCCGGCGCGTCGTCGAACCGCATACCGTAGGAGAGACCGGCACAGCCACCCTGCTGGACGAACAGCCGAAGCCCGGCTTCCGTCACGTCCAGGTCCTCGCCCTTGAGGAGGGAGAGCGCCTGTTCGGCCGCGTCTTCGGTCACTTCAATTTTCGGGCGCGTGTCCGTCTCCCCGCCATCCATACTATCCGTGCTCATACCACTCCATTCCGGCGCGACGATGTTAACTGTGACGCCATTCTCGCACAACGGAACTAGCTAAATTCGGTTACGTGCGGCCTCGATCGTGTGATATCGACCCGTCTAACAGTTCGCGCGACGGAGCGATCGATAGCACGTCCCGAACTGTCGCTCGTCGTTGCGCGAGAGCTCGATATCGTGTTCCGCCAGCAGTTCGAGCATCCGCTCGAGCTCGCAGTCGTACCACATCGAGAGGAGCCGCACGTTCCGCTGTGCGTAGTCGTAGTTTCGCTCGAGGACGCGCCCGTCCATCGGATCGACACGCGGTTCCATCTCGGTCTCTACTCCAGCTTCCAGCTACGTAAACCAGTCTGTGTTTCCGTCCACTGAAACCGCGATAGAGGCATTACTGGTGGCAATTGCTACTGTTCTGCATCGTCCTCGCGTTGGTCGAGTCGAGCCCGGACGCTCTCAGCGTGGGCCTCGAGCCCTTCGGCCTCCGCGAGCGTGGTGATCGTTTCGCCCAAGTCGGCGAGGCCCTCACCGGAGAGTCGCTGGACCGTCGTCGACCGGAGGAACGTCTCGACGGCAAGCCCGCCGGTCACGTGCGCACCGCCGTTGGTCGGCAGGACGTGGTTGGTCCCGCTGGCGTAGTCGCCCGCCGCGACGGGGGTGTTCGGGCCGAGGAAGACACTCCCGGCACTGTCGATGCGTGCAAGGAGCGATTCGTCATCCTCAGCGATAATCGCGAGGTGTTCGGGGGCGTACTCCTCGGTAAAGAGGATTGCTTCGCTCATCGAGCGAGCGCAGAGGACGCCGCTCGCGTCGTTTGCGAGCGCATCTCGAATCACGTCTTCGCGCTCGCGTGCGCCGGCCTGCTCGTCGACGGCTGCGGCCACCGCGTCGGCAGTGTCTTCGTCGTCGGTGACGGCCACGACCGAGGCGTTGGGATCGTGTTCCGCCTGCGCGACCAGTTCCGCGGCGACGAGTTTCGGATCCGCGCTCTCGTCGGCCACTACGACCACTTCGCTCGGCCCCGCGAGGAAGTCGATCTCGACGTCGCCCCGAACGTCGGCCTTGGCCGCGGTCACCCACTTGTTTCCTGGGCCGACGATCTTCTGCACGCGGGTGATCGTTTCCGTCCCGTAGGCCAGTCCCGAAATCGCCTGTGCGCCACCGACGCTGAAGACCGCGTCCGCACCCGCGGCGTGGATCGCTGCCAGCGTCACCGGATTCAGGTCGTCTGCCGGCGGCGTGACCACGGACACGTGGTTGACGCCAGCGACGACCGCCGGTACGACGCCCATGATCGCACTCGAGGGGTAGGCCGCCGAACCGCCGGGAACGTAAACGCCGACGCGCTCTATCGGTCGAAACCGGCGGCCGAGCTCTCGGCCCGTGTCGAACTCCCGCTGCCAGTCCTCGGGGAGTTGTGCCTCGTGGAACTCGCGGACGTTCGCTGCGGCCGTCTCGATCGCGTCCCGAATCCCGTCGTCGATCTCGTCGTACGCGCGCTCACAGTCGTCAGTGATCTCGAGGTTGCCGACCTCGACGCCGTCGAACTCGCTGGTGAACTCGCGGACGGCGACGTCACCCTCCTTCCGAACCCGCTCAACGATCTCCCGGACGTCTCCCCTGACCGATTCGATACCAGCGTCGCGATCGAAGAAGGCGACGCGGTCGTCCGGCCCGAGGTCGGCGATCGTCTGCACGTCGATTGTCATGCCTCGAAGTTCGTGGGGCGGTCGAAAAACGGTTTCCTTCCGGTCAGACGGTCGACTGTAGATCGATACCGGATCGATCACACCACGGCGTTGCGATCGACCGGCACACACCCGAGCGTCTCACGCGTCGGGATTCTTGACATCCCAGATCCCGACGAAATCCAGTGTCGCCCTGACGAAGAGGTAGACGAGGAGTACGAAGCCGACGATGGCGAACGGTGCCTGCAGAAGATTTGCGGTCTCCATTTCGAGGACGATTCGACTGAGTCCCCGGATGAAGAAGCTCAGAATGACGAGTCCGAACGCGATGACCGCGAGTTTGACGAATCCCGATCGGTCCATGTGCTCTCCTACGACCGCGGTCGCTAAATTATGTCGGTTACGTCACGTTCACCCGATCATCGGGCCCCTCACCATCGGTCGGTACTGGCGGCTCGGATACTCGAGCGATCTCAATGACAGACGCTCGGCGTGCTGATTGGTCCACCTCGTTCTCCGTTTGATCACCGTTACCGCTCGGTGACCGCTTGCTCGAGTCACAGCCACCATCACTGACCGTCCCGGACCGGACGGCGTCAGTCGGTGCCGGCTCGTTTCCAGCCCCCGAAGCGTCGCCGTTCCACTCGTCGGTTACCGTGAGAAACACGCCATCGGGCGTCGGTGTTCGGACATCGACTCCCACGACGCCGATGCCGGCGTCGCAAAGGGCGACCAGCAAGCCCCTTCCGAGCGCCCGCCCGCTACTCGAAGTCATCGTCAGTCCTAACTCGCTCAGCTCGATCACCGTGCCGTCCGCGAACAGCCCCCTCGCATGCGATCGAGACGGCTGGTTCACTCTCGTCAGCGTCCCCAGTTCGACGGTATGGATCTTGCCGCCGCGACGTTTCAACGCGTCGGGCGTGCCCTCCGCGACGACGTCACCGTTCTGAATGACCGACAGACGGTCGACAGCTGGTTGGCCTCCTCGAGGTTCTGGGTCGTCAGAAAGACGGTCATCCCCTCGTTGGGGAAGACCAGCGACGGCCGATGGATGAGTACGGTCGCTGCGTTGAGGCACTTTTTCATCCCGCCGGAGAAGTCGTCGGCGGTCTCATCCGCGACGTCTGTTAGCTCGATGAGCTTGAGCAGGTCGTCGATCCGTGCCTCGCGCCACGCCGTCTTCGTCGACACGCGCGAACTGGCGGTTTTCACGATCCGTCTGCTCCGGGCCAATACTCGTCCCCTAAACCATGTCTCTGACCGGCGCACGCATGCTCCCGATTCCGAGACGATATCGAGCCCGTTCGTTACCGAGCCGGCGGTCGGTCACAACACCGTCGCCAGCGTCTTGATTATCGCCGTAACCGTTCGGATTTGCCCGATGTCCGTCGTCCGTAATCCGATGTTTCCTGCGCATAACAGCCTACTGATAAATTTTCGCGCTGATACGGGTCTCAAGAACGGGCTCCCTCCATCATTCAGCGTCGGCAAGCGCTGCATAACTATTCTGCGCCCACTGCACCACCGTCGTATGTGGCCATGGGAACACGCGATCGTCGCCTATCTCTTGTATTCACTGCTCTGTCACGTCGTCGTTCGTGATTCGCCCGGCGGACTCGATGCCTTCGCCGTCGTCTTCGCGTCGGTCCTCCCGGACCTGATCGACAAACCCCTCGCGTGGAACTACGGCGTCTTCGATGTCGGCTACGGGATCGGCCACTCGATCTTTTTCGCAGTGCCGCTGGCGATCTTCGTCGGAACGGTCGCACGCATAGCCGATCGACCGCTGGCCGGCCTCGCGTTCGGACTCGGCTACCTGTCGCATCCCTTCGCCGATGTCGTCGATTCCGTATTTCGACAAGGTTCCTTCCTCATCGAGATCATGCTCTGGCCTATCGCACCAGTCGAGGGCCATCCACCCGGACCCGATGTCCTCGAGGTATTTTCCATGCTGATCGGTCGCTACTCGAGGACCATCCTCGCCGGTGACCTCTCGACGTACCTCTGGATACAAGTCGGACTCGCCGGACTCGCGATGCTCGTCTGGCTTCTCGACGGCGCTCCCGTCCTCCGGGAGTGCCTGCAGGCGAGCGCCCGAACAGTCACTGCAATTCTGGGGCGGGATACCGCCTCGAGTCAGAACGAAACGAACCGACGATGAATAACTGGTCGTTCCTCAGCCCTAATACTCAGCCGCAGTAACAGTTGCCGTCTGGACAGAATGCCATTTCCTGGTCACCGACGTCGATGCCGAGCGTCGAGAGCGAGCCGAGGAACCGTTGGCTCATATCTGTATTCGGACGAACGGTTCCAGCGACCGCACCTGTCGGTGATTCGCCTGCATCGATCATCGTCGTGATCTCTCGCTTGGCGTGGTCGATCACCGCAACGTGATTTGCCGTCTGTACCGGGACGTAGAGTTTCTCACGAGAGGGCCCCCACGCACCCGAGATCGACCGCCCGCCGACGTCGAGTTCGCGGTCAACCGCTCCGGCCTCGCAGTCGATCACCGTTACGACCGCCGCATCCGGCGTGAAGAGGTATGCTACCTCCCCGTCGGGACCGATCTCGCTCGTGATTGGGGCCGCCGGTAATCCGTCATCGCGCGTGATACGCTCCCGCTCGACCGGCGCTGTAGGGTCCGAAATGTCCCAGATGCTCTCCGATCCCTCACGTGGCACCGCTGGATCGGATCCTAACTCTCCTTCGCCGTTTTCGACGACCAGAGTCTCTCCCCCGAACGAGGCCGTCCCCATGAACGGCAAGACGTTCCCGTCATCGACGGGCTCGCCGACGTCGGCCCGCGCGACGACCTCGAACGGATCAACGTCAACGACGGCCACCGTCTCGTTTGCGATTTCCGGCACAAAGACGTACTCACCGTCCGGTCCGAGCGTCGCGTCGCAGGGCCCCGTGTATTCGGTCTCGATCTCGCCGGTCACCTCCCCGAACTCGTCGCTCTCACGGTCGGCATCGATCCGGACGATAGCGTGCGTCTCGGACTCGTCCGGATCGGGCTCGAGCGTCGTCGTCCCACCCGAAGCGACTATCAAATGCTTCTCGTCCGGCGTCAGATTCGGATAATTCGGCCCAAAACCCGTCTCCACGCTGCCGATCTCCTCGAGCGTATGTTGGTCGAACGCCCGGACGCCGCCAGTGACGTTGAGCCAGAGTACGTCGTACCTCGAGTCGGCACTCGTTCCGTACTGATTGGCGGGGAACGACGCTGTCGTATCAAGAAAGGGGCTCTCGAGGAGTTCGTCCGCCTCGGTATCGATGACGCTCACCGTCCGATCGCCGTTGTTGAACACGAACATCGTCGGCGCGCGCTCGGTACTCTCCTGAGAGAGATAGCCTGCCACGGAGATCGTCGCACCCACGGTCGCAGACGACTCGAGGAGTCGTCGTCGATCGACGCCGCTAGCGAACGGATCAGTCGAGCCCGTACTCGGGGTCGATCTACAGTCGCCCCCATCGCTCTCCTGTTGTCCGTCCATACCGTTCGTCCGACGGCTGGTGACAAAAGGGACCATGCTTCATAGGTCGGTGATCGTAACCGGGTGCGATCACCGAACCCGTTGTATGGCTTCCACCCTCGAGTGGCGTGTTCGTCCCGATGACCGCCGTCTGTCGTATTTCGTCTGCTCGATCTTGTTTCTGGTGACTGTATCTTTCTCGTGAATGCCCAACATAGAGCAATGAACGCCCGAGACGACGGCCTTATGTGTTCACCCGGCTTTCGACAGTAATGCGAACGACGTGGCGCTCGCCGCCACGTTCCCTCCGGCCGCGACCCGGCACGGAGGCAGGCATCATATCCACCCTCTCGAAGCAGCGGATTGATCCGTAGCTTCGTCTCGAGGGCATTTGGACTCAACGCGACTGACGCCGCTCGCCGGCGTTACGATACGACGCCCTTATATAATCGGGGCGCGTCTCTTAGAGTACGCGGAAGTCCCCGCCGGATGCGATTCCCGGAGCGGACGTGATCCGATGCCCTTATATGTACGAGGGCAGTTGGATATGAACGCGAAAGAAGACGTGATCGACGGGGCGTTCAACTCGCTCCGTCATCTCGGATGGTTCGTCTCCGAAGGGGTTATGTACCCCGGAGGGAGTACGAATACATCCGAAGGAGATGAGGATCCTACCCCTGCGGTCCGCCGTACAGATGGGATCTGATGTTAGCCTTGGTAGTTCGGTGACGCCCGCTTGGTCATCCGACCAGCGTCATTGAACGTGGACCATTTATGTGTGAGTGTGTTTGCAACATTCACCGCCAACAGACCCTCCCCACTATGGGGAGTACATATATAGCATTCCGGTTGATCCTGCCGGAGGTCATTGCTATTGGAGTCCGATTTAGCCATGCTAGTTGCACGAGTTCAGACTCGTAGCAGATAGCTCAGTAACACGTGGCCAAACTACCCTATGGATCCGAATAACCTCGGGAAACTGAGGCTAATTCGGAATAGAGTTCACCACCTGGAGTGGTGTGAACTTGAAACGCTACGGCGCCATAGGATGTGGCTGCGGCCGATTAGGTAGACGGTGGGGTAACGGCCCACCGTGCCCATAATCGGTACGGGTTGTGAGAGCAAGAGCCCGGAGACGGTATCTGAGACAAGATACCGGGCCCTACGGGGCGCAGCAGGCGCGAAACCTTTACACTGCACGCGAGTGCGATAAGGGGACTCCGAGTGCGAGGGCATATAGTCCTCGCTTTTCACTACCGTAAGGTGGTAGTAGAATAAGTGCTGGGCAAGACCGGTGCCAGCCGCCGCGGTAATACCGGCAGCACGAGTGATGACCGCTATTATTGGGCCTAAAGCGTCCGTAGCTGGCCACGCAAGTCTATCGGGAAATCTGCGCGCTTAACGCGCAGGCGTCCGGTGGAAACTGTGTGGCTTGGGACCGGAAGACCAGAGGGGTACGTCCGGGGTAGGAGTGAAATCCCGTAATCCTGGACGGACCACCGGTGGCGAAAGCGCCTCTGGAAGACGGATCCGACGGTGAGGGACGAAAGCTCGGGTCACGAACCGGATTAGATACCCGGGTAGTCCGAGCTGTAAACGATGTCTGCTAGATGTGGCACAGGCTACGAGCCTGTGCTGTGTCGTAGGGAAGCCGTGAAGCAGACCGCCTGGGAAGTACGTCCGCAAGGATGAAACTTAAAGGAATTGGCGGGGGAGCACTACAACCGGAGGAGCCTGCGGTTTAATTGGACTCAACGCCGGACATCTCACCAGCATCGACAATGTGCAGTGAAGGTCAGATTGATGATCTTACTGGAGCCATTGAGAGGAGGTGCATGGCCGCCGTCAGCTCGTACCGTGAGGCGTCCTGTTAAGTCAGGCAACGAGCGAGACCCGCACCCTTAATTGCCAGCAACACCCTTGTGGTGGTTGGGTACATTAAGAGGACTGCCAGTGCCAAACTGGAGGAAGGAACGGGCAACGGTAGGTCAGTATGCCCCGAATGTGCTGGGCGACACGCGGGCTACAATGGCCAAGACAGTGGGATGCAACCCCGAAAGGGGGCGCTAATCTCCGAAACTTGGTCGTAGTTCGGATTGAGGGCTGAAACTCGCCCTCATGAAGCTGGATTCGGTAGTAATCGCGCCTCAGAAGGGCGCGGTGAATACGTCCCTGCTCCTTGCACACACCGCCCGTCAAAGCACCCGAGTGGGGTCCGGATGAGGCCAGCGCAACGCTGGTCGAATCTGGGCTCCGCAAGGGGGCTTAAGTCGTAACAAGGTAGCCGTAGGGGAATCTGCGGCTGGATCACCTCCACAGATCGGGATCAGGCCGTCGCGCCTGACCCACCTTAGCGGATTGCGGTTCCACGTTCGATCGACCACCGTATGGCCGATCGGGCACCTTTGAACTACCGAGGCTAACGTGATACGCTCTGTCCGCCCTTCGTGGGCGGACGTGGGCCCATAGCTCAGTGGTAGAGTGCCTCCTTTGCAAGGAGGATGCCCAGGGTTCGAATCCCTGTGGGTCCATGGCTCGGAAGACGACCGAATCGTGCCCCTTAAGTGGGGCAGACGATTCTGGTCTAATCCGAAGAAACCGATGCACCATCCCGTGTAAACGCGGGTGGGAAGGGTTAATGCATGCCGCGTCTACGGCGTGCAAATGAGACCGTGTGTACGTGTAGTCCAGGCGTCCACTGGACCCGTTCCCGGGTCACTACGTGGTTGCTTTGCAACCGCCGATCCGATGAACGTGGCTACTGTGCCAGCTGGTGGATCGCTCGGCTTGAGAGCTGATGAAGGACGTGCCAAGCTGCGATAAGCCTGAGGGAGCCGCACGGAGGCGAAGAACTCAGGATTTCCGAATGGGAATCCCCACCGCAATTGCTTCGCGCAATGGGGAACGTCGAGAATTGAAACATCTTAGTATCGACAGGAAAAGAAAGCAAACGCGATGTCGTTAGTAATGGCGAATAAACGCGACACAGTCCAAACTGAAGCCTTCACGGGCAATGTGGTGTTCGGGCTGACGATCACTCTCCGAAAGTCGACAGGAAGTCTCTTGGAATAGAGCACGAAACAGGGTGACAGTCCCGTATTGTCGACAAGTAAGAGACGAGTCAGTTCCAGAGTATCGGGGGTTGGATATCCCTCGTGAATATCGCGGGCATCGACCGCGAAGACTAAACACTCCTCAAGACCGATAGCGAACAAGTAGCGTGAGCGAACGCTGAAAAGCACCCCACGAAGGGAGGTGCAATAGGGCGTGAAATCAGTTGGCGATGGAGCGACAGGGCATACAAGGTCCCGGACAAAATGAATCAGGTGCGAACCTGTAGTAAGAAGTTTGGGAAGCCGGTGTTCTGTCGTACGTTTTGAAAAACGAACCAGGGAGTGTGCCTGTTTGACGAGTCTAACTCGCTTATCGAGGAAGGCGTAGGGAAACCGATATGGTCGCAGTGCTTTGCACCAGGACCACCGTGTTCAAGCGCGGGGAGTCAAACGGGCACGACCCGAAACCGGACGATCTAGGCGTGAGCAAGATGAAGCGTGCCGAAAGGCACGTGGAAGTCTGTTAGAGTTGGTGTCCTACAATACCCTCTCGTGACTTACGTCTAGGGGTGAAAGGCCCATCGAGTCCGGAAACAGCTGGTTCCAACCGAAACATGTCGAAGCATGACCTCTGCCGAGGTAGTTTGTGGGGTAGAGCGACGGATTGGGGGACCGCACTCCGAGAGGAGTGCGCCCCCCTGTCCAACTCCGAACCTACAAACGCCGTTTGACGCAGGGAGTCCGGTGCACGGGGTAAGCCTGTGTACCGTGAGGGAGACAACCCAGAGCTGGGTTAAGGTCCCCAAGTGTAGACTAAGTGCGATCGAAGGTGGTCTCAAGCCCTAGACAGCCGGGAGGTGAGCTTAGAAGCAGCTACCCTCCAAGAAAAGCGTAACAGCTTACCGGCCGAGGTTTGAGGCGCCCAAAATGATCGGGGCTCAAGTCTACCACCGAGACCTAGCAGTGCGGATCAAACCGCAATCTTGTAGGTTGGCGTTCTGTTCGGGTGGAAGCACGGGTGAGAACTCGTGTGGACCGTTCAGTAACGAAAATCCTGGTCATAGTAGCAGCGTTAGTCGGGTTAGAACCCCGACGGCCGAACGAGTAAGGGTTCCTCAGCAATGCTTATCAGCTGAGGGTTAGCCGGTCCTAAGTCAGCCCGTAAGTCGAAGCTGACAACAGGGAAATAGGTTAATATTCCTATGCCAGTGTGCACTCAAAGCCGACGCTTTGGGGCCGCCTGAGCTGGGCCTTCGCCCAGTCGAACTGTCGAAATTCGTGGAAGCCGTAACGGCACGAAGCGAACGAATGGCAGGATCGCGCAAGTCAGGCCAACCTAGAGCCCGTGAAAAGGCGAGCACACTGTTCGTACCGAGATCCGACACAGGTACTCATGGCAGCGAAAGCCAAGGTCTGTCGGGATCAACCGACGTTAGGGAATTCGGCAAGTTAGTCCCGTACGTTCGCAATAAGGGATGCCTGCCTCGCGAAGAGGCAGGTCGCAGTGACTCGGGCGCTCCGACTGTCTAGTAACAACATAGGTGACCGCAAATCCGCAAGGACTCGTACGGTCACTGAATCCTGCCCAGTGCAGGTATCTGAACACCCCGTACAAGGGGACGAAGGACCTGTTAACGGCGGGGGTAACTATGACCCTCTTAAGGTAGCGTAGTACCTTGCCGCTTCAGTAGCGGCTTGCATGAATGGATCAACGAGAGCGCCACTGTCCCAACGTTGGGCCCGGTGAACTGTACGTTCCAGTGCGGAGTCTGGAGACCCCCAAGGGGAAGCGAAGACCCTATAGAGCTTTACTGCAGGCTGTCACTGAGACGTGGTCGCCATTGTGCAGCATAGGTAGGAGGCATTACACAGGTAGCCGCGCTAGCGGCTCACCGAGCCAGCATTGAAATACTACCCGATGGTGACTGCGACTCTCACTCCTGGCGGAGGACACTGGTAGCCGGGCAGTTTGACTGGGGCGGTACGCGCCTGAAAAGATATCGGGCGCGCCCCAAGATTTCCTCACCCGAGTCGGAGACTCGGGGAAGAGCGCAAGAGCAAAAGGAAGTCTGACAGTGTCGAACACAACGATCGACGCTGACGCGAAAGCGTGGTCTAGCGAACCAATTAGGCTGCTTGATGCGGCCAATTGCTGACAGAAAAGCTACCTTAGGGATAACAGAGTCGTCACCCGCAAGAGCACATATCGACCGGGTGGCTTGCTACCTCGATGTCGGTTCCCTCCATCCTGCCCGTGCAGAAGCGGGCAAGGGTGAGGTTGTTCGCCTATTAAAGGAGGTCGTGAGCTGGGTTTAGACCGTCGTGAGACAGGTCGGCTGCTATCTATTGGGGGTGTTACGGTATCTGACGGGAACGTTCGTATAGTACGAGAGGAACTACGAATGGGTGCCACTCGTGTACCAGCTGTCCGGAAGGGCACGTGCTGGGCAGCGACGCACCACGGGGTAAGAGCTGAACGCATCTAAGCTCGAAACCCACCTGGAAAAGAGATACCATTGAGATCACTCGTAGAAGACGAGTTCGATAGACTCGGGGTGTACGCACCAAGGCAACGAGGTGTTGAGCCCGCGAGCACTAATCGATCGAGCCACACATTCATACATTACATCGCATTGGATCCGTGACGCGAGAACGGGTCCGGACGTAAACTGGACTACACGTACATACGGTTAGACACGCCACCGATATTGGCATGACAACGGTTCGATCCCGTTGATCGGCATTAGGGCGGCCACAGCGGCGAGGTACCTCCCGTACCCATCCCGAACACGGAAGATAAGCTCGCCAGCGTTACGGTGAGTACTGGAGTGCGCGAGCCTCTGGGAAATTCGTTTCGCCGCCACCACTCATACTACTTTCAACCCCACACAGCCGGTGCTGTGTGGGGTTTTCTGCGTATATCGTCCCCTCAGAAGCAGTACTATACTCACTATATAGCTTGGAGAGACCGGCCTCCCTAGAATGTCGCCATCTCAACACCAAATATTTTTGGAGCGGGTCTTAACCAGTTGTCTCTGGAAGACCAAATCATGGATACAGGGGTAGAAAATCTCGATCATGACACTATTTACGAACTCCTTTCGGAATCCCGTCGCCGATATATTTTGTACTATCTTTTGGACAGTGAGCATGCGAACATCGATGGGGTAGCCCTTCAGATTGCTGCTGAGGAACAGGACAAAGCGATCGAGTTAGTTTCGGAAGACGAGAAGGAGACGATAACAATATCACTAATACATAATCACCTTCCGCGGCTCGCTGATCACGGAATCATTACGTACGATCACCGAAGTGGCGATTTCGTTAGTGGGGAAAACTTCGATATGATACGGGTGACTATCGAGCATGCGAGAGATCTCGAGTCGGTAGGCCTGACAGGTAGTAATCCGACTGAGTCGTTTCTCTATAGTGATCCGTTGACGGAATCGACGAACGATGAGAGTTGATTCACTCATCACACCGCTCCGTACCTCCCGACAATCGTTTCCGAAGTCACAAACGGAAACGTGAACTCTCAGCAGCTATTCCGCCCGTATTCGATAGGATTGGAAACTGATCTAGCAACCAATAATGGTAGTCGATCTTCTCTCGAGGCCGAGTGGTCCGTGTCTCTCGGTTTGAGTGTTTGGGAATCCACAAACTCGACCCTTGAGGATAGCCGCTCTATGAAAATGTCACCCGGAACACTAACGTCCAGCCTCATCCCGTGGCGGCGTGCCGCGTCGGCTGGCTAACCCTCGTGCCGGGCGGAGGGACTCGTGGGAGTTCCTCGAAGTACTACTGTCGCGTGCCCGGGTTCGCCGTACTGTCATCGCACCCGAATGGGTTTGCTCGGACGGGGACTGAAGGCACGCACTGTTCCTAGGAACGGGACCCGTTTAACTCTTGCAGGCTTGCCCTCGCCGCGCAGTCGACCGTAGCCGCAGGGAGATGGACGCCTCGGACTCGAGTACTGATCGAACATTGCCGGTGATCATCCGGGTTCCGGTGCCGCGGTGACGTTGTCGTTGCCCGCGTTGTCCTCGAGCCACTGGTCGTAGGTCTCGGGTTCGACGACGACGACCGTGGCGTCCATCCGTGAGTGGCCGGCACCACAGAATTCGGAACAGACGGCGTCGTAACGGCCGGGTTCAGAGACGATGGTCCGAGCGCGGGTGTAGTCACCGGGGAACGCGTCCTGTTTGACAGCCAGATCCGGGACGAACAGCGAGTGGATGACGTCATCACTGGTGAGCCAAAACGTGACATCCTTGTCGGCTGGTATCACGATCTCGTTCTCCGTCGTTACGTTCGTGCCGGGATAGGTCGCCTGCCACTCCCACTGGTAGCCGCGGACGTGTACCACCTCGTCGTCGGTTTCGGGGAGGTCCTCGAACGAGTCGAATCCCTCCTGACTGCGGTCATCGTCCTCGAGTGCTTGCGACGGCGACACGTAGGGATTAACGAGGACGCTGTAGCCCGAGAGCCCGACGAACAGCAGGATGATAGCCGTCGCGGCGGTCCAGGTGATCTCGAGGGCGGGATCCTCCGTAGTCGGTTGGGGATCATCGTTGTCGTGGAACTTCACGGCCGCGTAGATTAGGATCATGAGGACGAACAGGGTCAGCGGCAGGGCGACGTAGAGGAGTTGGTACTCGAGGGAGTCGATGAGGTCGCGGTTTTCCGACTGTGCAGCGACTGTTCCGGTCAGTATGAGAAAACTCGAGAGCGCCGTGACGAGGAGTGCGACGATCGTGCGTCGGCGGCTACCCATTGGCGGCGATTCGACGACCGGCGTGATATACGGCCTTCATGGATTGGTAGAATATCATGATTACATACCAATTATAGGCGACAGATAGACGTGCGTAGACCCATCATGGACGAAGATATTCACGAAATTATCAATTCATCTTTATTGGGTGCGATGGTGAGCCAACGGCTATGCACGGCGACGAGCAGTGCGGTCGATCAGCCGGTGGTGATAGGCGGCGATGAACCGTGCGCTTGCAGAGGTTTCGCTGTTCGGTGTCGTCGTCGTGAGCTGTCTGCTAGTCGTCCTCTTCGCCCAGCGCTTCCGAGCCGAGGCGTCGCCGGACGGGGGGTACGCGACGGGGCGTCAGCGACGGCTCGGTCTCGGGGACGCGAAGGCGGCCGCTGTCCGCTGGACGACGACGACGAACCACCGCGAAATCGGTTTGCTCTACATTGCGTTCGGCACCGTCGCGGCAATCTGGGGTGGGATTGACGCGATGATGATCCGGACGCATCTGTTGACACCCGAGGCGAACATCTGGACCGAGCAGACGTACAACGAACTGTTCACGATGCACGGGTTGACGATGCTGATCTTCTTTGTCACCCCGGTGTTCTTCGGGATCGGGAACTACTTCCTGCCTCTATTGATCGGGGCCGACGACATGGCGTTTCCGCGGCTCAATGCCATCGGGTTCTGGCTGTTGCCGCCCTCGCTCTTGCTCGCCCGATTGGGGATCGTCGCTGAAGTGACGGGAGCGGTGCTCGCAGTCGTCGTTCCAACGGACTGGATTTCGGTCCTCTTGGCGTTTCAGGAGCCGGCGATCGGGTGGACGATGTATCCGCCCTTATCGCTGGCACCGAATCCGCAGACGAACTTTCTCTTGCTCGGACTCCACTTGAGTGGCATCGCTACCACGATCGGTGCGATTAACTTCATTACGACGATCATCTATGAGCGAGACGAGTCAATCGGCTGGGCGAACCTCGACATCTTCTCGTGGAACATGCTCATCACAAGCGCGATCATCGTCTTTGCGTTCCCCCTGCTCGGGACTGCCTTGCTCATGTTGCTGTTCGATCGGAACTTCGGGACGACGTTCTTCGCGGTCGAGGGCGGCGGTCCGATCCTCTGGCAGCACCTCCTCTGGTTCTGGGGCATCCTGAGGTCTATATCATCTTCCTGCCGGCGACCGGGCTGATGAGCCTCATATTACCGAAGTTCGTCGGCCGCAAGCTGTTCGGATTCAAGTTCATCGTCTACTCGACGATCGCCATCGGCGTCCTCTCCTTCGGTGTTTGGGCCCACCACATGTTCGTGACCGGCATTGACCCGCGCGTCCGGGCGAGTTTCATGGCTACCTCGATCGCCATCGCCGTCCCGAGCGCGATCAAGGTATTCAATTGGATCACCACCATGTGGAACGGTGATGTGAGACTCGCCGCGCCGACGATCCTCTGTATCGGCTCAATCGGTCTGTTCATCGTCGGCGGCGTCACCGGTATCTTCCTCGCCGTCATCCCCGTTGACGTCATCTATCACGGGACCTACTACGTCGTCGGTCACTTCCATCTCATCCTCATGGGGATCATCCCGCTCATGATGTTCGCCGCCAGCTACTACTGGTATCCCATGCTCACCGGCCGGATGTACGATCGCCGGCTCGCGATTTTCCAGTCATCGCTGCTGGTCGTCGGCTCCGCGCTCACGTTTATGACGCTGATGGCGCTGGGGTTCCTCGAGCTCCCCCGCCGGTACGCGACCTACCCGCCGGGGTACTCGGGGCTGCAGATCGTCGCAACCATCGGTGCGTTCATCATCGGGCTCAGCGTTCTCATGTGGCTCTATAACATGCTCTGGTCGTACTTCCAAGGGACGCCGATCGAGACCGCTGATCCCTGGGAACTCAAAGCGACCGAGCAGTTCACGCCCGAGTGGCAGTGGTTTGAGGACCGCCTCGAGCGCGAGCGCGGAGTGCCACCGAGCGAACCAGACAAAGTCCGCCCGTCGTACGTGCCCGCACAGGACGAGCGACCATTGTCGATCTACGGGCGGATCAAGCCGGTTGCCCGAACCGTTGCGAACGATGCCGGTATCGGTGCGGCCGGCGGGTTCGTCGGAACGATGCTCATGACGGGGGTCCTTCTCGTCGCAGTGGCACTCGGCGTGTTCAACCTCGAGTCGTTCGCGACCCTTGCGACGTTCGTCGGGTTGCCGTCGAATCTCGCGTTCGGGTACGGACTCTTCGTCGTCGGTGGAATGACGGTCTGGCCGCTTCTGTTCCTGTCATTGGGAGAGTATTTGCCGGGCGAGCTCACGCTCGTAACGGGGCTGTGGTATGCGACGGTCATCGCCTCGGGGTTCGCGCTCGCCTTTTACACTGGTCAACCCGGCCTCGAGTTGGTCGCGTACCTGTTGTTCGTCCTGCTCGCTCACTGGATCTATGGACTGGGACTTGCGGGAGCGATCGCGTTTCTCGGTGGCCGTCAACGCCGTCCGTCGACAGGGGAGGACGAGTAGCGATGAGCGCCGGTGACAATTCGTCCCCCGATACGACCAAGCCGCCCGCGACCGACGAGACGGGACCGGTCGAGCCGACGACGTCGTCCGAATCGCTAGTGTTGACCTACGCTGCGCCCTTTCTGGGCGTCCTCCTGATCGCCGTCGGCCTCCCCCTCGCGATCGCCGGCGGCTACGTCGTCATTCAGGACGGGATAGGACTCTGTGGGAACCCCAGTATCACGGCCGACCCCGTCGCCGAGGGCGAGACCCCACCGGAGACCGTCGAGACACTGCCAGCCACGGAGCTCTCGTCGGCCGAGCGAGCGGCCCTTGAGGAGGCGATCGATAGCCCGCTTCAGGAGGCGACAGTTGACGGCGAGATGGCGAACAGACAGGCGCTGCTCGAGGGGGCGGTTGTCGACTACGAGGGCGAACGCTACTACGTCCAGATTGCGTCCCAGAACTCCTGTCTCGAGGTTTCACCGTTGCTGTTTCCGATCGGCGCGATCGCGATCCTCATGGGTGTCATCGGCGTCCTGACGCCGCCGATATACCGGAAGATGGCGGGGTTCGAAGAGCGGATGCGGCGCGATCGGACGGACTGATCGGCTGCTCAAAGGCGGTGACACGGACGGCTGGCGATGGCCGACAGTCCTCGCCACTGAAAGAGAAACCCGACTGCGACCGAGAAGCGATCTCGAGCGGTGTCGATCGCGGGACCCGACTGCGATGGAACGATGTAACGCGTCAGTCCGACTCGTTCGAGTCGGTGGTGTTTGACTCGTTGGTAGCGTCCGAGTCGGTGGTGGCTGAGTCATCCGTCTGATCCGACTGGGCGGTCCCGTTCGGCTCGTTGTTCGTCATCGGATCCGGTTCGGGCGCGACGACTTCGCCGTCACCCGGCTGTTCGGCTGCGTAGGAGAACTGGCCCTTGCCGTCCGGCGCTTCGCCCTCCGTCCACGGGTAGCCGGGATCCGGTTGCTCCTCGCGTCTGGTTGAAATGAACGTGTAGTTGAACTCCTGGTTTTCCTGTTCCTGCGGGAAGCTCGCGGGCACCGGAACTGGATCGTCGAGTGTTTCCAAGGCCTCAAGCCACTGGTTTTGATGCATAGTGTCCCGGGCGATGAGATAGGAGAGCATGTCCTTCATGCCGGGGTCGTCGGTGTACTCCCAGAGCCGTGTTGCGAGGGTACGGCCGGTCGCCTCAGCCATCACGTTCGCGTAGAGGTCGCCAGCGAGGTTTCCCGATGCAGCGATGTAGCCACCGGTGAACGGGACGCCGTTACTATCGACTGGCATCGCCGACTGGCCGGCCGAGAGAAACTGCCGCGGGTTCTGTCCGGTCATCGACGCCGCAGCGGCCGCCGTCTCCTGAGCATCATCGCTCATCTGCGTGGGCGAGCCGCGCAGGTTCTTCGTCACGGCGGTCGCGAGCATTTCGATGTGGCCGAGTTCCTCGGCCGCGGTCTCCATCAGCAGGTTCCGGTACTCCTCGTATTCCTCGGGCAGTGCCCAGGCCTGGAACATGTACTGCATGGCGACGCGCATCTCGCCTTCTTGGCCGCCGATCGCTTGTTGGAGGAGTTTCGCGAAGTGTGGGTCCGGTTGTTCGACGGTAACCTCGTACTGGAGTTCCGGTTCTTGGAAGAACATCCACTGGTCCCTGCCCACACCCAGAGGGATAAACAACTGTTGTGACTGATAGTGAAGTTTCCACCGACTGGTAATAGTTCGATATGATCCGTTCAGATCTGGCAGAAGACAATCTGATACGTGTGATATCGACACTCGAAAGACCGTACACCCATCGTTGTGTCATCATGGCAAACGGTTATAATGGCGTCGGTGGTCGGGGATCAGCGCATGAGTGAGGATCCATGGTCGACGTCACGACGCACGTTCGTCAAATACGGCGCGGTATCGACGGGAACGCTGTTCGGGGCCTCTGGGGCGAGCGCCGACGTAGGATCGGGCTCGACTGAGCCCGACGCCGAGCCGGCCGATCACGGGGTGGTACATCCATACCAGTTCACCCCGGACAGCCGATTCACCGTCGTCGAGTCGGGCCTCGACTGGCAACCGGACCGATTCAGCGACACCTATCAGACCAATGTGATAGCCTACGACCACGCGCCGTCGTATCGTGCGTTCCTCTTTACTGAGCCCGACGCGGCCCTCGAGCCGGACCAGTCGCTCGAGTTCGGGGCTGTTCAGGGATCGCCCGGAACCGCCGGCCGACGGTTCGTCACCGTCGGTCTCGAGTGACCGGCCGGTGCCAACGGAGCGGTGGGTCCGCTGGGTCGGACCCGTTACTCGTGTCCGATCGGACACCGGGTTTTTCCTCGGTGGCTGTGGTACGGATCAGTCCCAGAGGTGACTCTAGTGGGCAACAACGAGGATAAACAGCGAGCGGCGGCTGAATGCGACGACTGCGGGGAGATCGGCATCGTTCAGATCTGGCCCGATGGCAGTCTCCAACCCCTCGGTCAGTCGAATTTCTGTGACTGTGAGTCACCGACGCTGGAGGTTCTCGAGACCGATCTCGACCACGACGAGATACCGTGAACTACCCCACTCTATTCGCTGTTCGCCGATTCTGATGGCGATGGCGATCGGCGGCGAGACCTGTTACACCGACGCGCCGACGTAGAGGACGACGACAAGGAAGAGCCAGACGACGTCGACGAAGTGCCAGTACAGCGAGACGGTCGCGACCGACGTATCCCGATCTGGGCCGTAGTGACCGCGGAACGCTCGCCAGCAGAGCACGGCGATGCCACCGACGCCCAACGCGACGTGGAGTCCGTGGAGTCCGGTCAGTCCGAAGAAGGCGGTCCCAAAGATACCGCTCGCGAGAGTGAATCCCTCGTGAGCGACGAACTCGTAGTACTCGTAGACCTGCCCGGCGAGGAAGACTAGGCCGAGCGCGAGCGTCGTCCCGAGCAGTCCGAGGAATCGTCTCCGGTTGTCGTGTTCGAGTGCCTCGTGTGCGTAGTGGAAGGTGACGCTACTAGCGACCAGAATGGCGGTGTTGACGATCACGAGCGAGCCGAGCAGCGGCGGCAACTCCTCGGGCGGCCAGGTCCCAATTCTGACGAAGAAGTAGTAGATAAACAACGCGCCGAACGTCGAGACGTCGGTCGTGAGGAAGAGCAGCGTCGTCGAGACGTACGACTCCCGGGATTTGCGTGCTCCCTGTGCATCGCGAGCGGGTGCCAGAAACGCCTGGTCGATCCAGCCCGCGATGCCGGCAAGCAGGACGATCGTCCCGACGACAGCGAGGCCAACGCCGAGTAGCGGCGGGATGAGATCAGTTTCGTCCCCGAGGATGAAGACCGCGACCCCGCCGTAGAGTCCGGCCGCCCCGGCGGCGGCGACGAGCGGCCAGCGGCTGCGGTGCTCGTGCTCGTCGTGATCGCCGCGACCGCGGTGGTCGCCGTACTCCTCGGGTGCCTGCCCCTCGGGAACACGGTGGCCGGAGCCATCGGCTCGAGGAGCGTCCTCGTCGGGCGGATCGGTGTGTCCACCAGAGGTCATAGGGCCGCTTCCACGTCGATCCGGAAAAAGGATCACCGCGTATAGGCAGTTAGGCCGTCGTTACATTGCGACGATTCCCGACCGATACGCGATCGCCTGTCTCGCTCGAGTTCCTCGAGTTCGCTCGCGTGACCAGCGACGAGGAGTCGGCGACTCGGCTGATTCAGTAGAAGTAGTCGTCCTCCGAGAGCTGCACGTAGCCACCGTCGCGGTATTTGAACTTCTGGCGCTTGTACGTCGCCATGACCTTGGCCGCGCCGAGGCCGGCGGAGTACGTCTTGCTCACGAGGCCGTCGGTCGAGCCGCTGCCCTGCATGTCGGTGATGGTGTCGAATGCCCAGTCCCAGTCGTCGGGCCCGTAGTCGGCGACGATGTCCGCGAAGGCGACGTTACGCAGGATCTCGTCGCCGATCGCGCGTTTCCAGACATCGTTGTAGTTCGCGATGGAGTTCGTCGCGGCGAGTCGGCCAGCGATCTTGCCGGTGCGGACGGCGACGTGATAGCCACCCTCGTGGAAGGCGGAGGTAGTGCCCATCGCACCGCCGGCGACGGCGATGTTTGCTCCGACGGGCGACTCGATCGGCCGCGTCGAGGAGATCGGATAGGTTTCGGTCCCCTTCGACTTGCCGCGGTCTTCGACGCGCGGGATGTCCGCTTCGATGTCGTATTCGTCGCCGTACTCCTGCTCTAAGAGGCGAGTGATGTACTCCGCGCCCGAGGGAATCCGCTCGTCGTCGGGCCGCAGGAGCTTGTAAGAGCCGGGGTCGTCGACGTCCGCGAGATCCATGCCGATCGGCATCGTCAGCCCGACGCGGGCGACCGTGCCGTCGTTCGGGAACACCCATGGGTAGGCGGTCTCGCCGGGCATGTACCCCCACCAGAACTTCAGTCGGTCCTTGAACTCTTCGAACAGTTCGGGGGGAAACTCCCGATACTCTTGGTAGGCGATGTGATTCGCTTTCGGCGGCGAGAGGTGATCGGAGACGCTCCGGCCGGGTGCCGTGAACTGGTCGAGCGCGTCAAGCGTGATCCGCCGTTGTGGGCCGTCCGCGAGGACGACGTACTGGGCCTCGAGTTCCTCGCCGTTCGAAAGCGTCAGCGTATGGGTCGGTCCCTTCGAACTCGAGGCGCGAAGGTCAGTCTCGAAGTCCTTCACGCCAGTCCCGACGCGCAAGTCAGCGCCCGCATCGACCGCGCGTTCGTGGAGCCAGTCGTCCATGCGCGTGCGATGGAAGGTGTAGCCGAACTTGGGGTAGCTGGCCTCCATCCCGGTCGAGGTCAACTCGACGTTGCTGTTCGGCCCGACGAACTCGGTTGCCTCGAGTTCCCGGTGGATGACCTCGTCGGGGATTTCCCGGTAGTCAAAGCCCATGATATCGATCCAGTAGTCGAGCATTCCAGCGGCATCGGTCGAATCCGGCCCTGGCCCTCGCGGTCCTCTCGAGGGACCCCCTGCTCGAAGAGGACCGTCTCTGCGCCGTGAGCGGCGGCCCGTTCGGCCGCGGACGCACCAGCGGGCCCTCCGCCGACGATCGCGACGTCTACGCGTTCCATACGCCGTTTGGACTCATTGGGTCATTATAAAAACTGCGAGGTGAACTTTCAGTTCTTCGAGTCATCCGTCATATCAGTCAGGATCGGCCAACTGCGGTGCAGTAGCGTACGATGTCGGCCGTCCGAGCGTCGCGAGGTCGAGCCACGCGAGCACCTCGGAAAGCAAATAGCACGGGATCGACGGTCCCGCGGACCATGCGAACGGGTGCGTCGCACCCGTAAGAAAAATCGGCTGAGGAGGATGTGGAAATCCCCTGTTGCCGGCGTGAGAAGTCCGTCCGCTCCAGTTCGGTGCGCCCTGACTCCGTGACGCTCGAGTGCTACTCCCGACGATCTTCGAGTCGATGAGGGTGCCGCGAGACGAACCCTTTTGATTGCACCGACCGACGGCTGGGACATGAGCGACGACGCGCCGGACATCCTCGTCCTGCGAAAGGGAACCCACGGGACGCCGATCGAACAGTACGCCGACGCGATCCGCGATCGGCTACCGGACCACACTGTCGACCTCGCACGAACGCCGGCCGAAGAGCGAGAGCGGATCGAAAACGCCCGCTTCGTCACCGGCATGACCCTCGAGGATGACTTGCTCGAGGCCGCAGAATCCCTCGAGGTCTTCGCCTGTGCCTACGCGGGCACCGGACATCTGCCACTCGAGAAACTCGAGGAGCGAGGCGTCGCGGTGACGAACGCCTCGGGTGTCCACGGGCCGAATATCGGCGAGCACGTACTGGGTGCGATCCTCCATTTCACCCGGCGGTTCCACGTCGGCGAACGCCGCCAGCGCCGCCGCGAGTGGCGTCACTATCAGGCTACCGAACTACAGGGATCGACGGTCACCGTCGTCGGCCTCGGTGCGATTGGGCAGTCGGTCTGTGATCGTCTCGAGCCCTTCGGCGTCGACACGATCGGCGTGCGCTACACCCCGGAGAAGGGCGGCCCGACGGACGAGGTAATCGGCTTCGAGGACGCCGAATTCGATGACGCGCTCGCGCGGACGGACTATCTCGTCCTCGCCTGTCCGCTCACGGAGACGACGCGCGGACTGATCGACCGCGAGGCGCTCGTCACGATGGATCCCGAGTCAGTCCTCGTCAACATCGCTCGCGGTCCGGTCGTCGACACTGACGCGCTCGTCGCGGCGCTGCGCTCGAATTGGATCCGCGGCGCGTCGCTGGACGTCACCGACCCCGAACCGCTGCCCGAGGAACACCCGCTGTGGACCTTCGAAAACGTTCAGATAACGCCGCATAACGCGGGTCATACGCCGAAGTACTACGATCGGCTGGCTGACATCGTCGCCGAAAACCGCCGTCGGTTCGACGAGCCGAACTCCGATTCCGACCTCGAGAAGCAGGTACTCCCCTGACGG
This sequence comes from Natrinema sp. SYSU A 869, assembly GCF_019879105.1. Classification (NCBI taxonomy): domain Archaea; kingdom Methanobacteriati; phylum Methanobacteriota; class Halobacteria; order Halobacteriales; family Natrialbaceae; genus Natrinema; species Natrinema sp. SYSU A 869. Next base: position 499,890 of record NZ_CP082249.1, on the reverse strand, counting down.
GGCCGTTCGACTGCGTTCGAACCCGGACGATCGCCGCTCGAGTCATCCGACTTACTTTTTGACCTCCTGTGACGAACCACGAATGTGACTATCTCATCAGGTGCGGAAATGAATCGAACGGGATGTACCGCGCAAGTGGACGCGGGAGGTACACGATGCCGCTGACGTTCGATGGGACGATCCTCGTCCCTGCGGCCGATCCCGACGACGGGGAGCAGACCGCGGCAGCACTCGCACCGTACCTCGAGCCCTCGACCCGGGTGATCGTCGTCAACGTAATCGAGAAAGCGGGGGGCGCGCCCGACAAGGCCTCGGTCGAACAGCGCGAGGAGTACGCGCGGGAAATCTTCGAGCGCGCCCGCGGGCCACTCGAGGAGCGAGCGGGGTCGGTCGAGACGGCAATCCTCTTCGGAACCGACGTGGTCGAGACGATTTTCGAGGCGGCGGAAGAGCGCGACATCGACGCGGTCGTCTTCGAGCCCCGCGACGGGAACCGGTTCGTGGAACTACTGACTGGCGATGTGGCTCGCCGATTAGTAAAGGAAGCCTCAGTGCCGGTGGTCGCGCTGCCGAGAACCGACAGCTAGTCGGGATACTGGGACGGACCTCGATCGGTATCCGTTCCCCTCCGACGTACTTGTGCGGCCGGTCTCGGCTCGCTCGTTCGAAGAACGGTTACTCTTGATCCTCGAGCAGTACCTGCCCCGTTTGATCGACCGTGACTCGGTAGGCAGCGTATTCGAACGTGACGGACCCGACGGACCGCTTCGTCCGTTCCGTCGACTGGAACAGCGAATCCAGCGCGGTCGGATCGACCGCGTCGTAGAGCGGTCCGAACTCGTCCGCGATTTCGAGCACGTCCATCCCCGATTCCGACGCGAGTGCGGCGATGACCGTTTCGCTGAGAGGTGTGTCCGGTTCGAACTGATACGTAGTGTTCCCCTCTTGTAGACGTGACTCGCCGGTTGAAGGCTCAGTTTCCATACCCCCTTTACTGGTCCAATGTGGGAAGTGACTACGATTGAATGGTCAACCTATTAAGTGGGGGTCCGTTCCCCGATCGTATTTTGGAGCAGATTGGCCTCCCCTCGCCGAAGACGAGCGGACAGGGCTTGATCCGAGATATCGAGTTTCGTGGCGACCGCCGATAGCGTCGTTCCCCGCGGCACGTCAAAGTATCCCTCCTCGAGGGCGATCTGGAGCGCTTCTCGCTGTCTGTCGGTGATCCCGTATCGGTCTCCGGAAGGGTCTGATCCCTGAAAGATACGCTGAATCCGAAACGGAATATCCTTCTCTTGACAGACGTCGCGATACGCGAACAGCGCCTCTCGCGTCGGGACGCGAGCGCGAATCTTCGTATTCCTCGTGACGGTGATTTCGTGGTAGCTGATATCGTACTCCGCCGCCGTGGGATAGGTCAGCTGTGTCTCTCCCCGCTCCGATAGCGTGACGCTGTAGAGGCGACGATCTTCCTCGACCTCGAGCAGCGAGAACGTCTGTATGGTGTCGTCGTCATCCAGCGCCGTCTCGACGCTCTCGAGTTCGTCGCCATAGACCCAGCAGATGAGTTTCGTCTCCTCCGCTTCGGACTGATAGATCTCTTCGACGTCGATCCTCGAGACGGCGTCGACCGTCCGCCGGAGGATTGGCGTTGCGATTTCGAACTCGACGATCAGAACCATGGCGAGCTCACTCTCTCGACTACGCGACGATGGTTGTTATAGTATAGCAATACGTGAGAGCCGGTCGCGTCACGGCCGGCCGGGGCTCTCGAGGCGAGGCCTCAGCTGAGAAGATCCGTTTCAAGCGGTCTTACGAGTCTGCAGGAGTCGACATTCGACGCCGAACGAACGTCGACCGCGGAACACGGGTCGCGTCCTCAGATGTAGCCGTTCTCGAGCAGGAGTTCGCCGTTGAGTACGCTCGCACCGGCGGCACCGCGAATCGTGTTGTGGGCCAGACAGTTGTACTGCAGGCCAAAGGGCGACTCTTGGAGACCGCCAGCGGCGATGGCCATCCCATCGCCGAGCGTGCGGTCCATTCGAGGCTGTGGTCGGTTAGGTTCCTCAAAGACGTGGATGAGCGGGTCCGGCGAGGAACGCAGATCCAGCGAGGGGTACTCGCGCATGGCTTCGGCGGCCGCGTCAGCGGTCAGCTCCTCGTCGGTCTCGACCCAGACGTTCTCGAGGTGGCCGTCGATGGTCGGGATGCGGTTACAGGAGGCCGCGACGTCCATACTGTTGTGCGACAGTTCGGCCCCGTCGAACTCGCCGAGCAGTTTGCGGGACTCGGTCTCGAGTTTGTCCTCTTCGCCGCCGATGTAGGGGATGGCATTGTCGATGATCTCCATCGAACTGACGCCGTCGTAGCCCGCCCCGGAGACGGCCTGCAGGGTCGAGACGTGGACCTTCTCGAGGCCGAAGTCGGTCAGGGCCGCGAGCGTAGGAACGAAGGTGATCGTCGAGCAGTTGGGGTTCTTGACCATCGCGCCGTCCCAGCCGCGCTCGTCGCGCTGGACCTCGAGCAAGTCGAGGTGTTCGGCGTTGACCTCCGGAATCACGAGCGGGATATCGTCGTCCATGCGGCCGTTCGAGGAGTTCGACGAGACGACGTACCCCTCTTCACAGAAGCCGGATTCGACCGCCGCGCCGACGCTCGAGGGGAGCGACGAGAAGATCAGGTCGACGTCGTTGGGGACCTCGTCGGGATCGGTCGCCGTGACGGTCATGCCGGCGACGTCGTCGGGGATGGGGCTGTCGACGCGCCACTTCGCGGCCTGTCGATACGTCTTGCCGGCGCTAGAGTCGCTCGCGGTTAGTGCAGCGATCTCGAAGTCCGGATGGGGATCGAGTAGCTGAATCAGTCGCTGTCCGACGGCTCCGGTCGCACCGAGTACGCCTACTCGTACTGCCATTTTCCGCCACTCCGAGTTGTGTCCGCAAAACCGTTTGGGTTTACGGTAGCGCGTGTCAATCGCCGGAGTTGCTCACGTTGACTCAGTTCTACGGCATGATTCGACAGTCGTCTGTAGCGGCGTGCTGTGGACGGATAGAAGATATTAAGAAACGGGAGCGCCAGCTATCGACCGATGCATTATCGACAGGATCGACTCGAGGCCGTCGGCCAGTGGTGGTCCCGATGACGAGTTCGACTGCGAACACCAGTGACCGAGGACTGTTCGACACCCGGTTCAGCATCGGTGCGGCAGCCATCGCGGCCGTCGCGGCGCTGCTAGGCGTCATCTTCGCCTGGACGGGCTACAACGATGGGATGCTCCCGGTAATCGGCCTGGATCTGAACATCCTGACCGGCGTTATCGGGCTCCTGTTCGGGTTCGGGATTGCTCTCGTCGCGTTCGTCGCCGCGGTGTACATGGAACCCGGCCTCGACCAGTAGCGGCGCGTATCGAGTCAGACTGTTCTCTGGGCGCTCGGTCGATGATGGAACTGTCCGTTCACTCGGCGATTACCCGTCTCGAGAAATCCAGCCGACTGCAGTTGCTCGCTCGTGATCACGGAGACTCGCTCAAGGTGAGAATATCGACTTACGCGGGAACTTCTGCGCCTTTCTTTCGCGTCACGTAGCCCGCGATGCGGTTGCGGACGCCCTTGGACTCGACGTTCGTGAGCTTGGTGACGCTCTCTTTGTTCTGCTCGAAATCGGTCGTGAACGCCTCCGGATACCGCTCCAGGAGGAGCTTCCCGGTCTTCTTGACGTAGGCCGGTTTGATTGCCATGTAGAGTGGTTCCGTCTAGAGGCTCTTAATCCCTTTCTCTTTGGCGCTCCGGCGCTGGGGTGTGGGGCAACCACCCAAACGACTACAAGGGCGATAATAGTCACTGTAAAGCCGATTTCACGCTGATGTGGGATCGGTATGATGATTTCAGTCGACACTGGAGGGGATGGAACTCGTGTCTCGGTCGTAGTCCGTCCCCGTCCATGATCGAGGGATTTGGCTGCTTCTCTCACTCGCCACCGCGGTGTCCCGACGGACCGAGCATAGCCACTCGAACTCACCAAGACGAGTGCTCACGCACGCGCTCGAGCGCCTCGCGCTCCCGGGGCCCGCCGGCGCGGTCGACGACCGAGGCACAGTACGCGAGGCGGTCCCGAAGTTCGCTCTCGTCGTAGTCGGGGACCGCGAGTCGCGACGCGGCGACGGTCGCCTCGACGACGGCCCCGAACCCGCGATTGATCGTCGGAACGGTTTCGCGTTCGATTGTCGACTCGACGGGGCGTAGCGTCCACTCTTCCCAGTCGGTGTCTCCCTCACAACCGCTATCGATCCGTTCGACGGTGACGCGTGCCCAGGCGTTCGCGGACGCGAGGATTGGATCCTCGCGCTCGACGATCGAAAGGGCGGCCTCGGCGAAGTCGACGGGGTCGTCGACGAACTGAACGTACCCCTCGCCCTGTCGGTGGAAGTTCCGGCGGGTGCGAGTGTTCCCCCATGTCCGTGCGGTGACGGGGTCGCCCGCGTGGAGGCCGAGCGCGGCAGCGTTCCACAGCCCGTTCGGCCCCAGCGTGGTCACGACCGACTCGGTGACGCCCGAGAGCGCGACGGGCCACTCCACGAGTCCCGTCCCGTCGACCTTGCCGTCAGTCACTGCGTTGTCCGCCGCGGCGTCTCGCTCGTCGCTCATATCTCGACCGCCTCGTGCTCGAGCGCGATGAACAGTCCGGCCGCGGTCATATCGGCCGTCGTCCCGGGGTTAATCCCACGATTGACGAGACTGTCGGCGAAGGATTCGACGGCATCGGGGTCCGTCTCGAGGGCGTCTGCGTCGATCAGTTCCGCGGCGCGGTCGGTCACCTCCTGTGCCGTCGCCTCGTCGTGGCGCGTCGCGACGAGCGTGTCTGGTCGGTCGGCGAGCATTGAGAGGAAGACCGCCGCGGTCCGATCCGACACCGGGCCGTCGGCCTCGGCGAGCCGTTCGGCCGCCGCAAACGAGCGGTCGAACCCGCGGACCCACTCGCGAGCGACGTCGTCGCCGGGAACGCTTCGATCCATGATGTCGAAGAGCGTCAGCCCGCGGGCCTCTACGGCCGGAACCGCGTCCGCGCCGCGGCGCACGTCGAGGGCCGCCATGTCGTCAGGCGGGTCGGCGACGGCGACATCGACGTGCTCGAACGCGCGGTAGAACGATGCCGCGTCGCCGACGGTCGTCTCTCGGACGACGGATTCGACGACGGGCTGTGAGAGGTCCTCGCGAGCGGCCCGCACTAGCGGGACGAGCAACAGGAGTGCCCCGAACTGCGTGTTCCCGCCCTCCTGAGCGGCCATCTTCTCGACGGCCCGCTCAAACGCCGGCCCGACCGCCGCGCCGTCGGCCGCGATCTCGAGCCCCTCACGGGAACCCACCGCTCCGGCCATGAAGTGTTCGAACCGCAGATCCGCGAGGTCCCGGTGGCGGTCGACGTTCCCCGGCTTTGGGGTCGCCGCGACCTCGAGAAGCAACGCCAGTTCCGCGTTCTGAGCCGACGATCGCATACGTGTCGCTGCGTACCGGGGCGGCTTAGGGGTAGGGGTTATCGCGCTCAGTTGCAGCCGGCAAACGGGGTCGTAGTCCCATCGATTTAAGTTTCGAAACGAAAATCATCGACCATGGGCTACGACACTGTCGCTAAGACCGATCCGGAATCAGTTATCGACGAGGAGTGGGGTGGCATGTGGTTCCTCGAGGAGGAACTCGGCACCGAGGAACTGGGCATCTCAATCCTCGAACTCGAGCCCAACGGGAAGGGAATGGAACACGACGAGACCGACTCCGGGCAGGAAGAGGTCTACTACGTCGTCGAGGGAACGGTCGACGTCGAACTGGCCGACGCCGACAAAACCGTGACGCTCGAGACGGACGAGGCGATCCGGCTGGATGCCGAGGAGACCCGCCAGATCCACAACCGGGGCGACGAACGCGCGAAGCTTGTGTTAGTTGGCGCGCCGCTGTAGTCATCGGACGGAGTCGTCGATGTTTTTCGGAGCGTTGTTCCCACGGTCGTTCGACTGAGACACGTGTCTACACTCCGTTCTGAGAGCGACTCGACCGCGGAGGGGCGTCCTGCTATCGTGGCTGTACGGAGTTGCCACGCTCTCCTCAGACGACTGCGGTTCTCGCTCCCGCGGCCGGCTGTGGTTCATCCCTCGCGTGCGTTCGAGCGAACGGTTCGCTGACGGCTCTCTGTAGTCACCGCAGCCGTTACCGGTTCACCTCGAGCCCCAGCCGTTGCTCCACCGCGTCGTGAACGCGCTCGAGCACGACCGGGTTGTCGCTGGGACGACCGACGCTGACCGCATCCGCGCCGTAGTCGACGTACTCGCGGACGGTCTCGTCGTCGCGGACGCCGTTGTTGGCGATCACGAACAGGTCGGTCGCGTCGACTATGTCGGCGATAACTGATTCGCTGTCCATCGCATCGACGTGGACGAAGTCCGCCCCAGCGCGCTCGAGGCGACGAGCCAGTCCCGGCAGGTCGACGCCGGGGACTTCCGCGCGGACTTTCGCGCCGACGGTCACGCCGGTCGCGGCCGCCCGGTCGACGTATCGTGCGAGTCGCTCGTCGTCTCGCAGCAGTGTCTCGCCGCAACCGACGGCACAGAGTTCGTTCTGTCGACAGTGGGCGTTTATCTCGAGGTACGCCTCCCGATCGCGACAGATTCGGGCGGCGTCGACGACGGGGTCGACGGTCGCGCTCCGGACGTTGAACGCCGGTTTGATCGGCGTCTCGGCGAGCGACTCGAGCTCGCGGTCGATGAAGGCGAGCGGGTCGTCGGGCAGGAACTCGGTGCGATCTCGGTCGACGAGTTCGCTCGCGGCCGCGCGAGCGTCGGCGTCGAGGGCGATGCCGCCGAGGAACGCGCTACCGGCGTACTCCGCGCCGGCCCGCGCCCAGTCGGCGTCGGCCTCGCCACTGAGGCTCGCGAGCGCGAGCGGTGGCGTAAACGACACTGTCGATGCCATGTCAGTCCACGCGCTCGATCGCGTCGTCGACTGCGCGGATCACGCGCGCAGCGTCCTCGCGAGAGTCGATCGTGATATCGGTCCGGACTGTCGTTCGGTCGAAGTCAGCATCGTCGTCGTCGTCGATCACGAAGGCGTCCGCGAACGGATAGGCGGTCGCCAGTCCCTCAGTGCTTGGATCCGCGTTGACGGCCGCCATGAGGTCGCCGGCGGGCCCGGAGAACGCGTCGTCGCCGAGGAACGGTGAGACGGCGACGACCGTCGTCTGGGCGAGCGCGTCCGCGACGCCCGGCAGCGCGAGCATCGGCCCAATACTGGTGACCGGGTTCGACGGGCCGATGACGACGGCGTCCGCGAGTGCATCGAGGACACCAGGCGCGGGTTCGGCCTTCGACGAGCCACGAAATTCGACGGTTTCGACGGCCGGCTCGCCGCGATGACCGACCCAGTACTCCTGGAAGTGCATGAGTCCCTCGTCGGTGTGGACGAGACTGGCGACGGGATCGTCGCTCATGGGAAGGAGGTCGATCGTCAGACCGAACGCGCTCGTGAGTCGCTCGGTCGCCTCGCTCAGCGTGTGCCCCTCGTCAATGAGGCTCGTCCGCGTGAGGTGGACGGCCCGATCGCGGTCGCCGACCGTCATGAACTCGGCGATGCCCGAGAAACGACGCCAGTTCGCGAGTTTTCGGCCCTCGGTCTGTTTTTCTTCGGGTAGATACTGTGGCCCGTCAGGCAGTCCCGCTGCCGACGCGATGTCCATCAGCGCCGAGTTGGTTCGATGCGTGTCTCCCTCGATGCCCCACCACGTCTCTCGGTCGAGGATCCCACCACCCTGAAACAACAGCGTATCGACGTCCGGCGAGACGAAGAGCCCGCCGAGTTCGATGTCGTCGCCGGTGTTGGCGACGACCGTGGTCTCCTCCGGCGAGAACGCGGCGGCAGCACCGTCTAACAGCTTCGGCGTTCCAGTGCCCCCGGAGAGGAAGGTTACCATACCTACACCTCTCGAGCGTGGCTACTTAATCGCTTTCGGCCGTTTCGGGCGACCGGGGCGGACTCGAGACGTGGCCCGGTCGCGTCTCGGCATCGACTCCTCAGTTCCCTGCCGTTCGAGGTGGGACGTTCGAGTTCGATCGGAACAGATTGTCAGGATCGTACTCGGTCTTGACGTCGACCAGTCGCTCGTAGTTGTCGCCGTAGAGCAGTTTCGCTGGGTCCTCGTTCATCCCCGGGAAGTTGCCGTATCGGCCGGATGCGACCGGCAGCGCTTGCACGGCGGCGAACCCCTCGCGGACCCAACTCACGTTCGCATCGTCGTCCGCCGCGTCGTCCCAGTTCGCCTCGAAGTTGAGCATGTACGGCTTGTCGCGGTGCCAGAACGCAGTTGCATCCTGCGGAACGTCGGCGACCGCGTCGCCGAGGTGCCAGACGTCGATCGTCGAGAGCATCGACGGGGTCGACTCGTTGTACCGGCCCAGGAGTTCGAAGACCTCGTCGGTGAGTTCCTCGAGGAAGATCGACTTCCAGTAGTATCGTAGCCCGTCCGGATAATCCTCGTCGAGCATCGACTGCAGGTCGACGTACGCGGTCGGGCCGCTCAAGTCGGCGACGGGCGTCGCGCTCTCTCGGAGTGAGCCGAAGACCGCGTCGGCGTTCGCGAGGTCGCCTCGGTAGGAACCGAGGAGCCCAACCGCCGGTTCGCCCCATGATTCCTCGGGGAATTCTTCGAGATCGGGGACGTGGGCGGTGAACGCGAGGATGCCCGCGTCCCGCGGCGCGGTCTCAGTCCACTCGCGGAAAGCTCTCATCGTCATTTCAGTGTCGTCGCCGTGGAACCAGACGAAGAAGGCGTACACCTCGGGGCCGACCTCGTGGAGTGCGTACTCGAATGAGGTAACGACACCGAGGTTACTGCCGCCGCCGCGGATCCCCCAGAAGAGATCCGGGTTTTCGTCTTCGCTGGCGGTACGAACCTCGCCGTCGGCCGTTACGATGTCGACGCTGACCAGATTGTCCAGCGCCAGCCCGTACTCGCGGCTCAGATGGCCGTACCCGCCGTTGAGGGTCAGCCCGGCGATCCCCGTCTGCGACACCGCACCGAGCGCCGTCGCGAGTCCGAACGCCTGCGTCTCTCGGTCAACGTCACCTAGCGTCGCACCCCCTTCGGCGCGGACGGTCCCCGCCTCGCGGTCGACCCGGACGCCGTTCATCGCCGTCAAGTCGACGACGATCCCGCCGTCGCAGACGGCCGTCCCGGCCACGTTGTGCCCGCCGCCCCGGACTGCAAGGGGCAGATCGTGGCCCCGAGCGAAGTTCACGCCTGCGATGACGTCGGCAACGCCGGAACAACGCGCGATGAGCGCCGGGTACTTGTCGATCATACCGTTCCAGACCTGGCGATCGTCGTCGTACTCTTCGTCGGACGGGCGGAGGACATCACCGTGGAAATCCGCTGTAAACGCTCGGACAGCATCACTCGGGAGATTCTCGAGTGCCGCTTCACCAACAGACTTGTTCATTGATACCATATGACACAATATGCGCCAGGTGGAGATAAAACAGTAGTCTATCCAACACGACGCTCTGTCCGGCGGATATGTCGGTCGTCCGCGAACGGAACCCGTCTCCGGAGCGACTATCGCTCGCCGCGAAATCGGAAATTGTCTTTCCTCATGCCATCGACCAACGCATTGCCCCCGAGTGTGTCTCGACCGGGACCAAAATAGTATTATTAATAATGTATAACTATATCTCCGAGCGAGGCGTATGATTACTGAGGGACGATGGCAGTAACAACCACACCCGTAGACGACGGTGCAATAGACGGATTCCGCGAGGGGCTTCACGGCGAATTGCTTCGGCCCGAGGATCCGAACTACGACGAGACTCGAGCGATCTGGAACGGAATGATCGACAAGCGTCCGGCACTCATCGTTCGAGCGATGGGCGTGTCGGACGTAATCGCGACGGTGAACTTCGCCCGCGAGCAGGACGTGTTGCTCGCAGTCCGCGGCGGCGGGCACAACATCGCAGGTAACGCAGTCTGTGACGACGGACTGATGCTCGATCTCTCGGCGATGCGGTCGGTTCGCGTCGATCCGGAGGAGCGGACGGCTCGAGTCGAGTCGGGGGCGACCCTCGCCGACTTCGATCACGAGGCGCAGGCGTTCGGGCTGGCGACGCCGTTGGGAATCAATTCAACGACCGGGGTCGCGGGGCTCACGCTCGGGGGCGGGTTCGGCTGGCTCACCCGCAAGTTCGGCATGAGCGTGGACAACCTGCGCTCCGTCGATGTCGTCACCGCGGACGGCGAACTACGTCACGCGAGCGAAGACGAAAACCCGGACCTCTTCTGGGGGATTCGGGGCGGCGGTGGCAACTTCGGCGTCGTCACGTCGTTCGAGTTCGACCTCCACGAGGTCGGGCCCGAGATCCTCTCGGGACCGATCGTCTACGCAGGTGAAGACGCGCGAGACGTCATCCGACACGTCCGGGACTTCAACGAGGATGCGCCGGACGAGTCCGCCGTCTGGGTCGTCCTCCGGAAGGCACCGCCCCTTCCGTTCCTTCCCGAGGACGTCCACGGCGTCGGTGTTGTCCTTGTCGTGACGTTCTACGCCGGTGACATGGACGACGGCGAGGAAGTCTTGGCCCCGCTCCGGGAGTACGGCGATCCGATCGCCGACGCCGTCGGGCCACACCAGTACGCGGCGTTCCAGCAGGCGTTCGATCCGCTGCTCACCGAGGGCGCCCGGAACTACTGGAAATCGCACAACTTCAGCGAGCTCTCGGACGACGCCATCGACACCGCGGTCAAGTACGCGGCCGACCTCCCATCGCCGCTGTCCGAGATCTTCTTCGGGCAGATCGGCGGTGCAATGGGGCGCGTGCCGTCGGACGCGACGGCGTACCCACACCGAGACGCCGAATATGCGATGAACGTCCACACGCGCTGGGAGGATCCCGCGATGGACAACGAGTGCATCGCCTGGTCCCGGGAGTTCTTCGACGCGATGGCATCGTACGCGACCGGTGGCGTCTACGTGAACTTCATCAGCGAGGACGAGGGCGAGGAAGACCTCGCCTACGGAACGAACCAGGAACGGTTGGCTGAGATCAAGGCCGAGTACGACCCGGAGAACCTGTTCCGGATGAACCAGAACGTCGAACCGGCCCGGTAACTTCCTCTTTTCGCGCTGGTGGCCGCTTTCGAGCCGCTACTCACCGATCCAGTCCGCAAAACTCCCCTCGAGCAACGTCTCCGACTGTCGACTGACGTACTCTCGTTGCATCGCTGCGATCGCTTCGTCGAGGGCCGATCCGTCCTCGAGCGCCGCTGCCACGTGCTCGTGCTTCCAGCTGGCAGGAGTGACCTCCTGACGGACGCGCCGCCGGAGCGGGTAGAGGTACTTCGCGGCGTCTTCTTCGCTCAACCCACGGTTGGTCAGCCCGTCCTCGGCGTGGGCCAGTAGGTCTTCGTAGAGCGCTAGGCTGTCTGTCGTCTCCTTGCCGTCATTGGTGATCCAAGTCAGGTCGGCCTCGAGTCCGTCGACCATCGCGGCGTAGAAGTTCTCCCGTGCGATCTCCCAGTCGAGTTCGATGACGGGGTGCTCGAGGCGGGTCAGACTCTCCATCAGGCCGGCAAAGGCGGCGAGGAAGGAGATCGAATCGCGGACCGTGGGCTGGGCGGGGATCGGGCGGAACTCGATACGGGCGTTGGCGGCCGATCTGGTGGGGCCGCCGAAGACCGGCCGGACCCACCGCCAGTAGGTGCCATGTTTGCGGCTGAAGTGGTGGAACTGATCGTCGAAGCGCTCGCCGGATTCAACCGGCATCGGGACGATAGTGTCGTCGTCGGCAACTCGGTCGATCGCTTCGTCAACCGTCTCTAAGTCGTGGGGAAAGCGAACCTTTCCTTCGCCCGTCGTGGGATCGTTGAGGACGTTCTCGAAGACGCTGATACGGTGTTCCATCCAGGCGTCCCGGATGATTTCGGCGGCGGTCGCTTCGTCGTCGTAGAGATCGGCGGGGAAAAACGGGGAGTTGACCCCGAGCGCGAGCAGCGGCCCAGCGACACGGAGGGCGTAGTTGAAGTTCTCAGGGAGATCGGGGGCGTGAGCCACCTGATAGTGGGGCTGGATCGACGTGATGAGACTCTCGGGCATGACGGTGTCGGCCTGCAGAGAGACGTGCGGTGCCTCAATGCGCATCCCCGCAGAGTCGGCCTGATCGGTGTTGGCCATCGCGTGATACCGGGCGGAGTCGCTCATGTTCGTCGCGATGCGAATCGTCCGTTCGGTTCCGTCCGGTGCAACCGTCGTCCGTTCGACGCTGTCGGTGAGGTAGGTCCCTGTCTCCTCGCCTTCGGGCGGGAGCGTCCAGATCGCGTCGCTGACCAGCCGCATCCGCTCGGAGTTCGTGACGTCGAGTGCGGTCTGTAACCGGGCCTTGACCTCCGACTCCTGCGCTGCCAGTCCAGGGCCGTTCAGCGGCTGTGGACTCGTCGTCATCTCCGCGTTGTGCAGGCCGAGTTCCTTCTCGAAGCCGATCAACTCGAGCAGTCGGCGCGGGACCCGCCGCAGCGCACAGTCGTCGGCCTTGACCGCGTAGAACTCGTACTCGAGGCCGACGATCGCCTGGGGGTTGTCGAAGACCCCCTCCTCGACGGCGTCTTTGATGACCGCCGCGTCTGCTTGGGCCTGTTCGCGGAAGTCGATGGCGTCGGCCGCCAGCACGTCCGCGACCCGTGCGGCGAGTTCCTCCTCTGGCATACCTCCGAGTGAGTCATCAACTGTCTTTAAAGCACGTCTCTCATCTCCTTGCACTTATTTAAATAGCGGCGCGGGGACGCATCCGACGGACACATATGTGCCATAGGGCCACATGATCAAGTTCGGCAATCGCGTCTGATTTCCGTCTCGCCGAGGTTCGCTTTGCGATCGGCTCAGCTGACACGAGGTAGGTCAGATTTGCTTGAGGTCGTCCACCAAGTAGGCGCATGTGGTTTTGTATAATATTCAGCTGGCGAACGGGTCAACACATCGAATTCAAACCAACCTGGGTGTCTTTTAATAGTAACTGCTATTAATGAAGAACAAAGAGATGTGAGTATCACAGCGATGGGACGATATTCCTCGCGTTCGCAGCGATCGTCCGAGGAGTCGGACTCGGAGTCATCGACCTCGCTTTCGAGACGGCAGTCGTTGGACTCTCTGGAGTCAGTTCAGCAGACGAGCGACGAGACGATGTCGACGAATTCGACAGACATGCCGAAGTCACTGGGCGGGCTGGGTGCTGCCGAACGGCTTGAGCGCATCACGGACCAAACGGACGCTTCGGCCTCGAGCAGCGGGATCAAATCCCTGGGCGGGTTAGGTGCCGCAAAACGTTTACAGCGAATCAAAGAACGGACCAGTCCGCCGGTCGAGCGATCACCCAGGGATCCGCGTGTCGACGAACAGCCGGCCACTGCACGCCACGCATCGAACTCCCTGCAGCGGAGTACGAAAGCCACACGAGCCACCGGCCCCGCAGGCGAAACGCGAGTTCCCGGCTCAGTTCGAGATGTCATTTCTTCGCCCGGCCGGTCACTGGACACGTCGATTCAGCACGCGATGGAAGATCGAATGGGTGATTCGCTTGGTGACGTGCGCATTCATACCGGGGCAAAGGCTGCCCGGGCCTGCCAGCAGATCAATGCGCGGGCGTTTACGGTCGGGAGCCACGTCGCGTTCAATGCCGGCGAGTACGATCCAGAATCGCCAGAAGGCCAGCACGTTCTCGCTCACGAGTTAGCCCATGTTCGCCAGCAGACTGGTGGCGCAGTGTCGATGCTTCCCCAAGAGAATCTCGGTCTCGAGATCGATCCGGATCCGCAGTTAGAACGAGAGGCAGAGGAAACCGCCCAGCGCGTGATACAGGGTGAGGAGTTGGGGATTCAGCGGATGGCAACAACTGATATCCACGTCCAGCGGAAGGATTGGAACTCGGGGCCATCGAACGCCGAGCGCTTGTCAACGGGTGAGGGACCGGGGCTCGTCGAGGAGAAAGTCGACGATCTCACGACCAAAACCTACAGGCTGACACGTGACCAACTGGCTACTCTGGTCGAGCACGTTGACAGTGTCGACGAGCTACCGGCCTATCTCGAGGCAGCCGATCTCGAGGTCGCGAGTCGGTTGCAAGACTCGATGGGCAGCGGTGTCAAAGGCGCGACCAAAGGCTGGAAAGCCGGTTCGATGGCGGGATCGTTTGCTGGGCCGGCGGGTGCTGTCGCCGGCGGGCTCGCTGGAATGCCTCTCGGCTACGTCTTCGCGAAGAAATTCGGTGATACCACTGCTGACGAAATACAAAAGCGTCTCCGAGACTTACTCGACCTCAACACGGATCAGGAATTCGACACGGAGCAAGAAAAGCAAGACAAGAGCGGCTGGTTCAACGGGTTAAGATAACACATGAACGCCACCATTCTCGGAGAAGACGAAGAAGGAATTGGAGTGTTATTAACGGATAGTGGAGGACGAGAACATGAGGTTGGTCTGAATATTACGGGCGAAATCATCCACCACTTAGTAGACGAAATACCCGATGATCCCTCGGCTAGAACCAGGGAACAAAATGAGGCGGTCTCCAATGCCCGCCACTATGCGAAATATTATGTCACCCAAGAAACAGGGTACGACACCGCTTCGTGGGACCTGAACCCAGATCGGTTCGAGGAGGTCCGCCAGGCCCTTATGTCACTCTCGACCGGCGAAATCAACGAGCTATTCGGAGACTTGCTGGCCCAAAGTTTGAGCCACTATCGCGACGATCCGAACGTGGATACCGACACGATCTCTCGCCCGTTCGATCTCCCCGCGGACAAGATCGGCCCAGAAGACGCGGTCCTGTACAAACAGGAGATCTATCTGGACGAAAGTGGCGAAACCGAGGCCGTCTCGGGCGTCCTGATTACTTATTATGTCGCGAAAGGCGAGCGAACGACCGCTCGCCACGGTGACACGCCCGACCGCAACCCCGACGCGTGCGTGGAAGTTTCGCCCGCACCGTTCGTGGCACCTGAACCCTTCCGTGATTACCTCGTCTACAACCTGCGCTGTCAGATCCGAGACTGCTACGTCGGGATGGGTCTGGAACCGCCTGAAAAGTACAAAGTCCTCGGCCCCGGCCAGTACCGCTTTACCGGTAAGTATCAGCACTTCGATTGCTATCCCACGTACTACGACAAAGACGCTGATATTCCCGGCTACAGTCACGATTTCGTGCCTGAACTACCGATTGCAGAAGCGAAACTTAGTGGACTAGTTGATCCGACCAGTGAGACGTCTCTCTACGATCAGATCAAGGGCACGCTCTTCAGCAGGTGACTGGCTTTCCTACCGCCGGCTCGGCGGTTTCGGGTTGACACTCAACTGTCCGTGGTAGGCCACTACAATTTCGTCGGATCCAAAGCGATAGAGTCCCGACTCAGAACCGTTTTACTCTCCCCGGCGATACACTCCGCCGATGGAGTTCGCCACGTTCGCCGACCGCGCCGGGACGATCGAAGCCGAACCCGCGGATCTCGAGATCGTGGCTCACGTTCGGGACCTACTCGAGGACGCGGGCGATGATGGCGAGGAACGTCGTTCCTCGGGCGCTGTGGTAGAACTGCAGACCCTCGAGATCGTCGCCCGCTTCGCACAGGGGCGGGTGTTTCCGGCCTGGGACTCGACGACGCTCGATATCGGGCCGAGCGCGTGTTACGAGGCGATCGCCCGCGCGGCGGGGACGAACGTAAGTAGCGACGACGTTGAGGATCGGTTGGCGGAGATCGGTGAGATCGGCAAGGTGGCGGCGAGCTATGATTTCGGCGGCCAGCAGGGGCTCGGTGCGTTTACCGGCGGTGGCGCTGACGATTCTAGCGCCGATAATAGCGGTGGTCTCACCGTTCGCGAGGTCTACGAGACGCTCGAGGACCTCGCCGCTGCCGAAGGCGCTGGCAGCCAGGATCGCAAGGTCGATCTACTCTTCGGGCTGTTCAACCGCTGCTCGAGCGAGGAAGCGCGCTATCTCGCACGCATCGTGCTCTCGGAGATGCGCATCGGCGTCGGTGAGGGAGCGGTTCGGGATGCCATCGCCGAGGCCTTCGGCGTACCCGAGAATCGAGTCGAGCTCGCGCTGCAGGTCTCGAACGACTACGGCCAGGTCGCGCGGATCGCGCAGGACGAGGGGGCCGAGGGGCTCGATTCAATGGATCTCGAGGTCGGGCGGCCCGTTCAGGCGATGCTCGCCCAGGCCGGGACGGTGACCGACGCGCTTGAGGAGTGGGAGGCGACCGGCGTCGAATGGAAGTACGACGGGGCTCGGGTGCAGTTACACTACGATCCCGGCGACGATGGGAAGACGCGAGTCTTCTCGCGGAACATGGAGGACGTCACCGACGCTCTTCCGGAAGTGGTCGAATTCGCCGAGGCCCACCTCGAGGAGCCCGTGATCCTCGACGGGGAGGTCGTCGCGATCGACGAGGACGGAAGCCCGCTGCCGTTTCAGGAAGTGCTCAAGCGGTTCCGGCGGAAACACGACGTTGCGAAGGCCCGCGAGGACGTCTCAGTGCGGCCGGTCTTCTTCGACTGTCTGCACGCTGACGGTGAGGACTTACTCGAGGAACCGCTGACGGCTCGGCACGACCGGCTCCGGTCGGTGCTGGTGGATGCTGATTCGGACGCCGACGACGAGACGGACGATGCGGACATCGAGGGGCTCTCACTGCTCTGGCGGACCGACGACCCTGACGAGATCGAGTCGATCGACGCCGACGCGCTCGAGGCCGGCCACGAGGGGATCATGCTCAAGAACCCCGATTCGACGTACTCGCCGGGCCGTCGGGGGAAAAATTGGCGCAAGCGGAAGCCGGACGTCGAGACGCTGGATTGCGTTGTGACTGGTGCGGAGTGGGGGGAGGGGCGACGCGCGACCTTCCTCGGTACCTTCGAACTCTCTGTACGAGCGGGCGACGACCTCGAGACCGTCGGCAAGGTCGCAACCGGCATCACCGACGAGAAACTCGCGGAGCTGACGGAACTGCTCGAGCCCCACATCGCAGCTGAAGAGGGGCAGGAAGTGGAACTCGAGCCCGCGGTCGTCTTCGAGGTCGGCTATGAGGAAATCCAGTCCTCACCGACCTACTCGTCGGGGTACGCGCTGCGGTTCCCGCGCTTCGTGGGGGTTCGATCCGACAAGGCCCCGGATGATGCGGACTCGCTCGAGCGTCTGGAACGACTACAGGGCCAGTGAACGACGGGTTGTTGGTCGCTCGACTTGTCCGCTGAAGATGAGAGGTATAGAACTAGTCTCACAAGGTGAATAGAACGGTACCTGCGCATCAGAAAACGGCAGTGAGTGCGTCAGAAACTGGCGGCTGGAACGGGAAACCGGCCGTGTTGAGGCGTTATTCTTCGGACGTGATGCTGTCGGTGGCCAAGTCCGAATTCACCGCTGTGACGAGCGTGTCCGCTCATTTGACCCGTGATTCTGCCGCTGGTATCGACGTTCTGATTCTGGACCGAGGATGACATTCGGCCGTATGAATGAGGGTGACAGACGTGATAACTGAAGTATATGAACTGAGTGGCCTCTGTTTGTCCACGATCAAAATAACTAAGCGCGTTTAGGAGGGGCTGTTAATTATATTATGGCTAGTGGACCGGATACGCGAACGGTGATCGTAACAGGTTCGACGAGAGGTTTGGGAAAGAGTATTGCGAATCGATTCGCGGAAAACGGTGATAATGTCGTTATCTGTTCGCGATCACTCGATGACTGTGAACAAGTTGTCGAAGAATTCGAAGAGAACGACGGCTCAACTCATGCAATCGAAGTCGACGTGAGTGACAAATCGTCCGTCGAAAATTTGATCGATGAAACCGTCGACCGTTTCGGTCATCTCGACGTAATGGTGAACAACGCGGGTATTAACATCCGCGGTCCTGCAGAAGAGCTGACAGCCGAGGACTGGAAACAGGTCGTTGATGTGAACTTGACGGGAGTCTTCTTCTGTGCACAGGCGGCCGGAGCCCAGATGATCGAACAGGGAGACGGCGGTGAGATCGTCAATATTTCGAGCATGATGGGGAGTATGGGACAGCAAGACCGAACTCCGTACAATACGACAAAGGGAGGCGTCAACAATCTCACTCGGTGTCTCGCCGTTGAGTGGGCAGAACACGATATCCACGTAAATGCGCTCGCACCGGGATATATCATGACAGAGATGGTCGAACAGGCTCAAGATGAGACGGGATTCGATACACAGGATGTCAGGGATCGGACACCGCTTGATCGGTTTGGGACACCGGATGAAGTCGCGAACTGTGTCGAGTTCCTCGCTTCGGAAGACAACTTCGTCACAGGAGAAGTGCTTACTGCCGATGGTGGCTGGACGGCGTTCGGTTGGGGTTGTAAAGATAACTGATCGGCGCGAATTCAATAGTCCAGTGATCGTCGAGTATGCCAACTGGGATTGGGATCGGTCTCCTCTTGACCGGTCAAAAACGGGCATCAGAACCGACATAGACGGAAGTATGCCCCATGACATTTTGATACATTCGATAGCATCGCAGGGACATGTGAACAGTTCTCCGGCACCCCGGTCTGAAGATAGCAACGACAAGCGTTCTGCTCACGCGGAAACAAGGCATCGCCTGCCCTCTCCAGCCGATTCACTTGCTCATCCCTCGTGGCGAATTCGGTCCGCCGCTCGCTATTTGCTGGCCGCCCCACAGCGCGCGCCGCGACAGTCAGCAATGAGCGACTGACCATATGTAAGCACCCTTAAGAGCCACCGGGAACTGAATCCTCGTATGCAACCGCGCGACCTGTCCGATCACGTCGCATACGAGGCGGGTCGAGGCATCGAGGAGGTCGCCCGCGAACTTGGGCGCGATCCCTCGGAGTTCGTCAAACTCGCCTCGAACGAGAACCCACACGGTCCCTCGCCGGCCGCCGCCGTGGCCATCCGCGAGACGGCCTCGAGCGTGAGCTCCTATCCGAAGGCCGCTCACGCGGATCTCACGAGCGCCGTCGCCGACCGCTGGGACGTCACCGATGAACAAGTATGGCTGGCAAACGGCGGTGACGGGGCGATCGATTACCTCCACCGGGCGGTTATCGAACCCGGTGATAGCGTCCTCGTCCCCTCGCCCGGCTTCTCCTATTACGGGATGAGTTCCCGGTATCACCACGGCGACGTCCGCGAGTACGAACTCTCGAAGGACGACGACTTCACCCAGGACGCCGAGACCGTGCTCGAGAGCTACGACGGCGACCGGCTGCTCTTCCTCACGAGCCCGCACAACCCCACCGGTTCGACGATTCCCCTCGAGGAAGTCGAGCGCCTCGCCGAGAAAACCGACGACGAGACACTGCTCGTGGTCGACGAGGCCTACGGCGAGTTTGCCGATCGCGACAGCGCCGTCGCGCTGATCGAGGGTTGCAACGGATTCGAGGCGCGGGATGACGTTGCGGTCCTTCGAACGTTCTCGAAGGCCTACGGACTGGCCGGTGTTCGCCTCGGCTATGCCGTCGTTCCCGACGAGTGGGGCGACGCCTACGCCCGCGTGAACACGCCGTTCGCGGCGAGCGAACTCGCCTGTCGAGCCGGTCTCGCCGCCATCGACGACGAGGAACACGTCCGGCGCACCGTGGAGACGGCCCGCGAGTCTCGCGCGTACATGAGCGCACACATCGACGCTCACGTCTGGGAGAGCGAGGGGAACTTCGCTCTCGTGGACGTCGGCGACGCCGCGGCCGTTAGTGAGGAGATGCAAGAGCGCGGTGTCATCGTCCGCGACTGCTCGAGTTTCGGCCTTCCGGGCTGTATCCGCATCACCTGTGGCACCGACGAAGAGACCGAGCGAGCGGTCGCGACGCTCAACGACGTGCTCGAGGACCTCGGTCTCGAGACGGAATCAACGGAGGAAGCCGAGGATCCGAACGCGGAGGTCGCTGATCCATGAGGGTCGCCGTCACTGGCACCCCCGGAACCGGGAAGACGACCGCGACGGAACTGCTCGAGTCCCGGCTGGCCGCTGCGAAGACGGCCGCCGACCGCGAATCGACGCCCGACCTTGAGGTGATCCACCTCAACCGAGTGCTCGAGGACGAGGAACTCTACACCGAGGTCGACGCCGACCGCGAGAGCAAGATCGCGGATCTCGAGGCCCTGAACGAGTGGCTCGAGGGCCGCGACGATGTCATGATCGAATCGCATCTTGCCCACCACGTCGACGCGGATCGAGTCGCCGTCCTTCGGTGTCACCCTGAAACGCTCGAGGAGCGGCTACTTGAGCGCGGTGAGACCGTCGCAAAGCGGCCGAAAACGCCGAGAGCGAGGCCCTGGACGTGATCCTGTCGGAGGCAGTCGAGGAACACGGCCTCGAGTCGGTTTACGAGATCGACACGACCGACAGCGATCCGGAGACCGTCGCGGACAAACTCGCGGCAGTCGCGGCGGGCGAGCGCGACCCGAGCGCCGGCGAGGTCGACTTCATGGGGTATCTCACATGACGCTGGACAAGTTCCGGCCGTACGTCTCGCGGTTCCTCGATCCGTTCGTCAAAGGGTTCGATCGCGTCGGGATGACGCCCAACGGGGTGAGCGTCGTCGCATTCGGGATGGCGATTCTGGCCGCGGGCGCGTTCGCCCTTGGCGGACTCGAGGACCCGATCTGGTACGCCGTGGCGGCAATACTGGTCTTCCTGAACGGGTGGCTGGATATCGTTGATGGCGCGCTCGCACGCGAACAGGAGGTCGCCTCAGCCGGCGGTGACCTACTGGACCACGTCCTTGATCGGTACGCGGATATCGTCGTCATCGCGGGGCTGGCCGCAGGTATCGAGGACTACCTGCTCGGCTTCCTTGCTGTCACGGGCGTCGTCATGACCTCGTATCTGGGGACCCAGGCCCAGGCCGTCGGCCTCGATCGGGTCTACGGCGGACTCGTCGGTCGTGCAGACCGGCTGGCGATCATCGGCATCGCCGGCTTCCTCGCTTATCCGCTGGCGGGCACGCCGATCGCCGGGTTCACGCTGGTCGGCTGGCTGCTCGTCTTCCTCGCGGCCGTCGGCCACCTGACGGCGCTCCAGCGCTTCTACTACTCCTGGGCTGCCCTCGAGTAGGCCCGTTTCGACCCGGTAATGAGGCTTTTCTGCGGACCGGAATCGCGCCGCATACTTTATCCCTTACCGCGATATAGTGACGGACATGGTTCAGTGCGAGATGTGTGGGGCCGAGACGTCGTCCCCGAACACCATCAAAGTCGAGGGCGCGAAGCTAGACGTGTGTTCGAACTGCACGGACTTCGGCACTGAAGTCAAAGACACGTCGAGTTCGAGTGGGTCGACGAAGTATTCGACCAGTTCGAGTTCGTCCTCGTCGAGTGGGGGTGGCCAGTCGAGCGGCTCGAGCGCGAGTTCCTCGAGTTCGGGTGGCTCGAGCCAACGCCGCTCGGATATGTTCGACGACATGGACGAGCTCGCGACTGATTACGACGACCGCGTCCGCAAGGCTCGCGAGGACACGGGGCTCAGTCAGTCCGATCTCGCGAACGAACTCAACGAGAAGGCGAGTCTGATCCGCAAGATCGAACGCGGTGACACGCTGCCGAGCGACGAGGTACAGACCAAACTCGAGGACTTCCTCGAGATCAGCCTGAGCGCGGAGGGGAGTTCCGGCGAGGACTCGGAGTGGTCGGGCGGCTCCTCGACGGGGAGTTATACGCTGGGCGACGTCGTCAAGCGGAAGGACTGACGCCGACCGCTGTCTCCGTCCTCGATAGCGTCGCTGACTCGCAAACTATTTCTTTCGGGCGGATGCGGTTGTCGATATGTTCGTCCTCGTTAACCTGAAGACATATCCGTGTGACCCGATCAAAGTCGCGGAAGCCGTCCGCGACGTCAACGATACGACTGATGCCCGGGTGGCCGTTGCGCCGCAGGCGGCCCACATAGAGCGCGTCGCCGAGACGGGTGCGGAGACGTGGGCCCAGCACGTCGATTCGATCGAGCACGGGAGCAACACCGGCCACACACTCGCCGAGAGCGTCGCCGACGCCGGCGCAGTCGGGACCCTGGTCAATCACTCCGAGCAACGGCTGAAACTGGCCGACATCGACGGTGCCGTCCGAGCGGCCGAGCGGGCGAACCTCGAGACGGTCGTCTGTGCGAACAACCCGGCCCAGATCGGTGCGGCCGCCGCGCTCGGTCCGGACGCCGTCGCCGTCGAGCCGCCCGAACTCATCGGCACCGGCACGCCGGTCAGTCAGGCTGATCCCGACATCGTCGAGGACGCTGCCGAGGCAGCAGCGAACGTCGATTCCGAAGTCCCGGTCCTCTGTGGTGCGGGCATCAGCACGGGCGACGACGTCGTCGCCGCGGGCGAACTGGGTGCCGAGGGCGTCTTGCTCGCCAGCGGCGTCGCGAAGGCCGACGATCCGAAGGCAGCACTCGAGGATCTCGTCGAACCGCTCTGATCCCGATTTCGACGCCGACCGCGTATCGGAGACGCAGACAGCGCCGACCGACTTTTCTCGGTCCCCGTCGAAGAGAGCCATATGACTGACGAGGGGCCGGAATCCGAGAGTGATCTCGGGACCGAAAACGAGTCCGCGACGGGGGAGCGATCCGTGGCCATTACGCTCGAGAATCGATTGATGAGTCACGGGCTCTACCTGACGTCGTTTACGTGGATGGACGAGCGCGAACCGCCCGGTGAAGACGGGGCCGGGATCGAACTCGAGTACGAGGCCGTCTCCGAAGCGCCCGTCGTCACAAGTGATGAGGTCGGAGCCGTCCTGCGGACGCTCTTGACCGTTGGTGACGAACGGGAGTGGACGCCGGGTCGTCTTGAAGTAACGTCACTGACGACCGACGGCGACATCCGCGGGTGGTGGTACGTTGAACGCGAGTGGTTCGAACGGCTCGGTGCGGACATCTCCCAACGCGAGTTTTCCCAACGTGTGCTAAGCACCGTTAAAAATTACCAGGGGAACAAGACAATTGTTAAATACGATAGCGGGGATAGATTAATGATGGTTCATACGCCTGTGTATCGTAGACGATCTAATGACTGGAGAACAGGTGTATGTTTCACACGCGCCCGGTAACCTCGACCTCGTTCAGGACCTGTTCTCGACGGTCAAGAACTTCCCCTTCGGCGTCCACATCGCGCTCGAGGAGATCGAGTCCGGCCGCTCCCGACAACGACTCGAGGGCCGTCTCGCCAACAGCGACCTCGTCGTCGCAGTGTTGACCGAGGACGCGGCCGAGAACACGTGGATCAATCAGGAGGTCGGCTACGCGGTGGCGAAAGGAATTCCCGTCTTGCCGGTCCGCGACGACGGAGTCAGTTGTCGCGGGTTCATCAGCGACATCGAAGGCGTGACGATCGATCGAGAGAACCTCTCGGTCACCATCTTCAACCTGCTCTGTCGGCTCCGAAGCGAACTCGCACCGCTGGGGGCGCTGTCGGTTCCGAACTGGTATATCCGATTCCCGTGTACCGTTCCTGACTGCGATCACCCGGTCACGCTCGAACTCGAGCAGGGCCAGACGAAACTCTGGAAGCTCCACAGTCACGGGAAACACCTGACGGCATCGTGTGACGTCTGTGAATCGACGTACTACTTCAACCCGGCGACGATCGGATTCACAGGCCGGAAGGACGGCGTTCCCACTCAATCCTCCTCTCGGAGCCGTTCGTAGGCCTCAGTGACGAGATTGAACGCCGATCGACTGCCGGTTTGACGGTCCGGATGGGCGCGTTTTACTTGCCTATGAAACGCCTCGCGGATCGCATCATCGCTCGCGTCCGTATCGACGTCGAGTACCTCGCGGGCCCTCGTCTTTCGCATGGCGACGTCGACGATGATACCCGCTGCTTCGGTCTCGGTCTTGCAGTCGGGACAGAGTCGTTCTGTCCGTTCGTCGATCGTGGTAACACGGAAGCGTTCCTCGGTGACCCACTCCTGACACTGACTACAGATGGCTCGATCCCCGTCGGACTCGTCATCGGCCGTGTCCGACACTGCGGCTGTGCCCGCTCCGTCGGTTCCAGCGTCGTCCACATCGCTTTCGCCGCTTTCGTCGCTTTCGCCGTTTTCGTTGCTTTCGCCGCTTTCGTCGCTTTCGCCGTTTTCGTTGCTTTCGTCATCACCGTCACCAGCCGGTGCTTCGGCAACACACGACCGACAGCAGGTCAGGACGGTCCCGTCCTCGAGCACGATGTCCTCGAGTTCGGCCGCGAGATAGGTTTCAGTACAGCCATCACAGGCCTCTCGGCGCTGATTGAGCGAGTCGCCCTTTCGCGCGGCCGCTCTCGCGTGTGGTTCACATGCCGGACAACAAGCGACCTGTTCGCCGTCCGGCATCGTCACTGTCGTCAGGTCCTCGAGTGCGACCGTTCGGCCGCACCCATCACAGCCGACCCGCCGATCACCGACCACAGCCATTACTCGAGCGGTTCGAGGTCGTCCTATATTAGTTCTTCTGCTGACAGTCACGACCACCGGTCTTCCGTCGCGACGAGGAACTGTCGAAATCCGACACGACTAGGAGCCAAAGTCGGACGAGGACGATCGTAGGATCCGCCTACCCCACGGTTGAAACTCCCTCACGTGGAGGGCGACGCTGAACGGTGTCGATAACAAAGTATCTAGCCGCCAATCAGCCGATCGTGCGAGGCGACCCTCGCACGGAGACGCTCTGTCCGTTGGACGGCACTCGGCGGCCGGCCGTCGCCGAGTTCCTCCTCTCCTGTCAGGGATACTGGTGGCTGTCGCGATCGAGACGAATTCGGTCCATGGCTTGACCGAATTCATTTCTTACTCGTCGCTTAGTTGCGAGTTCCTTGATCAAGTGGAATCGGGAAATCAATACGACCACGGAACCGACGGTCAAATATGGACACGGCAGTTCAGACGGGAGTCCGTGACAGCGCGGCCGGTCGAGAGCGAATCGCCGCCGTCGTAATCGACGTCAGTCTCGTCGCCACGATGGTCCTCTACGGCTACATCGATCACGGGGGCGATCCGATCGCCGACCCGCTCGCATCGCTCAAGACGATCGTCCCGTTCGCAATCGGCTGGCTCGCAGTTGCATTGCTCGCAGGCGTATACACGCGCGATCGCCTTCTGGGTCGGGACGACCTCCGACTGACGGCGATCGCCTGGATCGCAGCGGCCAATGTCGGGCTCATGATTCGGGGGTCACCGTTGTTCCAGGGGGGAACGAGTTGGCCGTTTCCGGTCGTGATCACCGTCTCCGTGCTGGTCGTTCTGCTCGGATGGCGGCTCGGCTACTCCCTGTTTCTATCAGTGACGAACTAAGTCGTCACGCCGCGTCTTGCTATCATCAACGTGATTGAAACCAGACTTGTACGTAATAGATACGTTCAGTTACGTTGGGCCGTAAGAGATCCTCTTCTGGACGAATCTCATCGGATACGTCATTCTCATTGGTAGTATTCGTCCCTCGAGAAGTAACATATCAGTATACGTGGGTTGGATTAGTTTTCTATAAGTTATGCAGATCCACTAAGTGAGATACTCATTATGGACGAGTCTACCACGAACTAATTATGGGAAACACTTATATGGATATTCCGCATACTATTGGATAGATTATGACTGGATATTACGACATTGTTCTCGCCCTCATCCCAGTCGCACTGCTCGGTATCACCGCAGCCCTCACTTTCGTCGGGGTATCGTTGACTGCGGCGATCCCGCTCGGTTCGCTGGTCGCGATGGGAATTATCGGGCACGCAATGTTCGTCAATACGCCAGCAGATACCGCCGACGAGCCTCGGTCCGCGCGTTCGCCAGTTAATGCGGACTGATTCTCCCTCGTTCCCGTCTCTATCCCCGCTTTCGGTTCTTTTTCCCGTCTCCGTTCCGTGCTATTTGATATGACTGAGACACTGTTTTTGACCAGTGCAGACGTCGATTCGCTCGCGACACCGGCCGAATACGTCGACGCCGTCCGCGAGGGATATCGCCAGCGCGGTGAGGGCGCTCCCGCTCAGCCACGGTCGAAGTTCCTTCGTGGTGATCCCGAGGGAATGCTCACGAGCTATGCCGCCATCCTCCCCGAGACAGGCGCGATGGGCGGCTACATGTACAGCGCCGGCTTCGGTGCGGCCGATGCCTGGTTCATGACGCCACTGTTCGACGCCGAAAGCGGCGCGCCGCTCGCCCTGCTCGATGGCGCGAGCATGAACCCCTTCAAGACCGGTGCGGCGGGGGCCGTCGGCGTCGACGAACTCGCCCGCGACGACGCCGACACCCTCGCGGTCATCGGTAGTGGCGCGCAAGCGCGGGGGCAGCTCCACGCGACCGCGACCGTCCGTGACTTCACCGATGTCCGCGTCTACTCGCCGACACCCGAGAACCGCGAGGCCTTCGCGTCCGACTTCGACGACTCGCTCGAGGCCGCGGTCACCGCTGTCGAGTCGAGTACCGCCGCCGTAACGGGCGCAGACGTCGTGATCACGGCGACCCAAGCCAGCGAGCCGGTCTTCGACGGCGACGACGTAGAGCCCGGGACCCATATCACCGCGATGGGTCAGTACTCGCCAGATAAGCGCGAACTGGATGCGAAGACGATCGAGCGGGCGACCTACGTCCCCGACCTCCGCGAGCGGGCGACGGTCGACGCCGGCTCGTTCATCCAGGCCCTCGAAGCGGGCGCAATCACCGAGGACCACGTCCACGCGGAACTGGGCGAGGTCGTCGCCGGGAAGACATCCGGTCGCACGAGCGAGGATGAGATCACGGTCTTCGATAGCGGTGGGACGGGCATTGAGACGGTCGCGGCGGCGTATCTGCTCTACGAGCGCGCACAGGAGAAAGGGCTCGGCACCGAAATCGAGTTCTCGCCGGCGAGTGAGGCGCTGACGGGGAACTGAGCGCTCGAGAGCCGGTCGTGACAGGCAGTGTGCCCATGGCAGAGGGAACGCGAGCGATTACTCAAATCGTTGTTTCATCTTGTGTGAAATTTACTATTCCCCGCCCATTCGGGAATAGGTGATGCAGCGACGCTCGTACATGACAGGTTTCGGCGGTGCCCTCGCAGTCGGCCTCGCCCACGGCGTACCGTTCGGTCGCAGCGACTCGAACGATGGGACAGACCAGCGAAACGAATCCGGCGACTCGGAACCGTCTTCGGGAGTCACGCATCCGACGCCATCCCCGGCGAGTCTGCAAAACCCGTCGTTCGAGGAGTACCTTACCGGATGGAGCGTCGGCACGGACCTCCCGACGGCTCCTGGGGAGTCGATTGATTCGGTCGAACATTCTGTTGCGATCACCTCCGAACGGGCAGCGGACAGCGAACACTCGATGGCGCTGTTTATCGACGGCGTCGCCGATGACGGGACGATCTGGGTCGAACAGCCGGTGAACATCACGCCTGTCGACACGGTGACTGTCGACGTCTACAGTCAACAGGAGTCGTTCAACCGCATGTCACAGGTGGCATTCTTCGCCGGGAAGAAGCCACGTGATGGGCTCTCGGAGAGAGATTTCAACCGCGAGAAGGACATCGAAGACCACGCAGGATGGAAGACGTACTCGTATTCGGTGAGCGATCTCGAGGGCGTCGTCACGCTCGCCATCGGCATGAATGTCGTCTGGGAGACCGGTGTTCGACGGTTCTTCGACGACATTCGACTCGTCACGGAGTAGGCCTCACAGAGAGACAACCCACGAATTTTTCACTGGCATCAACTGCCATCTGCGATGCTAACCGCAACACCCACCACGAAACGTCGACAAAGAGTCCTATCGCGAGTTTTCAGCCCGATCTGGCGGAAAACCGCTCGCTTCGCCGCGGCTGCTACTCGCTCTCCGCTGCAGTACGTTCGTACGCGTAGTGAGGCCGTTTCGCGCCGGAGTTCGTGCGAAAAACGTGGTCTCGACGGGGAGACAAAGGCGTTTTCGATAGCGGTGTGAATTCGAGTTCGTTACTCGCCGGCGGGCCGAATCTTGAACCCGTACCGAGTAACGCCTTCCTGCGTGTAGATCCGGCGGATCGTCGTCTCGATCCGATCGCCGACCGTGAAGTCGGCGGGATCAGCGTCGGTCCCCATCGCCGGGGCGCTGACGGTTTCGTCTCCACCGTCAGTCTCGAGCGCGACGATCGCGGCCGCGTAGTCGCCCGACTTCGCCTGCTGTTCGGCGAACTCCGGCGGTGCACCGCCCTGTGAGATGGTTGTCACGGCCTCGATTGTTCCCTCGCCTGCAAGTTCGACGGGCTCGTACTCGGCGAGCGCGCCGCAGTCGTCACAGGCACCTTCCGGCGGGAACGAGAGCGCGCCACATTCCGAACAGCGACCGGCCTCGAGCCGGTAGCGCTGGGGAATCGAGCGCCGCCAGGAGGGGACGCTGACGTACGCGCCGCCGCCCGACGGCGGGCCCGTGGTCACGACGCCGCGCTGGCGCAGGTATTCCGCATATGAGAGCGGATCGTTGCCCTCGAGTGCGGTCACGGCCGGCACGTCGCCGTCAGCGTCGATGACGAACGCGTCCGCACCCGCTCCGCTCCCGTGGGAGACGGACAGGATCGACTCGTACCCGTCCTCGAGTGCGGTCGCCAGTGAGAGCGGGACGCTCGCAGCGCCGAGGTCGCCGAGGTCGTGAACCGTCGCGGCGGCCTGGATCTCGTCAGTCCCGACGCCGGCCGCGCCTGCGGCGCGGTAGGGAAGCTTCCCGTCGGGTGCTTGGATTACGGCCGCTTCGGGATCGGGTTCGACCTCGAGGCCGGCGACGGCACCGCCGATCGTTTCGGTGAACGCCTGCCGGTCGTACTGGGTGACGCCTAGTTCTTGAGTCTCGTCCTCCCCGGTGTTGCGGAACCGCGTGCCCGGATACGGCGCGGAGTACTCGGCTCGAGCGACGATTTCGGCCGGCCCGTCGGGCTCGAGGACGAACGCGGCCCCGCCGGCTCCGGCGGCGTGGTCCACCCCATCGTCGGGATCGCCCTTCGGCGCGTCGGCCGCGATGACGAGCGCGGTCGTCGACTCGGCCTCGAGCGCGTCGAGGCCGGCCCAGAGCGCACGGGTTCCGGCTCGCGTGCTGCCGGTGAAGAGCTGCTGGGTCGCTGACTCCGAGAGGGCGAGCATCGCGCCCAATCGGGCGGTCAGGTCCGTCTCGGCCTCCGGCGGCCGCGAGGAAGCAAACGCGAGCCAGTCGATTTCAGCGGGATCGGTCTCGGCCGCCTCGAGCGCGCGCGTCGCGGCCTCGTAGCCCATCGTCAGGGCGTCCTCGTCGGCCGAGGGAACAGCCTTCTCGTTGACGCCGGCGGCGTGGAACTGCCCCCACGCTTCCTCGAAGGCCTCGCTACTGATGCGGAATCGCGGCGCGTACGCGCCGACACCGGTGATTGCAGCCGTCATCACGCGCTCACCTCCGATTCCTTCTCAAACACGTGAACGACGGCGGCACCACCGCTGCCGCCGACGTTATGGGTTAGCCCGCGCGTCGGGTTCTCGACCTGTCGATCGCCTGCTTTGCCGGAGAGCTGCTTGTAAGCCTCGACGACCTGACCGGCACCCGTCGCGCCGATGGGGTGGCCCTTGGACTTGAGGCCGCCGGAGGTGTTGACCGGCAACTCGCCGCCGAGTTCGGTCTCACCGGACTCGATGAGCTGGCCGGCCTCGCCCGTCTCACAGAAGCCCAGATCCTCGTACGCCAGCAGTTCGGCGATGGCGAAGCAGTCGTGGACCTCCGCGAAGTCAAGCTCGTCGGGCTCGACATTGGCCATTTCGTAGGCAGACTCGGCCGCTCGCTGACTCGCCGGCACGCCGGTGTAGGTGTCGCGCTGGAAGAGGCCGACGTTGTCGCTGCCGGCACCGACGCCGGCGATGCGGATCGGATCGTCCGTGTACTCGTCGACGACGTCTTCGCTGACGATCAGCGTACAGGCCGCGCCGTCCGAGGTCGGACAGCAATGATAGAGGTTGAGCGGATCCGCGACGACCGGCGCGGACTGGGCGTCCTCGAGCGAGCACTCGAACCCAAGCTGGGCGTGTGGGTTCTTGGCCCCGTTCGCGTGGTTCTTGACGGCCACCCGCGAGAGCTGTTCCCGCGTCGTCCCGTACTGTTCCATGTGGACCGAGGCCATCTGAGCGTAGACGCCGGAGAACGTGGTGCCCGAGAGCCGTTCCCACTCGGTCTCCCCGGAGACGCCGAGCCAGTACTTCGTCGCGTCCGAACTCATATCGGACATAATCTCGAACCCGCCCGCGAGGACGACGTCTGCCATTCCCGACTTGACGGCCTGGACGGCCTGCCGGACGGCGAAGCCGCTGGCCGCACAGGCGTTCTCGACTCGAGTACAGGGGACGCCGTCGAGACCGACGTGTTCGGTCACCGCGGGCCCGGAAAGGCCGAGTTGTCGGCCGCCGACGCCGAGGTTGCCGACGAACGCCTCGTCGACATCTGCAGCCTCGAGCCCCTTCGGTACGCTGTCCGTCGCCGCGTCGAACGCCGTACGGAACAGGGATCGGTAGCTCTCCGAGGGGAAGGCCCCGTAATCTGACTGCCCCGCACCGACGAGATATGCGTCTCGCATACACACCGTTTAGCGATCTAGATGAAATAAATGTCCGATACAAGTGGCCCAGGCCGGACAGCCAGTTTCGGAGCGGTTTACGACCGTTCCGCTGTGCGAAACCAACTCCGAATCCGCCCGGCCATCTCGAAACCACCGTCGTGAACGCCTCGAACAATGACCCGGTCGGACGGGAACGGAATCGAGACATCTCGATCCGGTAGTTGTTGCTACTGAGACACGACGCGGGATTCAAGCGTCTCGTTCCCGTATATCGACTATGTCTCGCGCGGCCGACCTCGTGTCCGTCCTTGAGCGGACCGACTCGCTGGCGATCGTCTGTCACGACAATCCGGATCCGGACTGTCTCGCTAGCGCGCTCGCACTCGAGGCGATCGCGTCCGAACACGCGGTCGAGGATGTGACGATCGCCTACGGTGGCGAAATCTCTCACCAACAAAACCGTGCGTTCGTCAACCTACTCGAGATTGATCTGCAGACGCTTTCGAAGACTGCGATCGGGGACTACGAGAGCGTCGGGTTCGTCGACCATACAAGGCCGGGAGCGAACACCGAAATACCGACAAGCGTCACTCCCGACATCGTCGTCGATCACCATCCGGGCGAGTCGGCAGGCGCCGCGTTCGAGGACGTTCGCGCCGGGTACGGCGCGACGGCGACCATCTTCGTCGAGTACCTCCAGGAACTCGAGATCGACCTGACATCGCGGCTCGCCTCCGCGCTCCTCTTCGCGCTCCACCGCGAGCGGCTAGATTTCGTCCGTGAACCCACGCGACGGGAGTACGAGGCCGCGCTCGCGGTTTACCCCGACGCGGAACTCGAGATCTTAGAGCAATTGTATGGCAGCGCGTTCTCGCCGGGGACGCTGGATGCGATCGGACGAGCCATTGCCAGCCGGGAACGCCGGGGCTCGTCGCTCGTCGCGAGCGTCGGCAAGACCGGCGAAACGGACGCGTTGCCGCAGGCAGCGGACTACCTGCTGAATCTCGAGGGGGTCGATACAGTGCTGGTCTACGGCATCATCGGCGACGCGATCCGGCTGAGCGGCCGCTCGATCGACCCGCGGGTTCACATGGGCGAGACGCTGGAGGAGGGGTTCGACAAACTGGGTGCAGTCGGCGGTCACCACGACATGGCCGGCGGCCGGATCGAACTCGGCCTCTTTGCGGACGAGGATGACGACGAGGACGAACTGCTCGCGTTCGTGGGCGGCCGACTCACCCGCCGCTTTTTCGACGCGCTGAACCTCGACGAGTGACGGTGACGAGAATCGGCGGGAACGGCGACCGAGCGACGATGTCGCTAACAGTGATCGACGCCGAACGCGAGCGATCGGCCCGGTCCACTGCCGCAGGCCGTTATTCGATGTCGATCGAGTGTGCGTCGTCGTCGGGCTCGTGCTTCGGGAGCCGGATCGTCAGGATGCCGTTGTTGACGCTCGCTTGAACCGCGTCGACATCGACTGGCTCGGGCAACCGGATCTGTCGGCTGAACGACTGTATCTCCCGTTCACGTCGAATGTAGTTCTCCTCGTCGCCACCATTTTCTTGGCGATGCTCCCGCTCACCGGACACTGCCAGCGTTTGACCGGAGAGACGCAGCTCGAGGTCGTCGCTCTCGTACCCGGGGACATCGACGGTGACGACGAACTCGTCACCCTCGTCCGCGAGGTCCAGACTCGTCTCCGCGCCGCTCATCGAGAGATCGAGCTGGCTTCGGTTGTCAACCTGCGATTCCCACGATCGAGTCGCCGTTTCGATCTGGCGGTTCAGTCGGTCAATCAGATCGTCGATGCCGTCGAACGGACGCGGTCGATCTGCCATGATATCACCTATCGAAGGTAGGGCGTCGACGGCGAAAAAGGCCACCCTCGGCCAGTGTGAGGGTCCCACATACTAACATGTTAGCGCAGGGACTTGCGGCAGAACCGAAGGGTGGGCTGGTCGTTTTTAGGCTGCCCGCCGTACCGATGAGTATGACGGACGCACTATTCGTCGTGAGCGAAGAAGGGTACTGGGGAGAGGAATGCGTCGAGCCGCTCGAGACGCTCTCGGACGCGGGCGTCGAGATCACGGTCGCGACGCCATCGGGGAGTCCGCCGGTCATCGACGAGCGATCGCTCGATCCCGAACAAGTCGGCGAGGAGACCGCCGAACACGTCCGAGAGGTTCACGAGAGCGACGAGCGACTGAACGATCCGATCCCGGTCGCACAGGCCGACGCTGAGGGGTACGACGCCGTTGTCTTCCCCGGCGGTCACGGCACCGCGTGGGACATCAATCAGGACAAACACGCTCGCCAACTCCTCCGAGACATCGTCGAGGGCGACGGCAAGGCGCTCGTCGTCTGTCACGCCGTCGGCATGCTCGGGTTCGCCCGCGACAGCCATGGCGCGTTCATCGTCAACGGGTGCGACGTAACCGGCTTCCCCAACGAGTGGGAAGAGGGCATCGTCGACGAGGCCGACCGGATGCCCGACGGCCGCAAACTGCCTTACTGGACTGAGGACGAAGTGAAAGCCGCCGGCGGTAACTGGGATGCCGAACTCGACGCCGACACCAGCGTCACCGTCGACGGCGATCTCATCACCGCCCGTGGCCCCGGCTCTTCGAGCGCAGCGGCCGAGACGTTACTCGAGGAACTCGACGTCGAACTCGAGGCCTAAACGGACCGTCGTTCGATCCGGCGCGATCGTTTTTCGTCCCGCGTCCGATCCGCGAAACCAGACACAGTGGTTCTAAGTTCGCCGTTCTAACAACCCCAAGGCTATTTTTACCTGTTCGTGTTGAGCGCCTCACATGCCGGCAATACGAACGCGGGGACTTACGAAACGCTACGGTGCCGGCGACGAGGCCGTCGTTGCACTCGAGGAGTTAGACCTCGAGGTTGCCGAAGGGGAGGTGTTCGGCTTTCTCGGGCCGAACGGTGCCGGGAAGACGACCACGATCGACCTGCTCTTGGATTTCGTCCGGCCGAGCGAGGGCTCTGCGACTGTCCTCGGCTACGACACCCAGGACGAGACGGACGCGGTGCGCGATCGCGTCGGTGTCCTTCCCGAGGGCTTTGACCTCTGGGACCGCTCGTCGGGGAATCAACACCTCGAGTTCGCGATCGAGTCCCAGGATGGCGACGCGGAGCCGAATGCGCTCCTCGAACGGGTCGGCCTCGATCCGGCGGACGGACGGCGGCCGGTCGGGGACTACTCGAAGGGGATGCTCCAGCGGCTCGCGATGGCGATGGCGCTCGCGGGCGACCCGGATCTCCTCGTCCTCGACGAACCGTCAGGCGGGCTCGATCCCCACGGCATTCGGACGATGCAGGAGATCGTCCACGAGGAGGCTAACGCGGGGACGACCGTCTTCTTCTCGAGCCATATCCTTGGGCAGGTAGCGGCGGTCTGTGATCGCGTGGGCATCTTAGACGACGGCGAACTGGCCACCGTTGACACCATCGAGGGGCTTCGCGAGGCGGCCGGCGTCGGCTCGCGACTCGTCGTCGAAATCGCCGACGAACCCGGGGAGCCGGTCGCCGACCTGACTGCGATCGAGGGCGTCACCGACGTGACTCGCGCCAAAGACGGACTCCACGTCTCCTATACGGATCCGCGTGCCAAGGCGCCGATCGTCCACCGGCTCGTCGAGTCAGACGCGGTGGTTCTGGACTTCGATATCGAAGAGGCGACGCTCGAGGACCTGTTCACGGCGTTTACCGGGGTCGGGGCCAACACTTCGGGATCGGGTATCGGGGCCGATCGCCGAACCGACCCGGACGTCCGGATCGACGAGAGCGAGACGGAGCGGTCGCTCGAGACGGACGAGGAGGTGGACCAATGACCTGGGTTGCGATCGCGCGCAAGGACTTCGAGGATGTCGTCCGCTCGCGGATGGTCTGGGGATCACTGCGATCTTCCTGCTCCTGATGGGGATCGTGACGCTCGGCGCGTCGGCCCAGATCGAGGATCCGAGCGCGACGGACGTCATCTTCTTCTTCACGAACGTCGGCGGGCAGATATTCGTCCCCATCATCGCCTTAGTCGTCGGTTACATGGCGATCGTCGGGGAACGCCAGTCCGGGAGCCTCCGGATCCTCTTCGGGCTCTCCCACAACCGCCGCGACGTACTCTTCGGGAAGCTTGCGAGTCGTACCGGCGTCATCGTCGTCGCAACGCTCGTAGCCTGTGCCTTCGCCGCCGCCCTCATGGTCGCCCTGTTCGGCTCGCTGCCCGTCAGGACCGTCCTGGGGTTCGTCGCCCTAACGCTCCTGCTCGGGGCCGCCTTCACCGGTATCGCCGTCGGCGTCTCGGCGATGACCGACACCCGAATGCGGGCGATGGGCGGCGCGATCGGCAGCTACATCCTGTTTACCATGCTTTGGCATCCGCTGATCGCCGGCCTCTACTACCTGCTCGAGGGGGAACTCGTCGGGCTCGAGGCACCGGCGTGGTACCTCTTCGCACTCCGATTGAACCCACTCGAGGCCTACCGGCAGGCTGTGGCCTCGCTGATCGATGCCTACGTGCCGGCGCTGGTCGGCTGGGAAAACATCGTCGAGGATGTGCCGGCAGGCTCGTTCCAGGAGGGGACGTTGCTTACCGCGGACCGCGTCGTCGGGGAGGTCCCGTTCTACCTGACGGAGTGGTTCGCCGCCGTCATCATGCTGGTCTGGATCGTCGTCCCGATCGCGATCGGCTACCGGCGCTTCGAGCGGGCCGATCTGAATTAACCACCCTCCACGCTCTGTGACAACCCACCGTGCGGTGGCGCGCACTGGAGGCGGTGAGCCGTGAGGCCCGACCAGCGGGAAGGGCTCGGTATTGCGAATAGTGCGAACGGCGCTTCGCGCCGTGATCAGACGGTGACTAATGGGAACCGTGAGCCATCGGTGAACCGCCCCGCCGGTTGACTATGCGCGAGGTCTTCGCGAACGCGTGAGCGACGGCGTGGAAGACGCAGAGCGTCTGCCTGTGGATGAGAGAGGGAGCGTAGCGACCGAACGATATCGACTGGAGAGGGTGTGGAAATTCCTATAGTAGCCACTGAAAGTCACTGCACACCTGATCGCATGACAGCTGTGCGATCAGCGTGTGACTCGTTTCAGTGGCTACTATAGTCGTCACGTGAGTAGAACTCCCGTCGTCCTCGTTTCTATCGAAGCCCACTCAGTAGGATATCCAACGTCCTTGACAGAGCATCTGGTTACCTGCCGCAAATCAGTCCCTTTTTACACGCAGACGGGGAATCACCACCTATGAGCTTCGAGGAAGACGATCGCGTCGTCCTGCACGACGAGCACAGCGAGTTCGACGGCGAAACCGGCACCATCTCCCAGACGATGGAGTCGATGTTCGGCGACGTTACCTACACCATCAGCTTCGACGACGGCCAAGAGGCCGGCGTCCCCGAGGACGACCTCGAGGCGGCCGACGACGAAGCTGATGCCACCGACGCCGAAGACGCCGACGAGGAATAAGCACCGCTCGCGGGCCGGCTCGCCGCTCGAGTCCCGTCACCGACCGACACTATCGCGCCCGCACCGACCATACCGAATTTCGAATCGCAGATGTCACAAATCCCGCTTCACTACGTCGATTTACGGACGTTCTGCTACGCCACCGAGGACGAAAAGCGCGTCGAGGAGGCGCTTCGAACCTTCCTCCCCGATAGCGACGATGACGAGCCATTCGAGATTGAGCGCACCGAGAGCGAGGGCCACTACGGCGACCGGATCCTCGTCCTTTCCGCGCGCGTCGAGAACGCCGACGACGTTCGGCACGTCCTCTCGCGGCTGGCCGACCTCGAGAGCTTCGACGACCTGATCGATGAACTCGACGAGCGGGTCACCGAGAACACCGAACTCTTCTTGCGACTCGACAAGCAGGCGGCCTTCGCAGGCGACGTCCGCCTCGGGCAGGGCATCACCTTCCGCGGGAAGGTCGAGGCCTACCCGGCAAAGAAGGAACAGGCCGTCGAGAACGCCGAGGACGTCCTCGAGCGACTGCGCGAACAGGACTGAGGGCTCTCGCGTTCGAGCACCGATTTCACCATTTCTGCAGCCCGAGCCGATTCCGATGCGTCTCTGCGCTCTCGAGCTGTCGTCCGACCTCATCAGCCGAACGTAATCGCCCGGGTGCGAAGCGCTTTTGACTGGCCAGTCAGTAAGTTCGTGTAGACACTTTCTGAATGACGGACGAGACGATTGACGATCTGATGGAAGCGACGTATCGCGCGCTCTGCAAGCATGGATACGCGGACCTGACGATGCAGGATATCGCCGAGGAGTCGACCAAGAGCAAGGGCACCCTTCACTATCACTTCGAGGGGAAACAAGACCTCCTCGAGTCCTTTCTCGAGTTTCTCCTGGACCGGTTCGAGGAGCGGACCGAGACGATTCCCGGCGAGACGCCGGCCGAGCGGCTCCACGAGTTCATCGACGAACTGCTGACGCCGTCGGACGACGAGTCGGCCGAGGAGTTTCGGACGGCGATCCTCGAGATCAAGGCCCAGTCGCCGTACAACGAGGCCTACCGGGAGCAACTGGCCGAGTTCGATAGGGCGCTCCACGATCGCATCGCGGGCCTCGTCACGGACGGCCTCGAGGCGGGGGCGTTCCGCGAGGATGTCGATCCGGATGAGACGGCTGACTTCCTCGTGACGCTGTTCCACGGTGCACAGACGCGGTCGACCGCGGTCGATCGCCCGCCCGAGCAGACGAAACGCCACGTCCACGAGTACATCGATGAATTTCTCCTGGCGGACGGGACGGACACGGTGACGGTGGACGACGATGAGACGGAGACCGTCGAATGAGCCTCCTGGATCGGATCTCTGGACTGTTCAAGGGCCGCGACGAGTTCGACCTCACCTCGGGCGACATCGCGGGACCGTTGTTCTACCTGTCGCTGCCGATCATCGTGACGAACCTGTTGCAGACGGCCTACAACCTCATCGACACGTTCTGGCTCGGCCAGTACAGTACCGAAGCGCTCGCGGCGATCAGCTTCGCGTTTCCGATGGTCTTCCTGCTTATTTCCGTCGGGATGGGGCTGTCGGTCGCCGGGAGCGTCCTCGTCGCCCAGCACATCGGTGGGGACGAGGAATCGGCGGCCGAGTACGCCGCCTCCCAGACCGTCGCGCTGTCGCTGCTCGGCGCGGTCGGGCTCGGACTCGTCGGCTACGCCTTCGTCGAGGAACTGCTCGGCCTCCTCGGCGCGTCGCCGGGCGTGTTGTGGCGGGCGACCGACTACATGCAGGTCATCACGCTCGGGATGCCCTTCATGTTCGGCTTCTTCGTCTTCATCGCACTCATGAGAGGCTACGGGGACACGATCACGCCGATGCTCGTGATGTTCGGCTCCGTCCTCCTGAACGTCGTCCTTGACCCGTTCCTGATCTTCGGCTGGGGGCCGTTTCCCAGACTCGGGATTGAGGGTGCGGCGATCGCGACGGTCTTCTCCCGCGCGCTCGCGCTCGTTGTCGGACTGGCGATCATGTTCCGCGGAACGCGAGGCGTCCGGATTCGGCTCCGCCAGATGCGTCCGGACCTCTCCTTTGCCAAGAAACTCGTGTCGATCGGGTTTCCGGCATCGATCGAGGGAATGGGGAGAGCCCTGTCTATCAACCTGTTACTGGTGATCGTCGGGTTGTTCCCGACCTACGTCGTCGCCGCCTACGGGATCGGCACGCGCGTCTTCTCGGTTATCTTCCTCCCGGCGATCGCGGTCGCCCGCGGCGTCGAGACGATGACTGGACAGAACGTCGGTGCCGACAAACCGGAGCGTGCGGAAGCCGCAGCGGACTTCGCCGCCCGCACTATGTTTGTCATCCTCGGAGCGCTGGGTGTCGTGGCGTGGCTTGGCGCACAGCCTATCACCGCCGTCTTCACCGACGATCCCGAAGTCATCGAGGTTGGGGTTACCTTCCTCCGATACGTCGCCCCTCATTCGGCTTTATCGGCGTGATGCGGGCCTACAATGGCAGCTTCCGCGGGACCGGAAAGACGCTCACCGCGGCGGCAATCGTCCTCGTGACCTACGCCGTCGTCCGCCTCCCGATCGCCTACGGTCTCTCGCAGGCAGCGATGGAGTACCGCGGAATCTGGATCGCCTTCGCCGCCTCGAACGTCATCGGTGCCGGTCTCGCCTACGGCTGGTACCGACGGGGAACGTGGCGAGATGCCGATATCACCGAGGGTCCGGCGGGGCCAGCGATTGGCGACGACCTCGAGACCAGTACCGATGACTGATCCCCCTATCCAGTAAAGTGGCTGTGTGCCGTCACAGCAGACCGAGCCGCGTTCCGATAGGTGATCGCTGTGAATCAACACTGGCAGGTCCGCAAGCAGACCACGCGACACGCTCGGCCGACAGGCGGTAGGCGGGTGTAATCAATGGTCGAAACCGTCTCGATTGATATCCTGAGCCTCCTGCTCGTTCTCTCGGTCGCATGGGTGTTCGGCGCGCTCGCCGAGCGATTCGGCTATCCAACGATGATGGGGGAGCTGTTCGCCGGCATCGCCTTCGGCCCCGCGTTGCTCGGTCTCTTACATCCCTCGGAGCTGCTCTCGGTGCTGTCCGAACTCGGCGTGTTCCTCCTGATGGTCTACGTCGGCATGGAGGTCGATCTGCGAGAGCTGTTCGAACTCGGTCCGCAGTCGCTGCTGATCGCCTTCGGCGCATTCGTCATTCCGTTCGGCCTCGGCTACGCGGCCGGCGTCTGGCTCGGTGTCTCCGTCGGCGCGGCGCTGTTCCTCGGGCTCGCGATGGCCGCCACGTCGCTGGCAACGAAATCCCGTATCCTCGCCGACCTCGAGCTCCTCGATACCCGGATCGCGAACGTGTTACTCGGCGGTGCCCTCGCCTCCGACGTGGGCGTTCTCATCGCGTTCGCGGGCGTCGACAGCTACGTGACGGCGGGCACGCTCGACTCGACCGAGATCGGCGTGATCCTCCTGCAGGCGATTGGCTTCTTCGCGGTGACGCTCCTGATCGGGTATCGGTTCCTCCCGATCGCGTGGCGGTATATCGAGCACCAGCGCGAACGGTACGGGTTCGTCGATCGGACCACCGCCTTTACCTTCGCCCTGCTCGTCTCCCTGCTGTTCGCTCAACTCGCGACGTTGGCGGACTTACACATGATTATCGGCGGCTTCATGGCGGGCATGTTCCTCCGGCAGGCCGATGTCGAACCCAGCCTGTACGAGCACATGCACACGGTCATGTACGACCTCGCGATGGGGTTGTTCGCACCGGTCTTCTTCGTCACGGTCGGGTTCCAGATCACGTTCGACGTGTTCTTCGATTCCTTCGTCGTGCTCGCGGTGCTGGTCACCATCGCGTTCCTCGGGAAGATAATCGGCTCCTGGCTGTTCTCGTTACCAACATCGCTCACCTCCCGCGAGGGCTTGGTCGTCGGCTTCGGCATGAACGGTCGCGGGACCGTCGAGATCATCATCGCACAGGTCGCCTACGAGGCCGGAGTCATCGACGCCAAAATGTTCTCGATTCTCGTGTTCATCGCGATCTTTACCACCGCGCTCGTCCCCGTCACCGTCACCTGGGGCGTCCACCTGCTCGAGTCGGCGGACGAACTGGTCTACGTCGATTCGCCGGCCGCGGCCGAGGACTGAGAAGCAGATCTGACTCGCCGGCGTCCTCGGGCCCTCCGAACCGTCCGGCGACGCTCGAGCGGGGCGTTTTTGCCGTCCGCGCCAGCAGGTAGGGGTATGCAAGTCCACGTCGTGGGTGACGATCCAGTTCGGGAAGCGGTCGTCACCGCGCTCGATGACGTCGACATCGGCGTTCGTGACGCCGATCCGATAGATCTCACAGACGCTCGCTTCGCGGTCGTCAGCGACGTCACCGGGTCGCCCGCGTTCGACCGGGCCAACGAGGCCGCCCGGACGGGCGGAACGCCCTGGATCGCCATCGAGATCGGCGGCGGCGGCGGCCACCCGATTCCGGACATCGACGCCGCGATATCCGGATTCGCGCCCGCAACGGGCTGCTTCGACTGTCTCCGCGCGCGCGTCGCATCGAATCTCGAGGAGCGGGCAGACGGCCCACAGGCCGATCGTAGTGCGGCGCGACTCGCCGGCGCGATCGCCGGCCGGGAGTGCGTGCGCGTCCTCTCCGGCGATGAGCGATCGATTCTGGGGCAGGTACTCGAGGTTCCTCACGCTCGACGCCGGTTCCTGCCCGTTCCCGGGTGTGAGTGTGCCGACGGCGACCGGGATCGGCAGCTCGAGCGCGACGCGGAGACGCTCGCTCTCGATGCCGCGGTCGAACATGCCGAAGGGGCGATCGACGACCGCGTCGGACCTATCACGAGCATTGGCGAGATCGAGTCGTTCCCGGCCCCCTACTACCTGTCGACGGTCGCGGACACGGCCGCGTACAGCGATGCCAGCGCGCCGCGACAGGCCGCCGGCGTCGCGATCGACTGGAACGCCGCGCTGATGAAGGCCGTCGGCGAGGGGCTCGAGCGCTACTGCGCCGGCGTCTACCGCGAGGACGACTTCGTCCACGCGAGCGAGGCCGACCTCGAGAACGCGGTCGCCCCGACGGCACTCGTCCGGCCGGACGACGCGCCGGCCGACGACGCGAGTGACGAGCACCGCTGGGTTCCGGGCGAGGACCTCACGACCGGCGAACAAGCACACCTGCCCGCTGCGGCGGTCCAGTTCCCCCAGCCCGGCGAGTCGCTGGTCCCGGCGATCACAACCGGGTTGGGGCTGGGTTCCTCGACCGTCGACGCGCTTGTCTCCGGGCTGACGGAGGTCATCGAGCGCGACGCGGCGATGCTCGCGTGGTACTCGACGTTCGACCCGCTCGGATTATCGGTCGAGACGGACGCGTTCGACGCGCTCGAGCGACGCGCCCGGAGTGAGGGGCTGTCGGTGACGCCGCTGCTTGTCACGCAGGATATCGACGTCCCAGTCGTCGCCGTGGCGGTTCACCGTAAGCCGGACGCGCTCGAGGGAACCGACGCGGTCTCGGCCGATGACGACTCCTGGCCGGCTTTCGCCGTCGGCTCGGCGGCCGGGCTCGACGCCGCGGCGGCCGCGACGTCGGCGCTCGAGGAGGCGCTGCAAAACTGGATGGAGCTGCGGAACCTCGGTCCCGAGGACGCCAACGATGCCGGCGGAGAAATCGGTGCGTACGCGTCGTTCCCGGAGCGCGTACGAGCGTTCGTCGACACCGAGCGAACGGTTCCGGCGGCGAGCGTCGGTCCCGATCCCGTGCCGACCGGTACCGATCGGCTCGAGGCGCTGTGTTCGCGGACGGCCGATGCCGGACTGACGCCGTACGCGGCCCGGTTGACGACCCGCGATATCGACGAAATCGGGTTCGAGGCCGTCCGGGTGCTGGTCCCCGGCGCACAACCGCTGTTCACCGGGGAACCGTTCTTCGGCGAGCGGGCGCGGACCGTCCCGAACGAACTCGGCTTTGAACCGCGCCTCGAGCGGCCGTTCCATCCCTACCCCTGACCGCGGTCGCCGTTCGCGCTCGTTACTCGTCGGTCGAAGTGTTGCTTTCGTTGGCTGGCGCGTCGCTGTCGGTCGTCTCGGGGTCGTTCGGACTGGACTCGTTCGCTGGAGATCCGTCTGGTCCAGATTCGTTCGTCGCGGGTCCCTCCGGTTCGGGCCCGGCCGTCGGACCTGAGTCGTCCGCTCCCTCACCACGTTGGACGTCCAGTATGAGGTCGTCGTCGGTGAGCCGGACGTTCACGAGCTTCGTGCTCGGCGTGATCGTGGCCTCCTTGAACGCCAGCTCCTCGCCGTCCCGTCCGTACTTGACCACGCGGAGGGTCTGTTCGATCGCTTCGAGGTGCGGGGGCGACGCCGACTGGTTCGCCGTGACTGTGTAACTCTCGTCGTAGGTCTGCCGGTTCGTTCCGGTCTCGTAGGCCTCGAGCGTAAGGTCGTAGTGGTGCTCAGCTTCGCTGTGGATCTCGATGGGGACCAGCCCCTGGAAACTCCCCTTATAGTGCTCCTTGAACGCCTCGAGACAGCCCGAGAGTCCCACGATCACGGCCACCCCAGCGGTCCGAAGTACCGTACGGCGATTCACGTATCGGTCTCCGGGTCGGACGACCGTATGCGTTACTCTTCCGGCTGGGACATAGCCGGCAGCGACCTGTTTTCG
The DNA here is from genome assembly GCF_019879105.1 of Natrinema sp. SYSU A 869. Classification (NCBI taxonomy): domain Archaea; kingdom Methanobacteriati; phylum Methanobacteriota; class Halobacteria; order Halobacteriales; family Natrialbaceae; genus Natrinema; species Natrinema sp. SYSU A 869. The sequence continues at coordinate 457,180 of NZ_CP082249.1, read as the reverse complement.
CGCCCGCTCTGTCCCGGCGGTCATCGACCGCGAGTCCCCTCGAGGAACCTCTTCGAGACTGAGCGAGCGATTCGTCACTAGCAGTCATAGGGCAGACCCCACGGCGCTCCACGTCAGTTATCCACACCCACTGAATTTTGCATCGAGAGATGAACAACCACGCATGGAGAAAGTCGCAATCGACGACGTTGACACCGAAATCAATCCGATGGAAGTCCACTCGGTCAGACGGCCCATCTCCGACGCGCTCGGGTTTCGGACTTCGCGATGAACTACTTCGAACTCGAGCCTGACGAGTCGTTCTCGGGCGGGATGCATACCCACCACGATCAGGAGGAGGTCTTCTACGTCCAAGAGGGGACCGCGACGTTTGACACGGAGGACGGAGAGGTCACCGTCGACGAGGGCGAGGTGATCCGGTTCGATCCCGGCGACTTCCAGCACGGCTACAACAACACCGACGAACGAGTCATCGGCTTCGCCTTCGGCGCGCCCAAGTCCAAACACGACTGGGAGCAGATCGAGTCACTGGTCTACTGTCAGGACTGTGAAGCCGAGATTGGCCACGGCCTCGAGCTCACCGACGAGGGGGCCTTTCGGCTGACGTGTACCGAGTGCGGGAACACGTTCGTTCCGCAGTAACTCGAGTGACAATCGGTTCGCGCTCGAGCGAGGAGGGGAAGCTTGTTGATGAGGGACCGAGACCATCGACGTATGCCTGTACAAGACAGTTCGAGTGAGGGTATCGACACGACGCTTTTCGTGACCGTGTCTGGACCACCGGGCTGTGGCGCGACGACGCTGTGTAAACGGCTCGCCGATGCGATGGGCTGTCCGTACGTCTCCGGCGGCGACATCTTCCGCGAACTCGCCGACGATCGGGACATGAACCTCAACCAGCTGACCGCGAAGGCCGACGAGTCCGACGAGATCGACCGTGCGCTCGATCAGCGGCTCCAACAGATCGCCGAGAAGTGGGGCATGGCCAACAAACCATTTATCCTCGAGTCGCGGCTGGCGGGCTGGCTCGCCGGCGACCGCGCGGATCTTCGGATTTGGCTCGACGCGCCAGAAGACGTCCGACTCAACCGCATCGACGACCGCATGGAAACCGAAGCGGAAATGCGAGTTCGGGAGGTCAGCGAGGCCGGTCGATACCAGTCCTACTACGAGATCGACATCGGTAACCGGACGTTCTACGACCTCCACATCAATACCGCACGCTGGAGCAAGACCGGCGTGTTCACTCTCGTCCGAGCCGCGATCGAAGAGTACGATCCGGAACTCGACGAGGGATCGTTCACGACCCCGTCCATGGACGTCTAGGGTCCGCCCGTCGCGCGGGCCGCCGTCGAGCCACACTCGTGATCGACCTCGAGCAGCTCATCGCCCAGTTCGGCCGACCCCCTGTGGCCGTATCGACAGATATCAGGTGAGATCACGCTCAATTCGCCGATAAGATGTTCTTACTCACTCATAGCCGCCGTACTGTCGAATTATTCAAATAGTAGTCCGTATTTTCGTGCGTGGTACAGGGTCATGGTGGTTGCTACCGATAGTATCGAAGTCGGCGATCGGGACGGATGTATCGGTCGCGGCGCGAGCGACCGGGTGCGCCAGTTCAGTGTGCGCGAAACGGAATGGGAGAGGATCCCGGACCGCGGACGGGAGGGATAGTGTGGCCCGAAACACGCTGATGGCGGCGATCGGCGTTCTCGCAGCCGGAGCGCTGCTCACGGCGAGCCTCGGCTGGTATCGTGTCTTTTCCTACGTCGCCGCGATATTCATCCTCGCAGTCGTCGCCGGCGCATCGACCGAACATCGCGGCTCCTTCCTCGAGCCGTACACCGGTCTCATCGCGGGGCTCGCCGGCATGTTCCTTGCGGGGCTCACAGGGATCTGGCTGCTGTGGAACCCGGACGTCACGAGCTACACCTACGTGCTCGGCGTGCCGATGCCGACGCTCGTGTACTTCGGGCTTCTGTGGCTTGCGCCAGCGTTCGCGGCGATCTACTACTCGTTGATTTTTGACCGGATCGGCGGCGAGCCGATCGTTGACGACATCATCGATGAGGCTCGAGACCGACAGCGCGATGCGGAACTCCCCCTCGCACCTCGGAAAATCGATAGGACGACGGGAACGGACGGACTCGACGGCACGGCCGACGTGGAGGGCGACGATGACTGACGGAACTGCACTCTCGTTGAGTCCGCTGCAAACCGAAGGGATCCCGGTTGCAGACGATCCGATCATCCTCGGGTTCGGCGCGGTGTACCTATTGATCGTCGTTCTGATCGGCGTGTGGGGATACACGCGCACGCAGACGACCGGGGACTTCCTCATCACCGGGAAGAGCATCGGGACCTGGGTGCTCGCGATGACCGCATTCTCCGTCATCCAGTCCGGCTTCGGCTTCGTCGGCGGCCCCGAACTCGTCTACGAGTTCGGGACGACGTCGCTCTGGATCTTCTTTACCGCGCCGCTTGGCTTTCTCATCACCTGGGTCGTCCTCGCCAAGCGGCTGCGATTGCTCGCGGATATCAGAAACGTTCTGACGCTGGCCGACGGGATGTACGTCCGCTACGAGAGCGACTGGGTCCGCGGGCTCACCGGTCTCGCAGTTATCGTCGGCGTGATCGCCTACCTCGCGACGAACCTCGCGGCGCTGCAGTTCGTCATGCGTGCAATCTTCGGGATTCCGGTTATCTGGGGACTGCTCGGTGGCGCACTCATCCTATTGCTGTACAGCATGCTCGGCGGAATGATCGCCGGCGTCTGGACCGACTTCCTGCAAGCGCTGACGATGATCACCGGCGCGGTGTTTGTCTTCGCCTACGCCATGTCCTTTGGCGGCGGAATGGAAACTATCTCCCGCAATCTCGCGACCGCCGACCCGGCCCTCGTCTCGCCGTTCGGTGCGATGGGGGGCACGACGACGGCCGTCCTCGTCGGCGTCGCGTGGTGGATCCTCTTCTCGGTCGGCTCCGCCGGTCAACCCCACCTGATCACGAAGTTCTACATGAGCCGCAACCTCGAGATCCTGAAGTGGGGCGCGCCGATCGCCGCCCTCTCCTATGCTATCTCGAGCCTGATCGCCTTCTCGGCGGGGCTCTCGATGCGCTCGATGGTCGAGGCCGGCGAGATTCAGGAGACGTTCAGTGCGAGCGAGGTCGGCCCCGTCTTCGTCCTCGAGTACACGCCGAGCGTCGTCGCCGGACTCATCCTCGCAGCGTTGCTCGCTGCGATCATGTCGACGAGCGACTCGTTTCTCAACATCGGTGCGGCAGCCATCTCTCGAGACATTCCGCGAGCGCTGGGCAAACCGATCGAGGACGACAGGACCGAGCTCCGGGTCACACAGGCGGCGCTGGCTGGCCTGACGATCCTCGCGACGGGCGTCGTCTACTTCTCCGACGCGCTGGTGGGGATTCTCGGAACGATCGGCTGGGGCTTCTTCGCCGCGGCGTTCGTTCCGATCGCCGTCTTCGGGATGAACTGGAAGGGCGCGACGAAGTGGGGCGCGATCGTCGCGATCCTCGGCGGACTCGCCGTCAACATCGTCTACAGCGCCGTGCCGATGGCTGCAGACGTCGCCGGCTACGGGGCCCTCGCCGAGGGGATCATGGCGACCTACCCCTTCCCGGACGTGTTCCCGGTCGGCACCGTTGCACTGCTCGTCGCAATCGTCCTGTTCATCGGCGTCTCGCTCGCGACGCAGACCGGCGACGACCTGCCCGTGGACCTCCACGCACTGCTTGAGCGCTAATCTATGCGTTCCAATCACACACCTCATTCGACCGACGAACGCACTGATCCCGAACCGAACGCGGCCGACCCCACGATGCCGACCGAACCCGTCATCGCCCGGCTTACGCACTGGTTCCGCCAGCGACCGAACTCGATCGAGTTCTGGGAGCTGGTCTTGACCAACGAGCGGCTGCTGTGGTGTTTCGTCGGTGAATCCTATCGATCGCTGCTCTTGCGAGCAGACATGGGCGAACGCGACCGAGACGTGGTCGCAGACCTGCCGCCCGACGCCGTCGCGACCTACGACGAGCGAAACTTCGCCGTCCCGCTCGAGGCCCTCGAGCAACTCCACCTTGTTACCGGAACGCGGCTTCGCCGAGCGCGACTCGCCGTTGAGTGGCGGTCGGGCGATGACATTGAGCCCGAGGAGCGGACGCTGTACCAATCACGAACCGCAGACCCGCAGCGGGAACTCATGACCGAACTGGGGTCTGATCCGCGACTCGAGGGCGTCGACGTAACCGTCGAGACGCCGCGGTTCCCACGCCTCTGATCTCGATACTGTTCTCCCGCGGCGATCACCCTGCCCGACCGTTTATCCCGAACTTCGTTGTACGATCTGATATGGCGTGGCACATCACGCTCGACGAGGACTCGTACGACGCGGCACGCGAGTCGTTCGCGTGGGACGTTCCGTCGGATTTCAACGCTGCAATCGATCTGGTTGGCAAGCATCCGGACGGTGATCGGCCGGCGCTCTTTCAGGCGCGTCCGGACGGTCGCCGCGAGACGTACACCTTCGACGACCTCGATCGGCGATCGAACGCCGTCGCGAACGCCCTCGAGTCGATGGGCGTCGACCGTGCGGATCGAGTCGCGGTCGTCGTCCCGCAGAAACCGGCAAACGTCCTCACGCATCTCGCCTGCTGGAAGCGCGGCGCGATATCGCTCCCGCTGTCGGTGCTGTTCGGCGACGACGCCCTGCGCTATCGCCTGCGGGACAGCGAGGCTCGAGTCGCCGTCGTCGACGCCGCCCAGTGGGAGACAATCCGAGCCGTTGCACCCGACTGTCCCGACCTGGAGCACGTACTGGTCGTCGATGCCGACCCGGTGGCAGCGCGCGTCGGCGAGGCGGACGTCCGAACATTCGAGGGAGCGGTCAACGGTCGCTCGAACGAGTACGAGACCGTCGAAACGGACGCCGACATGCCCGCGATCATCATGTATACGAGCGGGAGCGCCGGCGATCCGAAGGGGGTCCTCCACACGCACGACGTCTGGGTCGGCCACTGCCCGGCGTTTTCGATGTACTTCGAACGGGACGTTCGTGGCGACGCGGTCTACTGGACCCCCGCCGACTGGGCATGGATCGGCGCGCTGGGCGACCTCGTTTTCCCGGCGTGGCACTACGGCCGGCCGGTCGTCGGCTATCCGATGGGGTCGTTCGACGCCGAGAGGGCGTTCGAAATCGCCGCGGAGTTCGACGTCACGAACGCCTTCATCCCACCGACGGCGATCCGGATGCTCATGGCGATCGACGATCCGACCGAGCGGTACGACCTCTCGCTCGAGGCGATCTGTTCGGGCGGTGAACCGCTGACCAGCGAGATCCTCGAGTGGGCCGACGAAGAACTCTCGGGAACAGACGTCAACGAACTGTACGGGCAGACGGAGGCGAACCTGCTGGTCACGAACTGCCGCGACTGGTTCCCCGCGAAACCGGGGAGCATGGGAAAACCCGTCCCGGGCCACGACGTCGACGTCATCGATCCCGACAGCGGCGAGCCCGTCGAATCGGGAGAAATAGGTGAGATCGCTGTCCGGCGTGGCGACGATCCCGTGATCTTCGAGGAGTATTGGAATGCGCCCGAGAAGACCGCGGCAGTGACGCTGGACGCGGGTGCGGACGTCTGGCACCTCACCGGCGATCTCGCGAAACGTGACGAGAACGGATACGTCTGGTTCGTCTCGCGTGACGACGACCTCATCATCACGAGCGGCTACCGCGTCGCGCCCCGGGAAGTCGAGGAGGCGATCCTCGAGCACGCAGCTGTCGAACAGGTCGGCGTCGTCGGGGTCCCCGACGAGACCCGCGGCGAGATCATCAAGGCAGTCGTCCAGCCGGTCGCGGGGGAGACGGGATCGGACGAGTTACGGGCTGAGATCCGCGATCTCGTCCGCGAAACGGTCGCAGCGTACGAGTACCCGCGCGAAATCGAATTCGTCGACGAACTGCCGACGACCACGACGGGGAAAATTCGGCGGACGGAATTGATCTGAGTCGGTCCTCGAGTGTCGTGCCGAATCGGCGCGTCTTATTCGCTGTCGGGCGAGTAGTTCGGCGCTTCGTCGGTGATCACGACGTCGTGGGCGTGGCTCTCGGCCTGACCGGCCGAGGAGACGCGGACGAATTCGGAGCGCTCCTTGAACGCGGGAATCGTCTCCGCGCCGACGTAGCCCATGCCCGACTGCATCCCGCCGGCGAGCTGGTGAAGTTCGGACTTGAGCGTTCCCTTGTATGGCGTCGCGGCCTCGACGCCTTCGGGCACGTACTCGTCTTCTTCCTCCGGCTCATCTTTGAGATAGCGGTCGCCGTCGCCGGATTTCATCGCACCGACGCTCCCCATGCCGCGGTACTGCTTGTACTTCTTGCCGTTCATCGTGACGACGCGACCGGGTGCCTCCTCCGTGCCGGCGAAATAGGAGCCGAGCATGACGGCGTCTGCACCCGCAGCGACTGCCTTGATCGCGTCACCGGAGTATCGAATGCCGCCGTCGGCGATCACGGGAACATCGTGTTCGGCAGCGACGTCCGCAACCTGTGCGACGGCCGTGATCTGGGGCATGCCGGAGCCGGAGACGATGCGCGTGGTACAGATCGATCCTGGACCGATCCCGACCTTGAGACCATCCGCGAACTCGACGAGGTCCTCGGCTGCCTCTCGAGTGCCGATGTTTCCCACGACGACGTCCGCGTCGACGGACTCCTTGATCTCGCGAGCGCCCTCGATGACGTTCAGGTTGTGCGCGTGCGCGGTGTCGATGAAGAGGATGTCCGCACCGGCCTCGTCGGCGGCCTCGGCGCGGTTCTGCTCGAACGGACTGACGGCGACGCCACAGCGGAGGCGACCGTCCTCGTCGCGGACGGCCTCCTTGTACTCGCGGCGCTGGAGGATACCCTGCATCGTGACCAGTCCCACGAGGAGGTTCTCGTCGTCGACGACCGGGACGCGCTCGATCTTGTGGTCGTACATCAACTCGAACGCGTCGCGGGAGTCAACGTCCTCGTGGGCCGTGATGACCTCGTCGGTCATCGCTTCGGTCACCGGGTCGTCCTCGTTGACCTCGAGGTGAGGTCGGATGTCCGTACTCGAGATGATCCCCAGGACTTCACCGTTGGTGTTGACGACGGGTGCGCCGCCGACGCCCTTGTGGGCCATCAGTTCATCGACCTCGCGGACGGACATGTCGGGGTCGGCGGTGACGACCGAATCCAGCGGGATGATAAGTTCGTCGGCGCTCTTGACGCGGCCGATTTCCTCGACCATCTCGTCGACGTTCATGTTGCGATGGAGGACGCCGAGGCCGCCGTGGCGGGCCATCGCGATCGCCATGCCGCTCTCGGTGACGGTGTCCATCGCCGCCGAGATGATCGGAACCGAGACCTCGACGTTTTTCGAGACGTGCGACGTGAGGTCGGCATCGTCGGGTTCGACACGGCTCTCCTTGGGACGGAGAAGGACGTCGTCGAACGTTAGCGCTTCCGGTACTTGGAGTTTCGAAGAATAGGGCTCGTGCTCGGGAACGTCGTTCGCCATGTAAACCGTCCGGACCCCTGGGCAAAAAGCGTTGCGAGATATATTTGGGTGTCAACGGGTGACGAGGCTGTCAACGGGCGATTCGTCTAGCCACGCTGGTATCCCGTGCCGGTCTCGGTTCGGGTTCGATCGCCCGCAGTGCATTCGGTTCCGGCTCGCCGTCTGCGCTCGTTCTCGAGTGCTCGGCGTCCTCGCCGTCATCTCGGTTATGGCGAGCGTCGCGTTGGATATCAGTACCCGAGTAAATCTCCGGAACGAGTGCACATGTCCGTGCCAGATCTGTGCATTTCCGTTCGGATCTGCCAGCTACTGCCGGAGCGTTGGCGGATCGTGAAATGCAGTCCCACGCAACGTTTATTGACAGTCCTCCCATCTGTCTGGGTATGTTCGCTGTGAGTGCAGCCAACGCCCGAACCGCAGGCCGGACGAGCTCCGACTTCGTCGCTACCCAGTTCGGGAATTTTACACAGAAACTCACAGCACGAGGCCCTAACCCGAACGCGATCGACTGGTGTGCGGACCGGTCGGTACGGGACCGTCCCTCATATCGCCCACAGGCCTCGGGTCATGGCCATCGGCCCTGACCGATGAGTACGTCACAACACCCGGTTGCGCTCCAGATGGAGCGCATCGTCGGGGGTGACGCCAGGCTCCTCGCGCTGGTGATGATGCTGCCGTTAGTCGACGGTGTCTTTCCAGCGTTGATCCTGGCCGGTGCGCTCAACGAGCCACTGGGCGCGATTCAGGTCGGCCTGCTGATCTTCGGCGGGAGCGCCACCGTCGCAGTGATTCTGGCGGACATGGACGGCACGCCCCGCGAACAGGCGACGGTCGTCTTGCTCGTCGGGATCCCACTGATACTGCTCGCGGCGGTCCAGGCCGCGTTTGCGCCGGCGATCGGCAGCGTCCTCAACGATGCCATCATCACCCGATTCGCGGCGCTGGTTATCCTCGCCATCGCGGCCAAGACCGCCAGTGCGACGATCGGCGAGTACCTCCCCAACCCCGTCGTCGTCATCGGGCTGGGACTGGTCGCGAGCGTCGACCCCTCCGGGGCGACGTTCTCGGTGATGACCGATCCCGAACTCATGATCAACGCGACGCTGGCTGCGGCCGTTGGGGTGGGCTTCGCGCTGACCATCGCGCTGACCGGACCGTATCTACGGGAGTACATGGACATCGACCGGTTCCGCTTCGGGAGCGCCGTCGCGCTCGGCCTGCTACCGCTGTCCCTGCTCGGGATGGCCTTCGGACAGGCCCCGCTGGCCGCCCTGATCGTCGCCGCCCTGTTCGCCATCGACTTCCCGTTCCGGGACGCCGACGACGCCGACTCGAGCCCCGATTCGGGTGCTGACGCGACCGACGCGGCCGCTCAGATGGGCGCGGTAACCGACGGTGGGGACGAGGGCTCGAGCGAGTCACCAGTCATGGAGCGTGAGGACGAGCCGAACGCGTATCCGGGCGACGACGGGACGGACACCGCGGGGCGGGCCCCGTGGCTGTAGGGCGATTCCACTCCGAATCGAAACCACTTTAGGTTGGATAGCCCAACTGGGACTCGAGGGGTCGTGGCCAAGCCAGGCATGGCGGCTGACTCCAGAGGCAACGCGCCCGGGACGACACTCCAGACTGATATACTGATCGGGCACCTGATCAGTGCTCGTGTGATGACCCTCTGGAGTTCCGAGGCGCACCGGAGATATCAGTAGATCGGGGGTTCAAATCCCTCCGACCCCATATTCTCGCCGCTCGCAAATCCGCGAGCGGCAGGTATGCCAGAGGAGGGATTTGAACCACGGTCGCAGCAAGCTGCTCCCTGATTCAAATCCCTCTGCCCCCATTCTCAGCTTAATTATTTCTTAACCTTACTGGGGCAAATATCTCGTAGAAAACTCTCTATTCCAGGGTGTTCGGTGTGAACGCCCCGGAAAGGACTCAATTCGCACAATTCTTCAGTTACCGGTGCCGTGAGTTCGCTTGTCGATGGGATTGTCTCAACTGTGCAGATGATCTTGCACCTTGGGCTGGCGTCTGTCGTGACTGCCTCCAGGAGAGATATCGACGCAGATCTCCTTCGCGATCGGCTTCACCCTGAGTTGTGTCTCATCGGGATCGCGCTTGAGGAAAATCCCGTCTCTAAACCAACCACCCCCAACGACGGAGAGTCGGCGGTCGCCTGGACCGACCGCCGGAAGCGGGGGTTTACCCGACCCGGAAGACGTCGCGCACAGCGCGCCCCGCGGGCGCGCAAATCGTGTGCGGGGCGGTAGTTGTAGTGAGCGAGTGGTTGAGGCTGATAATGACAATCATTCGACGCACAGCGCCCTTGGCCAAGGTGAATGAGTTCGGCTACGCAGACGCCTATCAACACTGATAGATGTAACACATTCCTGGACGTCGACGCCGTGATTGCGTTCAATAAGATCTGTGGTTTGAAAGAGGCGTTTTTCTCAATTCAATACTCATTAAACGGCTGTGTTGAATCACTAGACAGCGGCGGAATGGTTCGCTAAATCGAAGGTCTTGAAGCGGGAGACTTCAGTTGTTCATGACCCAAATCTCCCGCTTCATTGGGGCAGTTGTGCCGATTGCTCAAAACGTTACTGGCGATGGAGACGAATCCGCCGCCCCGAAAGGTGGCGGCGGATTCACCGACTATGCCCTCGTTTCCCTGCATTGTCTGCGGATTTACCTCGATACGTCCTATCGAATGACGATCGATCTGCTGAAGGAAATGCCGCAAATAACAGGGGAGATCGGCCTTGATACGGCCGATCTCCCCGCACCATCTACGCTGTGTAAGGCGTTTGATCGGATCGAGATGAGCGTTTGTCGAGTGTTGCTGTGCCAGTCGGCGCAGCTACACGACCTCTCTGAGCACGCTGCGATCGACGCTACGTTCTATGAACGAGATCGTGCAAGCCGTCACTACTGTCAACGAACGAATTATCGCGTTCAGACGCTCAAAGTAACCAAACTCGTCGATACAGCAACGCAAGCTGTGCTTGATCTTCACTGCTCGACGACGTTAGAAGGCAGCGACGCAGATCTCTGTGAGCAGATCGCCCGCCGGAACGCGGGCGATCTGCGGTCTCTAGCCGCTGATAAGGGCTATGACAAGCAACAACTCCGCGAACGACTCCGTGAACTCGACATTCGCCCGCTGATCAAACACCGGATCTTCGCTCCGTACGATCACGCACACAACGCCCGCATTGATGAAGATCGGTACGCTCAGCGGTCAATGGCCGAAACCGTCAACTCAGCCGTCAAGCGCTCGCTCGGCTACGCCGTGCGAGCGCGTAGCTGGTATCGAGAGTTCCGTGAAATTTCTCTGATGTGTGTCGTCTACAACATCAAACGTGCCGTCAAACAGTGAAATCTACCGCCTTACAGCGATTCAACAGAGCCCATTAAACCGTGTCTCAGCCAAGACCAGTAAACCAGTAGAACTTACATTGCTGTTGATAATGATGATGTAATATCGGAATGGCAACTCGTATCTCCCGTATCTTCGGATCCTATGACTTGTTTGCAAAATCATTCCCAGGGGTCATATTATTAATCCTCACAGTTACCTTGCTACCTGTATGGGAAATGAATATTGAAACATCGCTAAATAATACAACAATAGTTCTATATGGGATATTAATGGCGGTCTTTGGTTTTACTATTGGGCAAGCATTACATTCAGTTGCAGTAGATATTGAGAAGACCGTTTATGCTTTTGGTTCTTTTTATTACAAGATTGTAATAGAGTTGATGTATTTTAATTCGTACGCGAGATCTGCATTACAGAGCAGACTCCCTTGGAAAAAACAGGATATCGATGTTACTAAAGGCGCAAAAATGTCAAGAGTGGCATTGGTTTGGGCGATTTTATTTGCAATTGTTACGCTCTATATGGTAATATATGCCATTATATCACGAGAGTTCACGTTGATGATTTCAGTTTTCTCAGGTTATGTCCTTGGCGTCGTTATTGTATCTGATAGGCTTCGAACGTGGTTCTATAATGTACTAAATCCTCACAGACGTATTTTCCAACAGTATTTATATAAAAATGACCAACTAGCTACTAGGTATTTAGAGCGATATATAGATGTGTTTGATAGTGACGGAGAGATCAAGGAACAAGACGACCAATATTTGATATATATGATGACAATGAGTTACTTAGAGAATATCGGCTCAACTCGATCAAGACAATTCCAAGCAACATTTTCCTTCTGCCGGAGTATTTGGGTTATTCTAGCGTGGTATGCGGTAGTATGTGTCACTATATCGATCGGTATGATAGAGAAGGCAGTGAATTTAGTATATATTATCTATCCTATCGATAGCTCTGTGTCTTATACACCAATGATATTGAACTGGACAAACTCTGAAGGGACATTCATCATTGGTTTGATAATGGGTATACTTTCACTCTGTTTTATGGAAGGAGAGAGACAATACAAATATCTATTTATAAAATATCTAATGGTGGATTTCTTGACAACCACAAATGAAAAATAGGTATCCATAATAACGATGAGTAGTATTATTCTGCTTCAATACAGATTATTGCTTCCTCTAAACTTAGTCCATGCTCTGCAGCAAGATCTGCAGCAAGTCGCCAAGCACGACCTAATTTCCTATAGTTCATGGCCAGAGTTATTATTGATTCAATGATTATGAGGTCATCTTGATTATATATTACTAGCACTACCGTTACATTTGAATAGAAGTATATCATAAAATAATTCATTGAGTTGGTTGAAAATGGGCTGTAGAGGGCTGTGCCGGTGAAGTGAATCTATCCCTTTATTCTATATCATTTAATCTTAGATCGTAGAACAGACTTTCGACATCTCACATTAATTAATAAAAACAAAGTTCCGATCACACGTAACAGAGATATCCTGATTTAAATTCGCCTTTTCAAAACAATAGACTACGGATTCTCCCTGAGGTTGTACGCCGACAGAATCCGATTCCCGATATGCACACGAGAGTTCACGTCTCGTGTGCATATCTCGAGTCGTCCATCGTTTGAGGCAATGTTTTCTCGGGATAGCAGACAAGTTTCTCAGTTTGGAGCCGAAGTAGCCCATTCTATCAGTCGAGAAAACTAGAATCTCGGGGGCCGTGTGTGCGAGTCTGCAAATTAGAACCGACGGTGACTATGTATACCGACGAGACGCCATTGAACGTGCAGCCGACTTCTACGACTGTATCAAGACGAAAGCTATGGTGAGTGCCTGCGACGACGTTCCGGAGTGATTCACGTTTCAGTCAGCGATTGTCCGACCCGAGCCCGTCCGCATCTAGCTCCCCATTCAGATACTGCTCCCCGAGATCAGTGATAACGTAGTAGCCTTCATCGACCCGATCGACAAGCCCGTAATCCACCAACTCAGAAAGCCGTCGGCTGACGCCGGTCCGATCGCGATCGATGTTTCTCCCAATTGTCGTCGGACCAAGCTCTAACCCGGTATTCAGCACCTCGAGAATCCGATCATCTGTCGGATTCTGCATCCAGTCCCCGGGTTTTCGCATCATATACCCGTTTCTGACCGGCTTCTTACATCGTTCGGAACGCTCGAGAGGTTAGACGATAACGTAGATAAAATTCTACAATATCGTAGAAGACTTTATTGCGACTCGAGAAGAAATAGCAACCGCGAGCTTCGCAGAGATTCGACTGCCCGTCGGATCGATCACGAAAATGCGGGCCGGTGCTTCAGACACCGGGACCGCGCGGCTCGCGTACGTAGGGTCCGCAAGCCATGCACGACAACGATTCGCGGGACCTTGAAAACCCCGCTCGAGCAGACGCATCACCCCACAACCAACTCGTAACAGACGGTGGTGAGCCGAGTGACACGAGCCGATCCTCCTCAGATCTCCATTCTGACGGCGGCACTCGCTGGACCGACCTCACTGCCTTCCAGTGTGACTGTCTCGAGGCCGTCGCCCGCCTCGAGCGCGACGACAAGCGATCCCACGAAGCCGAGATCGTCCGCGAACTCGAGCACGCGAATCCCGAACTCAATCGCAATCGGCTCTACCCGAATTTGACGGTGCTCGTCGGGCACGGTCTCCTCAAGCGACGCGAGCGATCCACGGACGACCGGGTCGAGTACGTCCCCACCGCTGTGGGCCAGGCCCTCCTCCGAGCGCGCGTCGAACGCCTCGCGGAGACCTGCGAACTCGTCGTGCTCGATCGCACCGACGACGCGACCGCTCGAGGAGCTGGCGACGGATGATCGAGGCTCGAGACGGCGAACCGATGCAGTGTCCGAACTGCGATACGGTCATCAAACGCGACCCGCTGGTGGGCTGGTGGCTCTGTGACGACTGCGCGCTCGCGGTCGACGGCGACGGCGAGCGGGTCGCGTGATCGATTGCCCGACACCACGGTTGACCGTTCCGAGTGGGGATGTGGGCGTCCTCGAGCCGCCTCGAGAAAGCAGTGGGACGTCGTCGTGTATCCAGTGACGTCAAACAATCAGTCCAACAGTAACGGCTACAGGTAATAGATTACACATATATTGTCTCGAGACCGATCATCGGTCGTGAGGAACCATGGCCTGTGAACACTGCGTCCTCACTTGTTCTCGCACACCACTTTGTTCTACATAACTGATACAGTAATATTTATTAACGGATTTGATAGTCGTGTATACGAATATGTCATCAGTCCATAGCAGTACACAGACCAGGCAGTACACCCCGACAGTCAACGTCTCGAAGGTCGCGGGGATCGCGACCGCGCTCGTCGCAGTGAACATCCTGTTGATGCTGGTGGGAAGTTACACGCCGCTCGCGGACCTCGGAGGCCTCCTCTTCTCGAACTACTTCGTCGGAATCGCCACCTTCGCCGCCACGATCGGTGGCGGCTTCTGGGTGTCGAACAAGGGCGTCAAAGCGGGGAACGTTCCGATCGCGGGCGCGGGCGTCACGCTGATCCAGTTCGGGTATACGCTCCTCGGGTCCGCGATCCTCATGCTCGTACCCGCTGCGCTTCGAATTCCGGCCCTCGCCATCACGACGGTCATTACGGGACTCCTCACGGCCGGTATCGTGGTCGTCGTCTACCGCACTGACCGGTCGTTCGTGCGCTGGCAGACCTACTCCAGAGGACTGTTCATCGCCGGATTCGCCGCGGGTGCTGTGGGGTTCTTCATCAATCCCATGCTCATGATCTTCGCCTCCGTCCTGTTCTTCCTCGGGTTCGTCACGGATCTCGTGTACGAGATCTGGGCCGTCAAGGAGAGCAAGTACGCGAGTGCCCTGCGGAACGCGATCGGCATCTACGTCGCCGTGATGGGTGTCTTCATCCATATCCTGCGGTTAGTGCTGTACGTTCTCTCCCTTCTCAATAATTAACACCGGCGGTCCACGCTTCTCGAGACAGCTCCCGACCGTCGCCGCAACCGGCCTCACTGACCGCCGCTCGTTCGCTCGACGACCATCGTCTCGAGGTGCTCGATCCGCGTGTCGGTACTCGGGTGTGTTCGGAATAGCCCCCGCGACCCCACCGCTGCTTCGCGCGGGAGGATATCCAGTGCGCCGGCTGACTTCGCCCAACTGCGTTTGTCCTCGTTCGGGCGCTCGCGGCCGTCCGCGAGCGTCTCGAGCGCGCTGGCAAGATTGCTCGGAGCACCGGTCAGTTCCGCGGCCCCCCTGTCGGCTGCGAGTTCACGACTTCGCGATAAGACGGCGATGCCGAACTGACAGCCCAGTCGCTGTATCGTCGTGGCGACCGTCAGGAGCGCCCAGAGGACGACGTGTGCCAGATAGGCGAGTGGCTGGTGGACGAGCACCGTCCACGACGGGGGGTCGTCCGATCCCACGCGTTCGGCGACGAGCATCGGGACGAGGACGAGCGTCATGATGCGGCTGTCGCCGTTGATGAGGTGGCTGAGTTCGTGTGCGAGGACGGCCTCGAGCTCTCCCTTGGAAAGCCGGTTTACGAGTCCCGTCGTGACGATAACGGTGCCGCTCGAGCGGCCACCAATGGCGTAGGACTCCGGCCGCCGTCGGTCGGCGACGTAGACGTCCGGTTCAGGGGTGTCCGCCTGCTGGGCGAGCCGGCGAACCGCGTTCGCCAGTTCGGGGTGGGTTTCGGATGCCGGCGCACCGGTGCTCCCCAGTTCCGTCCGAAACTCGCGGATCTGGGTTCGGGCCGGCCGGTAGTAGAGGATCGGAAGCAGGACGATTCCGCTCCCGACGACGACGGGGAGGGGAGTCGTCAGCGTCCAGTGGACCAGCCCGTAGGAACCGCCGAGAACGGGTAAGAGGAGCGTCTCGAGCACGTAGACGAGCACGAGCGACGCGAGCCAGGCGAGGACCCCGCCCGCGAGGATCGCCGTGACGGCGATGAGTATCGAGACGACTGCCAGCACGGCCAGTGCGAGGCCCATTCGGGAGAGCAGCGACGCACGCAGCCGGACATTGTGTGTCATCGAGTTGCTATCTCCGGGCGGATTCTTCTGTCACCAGCGTAATCAGTTTTCCGTATCGTCGTTCTTGAGATGCCACTCGGACGCGGCCGAGACCACGGCGACGCCAGCCGTGGTCACGGTGCCACCCACGGGACGTCGCTCCTCAAGCGGGTCTTCCCACTGTCGACTTCGACGCCGGTTCCGACGAGCGATCCGCGGTCGCTTCGCGATAGTTCGGGCGGCGATGCGTTCCAGTACGGTATCGGCGAGGTGGCTACTGCTCCCGAGCGAAACGGGTGCGGCGAGCCCGGTCCCAGCGAAGCAAGCCGATTCGCGTCGGCCGAGGCCGGGCGGCTTCGAGACGGAGCGGCCACTCGGAGGCGGATCGGTCGAGAACGCGTTTCAGGATCTCTTCCTGTCGATATCGTTGAACTCGTGCCAGACGGCGACCAGCGATAGCAGGAAGAGGGCGACGAGGGCGGCGAGTCCGACGGTTTGCATCCAGCCGGCCATTCCGGCCATGACGAAGCCGCCGAACCACGCGACGATCAGGCTTCCGAGGCCAACGACCGCGATAATCAGGATCAGGAGGCGATCAGTGAATTCACTCATACGCGGCCGTTCACACCTGACTCCGATAAGCGGCCAGCCTGAATGAGCCAGATCAACACGGTCAGTGCGGCTCGGGAGACCAAAGACGATCAGTCGTCGCTCCCGAGTGACGGAGCGGACTCGTTTTCGCTGACTGCGGGGACGGTAAACGAGAACGTCGCGCCCTCACCGACGGCGGAGTCGACCCAGAGATCGCCGCCGTGGCGCTCGACGATGCGCTGACAGAGAGCGAGCCCAATACCGGTTCCGGCATACTCCTCACGGCTATGGAGGCGCTGGAACACCTCGAAGATCCGGTCCTGTTCCTCGGGTGCGATCCCGATCCCTTCATCGCGAATCGAAACGACCCACTCGTCGCCGTCGCGGTCGGCCGAGATGTGGACCGTCGGGGGGTCGTTGCCGCTGTACGTGATCGCGTTGGACAACAGGTTCTGGAACACCTGGCGCAACTGGTCTGCATCGCCCTCGACGCGCGGCAGTTCGTCCGCGGTAACCGTCGCATCGGTTTCCTCGATCTGGAGCCACAGGTCCTCGAGGACGTCCTCGAAGACCACCTCGAGCGCCACGGGCTCGAGCGGGTCGCCCCGGGTCTCGATCCGGGAGTACTCAAGGAGGGCATCGATCATGTCTCGCATGCGCTCGGCCCCGTCGACGGCGTAGGCGATGAACTCTTCCCCGTCCGCATTGAGGGCGTCTCCGTACCGCCGTTCGATCAACTGGAGGTAGCTCGAGACCATCCGCAGCGGTTCCTGGAGGTCGTGGGAGGCGGCGTAGGCGAACTGCTCTAACCGTTCGTTTGATTCCTCTAACTTCGCGACGAGTTCCTCGAGTCGCCGTTCGCGTTCGACCTGCTCGGTGACGTCCTGAGTCAGACTCAGGCCAGCGGCGGGCTCGCCCGCGGAAGTCCGAAGCGGTGCGGCCCACACGCGCCAGCTTCGGCCGTCGAAATCGGTCGTGGTGCTGCCGGTCTCGCCGTCCTCGACGGCGGCCCGAAACAGCGGCTCGAGGTCGTCGACCGTTTCCTCAGGGAAGACGGCCGGCATCCGGCTCCCTTCGAGGCGGTTCGCGCTGGGGAGCCGATCGCCGAGGACCGCGCCTCGGGTCAGCGTGTACCGGAGGTCCTCGTCGTAGACGCCGACCGCACCGTTCGGGAAACTCTCCGCGAGGGTCCGGTACCGCCGCTCGGATTGCTCGAGGGCGCGTTCGCGCTCCGTGCGCTCGGTGATGTCCTCGGCGATGCCGACGATTCGGCTGACGTCGCGATCGTCGTCGTGAACCAGCGTTGCGCGAGCGTGTATCCAGCGCACCTCCTCGTCGGGCGTGATGATACGGAACTCCTCGTCGAACCCGCCGTCGGATAGGTCCCCATAGGCCGTCATAACGCGCTCGCGGTCGTCCGGATGGATGCCCTCGATGAACGCGAGTGGTTCGTCGTACAGGTCGTCTCGATTGCGCCCCCAGATCTCCTCGTAGGCAGGATTGACGTAGAGGATTTCTCGCGGCTCGGGCGTCGTGATCCAGACGATGTCCTCGAGGTTGTCGGCGAGCATCCGGAACCGGGCTTCGCTCTCGCGGAGGTCCCGTTCGATCCGTTTGCGATCGGTGATGTCTTGGACCATGATCATGCCCGCAAAGATCTCGCCGTCGTCGTTTCGGACGGGGAGGGTGTGGGCCCACACGTCGCGACCGAAGGCTCGATACTCGAACGTGTTCGACTCGCCCTCGAACGCCGCCTGAAAGTGTGGCTCGATCTCCGCGACGAGATCGGCCGGATACCGGTCGCCGAGGGTGGAGCCGACCACCTCCTCTTCCTCCCGAATGTCGAGGTCGTCGAACGCCTCGCCGCCAGCGACGATGTACTCGAGGTCCTCGTCGTACAGGCCGACCGCACCGTCCGGGAAGTGGTCGATCAGCGTCCGGTAGCGCTGTTCCGATTCCTCGAGCCTGCGTCGCTGTTCCTTCCGATCGGTGATATCGCGGACGACGCCGATCTGTTTCGTGTCCCCGTCTTCGGTCCGAAGCGTTGCGAACGTTCCCTCCGTGGGAACCTGCCCCCCCGTCTGCTCGCTGGATCATCGCCTCCAGAGTCGGGTTCGTCGTCTCACCGTCCATCACTGCCCGCTGGGCCGCGGACCGTTCGACCGTCGCTTCGTCGACGACGAGCGAGGCGTGTTCGCCGACGAGTTCCTCGCGGGAGTAGCCGGTCAGGTCCGCGTACGCGTCGTTGACCATCGTAAACCGACCGTCATTGTCTTTGACGTAAATGCCGTCATTGATCGTCTCGACGATCGTTTCGTACTTGGCCAACTCTCGTTCTCGCTCCTTGCGCGCCGTGATCTCGCGGGCCACGGTCATCCCGGCCGAGACGTCGCCGCGCTCGTCCGTGATCGGAACCGTCCGAACGAGCCACACTCGATCGTCGAACTCGAGTTCGACCGACCGCTCCGCTCCCTCGAGCGCCGCCCGGAAAGCAGGCTCGAGCATGTCGGCGGTTTCGTCGGGCACGATGTCTCGGAAATATCTGCCCTCGATGTCGGCCGGATCGGCGGGGAGGTCCGCGAATCCCTGGCCGGCGGCCAGCGTGTACTCGAGGTCGTGATCGAACAGCGTGACGATCCCGTTCGGGTAGGACTCCGCGAGCGTGCGGTAGCGTCGCTCCGATTCCGCGAGATCGCGTTCGCGCTCCGTGCGGTCAGTCACGTCCTGAACGATGCCGTCGAAGTACACCTCCCCGTCCTCCTCAGTTCGGATCGCGGTCACGGAGACCCAGATCGACTCGCCGTCGAGTGTCTCCTGTTTCAGTTCGACGTCTCGAACGATCCTGTTCCGGGAGAGTTGCTGACTGAGTTCCCGTCGCTGGGACGGCTCCGGATACAGATCGCTGACGGCGTGCGTTCCTAACTCGTCGGGGGAGTCAGCGTCGAATATCTCGGCCAAGGCGCCGTTGCTCTCGACGAACTCGCCGTCCGGACCGGGCGTGTTTCGGTAGACCCCGACGGGAAGGTTCTCGACGATCCGTTCGTATCGATCGAGTTTCCGTTCGCGCTCCGTCCGTTCGGTGATGTCGCGGGCGAGACCGAGGACGCCGCGGCGCTCACCGTCGACGATGAACGACTCTAGTCGCAACTCACACGCGAGCCGTCCGCCGGTCGCCGTTTGAACTGTCGTCTCGAGGGTCGTGACGCCGTCGGCCTCGCGACAGTCACGGAGCGCATCGCGAAACTCGTCACCGTCGCCATCGACGAGTATCGACGCGTGTTCGCCGAGCAGATCGCCGCGAGCGTACTCCAGTCGCTCGAGCAGGCTGTCGTTGATCGCGACAACACGGCCGTCGGTATCGAGCTGGTAGAGGCCGTCGTCGAGGAGGTCGGTGAGCGTTCGATACCGCTGGAGCGTCGCCGCTTCGTCGTCGCCCTCGAGAACGGTCGCTCCAGTCACTGCACCCCGGTCACTCATGGAACGGGCAATGTTTCCTCAATCGCATAAACCTCCCGACGCTCGCGGGAATCGCACTCTCCGACGAGGGCCGGGTCGACCGGTTTGGCGTCGAGTCCGGGCCCGATCGACGCGTCTCTCGAGGCCAGTGAAGTTACCAGATGTGGGATACTATCGACGGCCTCAAATAGGTGGCGCTCACTACGCTCCAAGCATGAGCCGGACACGACCTGCGGACAGCTCGTCGGTGTTAGTCGAACGAACGGCCGGACTGTCGGCGGTACTCGGCACGTTCGTCATGGTATCGACGGTCGTCTTCACGATCACGGGAACGATGGGCATCAACAACGTCCTCGTCGGTGCAGTGACCGCGCTCCTTGCGTCGGTCCACGCATATCGAACCGGTGAGCAGCGGTCGCCGAGTATCGTCCTCGCGGCAATCCTCGCGGTGCTCGGTATCTGGATCGCGATCTCGCCGACGGTCGCGTTCGGCGTTGACCGGACACTGGTGCTCGGTCTCAACGGCGTCGCCGGCGCACTCATCGCGGTCCTCTCGCTCGCCGGCGTCTACGGCACCGTCAAGACGTCGAACGCGAACACATCCGCCGCGTAACGCACGCTCCCTTTCGCAGTATTTCGGTTTCGTATCCTCGTCATCGCGTAGCGATTCGCGTCGGCTCTCGGTGCGCGCGGCCGTCTGCCGAGAGCGCCTAGAAGACGAAAAGGACGCTAACCGTGACGAGTCCGTACTCGACCACGAGAGTGGCCAGCCCGACGCCAGCGCCGATCAGGAGCGTGAACGGCACCGTCATCAAGGTCGACGACCGCGAGGCCCGCGAGGTTGTCAGTACGCGCGGGAACGCCTCCTCGAGCAGACGGAGCGGATCGACTGCGCGGCAACCCGTTCGAATTCTCGGGAGAAGGGCCGTCGGATCGCACGACTGAAACGGCCCACTGCGACTGGTCACGCTCGTATCAACATCTGTCCTTTCGGGCGGCTTTTCCCGCTGCCGGTCATCGGGACGGCCATGACTGACAGCGATGTCCACGTGGCCGCACTCTGTGGCAGCCTCCGTGCGGAGAGTCACACGCGGACCGCACTCGAGGGCGTCCTCGCCGCCGCCGAGCGGGCCGGCGCGACCACCGAACTACTCGATCTCCGCAAGTACGAGTTACCGATCTTCGACGCGGACCGCGACCGCGAAGACGCGGGCGACGCCGAGTTGCTGGCCGAGCGCGTCCGTGCGGCCGACACGATCATCCTCGGCTCGCCGATGTACCACGGCTCCTACGCCTCGCCGCTCAAGACCGCGATCGACTACTGCGGGTTCGACGAGTTCGCGGACAAGACCGTCGGACTGCTCGCAGTCTCTGGCGGGGCCTTCCCCGTGACGACGCTCGAGCACATGCGTTCGGTCTGTCGGGCGCTGAACGCGTGGGTGATCCCCCACGAGGCGGCGATTCCGAACGCGAGCGCCGCCTTCGAGGACGGCGAGTTCGCCGATCCGAAGCTCGAGAAACGGGTGCGAACGCTGGGCCGGCGTGCGGTCCAGTACGCGACGATCGAACCGGATCCAGACTCCTTCGAGAGCGACCAGAACGTGGGTGCACAGGGGAAGTGACAGTCCCGTCTACGTGACGCGTCAGGAACCGAGAATCCGCTGGAATCGGCGCTGGTGGGCGAGAAAGGCGAAGAGCCCGAAGACGAGGACGCCGACATGCAGGGCGATGAGCTGGACGACGACCGTCGTGAAGCCGAGCGAGAGCGGCGGTGACGAGACCCCCCAGTCAGTAAACCAGGCCGTCGCGAGTAGGGCCGATGCACCAGCGGCCAGCAACAATCCGGGAACCACCGGGGTGTACGTCACTCCGCGGTTCGCCGGCAGTCTGAACACGTATCGCTCGAGGATGAACTGTACCGTGAGGACGCCAGCGAGCACGGTCGTTCCGACGGCGACACCGACGCTCCCGCCGATCAGTTCGGCGACGAGCAGCCAGACGACCCAACCAGTCGTCAGCACGATCGCCGCACCGAGTCGGTGGGGCTCCAAGAGGTCGCCAAGGTCGCTGACCGTCGCACTGAAGACCCCCGCTCTGAGTAGCGATCCACAGAAGAGAACCCCGAGTCCCGCGAGCGCGGTCGATGTCGTCCGCGAGCTGACGACGAGGCCGAACCAGAGCCCGACGCCGACCGTCTCGACGGCCGCGGCCGAGAGCGCGGCGGTGATGCCGACGACGCGTCGTCGCGTCGTTCGGCCGAGCACCTCCGGTTGGCGGATGACACTCATATCCTGACTCCTTTCGCTCGGATCCCTTTCGTTATGGAAGGCGTTCTCCCGATCGAGCCGCGATCAGCGCACCGATATGTTCTTATACCACGGGAAGATCCCTATTTATCGATCGCCATACGTCTCGACAGGGATGGACGGCCATCGACATGGACTGTTGATCGCGATGGTCGTCGCGCGTCTGCGATGAAGCCGCGAATTCAGGGGTCGAAATCAGTCGCTCTGAGATCAGGCTCCGGTTGAAATCCTCCACGATCGTACCCCGTCCTGTGTGACATGTTGACGGACCTCACCTCGAGTCGGATTCTCGGACGGAATCGCTGGCCGCTCGCAGACGAGCGGTCGGCTGCGAAGTAGACAGTAGTTATATGTCGTGTGATGGTGATTAATTTCTGAATAATCCATGACGAAGACGGGTCGCTATCGGAAACAGTGAATAGAACTATGTACGGTGGTGTGGTCGGGGCGAATTATGCCCGAGATGGAACAACAAGACAAAACGTTGTCCGAGCTCATCGTCAAGGAAGCAGTCAATAGAGGGATGGAGTCACCGATGCGCGATTCGATCCTTGAGGCCGTCGAGGAGTCGGGTGGCCCTCGCTCCGGCGGTCGGTTCCCACTCGCGGGGGCACTGTTCGGCCTCGGCGCGGTCATCGGCTTTTTAGTGGGACGACAGTCACCGGAACTCGAGGAGTCACCGATCGAGGACTTAGAGGAGCCGGAGATCATCGAAGATGTAATGGAAGCTGCGGATGAAACAACCGAAACGACACCTGAAATGACCAGTGAATCCGAGGCTACCGAAGACGGGTCCAGTTCGCGACTGCCGAAACTCCTTCTGGTAGTTGGTGCCGTTGTGGGGGCCGTGGTCCTCCGACGTCGCCTCTCATCCGGCGAGGAAGAGGAGTGGGAACCGATCGAGGAGTTCGAACCGGCGACGAGCGGGGAGAGCGATGAGGAAAGCGAACCCGAGGAGGAGATGGAGGAGGCCGAGACCGAGGAGACGGACGAGGAAACCGAGGAATAGGATCCCATCTTCGTCCATCGCTACGATTGAAATTGATTTGACCGATTTGCGCCGTTTTTTGCGTCTGCTCGAGGTGCTCCACGACGTGATCAGCCACTACTATTTGCTCTCGCTATCGGTGGCCTTGAGTCGCCGCCTTGACGAAGAAGCTAAGGGAGCCACGCCGACAGTGTGTGCCAATGGAGACGACCCATCGCGTGTTCGTCGGTGACTCTCGCGATCTCTCGGCGGTCGACGACGAGTCCGTCGAACTCGTCGTCACGTCCCCGCCGTATCCGATGATCGAAATGTGGGATGACCTCTTTACGGAGCTCGATCCCGCCATCGGCGACGCACTGGCGGCCGGGGACGGCTACGACGCCTTCGAGGCGATGCACGCCCAGCTCGAGCGCGTCTGGGACGAGCTCGAGCGCGTCCTAGTCGACGGCGGTATCGCCTGTATCAACGTCGGCGACGCGACCCGGTCGGTCGACGGGAGCTTCCGGGTCTACCCCAACCACGCCCGCGTGCTCGAGTCCTTCGAAGAGCGAGGGTTCGAACCGCTGCCGGACGTGCTCTGGCGCAAGCCAGCTAACAGCGCGGCCAAGTTCATGGGCAGCGGGATGATCCCGCCCAACGCCTACGTCACGCTGGAGCACGAGTACATTCTGGTGTTCCGGAAAGGAGCTGAGAGCCGCGGATTCGAGCCCCGAGCGGATCGGCGCTACGAGGCCGCCTACTTTTGGGAGGAGCGCAATCGCTGGTTTACCGACATCTGGACCGACGTGACCGGCGAGTTACAGGCGATCGACGAGCCGGCCGACGACGAACTCCGCGAGCGGTCGGCGGCCTACCCGCTCGAGATTCCCTATCGCCTAATCTGTATGTACTCGGCCTACGGCGACACTGTCCTCGACCCGTTCTGGGGAACGGGGACAACGACGCTGGCGGCGATGTCCGCCGGTCGGCACTCGGTCGGGTCCGAACTCGAGGACGCCTTCCTCGAGGTATTCGACGACGGCGTCGACGAGGTCCCGGCGCTGTCGCGCTCGATCGGGCAGGCGCGCCTCGAGCGCCACCGAGAGTTCGTCGAGAGCCGGCGCGACGAGGGGAAAGGGTTCGAATACGAGGCCGACTACTACGAAACGCCGGTCATCACCAAGATGGAACGCGGCATCCGACTGCGCGAGGTGAGCGCCGTTGATGAAATCGACGACGGCTACCGGGTCGAACACGCGCCACTCACCCTCGAGTAAGCCGGACCGCGCCGCAGCGCGGCCCCCGCCGGTTCGGTGCGGGAGACGGTTGTTTCGATCACTGCAACTGAAACCGACGCGAACTTTTTACCCGTTCCCGCCCACGCAGCAGTATGGCTCGCGGTCTCGAGGACGCCGAGACGACCCCGGTACACGCCCTCGCCATCGGTTCGTCCGAGTGGATACGGACGGCAACGGCGGGGCTCGCCGACGAATCAGTTTTCGTGACCGACTCGGTCTCGACTGTGTCCGACCTCACCGACGAACGACTCGACGGGGCCGATTGCGTCCTGACTGACGACCGGGACGTTCTCGGCATCGTCGACGAGACGTATCCCGTCGTCTACGCCGTCGATCCGGCCCGAAACGAGTCGATCGACGACCTCCGCGGCGATCCCGAAGTGATCGCCAAGACGACGATTCAGGAGCCGCGGCTCCTGGCTCAGCGGCTCCAGCGGGCGGTCGAGTTCGCCGTGATGCAGCAATCGACGACCCAGCAGACGGAGTGGTACCAGACACTGATCGAACACTCGTCGGATCTCCTGCTCGTCGTCGACGCCGACGGTGAGATCACGTACATCAGTCCGGCAGTCGAGCGCGTTGGAGGATTCAATCCGGACGATCTCTGCGGGAACGACATACTCGAGTACGTCCATCCCGACGACAGTCAGGCAGTGGGCGACGAGTTCGACGCCCTCTGTGAGGCCGACTGCGGAACGACGCGGACCATCGAGTACACGTGTCGACATTCCGATGGCTACTGGTACGTCCACGAGGCCGTTCTAACGAACCGACTCGAGGACGGGATCATCGATGGCGTCATCGCGTCGATTCGGGATATCACCGAGCACCACCGCATCGAACAAGAGTTGAACGAGTCGTTCAAACGGGTCACCGACGCGTTCTACGCCCTCGACGCGGACTGGCGCTTTACCTACGTCAACGACCGCGCGATCGAGCAACTCGATTTCACCCGGTCCGATCTGCTCGGCCGACGAATCCTCGATGCGTTCCCGGAAATGGAGGGAACGGTGTTCCAGCGCGAGGCAATCGAGGCGATGGAGCAACAGGAGCCCCGAACGTTCGAGGGCTATCTGGATCGCTATGACGCCTGGATCGAGGCCCGTATCTACCCGTCGCCGTCGGGCATCTCCATCTACTGGCAGGACGTGACCGAGCGCGTCAAACGCGAGCGGGACTTGACCGAACGGACGGAACGCCTGCAGACGTTAGTCGAGAACGTCCCGGTCGTCCTGTTCGTCCTCGACGACGAGGGAACCTTCACGCTCTCGGAGGGACGCGGGCTCACAAATCTCGGCTTCGACTCGACGGACGTTGTCGGTCAGTCGTTCGTCGACCTGCTCGAGGAGTACCCGGACGCCTGTGCCGACGTGCGGAGAGCACTCGAGGGGGAGACAGTCCACTCGCAGCGACCGCTCGGGGACCGGGTCTTCGAGGCATGGTATCGGCCGATCACGGATGAGGACGGAGCCGTCGATCGAGTAATCGGCGTCGCGAACGACGTCACCGAACGGGTCCAGTACCAGGAGGCGCTCAACGCGTTACACGAGGCGACCAGTCATCTGCTGACCGTCGACTCGAAAGGGGACGCCTGCGAGTACATCGTCGACGTCGCGACCGACGTGCTGGATCTCGACAGCGTTGTCTACCGGTTCGACGACCAGCACAACGAACTCGTCTCGGCGGCGTGTTCGCCGGCCCTCGAGTCGGCGCTCGGTCCGCCCTCGCGGCTCCAGCCCAACGGAAGCATCGCCTGGGAGGCCTTCGTTACCGGCGAATCCGCCGTCTACGATGATATCAGTGACAAAGCCAACGTCTACGATGAGGCGACGGCCGCTCGGAGCGGTCTCTACGTTCCGCTGGGCGAACACGGGGTACTGGTCGCCCTCTCGACCGCTTCGGGCGAGTATCACGAGGACACCATCGAACTCGCCCAGCTGTTCGCGACAGCGGCGGAAGCCGCGCTCGATCGAATCGGCCGGACCCGTAGACTCCACGACCGCGAGCGCGAACTCCAACGACAGAACCGCCATCTCGAGCGGCTCAACGACGCCAACGAGGTGCGCCAGGACATCGAACAGCTACTCCTCTTGGCCGACTCCCGAGCCGAGATCGAACGCGGCGTTCCCGAGCGCCTCGCCGACCTCGAGTCGTGTTCGCTGGCCTGGATCGGCGAACCGGACCCGAGCGGGAACGAACTCGAGTCGCGGTCTCATGCCGGGTCCGATCGGGGCTATCTCGACGCAGTGACGGTGACGACGGTCGACGAGTCAGCCGCCGAACCGACGGGACGGGCGGCTCGGTCGCGAGAACCGGTCTCCGTCGACAACGTCGCCGCGTCGGTCCACGACGGCGAGTGGCGAGGCGATGCGCTGTCGCGAAACTTCCAGTCCGCGTACGCAGTCCCGCTCGTCTACGACGGGTTCCTCTACGGTGTCCTGTCGATCTACGGCGAGGACCGGGACGCGTTCGACGAGACGCTTCGATCGATGTTGGCGGAACTCGGCGAAACGATCGCCTATGCGATCGATGCCGTCAAGCGGAAGAACGCACTCGTGGGTGACGACTACACCGAAGTCGAACTCGAGGTTGCGGCCGACGAGACCCTCTGTCGGCTCGCAGACGTGCTCGACCGATCCGTTAGGTATGAGGGCGCAACGAGGCGGGAAGACGGGTCACAGATCGTATTCGTCGCCGTCGACGCACTCACAGACGATCCCGCAGTAGGTATCGATCGCGCTGCGGTCGACGGTATCTCCGGGATGTCGACGATCGCCGACCACGAGGACGAGACGCTCCTCCAGGTGCAACTGACCGATCCGTTCCTCGGGTCGATCGTCGATACGCACGGGGCGCGGTTGCGAGCGTTCGCCGCGGACCCGTCAGGGGTCGTGCCATCATCGACGTTCCGGAGACCGCCGAGATCCGTGACGTTCTCTCCGAAATCACCCGGAGCGGTCCAGCAGTGTCGATGGTCGCCCGACGCGAACAGTCCACGGAGAACCCGTCGACGCTCGGCGGCCCCGCGCGCAATGCCTTGCTCGAGCGGTTCACTGATCGACAGCGCGAAGTCGTCCAGACGGCGTACCACGGCGGGTTCTTCGAGTGGCCGCGACAGGCCAACGGCGAGGAAATCGCGTCATCGCTCGATATTTCCTCGCCCGCCTTTCACAAACACGTCCGGTCCGCCGAACGGAAGCTCTTTGCGGCGCTGTTCGAGGGGGCGGCTGCCACGGACGTTAACTGATTAACCACCCCTTCCGAAGACCATTACACAGTTAACGGTCAGGCTCTTTGCAAGGACTCGTGAACAGAGGGATAGCTTCCCACGGACGTACTGGGGGTACGTACAATAAATGACAGAGATGAGTTCACGATCGCCATCTACTTCGATAGGGGATCACTATGCCGTGCAGTATGATCGACTCGACGACGAACCGCTGAGCGTTGCCGTGGCGGACGCCGTCGCAACGTTCCAGAACGAAGCCGTCACCAAGCTCGAACCACTCCATTACTCGATCAACGCCGACGCGCTCGAGCGGCTGTTCGAACCGCGAGCGGATGGACTCCGGTCCAGTGGATCGGTGACGTTCGAGTACAGCGACTGTCTGGTAACAGTCACTGCGGACGGCGAGATCCGCGTCGAATCGGCGTAGCCGTCCCGTCCAAGGTTCATCGGACGGTTCGCATACTCGATGACTATCGCTTGGCATCGCTACGAAATCGATTGAGTACGAGCGACGGGTCCGATCAGTTCTCCTGACTCGAGGGTACCATTACGCTTGCAATCGCCGAACGCGAACACTCGTCAGCGTCGGCGGCGAGCATATCACGTGTGCGCGCTGCCATCGAACGCGATGACGCCACCGCTCCCACCGATCTGGATTGCCGACGAATCTCCTGACTGCACAGCAACTCCCTAATTTTAGCCAAATATAGGTGTACACTTATATTTTGGGTGGAGCGTTCCGAACCGGAATGTCGCTGATCCCGTTTATGCGATCACGGACTCGAGAAAGGGACGCAATGGCTCCCGATTCACTCCGTGCTGCCCTGATCGCAGTCACCCTCGGATCGCTGCTCGTTTTCTCGAGCGTTGCCACCGGGGCGGGTGCGATTTCCGGCCAGCCCGCAACTGTCGAACAGCCCGCACAAGCAACGCAGTCGTCGACGACAGACACAGCCAACGGGTCGTCGCCCACCGACAGTGCGGTCGTCGAGACGTTCACGGACCGCATGACGTCGCTGGACATGGTCGCAATGACCTACGAGATGAACATGACGTTCGATACCGACCGGACGACGACCACCGAACAGCAGATGTGGATAGATTCCGAGAATAACCGAACTCGGACGGAGAGCAGCTCCGAGCAGACCGAAACGATCACCGTCAGCAATGAGAGCGAGACGGTAACCTACGACGTCGAGAACAACCAAGTCAGTCGATTCGACCACTCCAGCGATACGAGCCCACAGTCGCCGGTCGAGCAACTGGTTACCGACAACGAGTTCACCTACGAAGGGCAGGAGTCCCTCGACGGCGAGGAGACCTATCGGCTGGACGTGAACCAAACGGACGGGGAGACGATGGCCGAATCCGTTGACACGACCCTCTGGCTTGACACGGACACCTACTTCCCCACCAAGATAGTACACGACGTGAGTGATGACGACTACGAGTACGAGATGGTCGTCGACATCCGAAACGTCAGCCTGAACGAGCCGATTTCCGACGAGCGGTTCACGATCGACATCCCCGAGGACGCGGAAACGCCCGACAATTCGCCGTTCGACCGAACGACCTACGATTCGCTCTCCGATCTTCGGGACGACACGAACCAGTCGATCACCTCTCCTGACGTGCCTGAACGATACAGTTTCGCGGAGGCAAGCGTCATCAAGAGTGACGACTTCTCGATGATCACGTTCCAGTACGTGACCGACAGTGACGACGTGGTCCACGTCACGAAACGTCCGGACAGTAGGAGTAGCTACGATTACGACCAGACCGACCGGTACGATGCAGTCGACGTCGGGGACCACACCGGCTATTACGCGGAGTTCGAGCACGACGGGGCCACCACGTCCATCCTACGTCTGAACTGTACGAACGCCGACTACAGCATCTCCGGTGACCTCTCGAAAGAAGAGAGTATCGACGTCGCCGAGTCGCTCCCGTGCGAGTAAGGCCCTGCTGACACGCCACTGCTCCCAGCACTGACGATCGTCCGGCCCGCTGGATGAACACCGCCCGTTTTTTCCATAGCTGACGGCTGCTTCGAGACGGTACCACTTCGACCGATAAGCGCAAAGCCGATCCGGGTGGCCGCTATCCCGGTCTGGAATTTGCGTTTCCACTAAACGTAAGCGGGTTCGCGTTGAACCCGAACCCATGATTAGTCAAATACTCGTCCCGATGGACGGGAGCGACCCCGCGACGGCAGCCCTCGAGCACGCGCTGGATATCGCCGCCGATCGGGAGGCGACGATCCAGTTGCTCTACGTCGCGGACACGAAAGAGCCGAGTCTGACCCGGCTCGGCACCGATGTCATCGATGTCCTCGAGCGGGAGGGTGATGAAATACTCGACGATGCCGCTGCGCTGGCGGCGGATCGGGGCGTGTCCGTCGTGACAAACGTCGTTCAGGGGGACCCGCGAACCGTGATCGCCGACCACGCCACTGCTGACGAGTTCGATCTCGTCGTAATGGGGCCCACGGACGGCGCGGCATCGGCGAGTACGTCCTCGGCAGCACCACGGACTGCGTCGTCAACCAGTGTTCGGTCCCCGTAGTGACCGTTCGCGCGGCCGAGGACGCGACGTGGACGTATCCCTATACAGATGTGCTCGTTCCGACCGACGGGAGCGACCACGCGGGGGCAGCGCTGGAGCTGGCATCGACGGTCGCCGAACGACACGACGCGACGTTACATCTACTGTCCGTCGTCGACGAACTCCCGGAGGTGTTCGATGCGGGGTCGACGCCGCTCCCAGAGCAACTCGAGGAGAACGTGCAGGCGGTTCTTGACGAGGCCAAAGCGACCGCGAAACGAGCGGGTGTCGTCGATATCAGAACCACCATTCGAGCCGGCTCGGTTCCACGAGAGATCACGTCGTACGCCGACACGGAGGGGATCAATCTCGTCGTGATGGGGACGCACGGTCACACCGGACTCGACCGCCACCTCCTCGGGAGCTTCACTGAGCGCGTGATTCGGACGTCACCGGTCCCCGTCCTCACCACGAGAGAGGCCGAGGTGGAAGACTGAACGAGTATTTGGACGGCTCTCGTCGCCGTTCGATCGGTCGACGGATGGCACTGTCAGGAATTGCAAACGACGAACAATGCTACCTCGGACGGCGGGAGAGTACGTAGTGAGATGATTGCCCGATCGCGCGCCTCGCTCGCTCGCGCCGGCTCGCTCCTCTCGCGAAACCGGCTCCGAGTCGCGTTTCTCGTCGTAATCGTCCTCTCGGCGGCCGTGGTCGCCAACGCGTCCACGAACAGCCTCTCGACGGCGTCGGCCGAGGACGTTCCGGACGCACCGCCGACGGAGAATCACACGGTCGTGACCGAGTCGGGTCGTGCCGGGACGATCACTGCCTACGCCCCCGACGGCGAGGTCGTCTACTACAACAACACGCGGACGAAGTACTTCGACGTCGACCCCGTCGAGAGCGAGCCGCTGACCGTCGAGTACACCGCGACGGACACGATCCACGACGAGGGACCGACCTGTAGCGACCCGCCGTGTGCGCTGAACGTCATCGAGCGCGCGAACCTCTCGACCGGCGAGGTTGAGGTGCTCTATGAGCGCTACGACTACAAGGAGACCGCCGGTGAGTGGCACGACGCGGACCGCATCAACGAGACCCACATCGTCGTCGCCGATATCGTCGCGGATCAGGTGTTCGTCGTGAACACCGAGACCGAGGTCGTCGAGTGGCTCTGGGACGCCCAGAGCGAGTTCCCCGTCGAGGGCGGCGGCGCGTATCCCGGTGACTGGGCGCATATCAACGACGTCGAATACATCGAGGACGGCGAGATGGAGGGCCGGATCATGGCCAGCCTGCGGAATCAGGATCAAGTCGTCTTCCTCGATCCAGCAGAGGGCCTGCTCGAGGACTGGACGCTCGGCGCGGAAAACGAGCACGATGTCCAGTACGAACAGCACAATCCCGATTACATCCCTGAAAGCCGGGGCGGGCCGGCTGTCGTCGTCGCAGACTCCGAGAACGGCCGCGTCCAGGAGTTCCAGCGCGAGGATGGCGAGTGGACCCGCACCTGGGAGTGGTCCGACGACCGGATGCAGTGGCCGCGTGACGCAGACCGCCTGCCGAACGGGAATACGCTCGTCACCGACACGCACGGCAACCGCGTCATAGAGATCAACGAGTCCGGCGATATCGTCTGGCAGGTCGAATCCACGCTCCCCTACGAGGCCGAACGCCTCGAGACCGGTGACGAGAGCGCAGGCGGGCACAGCGCCCGGGAACTCGGTCTCGAGTCGCGGACAGCGGCCGAGAGCGACGACGAAGGCGGGGATCTGTTCGGATTCGATCCGTTCGGGTTCCTCGGTGATCTCATCGAATCGATTCTCCCCCACCGGATCTACAACGGTCTCCTCTTCGCGACGCCGGTCTGGATCGGTCCGTCGGAGTTCGCGGCGATCGCCATCGCGCTCCTAACGGGACTGCTCTGGGTCGGCCTCGAGGTCAGGTGGCAACTCCGAGACGCCGGAGTCAGATTCCGGCTGCCGGTCTATCGTGAAGGCGACTGAGATCGACGAATGGTGTCGGAGAGTCGTTTTAGTGGCTTCGTTCGACCGTTCGCTGCGGG
Source organism: Natrinema sp. SYSU A 869 (assembly GCF_019879105.1). Classification (NCBI taxonomy): domain Archaea; kingdom Methanobacteriati; phylum Methanobacteriota; class Halobacteria; order Halobacteriales; family Natrialbaceae; genus Natrinema; species Natrinema sp. SYSU A 869. Next base: position 424,723 of record NZ_CP082249.1, on the reverse strand, counting down.
ACGAATGATATGTACTGGGAAAGGATGTAACGCTGCCGGTTGTAACCCACTCAGTACCTGATATAAACCGCGTGCTGAATACAGAGAATACAGCAACATGGTACTGTCATTCATTACAAATATTCGGGTGGGAACGCTCACTGCATGTGCGTAACGACCATATCTCTCGAAGCAGTGGACATATTAATGACTGGCCCAGAGACACCGGGCAAATCCTCCCGTCAAAGTTCTCCAGAAGCTGTCCTTGAGCGTGTCACTGATGCTGTCTTCGCGCTTGATGAGGACTGGCGATTTACGTATTTTAACGACCGAGCCGAAGCCATGTTTCAGCGAGAGCAGGCGAAACTCCAGGGGAAGGGTATCTGGGAGGAGTTTCCCGTGATGACCGATTCGACATTCCAGTGGGAACTCGAACGTGCGATGGAGATTCAGGAACCTGTCAGGTTCGAGGCGTACTATCCGCCGCAGGATAGCTGGTTCGAGGTACGTGTCTACCCCTCTGAAACCGGTCTTTCAGTGTACGTACGCGACATCACTGACCCGGATGACCGTCAGCAGGAACTCGAGGAGCGTGAGCAAGCCCTCCGGCGTGCTTCTGATGTGATGGCGGCCCCAGACCAACCGTTCTCCCAGCAGATTACATTGCTCCTCGAAGTGGTCCGCACGGCAATCGGGACCAAGTTCGCGACGCTCTCGTGCGTTAATGAAGATTATGGCGAGTACATTTTTGAGCACGTGGCTACTCCGGAGGAGGTGGACCTCGAGTCAGGTGACACGACGCCGCTGGAGACCCTTCCCAACTGTTCGCATGTCGTCGAGACTGCGGAGACGCTCGTCCTCCAGGACGTTGCGGCGGAGGCTCCAGAATTGGTCGACCCTGAGTGGGGTATTTCCTGTTATCTCGGTACACCGGTCATCGTACACGGAGAAGTGTACGGAACGTTCTGCTTCTACGGGATGGAGGCACGGACCGAGGAGTTTTCCGATTGGGAAGTGGCGTTTGTCGGCCTGCTCAGTAACTGGGTGAGCAATGAACTCGAGCGCAAGGCGTATGAGCGAGAGCTCGAGGAGTCCAACGAGGAGTTAGAGCAGTTCGCCTATGCCGCCTCGCACGACCTCCAAGAGCCGTTGCGGATGGTCACGAGTTACCTTGAACTCATCGACCGTCGCTACAGCGATGACCTCGACGAGGACGGCCGGGAGTTCATCGACTTCGCCGTCGACGGTGCCGACCGGATGCGTGACATGATCGATGGGTTGCTCGAGTATTCGCGGGTTGAAACACAAGGCGATTCATTCGAGGTGGTTAATCTGAACGATGTTCTCGAGGATGTGCGCGAGGACCTCCAGGTGAAAATCGAGGAGGACGACGCGGAGATAGTCTCGGAGGATCTCCCCTGCGTCGAAGGCGACACCGACCAACTCCGGCAGGTGTTCCAAAATCTGCTGGATAACGCTATCGAGTATAGTGGCGAGGAGCCACCGCGGGTTCATGTCGCGGCCGAGCAGGCAGACGACGAGTGGACGGTATCGGTTCGCGACGAGGGTGTTGGTATCGACCCCACGGATACCGACCGCGTTTTCGACGTATTCCAGAGCCTCCACACTCAAGTGGAGGGTGGGGGGACGGGAATCGGGCTAGCGCTGTGCGAGCGCATCATCGAGCGCCACGGCGGCGACATTGGATCGACTCCGACCCTGGCAAGGGGACAACGGTGTCTTGTACTCTTCCGGTAGCAGTTGACTCCGATAACTAAGTACGTATTACTAACCGATTATTTCCAGCGTCTAACTCGAGAAATCACGGCCGCTTTGACGTTTTCAGACGCCCTCAGACGAGGAGATAGCCGCCGAACAGGTAGAGCGCGGCGAGGATCGACTGGAAGGACAGCGAACCGGCCGCCGACAGCACGAGGAACGACCGCCGATCCATCTCCGATAACCCGGCGGGAACGGTGAGCAGCCCCCGGACGAACAGCATCGTATTGCTCACCGGAACGGCGACGGGTCCCCAGCGGTCGAACCAGCCGTCGAACCGCTCGAGTCGCGACTCGCTGATCGGGACCCACCGCGTCTGCATGATGTACTCCCGGCCGGCGCGCCGGACGAGACCGAATAGAAGCAGTTGTCCGATGGTCGTCCCGACGACCGCGAGGACGACGATCGCGACCGCCTCGGCGATCGACGAGCCGATCAGTGCCAGCGCAGCCGGCACGACGAGTTCGCTGGGCATGAACCGCAGCAACATCGCTCCCTCGAGGACACAGACGCCGAACAGGATCGCGAATCCGATCTCCGAGGTGAACAGCGACTCGAGCCAGGGCGGCGTCTCTGTGAGTTGGAGCGGGACCATTGGTGATCGGAATCCGCCTTCAAGATGACTCCGTTCGGCGACTGAAATCGTGGGCTTGCAGTTGCAGCCCGCGTAAGTACCCGCACTCGCACGCTCGCTCGAGCGACGATCGGTACGGAAGTCAGGATCGAATCGCCGAGGGACACAAGGTATATTCCACTTCCAGTCGAAGGTCGAACCAATGGAGGGAGGGCGGATTCTCTTTCTGACAGTCGCGTTCGCGACACACGCTGCCGTCGGCATCGCGCTCGCTCGCGGATTCACCGGCGTCGGCCCGCGGACGGGGGCGTGGATGGGTATTGTTTTCGCGCTTCTCCCGGACGCGGACTTCCTCTTTCCGGCCGACTGGGGGTGGCCGTTCGTCCACCGCGGGATCACACACTCGCCGCTGTTCGCGCTGGTGGTCGTCGCCGGCGTATACGCAGTGGCGGTCGGGACGGCCGGCGTTCGTCGAGCGCGGGCGACCGCGCTCGCCGCCGCGCTCGCGATCAGTTCACACCTCCTCATCGACGCGCTGTCGCCGATGGGCATTCAGTGGCTGTTCCCGGTCAGGACGACGTGGAGTCCCGGCCTTGATGTCCACGGCGTGATCGCGACGACCGTGCTTTGGTCGGTCTCGCTGGGGATTCTCGCGTTGCGGACGAATGATCTGGACGGCGTCAGCGAGTGGGCCCGGACCGACGATACCTCTCAGCAACGGTCGAATTAACCGGCGGGCGTCACCAGGACCGGCCGATAGATCGCCAGCAGCAACGCCCCTAGTAACGCTGCCGACCCGACGAGCAGGAACGCCCGATTGAGCCCCTCGTTCTTCGATTTGAACCAGTTGAGCGTCATGTGGGCCCGCGAGACGGGCGCAAACGGGCTGATCCCCATCGGCGTCACGACGTCTCCCACGAGGTGGGCGAGGATCCCACACGTCCCTATGACGAACCCGAAGCCGAAGGTGAACCCGCCACCGGAACCGAAACTCGAGCGGGCAACGAGTACCGTCCCGGCACCGGCTATCAGACCGAATAGGAGGGCGAACCAGACAGTATGGGTCGGCCCACGGTGGTCGATCCACGGAATCCCTTGATCAAAGTCGGGGAGGGTCGCCGCGGCAAGTGCCAGCACCGCTCCCCAGAGGGCCGCCTCGAGCGAGTAGCTGGCGCTGACGAGTGGGACAAAGGGTGCATACAGGAGCGCATTGAATCCGGCGTGGCCGTCTCGGTACATCGATTTCGGGCGGTTGTTCGCATTCGGGCCTCGGACGGGTTAACTGCTCGGAACCGGCCAATTTCGACTCACTGTACCCGCCCGATTCCCAGCGCCGACACCGAGATACCACCGATGAGGATCGGCATCCAGTAGACCGCGCCTCTGAAGAGCAGCACGGCCGCCGTGACGGCCGACGCTTCGATCCCCGTCGTCGGGACGAGCAGCGTGACGAATGCGGCCTCGATCCCACCGAGTCCGCCCGGGAGCGGGGCTGCACCGGCGATATTCGCGAGCGGAATCGCGAATAACAGGACGTACACCGGGACGCTGTGCCCCAGCGCGGCGAATGCCGCCAGCAGCGCCGCGGTCTGAAAGAGCCAGCCACACAGCGAGAGTCCGATAATCGCGCCGAGACGCCACCGGTTCGTCGCGATCCGTTCGATGTTCTCGAAGAACCGCCCCATTCGGTCTGTGAGGTCGTCCTCGAGCGTGTCCGAATCGAATCGCTCGAGGCCGAGTCGACCGATACGGGGCGCGATGACGGCTGGGACTCGCTCGATGATCGCGTCCCGGTACCGCCAGACGAGCCCCATCGCGAGCAAGATTGCGCTGATCAGCACGACGGCCGATCCGACGGCCGTCTCGAGGCGGTCGCCGATGGCGGCGGTGGTCGCGTAGTAGCCGACGCCGACGAAGACGAGCGAAATCGAGGGGATGACGTTGAGGACGTCGACGCTCGCGATCCCAACGAGTCCGGTCTCGTAGCGTGAGTCGGAGACCTTCGAGATGAGCAGCGCCGCGACCGGTTCGCCGCCGGCCTGACCGAACGGGGTGACGTTGTTGGCGAAGACGGCCCCGGCGTAGACGAAAAACGACCTGATGAGTGGAATCTCGATGCCGAGCGTGGCGAGGACGGTTCGGAGCATTAGGCTCCAGACGGCCAGCCAACAGAGCGCGAGACCGAACGTCGCCGCGACGAGGAAGGGGTCGGCTGAGAGCAACGAGTCGAGAATCGGGCGTGCACCGACGATGAAAAACAGGACGGCGAGGACCGCGATCGCACCGAAGGCTCCGATGAGATATGCACGCCGGTTTCGCTCGTCCATGGCTGGTATGAATCATCAGGTGACTTGAAACGTCTGATTGCTGCCAGCCCTTGCTTCGATCGATTGCTGACTCTCGGTCGATCTCTCTTTCCGGCTCTCGCGGTCGAATCTGGAACGGGCGTGATTCGGCGCTACCAATCGAGTATTATCCGTCGGCGGCACACGGAGAGATCGGTTACTGACCAGTCACCGGCTTTCGTACCGGCTTTTGGAGCCGCTCGCACCGATGAAACCGATACGCGGTCTCGAGGCGGGGAGATCGACTCAACTGTTGAACACGGGTCAATGATCCACTACGACAGTGTGCAGTCGGTTTCCGTGGTGTACCTGCTCCATAACAAATTGCGGACCGTCCGAGTAACGCAGTAGTCCCATGACCGATCTCGCTCTCCCGGCAGCGTCGTCTTTGCTCTCCAGCGACGGGGTGTACTCACGGTCGACGGCTCGAGGAAGCGGAGCGGACCCTGCGAGGCGAGACGAGACGGCTCCGTCGAACGTCCTGTTCGTCGTCCTGGACACGGTCCGGAAGGATCACCTCGGCCCGTACGGCTACGAACGGGAGACGGCGCCCACCCTCTCGCGGTTCGCTGAGGAGGCGACCATTTTCGAGTCGGCGGTCGCGCCCGCACCGTGGACGTTACCGGTCCACGCTTCGCTGTTTACCGGTCTCTATCCGAGCCAACACGGGGCCGATCAGGGGAGTCCGTACCTTGACAACGTCACGACCCTCGCATCGGCCCTGTCGTCTGCAGGGTACGACACGGCATGTTACTCCTCGAACGCGTGGATCACCCCCTACACCAGCCTCACCGACGGGTTCGACGAGCATGACTCGTTCTTCGAAATACTGCCTCGAGACGTGCTCTCTGGGCCGCTGGCGAGCGCGTGGCAGACCGTCAACGACAATGACTACCTCCGCGAGCTGGCGTCGACGCTCGTCAGGCTCGGGGCGATGGCACACGAACGACTGGCGAGCGGTGAAGGGGCCGACACGAAGACACCGTCGGTCATCGATCGGACGAGGTCCTTCGTCGACGACAGCGAGAGCGACCGGGGCTGGTTCGCGTTCGTCAACCTGATGGACGCCCACCTGCCGTACTACCCGCCCGCCGAGTACCGCGAGGCGTTCGCTCCCGGCGTCGATCCGGACGCCGTCTGTCAGAACTCGAAGGAGTACAACGCCGGCGTCCGGGACATCGACGACGAGGAGTGGGACGACATTCGGGGGCTGTACGACGCCGAGATCGCCCACATGGACGCCGAACTCGGTCGCTTATTCGACTGGCTGCGCGCGACCGACCAGTGGGAAGAGACGACCGTCGTCGTCTGTGCGGACCACGGCGAACTCCACGGCGAGCACGACCTCTACGGTCACGAGTTCGCGCTCTACGACGAACTGATCAACGTCCCGCTGCTGGTGAAACACCCCACCCTCGAGGCCGGGCGGCGCGACGATCTCGTCGAATTGCTCGACCTCTATCACACGACCCTCGATGCGCTGGCAGTCGATCCCGACACTGTGGTCGGGACGAGGACGGAGAACGGCCCTGTCGCTCGCGACCCGACACGTTCGCTGCTCTCGAGCGAGTATAGAGCCTTCGACGGGGCCACGGATCCGGATCCCGGCCAGCAGGCCGTTCTGGATGGCAACGACGATACTGAGTACGCGTTCGTGGAGTACGCCCAACCGGTCATCGAACTCCACCACTTGGAGCAGAAGGCCAGCGAGGCCGGAGCCACGCTCCCGGCGGATCACCGGGCCTACTCGCGACTTCGGGCCGCCCGCAGCACCGACGCGAAGTATGTCCGCGCCGATCTCGTACCGGACGAAGGCTATCGGCTCGACGACGATCCGCGCGAGGAGTCACCGATCGACCCGATGGACGACGACGTCGTCGCCGCGACCGAACGGGCACTCGCCCGATTCGAGGACGCCGTCGGCGGTGCATGGGACGATCCGAGTGAGATGGTCGCCGACGACGCGGACGTCCTGGCCGACGCCGACGAGGCGACTCAGGATCGGCTCCGCGAACTCGGCTATCTCGAGTGAATCACCGAATCGACCTGCCGGCGGAAACAGGTGCAAGTGCGGATAAACCGGGTCTATCGGGGCGATAACGGTGACTTTCAAGAACCAATAAGAATACAGGGGTCGAATCGAAAGGTAGCCGCAACGAATGGACGACCAGCACTTCCTCGAGTCGGAGTGGGACTACTGTCTGGTGCTGGATGCGTGCCGGTACGACGTGTTCAGCGACGTTTACGACGAGTACCTCGACGGGACCTTAGAGAAGCGCTGGAGTACGGGTTCCTCGACACCGGAGTGGGCGTATCGGACTTTCACCGACGAGCACGATATCGCGTACTTTTCGGGGAATCCCTTCATCAACGATCTCGGGATTCCGCTGAACGAACTCAAGTGGGGGGCGAGTTGCGACTACGAGTGGTCGGCATCCAATCACATCAGCAACGTCTTCGACGTGTGGAAGTCCGGTTGGGACGATGATCTCGGAACGGTGCCACCCGAGAGTATGGCGGAGGCGTTCCGAAACAACCCCGAGGCCGTCGAGGGGGCCGAGCGGACGGTAATTCACTACATGCAGCCACACGCCCCCTACCTCTCCCGCGGAAAGGGACAGAAGCTCAAGCAGATCCAGAAGGGGATCCGCAAACAGGAGGAGGCCGAAAAGGGCGACGGCGGTGACGATAGCGGTGCGCTCTCGTCGCTCGGCGACTCGATCCGGCCGAAAGTCGAGAACACACTCGAGGGCAGCGAACTCGCCCAGAAGGCAGGACTCTGGCTCGAACTCGACCCGGCCGATCTCGTCAAGAACGGGACGCGAGAGGCAGCGTTGGAACTGTACGAGGAGAACCTCCGGATCGCACTCGAGTCCGTCGCCGACCTAGTCGAGGAACTGGACGGCCGCGTCGTCGTGACCGCCGACCACGGGGAGGCATTCGGCGAGGAGGGGGTCTGGGAACACCATATCGAAACACACATCCCGCCGCTCATGGAGGTACCGTGGCTCGAAGTCGCGTAGATCCTGCATGTTCGGACGGGGACAGTGATCGCCGGTTCGCGCCGGCGATCTCAAGCATCAGGCGGTAACTATCTCTAGTCGGGGGAATCCGCTATGAAGATCAGCCACTACTTCGAGTTCGAGGACCACGTCACCGGCGGGATTCACGAATCCGTCGTCCACCAGCGAAAGATGCTGGACCGACTGGCGGTAGAGTATACGATCGAGCCGACGCTCGACGTCGACGTGTTCCACTGCAATCTCATGGGGCCTCGGTCCGTCTGGTACGCAAAGCGGGCCCGTTCTCAGGGCGTGCCCGTCATCGCGAACACGCACGTGACCGCGGAGGATTTCGGGGACAGTTTCCGGTTTACTAACGCCCTCGCGAAACCGCTGCACCCCTATCTCCGGTGGGCTTACGGGCTGGCCGACGCACTGGTCTGTCCGTCGGAATACAACCGAAAGCTGATCGAAACCTACACCGACACGCCGCCGACGGTTATCTCGAACGGCGTCGATCGCGAGAAACTTGATGGGTTCGAGTCGCTCGAGGCCGAGTACCGCGAGCGGTACGATCTCAGCTCGCCGACCGTCTTCCTCGTCGGCCACGTCATCAAGCGCAAGGGCCTCGAGACGTTCGTCGAACTGGCGCGTCGGCTGCCGAACCTGGATTTCGCGTGGTTCGGTCCGCTGGATCTCTCCCTGAAGGGGCGAGAGACGACGACCCTGATCGAGGAGGCCCCGGACAACTGCACGTTCACCGGCTTCGTCGACGATATCCGTGGTGCATACGCAGCGGGCGACATCTTTTGTTTCCCCACACACGAGGAAAACGAGGGGATCGCGCTGCTCGAGGCGATGACCGCCGGCAAACCCCTTCTCGTCCGGGATATCGAGACGTTCTCCTGGCTCGAGGATGGGGAGGAGTGTCTGAAGGTGGCCGACTCGGGGGTGAGCGGGTTCGCGGACGCGCTCGAGCGGCTCAAAGACCCGGCACTCCGGAACCGGCTCGGAACGAACGCGGCCCATCGGAGCGAGGAATTCTCGCTGTCGATGGTCGCGAACCGATACCAGTCGCTGTACGAGGAGGTGGCCTAAATGAAAATCGGATTCTTCACGGACAGCTATTTTCCCGAGATAGATGGCGTAACGTATACGATCAAGCTCTGGCGCGAGGAGTTAGAACGGAAAGGCCACGAGGTGTACGTCGTCTACCCCGATGGCGACTACGAGCCCGGTGATCGCGAGTTCCCCGTCAGATCGCTGCCGAACCCGTTCTACGCCGGCTATCGGATCCCGCTCACCAGACGCACGTCAACGCTTCCCGAACTCGATGTCGTCCACTGTCACGGCCCCGCACCGATCGGCATCCTCGGCCGGTACTACGCCTGGAAACACGATCTGCCGACGATTTATACGCATCACACGCCCCTCGAGGAGTACTTCCACCAGAGTATCAAACTCGAGTCAATCGCGGGACTGCTCTCGAAGCTGTACGTTCCCGGCGAGAACGCCTTTCTCCGAAGCTTCGACGTGGTAACCGCCTCGACGGAGCGAATCGAACGGGACGTGGAACACGTCCAGTTACCGGTCGGGATCGACATGGACTTCTTCCAGTCGACCGAGGAGGACTGGTATCCCGACCGGACGGTGATCGGCTACAGCGGCCGGCTCAGCATGGAGAAAACGTCAACGAAATCCTCCGGGTCGCCGAGGAGTTGCCGACGTACGACTTCGTCATCGTCGGCGAAGGTCCCTATCGTGACTCCCTCGAACGGAACGCACCGGATAACGTTGAACTCCGTGATTTCCTCCCCGCGAGGAGCTTCCGATCTTTTACTCCTCGATCGACGCCTTCGTCACCGCCTCGACTGCCGACACGCTCGGCCTCTCGACGCTCGAGGCCAACGCCTGCGGGACACCCGTTGCGGCCACCGACGCGCCGCCGTTCAACCACACGATCGGTTCCGACAACGGCGAGCGCTTCGCCTACGGCGACCTCGACTCGATGGTTGAGGCTATCGAGACGTGTCTGACGACCGAGCGAGAGACCAGAGCGGCCGTCGAACGCTATTCGGTCGGCTACACCATGGACCACCTCGAGCAACTGTACCACAACGTGCCGCTCTCGAGGGACGAGGCCGCGACGGAAGTCGAGAGCCCGTGGCGGTTCTCCGAGGAAGAGCGGAGTTGAGGAGCGACTGATCCGCGACTGCTCACCATTCGATTCTCTGGATACGTCGACGACCGGTCGGTCCGTCAGACCTCGGTGACATACCCCTCGTCAGTGGACGTGTCTTTCACGGTACAGCACCATCCGAGAATTGAACCAGAACAACCTCGATACGGGACCCCGTCCCTCCGTCTGTGATGATCCATACGAAACGACTACTCGTCGCCGGACTGGTCGCGCTACTGCTGGTCGGTGCCGTCGGACCGACCGTCGCTCACGAGAGCCAGAACGTCGCCGGAAACGAAGTGACCTTCGGCGGGGCGGACGAACCACTAATCACCGACGAGCGGATGTGGCTCGAGTTCGAGATCGTCGACGCGGAGTCGGGCGAACCCGCTGAGAACCTCTCCGAGAACCTGACCGTCTCGGTCCAGACGGCCGACCACGAGAAGACGGCGCTCGAGGTCAGCGAAAAGCACGGCGAACCGGGCGTATACGAAGCGCCAGTCGTCTTTACCGAAGCGGGCGACTATGTCGTCCACTTGGAAGGGACCATTGACGGGGAAGCCGTTCACACGCACTTTGAGAAGACGGTCCACGACCGCGCAGACCTTGAGTACCCCAGTGACGGCTCCCAGTCCAATGTCAACAGTGGCGAGTCACAGTCCGACGAGAACGAAACCCAAGCAGCCGGATTCGTATCGGGTACCACCGTCGCCGTTGCCGTCGGTGCAGTCGGGCTCGCCGCGGCGGGTGTGACGGTCCTCTTGCGCCGACGATAACAGCGATACGACCCTTCCGTCTGCGGAGTCCGTCACCGCCGCTTTGAAACCCGACCAGCGAGTGGTCGACGGTCTGGTAGCGTCCATGCACAGTCAGTTAGCAATTATATGACTCACTGGCCACTAGTACCGATATGAGCGATCCGTTCGTCGTCGTCGGCGGTGACGCAGCGGGGATGTCCGCAGCAAGCAAGGCCAGACGCGACGATCCCGACCGCGACATCGTCGTCTTTGAGAAGGGCGAGTGGGTATCTTACGGTGCCTGTGGGCTCCCCTACTACGTCAAAGGAGAGATCCAGTCGCTCGAGGAGCTCGTCTCAGTCACGCCCGAGGAGTTCCGCGAGGAGCGTGATATCGATCTCCGGACGGGCCACGAGGTCGTCGATATCGATACCGACGAGCGGACGGTCACCGCCGAGACCGAGTCCGGGTCGGTCGTCCAGCCGTACGGCCACCTATTGATCGCGACCGGTTCAGAAGCGGTGGTGCCGCCGATCGACGGCGTCGACCGCGAGGGCGTGTACACGCTCGGCTCGATGAGCGACGGCAAGGAACTGCGCGAGTACGTCGCCAGAGCGCGCGACGGCGAGGACCTCCAGCAGCCCGACCGAGGGCCGGCCTGTCGATACCTCGAGGACTGTACCGGCCCCGTCGGTGTCGTCGGCGGCGGCTACATCGGTATCGAGATGGCAGAGGCGCTGGCGGCGAACGGGTTCGAGGTGAACCTCTTCCAGCGCGGCGACCGCGTCCTGAAGGGGTTCAGCGACGAAACGAGCGAGTACGTCGCCGATCACCTCCGAGAGGAGGACGTCGCGCTCCATCTCGGTGCCGAGGTTCGGGAACTGTCGGGCGGGGAGCGGGTCGAGGCGGTCGTCACTGCAGACGACCGAATCGAAGTCGAGATGGTGCTGATCGGAACCGGCGTTCGTCCGCGGACGGATCTCGCCGAAGACGCCAGGATCGAACTCGGCAAAACTGGGGCAATCGCCACCGACGCCTATCGCGAGACGAGCGCGCCGAACGTCTATGCGGCGGGCGACTGCGCCGAGGCCACGCACGTCGTCACTGGTGAACCGGCGTACGTCCCGCTGGCGCTGACCGCCAACCGACACGGCCGCGCGGTCGGGCAGACGGTCACCGGGACGCCGACCAAGGGCGGCGGTATCGCCGGCACGGCAGCAGTCAAGGCCTTCGACGTTGAGGCCGTCCGAACCGGTATTCTGGACCCCGAGGAGGCCCGCGATGCTGGGTTCGATCCGGTGACCGAGACGGTAACGGCGAAATCGCGTGCGGGCTACTATCCCGACGGCGGGAACGTTACCGTCACGCTGACCGCCGATCGCGACTCCGAGCGCATCCTCGGTGCGAGCCTCGTCAGCGAGTACGGCGAGGGTGCGGTCCACCGGAGTCACGCCATCGTTGCGGGACTTGAGGCCGAAGCCACCGTTACCGACGTGGAGAACTACGACCTCGCGTACGCGCCGCCGTTCAATTCCACGTGGGATCCGATCTTGGTCGCCGCGAAGGTGCTCTCCGGGAGGATGCGAGGGACCAGCTCTGATCCATGAGCTACTCCTCAATCGAATTCCGGCGGGATCGACGCAAATGACGGAACGGGACCGACAACTACCAAGTGGCTCTCCCACGATAGATCGAAACCTCATGACTGACGACAGCGACTCGCTCGAGGAGGTCGACCGACTGTGACCAACGGGCGTCTCTCACGCATCCGAACCCGGATACAGGACCGTCTCGAGGGGCTTCGCTGGTGGGTCGCCTTACGAGTCGGCGGCGCGCCGCGATGTGCAGAGTGCGGTGACGAGGCGGCGTGGATTGCCGAAGCGGAGGCCGAGCCGCGCTGTTTCAAACACATTCCGAGCGAGGGAATGGATGCGATACGGGACGTCGAACCCGAGGACTGCTTCACTGACTGGGACGAGACGTCCGCCGACGCCTGATCGGGCTCACGATTGTCTTCGCGGTGAACACAGATCACGACAGCGTTGCCGTTTCAGTTGACTCCGCGGGACCTCTTCGAGAACGGAATCGGCAGGATTCGGCCGACTTTACCTAGGTATCTTGTGTCGGCTCGAGTAGCCGAAATCGCGAGCCGTGCTATTCGTACCGATGGAACATTTGTCGGGTGCCCGTCGAAGACTCACTGGAATTCAGCCGTTCGCGACCGTTCTGATAGATGTTATGAAAGTTTGCTCCGGTCAGAATTTCGAAATAGTGGCCCCATCTGTGTTAATTCAAAAAATTAATTATTGGATGATAGTAATGATCCGAGGAATGCAACGACGAACGCTGTTGGCGGGGGGTGGGACCGTACTCTCGGCGTTGGTTGCTGGCTGCGCAGCCGACGAGATCAAAGACATCGATGGTGGCACACGCGATGAGTCGGATGGAAATGGCGGAGAGTTTATCGGATCAGCTGACGATCGCCGCGGCACAGCACACCGGCGAACGCAACTTCATCGTTGAGCTCGTCCCGGACGACGGAAGCTTCGAGGAGATCCTGGTCAACCAGATCGGGAGATATGCCGGCGCGACGGCAGCGCTCGTCGGCGAAGGTGCGTACCAGCTGTCCGTCGAGGCCGACGGTGATTGGGAGATCGAACTCTCCCAGCCGCGGCCGGACGGTGGCGAATCGCTCCCCTTCGAGTGGGAAGGTGAGGGTACGAACGTCTACGGCCCGGTCGCGTTCGACGGCTCGCACACGATCGGGGCAGCGCACAACGGCCAGCGGAACTTCATCGTCGAGATCTACCCACCGCATGGGGACTTCCCCGAGATCGCGGTCAACGAGATCGGGCAGTACGAGGGAACGACGACGTTCCGTCACTCTGGCGTCGGCTTCATCGCCGTCCAGGCTGACGGCAACTGGACGATGCGAATCGAGTAAAAGAAGTCGCTGTTTCTATTTGCCGATCACGGCGCTGTCGGCACACTTGAGTACGACGTCCTCGACAGGTTCGCGACCAACCGGCACTCACTGCTCACCGCAGCGAGTGTACTCGATCCGCATATGCTCGCCATCGGCGAGTGGCTCGAAGACGAGCTTCCGAGCACGACCGTTGACGCCGCGCCAGCAGACATCGAATCCGCGGTCGGTCATCGCGACCACCGCGGTTCGCTGCTACAGTGCTCGCCGAGTTCGCCAGCAACATTCTCCGGTCCGAAGGCCGCCGGCACGGGTTCGGCGCCGATCGCGAAGGCAACCCGTCGGATGTGCTTGCACCGACGGTTGCGATACTCGAAGTCTCGACACTCGCAGGCCTCGAGCCACGTATCGACGAGGTATTCCGACCCTAAATGAGAGACAACGCTGTACTGGCCATTGCAGCCACGGACGCGGCTGACGTCTTCGCGAACGGTCAGATATTGGGAGAGTGTACGCCCATCAGATTACATTACTCCGGTTCGGAAACGCTCTCAGATTGATTAGCCGTCGAATCCGTGAGTTTCGGTCTCGTCGTTCCCTATTATCTCCAACAGCATTTATGGAATAAATTTATATATGTGAGTATAATAGTCTTAGATTCGATGACAGAAGAAAACACTGATGGAAGAAGAGTTAATAACAAATCAAACCGAAGGTCAGTATTGAAATCTATCGGTGCTGGCGGCGCAATTCCGTTATTCGCTATGCAAACAGGAACTGCAGCAGAAAGTGATTGTGACGCTGAGCCATATTGGGCAGGAGATGGTAATGAATATCTTTACGATGATTTTGATTATGCAGATGAACATGTTAAAACAGGTGGTCTAATTGATGGAGCGTCTCCCTATGCATATCCTTGCCACATAGATAGTGGGATAGGTGTCAAGAAATACGATAACGATTCTGGTGATGTAATGTTCCGTGTAGGGATCTCTGGATACGGGTATCCTGATGAGTGTTATAGTGGTGGACCGACTTGTAATGGTGTGGACTATCATGGGGCGTCGATTGATGTCCAGACTGGTTCTCTCTATGCATCACTGAACTCTAACAAGATTTTAGTGTGGCCAGAGATAGACGATTCCTCTAATTCCAGTGTCCTCGCAGACATGGCCTGGACAGCAATTAAAGATACTGTTACGGCTGGTCTTACTACGATTTCTCCATATGCGAACTATCCGATCATCGCAGCAGACGTAATGGCATCCGGTGTCTTTAACAATGATGATTGTATGGTTGATGACAATTATGTGGAATATGTATTCGATCATACCAGTTTGGGCTGTAATTCGGAAACTACTAAGAAGTCAAAGTATGCCGGCCATTTTGTAGATGTGCAAATTGATCCAGTTAACCAATCAGCTTATCGACCCAAGCAGGCTACATTAGAACTGACTCAATATGTTAACTATAGTAGAGACGACTATTTCAATAACGTAACTACCGGTGATCAAACAGCCCTAGTCCAAGAAGAATATAAAATTACTTCGGCATCAATAAGGACACAATCCACCACACGTAGAGAACTCTCTGATGATGAAATCAAAGAAATGGATTTCCCAGATCACTTTAAAGAAGGCGGATCAATCTATGTTGATTCCGGTGGAAGTATAGAAAAAATTTCAGAGAACAAGGGCAACTAAGACAAATTTACCACTTATCATCTCTTATCCAAGGTAATAGGGTTGAAGTTTAAATTAGACACTAAATAGTATCTTCCAACACATATGTTCCTTCGTGGTCCTTATTAGTATGTAATATCTTTATTTCATTTATGTCTATATCTCTGTAAATAATATCACACATATAGTTGACACTGCCAGAACAACCAATTCCATCATTTTGCGAGTCGTGGGGACCAATTTCACATGCTATCGAATCGTCTGATGATGGTCCGTAAATAGAAGATCGTAGTTCTTGTCCTTCTCCAATACCACTTATAATTCCATCTACGACAATTTGCCCGTCTGATGGTTGATTAACTTCAGCTCGGTCTTCTGTTTCGTCACAAAGTTCGTTTGTCTCCTGTAGTCTAGATGAAACAGTCACCTCATTTTCACTTTCTAAGAAGTACATCCAGATGTTCCGACAACGATTGAAACTATTCCGAGGATGAGATTCCGTCTACGCATGTTAAATACATTCTTGTTCGCCATTATAAAAATTGCTTAAACTGCTCATGCTTATCGAGGGGTAATCCAATTGTGTGGAGTTGGATAGCGACGTCGCTCGCACGATCGCCTGCGACCACTATACGCGGGTTCAAGACAAACGCGGACAATCGGGCTCTACCTCCGCGAGAAGTGCAAGATGGAGAATCGGCCTGTGACGACCGGCCAGTCCGAGTTCGCGACCGCACGACTCCCGCCCGCCGACGGCGAGACGATCGCGGAGCCGCCGGCCTCGAGCAACGACGTCGGCGCCGTTGGTGCAGCCGAGTGCTCCGCAGAACGGGCCACCGTGGCCGTCGGTTGCGGAACTCACGCTGCGACACCTCTGTTACTCGAGGATAAATCAGATGACGCTGTACAGTCCTGAACCGGCGTTCTCGAGGCGTCTACCGCGCTGGTATCAGGAGTAGAGTGCCCACTCGAGGGGGTTCTTACGTGGGCATGTGAAGAATTTGATGAGTGCCCGGGGAGGGCTCCGAACCCTCGATCTCCGCATGTCCCAGGTCCGAGGCTCGGCAGTCCTCGAGGGACACGGAGGCTTCCAAGGCGAAACCGCACCGAATCTCTGAACCCTATGAGTGCGGCGCTATGTCCAGCTAAGCCACCCGGGCTCGATTACGAGTAGTGTGGTGTGTTTCTTTAAGCTTTGTATTCGGAGTCGCTATGCAACGTGGACCCACGGATTTATCACACGGTATTACGAACTCGGCTGCATGAGCGTTCCCGGTATCGTCCAGTCTACTCTCGATGGCGAGGAGATCGCGGCGCGAGTCTCTCTTGGCAGTGACGACGAACTCTTCATCACCCCCACGAGGACGATCGTCTATCGCGCCGACGGGCTCCTGAGCGACGAATCGGCAGACGAATTCCCCCACGACGCCGACCGGCTGACCATTTCCGAGGGCCGACGCAAGACGAAATTCACTCTCGAGTACGCCCTCGACGGCGAGCAAACCTTTACAGTTCCCGGCGGGAAGACCGACGACGTGCTTCACCCCGTCCTCGCTGGCGTATTGAATGGGAACGGGATCTCCGACCCGGGCGAGACGGTCGTCAAGACCTACCGCTTTAGCGAGTTAACGCTCATCATCACGAGCGATCGACTCGTCAAGCACATCGGCGGTGCGGTTTGGGACGGGGATTACGAGGAGTATCACTTCGGCGACGTGACCAATCTGGATTTCGAGGACGGGAGCGTCGCCACGCAGATCGTCCTCACGGCCAACGGTCGGCCCCAGCGGATCAAGGCCCCGAACGAGCAGGCGAACGACCTCCGGGAACGGCTCAAGCGGGCGCTGTTCGACTACCACGACGTCGGCTCGCTCGAGGAACTCAACGAAGCGGTCGGTGAGGACGACGAGTCGGCAGCCAGTAGCGAGGGTTCGGTCGACTTCGGCGGCGGTGTGGATCCGCTCGATGCCGACCCGCCCAAACCCGACGATCACGACGTAAACGCCGAGCCGACGACTGGTGCGGGGAGTACGGGGTCGTCCGACCCGCTCGCGAACGGTGGCAGAGACGATACTGCGGCCGCTGACACCCATTCGGCGACGACGGGAACCGACGGGAGCGATAGCCAGTCGGCCCGGTCGACATCACGAACAGCGTCGGCGACCGACGACCACACGCCCGACCGTGACGACGACACGACAGCGGCCACGGAGGCAGAGACGGGATCGGTTTTCGAGGCCGCCGAGACGGATGCGTCGGCAGCCGGCGATGCCGTCGCGGCGGACTCGGACCCGAACGGCTCGGCGGTCGCGACCGAGACAGATCCCGAACTCCTCGAGCGACTTGACTCGCTCGAGGCCGCGGTCGACCGCCAGAGCGAGGTCATCGAGCAACAACAGCAGACGATCGAGCAGTTGATCGCGGAACTCCGGCAGGGTCGCTAGCCGTCCCGGCCGGTCACTTTTCGAATACACGAGGAGCCGAAGGGGCCGAGTTCTCCGGCCTCAAGTTTAATGAAGTGGCCAGTCGAGAGGCTGGAGCCACAGCGCCGACAAGAGAACTCCCCGTCTTTCGTGATGACGTCCTGCTCGAAGCGAACGTACTGGCGGCTCTTCGGACGGATGATACCGTCGTCGCGCTCGATGATGCCGCGGAGTTCGGCCTCGTCGAGGATCGTCCGCGTCACCGTCGGATCGCTCGTGACCGTCTCGATCCGGTCGACGGCATCGGCCAGCGAGAGCGATTCGTGCTCGAGGTGGGCGAGCAATGCCAAACCGAGTGCGACGCGGTCGTCGTCGGCCTCGAGGTCGGGGTGGCCGTTGGCTCCAGTTCGATCACCGTCGTGGTCCATCGATCTGTGCTGTCGGCTCGGTGCGAATAAACGTTGTTGCTCTCGAGATCAATCGACATGATTCCGAGAGAGAAGAACGCCGACGGCCGTTCCCACGCGGTGGGAATCCGCCGGTCGTTGATACCCTCGCTCCACTGCAATCCAAGCGAAGGAATCACACGGCCGGGGCATGGACTCCGGCGGAGAGAGACCAATGAGTCAGACGACCGTCGATACGGCTGCCGAGGGATCGACCCGGAACGGAGAGCGCGACATCACTCCCGAGCGACGGGGGTCGGAGTGTCCGGAATGCGCAGGCTCGATCCGTCATGATGAGGAACACGGCGAGCGAGCGTGTGCGGAGTGTGGACTCGTCCTC
Organism: Natrinema sp. SYSU A 869; assembly: GCF_019879105.1. Taxonomy (NCBI): domain Archaea; kingdom Methanobacteriati; phylum Methanobacteriota; class Halobacteria; order Halobacteriales; family Natrialbaceae; genus Natrinema; species Natrinema sp. SYSU A 869. Next base: position 406,314 of record NZ_CP082249.1, on the reverse strand, counting down.
GACACGGACGCGATCGATTACGGCCCTGAATGGCGAAACCTCGACGACGACGGTGAGGGCCGACGGGTCGGGCCGCCGGTATCGTCGATCAGACACGACAAGGGTCTGAGTACGACGATCGGCTGGCGAGACGAAGACGCATACGGCAACCGGGTTTCGGGACGCAAGCGCGAACGGCTCCAGCGGTTGCGGACCTGGAACGAGCGGTTCACCTCGAAGAACGCACAGGAACGAAACCTGAAACAGGCCTTCGGCGAGATCGAACGCATGGCGTCGGCGCTCGGCCTGCCGGAGCCGTGTCGTGAAACGGCTGGCGTCCTGTACCGTCGTGCCGTCGACGAGGGGCTGTTACCCGGTCGGTCAATCGAGGCGATGGCGACCGCTTGCCTATACGCAGCCGCCCGGCAACACGGCACCCCTCGGACGCTCGTCGTGTTCGAATCGGTGAGTCGCGTCGAGAAACTCCCCGTCCAGCGGGCGTATCGGTACCTCTCGAGCGAGTTGGGCTTACGGATCGAACCCGCCGATCCGATCCACTATCTCCCCCAGTACGCATCCGAACTCGAGGTGAGTGATGACGCCGAACGGCTGGCTCGGAAGATCCTCGAGGCGGCTAAGGCCCGCGGCCTCCACAGCGGGCGGAGTCCTGCCGGGTTGGCGGCGGCGGCGATCTACGGTGCGGCGCGGCTGACGAACGAACGAGTCACGCAGGCGACCGTCGGCGAGGAGACCGGCGTCAGTTCGGTGACGGTCAGGAACCGGTACCGAGAACTCTTAGACGCCTACGAGGAGGTTCGGGACCGTCAATGAGCCGTGACGAACTCGAGGAGACGATACTCGAGACGCTCGCCGATGAGGGTCCATCCTACGTCGTCGATCTCGCCGCAGTAATTGACGAACACCCGGTTGCAGTCGACCATGCATGCGAACGGCTTCACGACGAGGACGCGACTCGATCGATTGGCTGCCGTCGGTACGATATTACTGCCGCCGGGTATCGACGACTCGACGATGTGCGACCGGCAACCGGCGGCTCGGACGGTCGGGCGGGGACGGAAAGGCGGACCTGATATCGCCACGACTGTCTCGGCGGTAGTCGCAGTGGGGGTAACGGTCACAGTGTTCCGGTGTATCGCCGTCCAACAGACCGAAATTGCCGCAGTGAAAATTGTTTTCGTTCAAGTCTGGTCCGAGGTCAGCCCTCGTAGCCGGCGTACTCCATGAGATCCGCGAAGACGTCGGTGTCCATGGCATCGCGGTAGACGATGCCGTTGACCATTCCGCCGGGATAGGACTCCCCGTTCATCGCGTGGTTGACCTTGTGACAGTGCATGAGGTAGATGCCGGGGTCGGCGTTGGCCTCGAACTCGACGGTGTGGCGTTCCGCGGGGGCGATGTTGGTAACGTCCTGTTCGTACTGGGCCGCCTCGGGGATCTGGCCGCCGTCTTTCTCGACGAGACGGAACCGGTGGTTGTGCGTGTGCATCGGGTGGGACATGTAGCCCGCGTTGACCATATGGAGGCGGACGGTGTCGCCGTGATCGACGATGATCGGCGACCCCTCCTCGGGGTGGAGCGTTCGCGGGAGGCTCTTTCCGTTGATCGTGAACACGTCTGGGTTGCGATTGCGGGGACTGTAGTCGACGTCCTCGCCGGCGAACTGCCGGTTCACGCGGGAGTCCCAGTCCTTCAGCGTGAAGAAGTACTCCTTGTCCGCGGGCTCGTATCCCTTCGGATCAACACGGAAAATGCCGTACATCCCCATGTCGATGTGGCGATGGGTCTGGTAGTGGCAGTGGTAGAGGTGGGTCCCCGGGACGTTCGCCGGAATCGTGTAGGTGTGTTTCTCGCCAGGGTTGACCATGATGCCCGTCGTCGTAGGCACGCCGTCGTTCTCCCAAGTCTTCCGCGCGCCGTGGAAGTGCAGCGTGTGGGGGTGGTTGTTGCCCGTATTGTCCAACGTCACTTCCATATCGTTGCCCTCGGTCGTCCGGAGGATCGGCCCGGGAACGCTCGGTTTCCCGTCGTCGGCCTTGAACGCCCAGACCTGCGGGAGTTCCACCGGACCCCCCCATCGAGTCCATCGGGTGAACGGCGTGTTGGGCCGTCACCGACTGCAACGTCACGCTGCCGCCCTGCTCGTTGACCTGCACGACCTCCGGGGAACTCGTCCACGGGAATGCGGGTTCCGACGAATCCGACGACCCCTCGGACGGCTCCTCCGGCTGCGAGTCCTGTTGCGTCCCCCACTCGTACAACCGGCCAGGCCGGTCAGTGCCGCTGCCCCACCGGTCGCAGCAACGAATTCGCGTCGCGATACCCCCAGTCCGGGTGCACCGATTCGATCACTCATGACAACTGGTCCTACGAAGGGCCGGTGTATAACGAGAGAAGGCGGTTTTTACGAATCGGGAAGTCTCGAGAACATGTTCCGAGTTACTATTTAAATGGTCTCGCACAGTAGCCGACCAGCGGGACGCGATCGCGAGCAGCTTCCAATGAATGGTCGACGTCGCCTATCGATACGGCCCACGGCGCATTGGACGGCTCTCGAGTTCGAGCGAGACGGTCCGTTCGGAGCCGTTACGAACGATCGTCAGGTCGACAGTTTCGCCCGGCCGCGTCTCGAGGGCCAGATACCGTCCCAGATCTTCTTCGGTCGGTAGCTCCGTGCCATCGATCGCGAGGATGACGTCCCCGCCGACCGGGAGCCGCCCGTGGTCGCCGTAACGCGCATCGTCGCTGGGCTCGAGGATCCTCGCTGCGGGACCGCCATCGACGACTTCGACGACGAGCAGGCCGCGCGATTCCGCAAGATCGTTGGCCGTCGCGATGTCGGGCGTCACGTCGGTAACGGAGACGCCCGTGTAGGCGTGATCGTAGTCACCGGTCTCGACGAGTTCCGAGACGACGCGTTCGGTCAGCGCCGCGGAGATGCCGAAGGCGATGTTGTCCCCGCCGCCCGAGTTGATGACCGCCGCGACGCGACCGTCGAGGGTCAGTAGCGGGCCACCGCTGTTGCCGGGGTTGACCGCGGCGTCGGTCTGGATCGCGTCGGGGATGCTGTACCCAGTCGGTGCCGGGATCGATCGGTCGGTCCCGCTGACGATCCCCGTTGTGACCGTTCCCTCAAGATCGAACGGGTTCCCGATCGCAACGACTTCTTGCCCAACACGCGGTTGGTCGTCGACGAACGGGATCGGCGTCGCGGACGACGGTACGTCGTCGATCGCGACTGCAGCCAGATCGCTGTGTGGGTCTGTTCCGACGACCGTTCCCGACCGCCACTGCCCCTCGTTGAACCGTACATCGACCGCGGTCGATCGGCCGATGACGTGGGCGTTCGTGACGATATGTGCGTCATCGAAGACGAACCCGGTGCCCCGTCCCTGTGCCGTCCGAATCATGACGACCGAGTCGATCACCTCCTCGTAGACCGACGCATACGTAGTGTCGGCCGTCACGGAAGCCGATTCGTTCTGTGTGTCGTCAGTCGATTCCGGATCCGATGGGTTCGGGTTTGCAGTATAGCCGACAAGCCCGGCGATCAGTACGCTGCTGCTATACCTGAGCAACTGTCTCCAGGTAGCAGTCATTGGTTCGTTCGAACCTTTCGACTCGACCGGCATATATATTAGTAAAACAGACAGTCAGAGTGGTAGTCATAATGCCGTTCGGGGCGGTCAGCGGTCCGAACACAGCTCGAGGGTCGCTACCCGACCTAGATCGTCTTCCAATTGACGAACTCACGCATACCCTCCAGTGCGAGTTCGCGGCCGTCACTCGAGTCATTGACGCCGCCGAAGGGAACTCGCGGGTCGGACTTGACGAGCTGGGTGACGGAGACACGGCCGACGTCGGTCTCCCAGGCCAGTCACTCGCCGCGGTCGCGATCGGCCTCCTCGCGCTCGCGGATCGGCCGCTCGCGCCAATCCGTACCGGTCTCGGTCGTCCGCTCGAGGGCCCGCTCAACGTCAGACTCGGTGTGTGCCTCGACTGTCGCCGCTCGCTCACCGGTTCCGGTTCGACCGATACGACGACCGATCGGACGGCCATCGTCGGGATATCGACGCCCCCGAACGAGTTCGTCCGCAGGAACAAGTCCGCACCCCGTCTCCGTGTACGTATGCCCGACATCACATCCATCGAGGGCCTCGAGGAAGCGCCCCACGCAGAGGTATTCGAGGAACACAGCCCGCGAACGGTCCGCTTGCAACTCGCAGCGGACGAGCGCGTCCCCAAACACTGCCATCCGGAGTCGGACGTCGTCCTGTCCGTCCGCAGCGGTGCCATCGAGCTCACGCTCGGTGACGAGGTCTACGATCTCGAGTCGGGGGATGTCGTCCAGTTCGATGGCGATTAGGACGTGTCCCCCGACGCGGTCGACGACAGTACGGCGCTGGTCGTCTTCGCGCCGAAAGAAGAGTCTAGCGCACCGGCCGATCAGCCGACTGTCGTCGCGACGCCTTTCGTCTGCCGGTAATCGCTCGTGAGCACCGCCTCGAGTTTCGAGACGATGGCGTCGCGGTCGCCGTCGACCCACTCGACCGGCTCTTGAATCGGGATAACCATGAAGCCCCGCCCGCGGATGTCGCAGGCGTGGAGCGACGCCATATCGAGATCGAACCGGCGGCGTTGGGTCGTGTACTCCTGGAGGACGTGATCGGTCGCCCGAGCACCGACCGGCAGCAGGATGTGGGCGTTGATCGCTCGAAGCTCGGCATCGAAGAACCGCTCGAGGGTGGCGTACTCCTCGTCGGTCGGTGCCCGTCCCGTCGGGAGCGTACACATGTGAACGTAGCTCCAGAAGCTGTTCTCGAGGATGGGCTCGTCCCGTGGCCCGCTCGCGAAGCCGAGTTCGCGAAAGACGTTCTGGACGCCGAGCCCGTCTTCGGTTTCAGTGAAGGGGACACCGGTGGTTTCGCCGCCGTAGACGCCGGGGTAGTCGCCGATGACGTGAAAGTCGGCGTTGGCGTCACCGTAGCCGAAGACGGCCGCCCGGTCGCCGGGGTCGGAGCGGTCGAACGGCGGTCGCAGCCCGAACGGGTTACTCGTCCTGTCGGTGACGTTTTGCACGCACGGATGATGGCGATCCGTGGTCAAAACCCCGACGATTGCGGTGATTCACAGTCTCTCTTCGCTCGGCTAGTCGGTCGGAACAGGTAGACGAATGGCGGTGGGTTTATATTTCACCTTGCGTTTCATGTTATACATGTATCAGGTGGGGCACTACGGTGGTGCACTCCTGGCGTACGCACCGGTTGGCACTGCCGTTTCCCTAGGGGGTCACGCCGAGATCGCGATCGTCGGCGGCCTCGTCTGCGTGGGCCTGTCGACGCTGCCCGACTGCGATCATCGCCTCCCGCTGATCGACCATCGCGGTCCGACCCACACGGTCCCGTTCGCGCTGCTCGTCGGTGCCGGACTGGCCGCCCTAGCTGCCGTTCTCGTCGATGCCTCCTCGGCGTTCGCCGATGCCGGATTCGTCTCCTTCGCTTTCCTCGTCGGACTCGTCTCGATCGGCTCCCATCTCCTCGCCGATGCGCTGACGCCGATGGGCATCTGCCCGTTCTGGCCGCTCTCACGCCGTCGCTACTCCGCCGACCTGGCGACGGCGGCGAACCCGATCGCTAACTACGGACTGTTCGGCCTCGGTATCGTGGCCGTCCTCGCCGGGACTGCGATCGTCGTCACACTCAGCTGAGTTTCGTCTGCTATCGTAGCCACTGACAGTCACCGCACATCTGCTCGCATGGCAGTTGTCTAATCAGCGTGTCACTCGTCTCAGTGGATACTATAACTCGAGTGCATCCCAACGGCCCGGTGCTACCGCGAGAGTGCGTCGGCCGTCCCATTCGAGGCGTCCTCGCCGCGAGTGAGCGCGAGTCCGGCGACGAACGTCAAGAAGAGCGCGGCCGCGGCGACGAGGTACGGCAGCTCGAGCGCCGGATTGACCGCTTGGCGACCGAAGAAAAGCACGGCGATCACGAGCGGCGGTGCCGCGAGCAACGGTGCGAGGGCACGGCCGGTAAAGCGACGGCGACCGACCATCGTCGCGACGATGGCCGCACCCAACAGCGTCAGCGTCACGCCGTACTGTGCCATCTGCATCGTCGGCGAGTACGTCGATATCTCGGAGCCGACGACTGGACTGAGGGCGACGTGTGCGGGCAAGGCTACGATTCCGAGCGCAAGCACGCCGATGACGTGAGTCCCCGTCAGTCGCGGTGCCCAGACCAAAACGGTGGCGACGAGGAACAGCGTGAAGATGAGTACGGCCGTCCAGAAGTGCAGCGAGAGGATGTTTATCGTGTACTGCTGGACGGTTTCGCGGCCGAGTACGACCTGTACCGGCGTCAACACCATTCCGAGGGCGACCAGTCCAGTGATACGTCGGTTAATGTCTGGCAGTCGCCAGGCCGCGAGCGCGGAGCCGATGATGGCGAAGCCGGCGAACATCGCCACAAAGCGGTGGAACCACTCGTAGAAACTCGGCAGGCTCCCCGGCAACAGGTTGTACGGCCCGGCGTCACACTGGGGCCAGTTGGCTTCACAGGCCAGTCCGGAGCCCGTCGCTTTCGCCGCGATACCGAGCAGAATCGTCGCCGCGACCAGGACGAGCGTCGCGCTCAGCAGGTGTGGAAAGCCGAACCGATCGATCAACGACCGAAACCTCGAGTTGGGCGTGCGATTGTCATACGACACGGGCGTTCTGTCGAGGGTTAGGACGGCCCGTACTTATGCTGACCGAGTTATGCAGTGTGATGGGCCACGAATTCGTCGCCGACGTCGGGCCGTCGGTCTCGCGTCCAGACCCGGGTCGGCTGCGGCGAGGAGTCCAGCACTCACGCCGGACGATGACTCGGCGTTCGCCGCTTTCAAGACCCGTCCTCGCCAGCACCTGACATGGACAAACGCGAGCGACTCGAGGCCTCCCTCGAGTCTCACGATCTCGATTCGGTCTGGTTTGCCCGGCCGAACTCGTTTGCGTGGCTCACCGGCGGGAACAGCGTTATCGACCGCGAAAGCGATACCGGCGTCGCTGCGGTGGGGTATGACGGCGACGACGTGACCCTCGTGACCAACAACATCGAAGCCGACCGAATCGTAGCGGAGGAGCTGCCGGATCTCGATGCGAGCGAGGTTTCAGTGGAGCAGTTCCCTTGGTATGCGTCGTCGCTGGCCGAGGCCATCACTGACCGCGTCGGGAGCGACGATCGAGCCGCCGCCGATATCGATATCCCCGGCCTCGAGCGCATCGATCCGACGCCGGTGCGACAGCCGCTGACCGAGCGCGACTGCAAGCGGTACCGCGAGCTTGGCGAACAGACGGCGGCCGCCGTCGAGTCCGTCTGTCGGGAACTGCAGTCCGGAGATACGGAACACGAGGTCGCGTCGGCGCTGCGGATCGCCCTCTCAGCTCGAGAAATCGAGGCCCCAGTCGTGCTCGTCGGTGGCTCGGAGCGGGCCCAGCAGTATCGCCATTACACCCCGACAGAGGCCGAACTCGGCGACTACGCACTCGTTTCCGTCACCGCCGAGCGGGCCGGCCTCCACGCGAGCTGTACCCGGACTGTCGCGTTCGATCCCCCGTCATGGCTGGCGGAGCGCCACGAGGCCGCGGCTCGCGTCGAGACGACGGCGCTGGCGGCGACGCAAGCGGCAGCTACAAATGGAGGCAGCGGGGACGATAGCGCCGGGACCGCCGGCGATGTCTTCGCTGCCGTTCGAGACGCCTACGACGCGGTCGGATACGAGGGTGAGTGGGAACACCACCATCAGGGCGGCGCAGCCGGTTTCGCAGGACGAGAGTGGATTGCCACGCCGAGCCACGACGCGCCGGTCGAATCGCCGATGGCATACGCGTGGAATCCGACGGTACAGGGCGCAAAAAGCGAGGACACGGCACTCGTCACCGACGACGACATCGAGATACTGACGTCGATAGATCGCTGGCCGACGACGACCGTCGACGCGATTGATCGCGATCTCACGCTCGAGCGACACGATATCCTCGAACTCGAGGAGTGACGAGGGGACGACGACTGACGCGGCTTACTCGTCGTCCGGTCGCGCGTCGGAATCATTGCTCTCGCCCTCATCGCCGTCCGATTCCTCTTCGTCGGCCGTATCGATCTGCATGTCGTCCTCGAACTCGATGACACTGGCATCGTCGTCGTCGGTATCCGGCTCCTCATTTGGTTCGGATTCGACGCTCGTCGGTGGTGCCGTGTCGTCGACGGTGATCGTCACCGGTTCGACGTCATCGTCGAACTCGCTGCTGGACTCGCGTTCGACCTCGCGGTCGAGGACGCGATCGAGCGTGAAAATCGTGTTTAGTTCTTGCTGGACCTGATCGACGACGCCGCCGACGAGGTCGCTGGGCTGGATCGCCGTGTACTCGTAGGGGTTGTTCCCGGCACCCTCGTTGGCCCGTTTCTCTCGGGTGACGCGCTCTTCCTCGTGGAGCTCCGCGAGCGCCTCGCGGACGGTGCTGGGATAGAGGCCGGTCCCCTTCGCGACCTCCTCGGAGGTACTGCCGGGGTTCGCCAACAGGAACACGTAGATCTTCGCGCGGGTCTCCGTGTCCAGGATCCACGAGAGCAGGTCGATGATCCGCTGGTCGAGCTCCTCGGCGGCCGGGCTGCGACCGAGGTCGTCCCCGTCGTGGTCGACGAATTCGTCCGGTCCCTCGAGCGATTCGTCTCGGTCGTCCGTGCCGTCGACCGGGCCCTCGTCAGTGTCATCGGAACTCATGTGTCTTCTCGTACAGGATGAGTCCTCGAGCGGAGTTAAAGCTTTGTGGGGCCAACTCGGCAGTGTTCAGATACGGTTGAGGGAGTCAGGCGTGATGTTTTCAACGGGCTCTCTCACATCATTCGCGTTTGCATGGAACCAGCTTCTCTGAACACGACCGGAAATTTTGACCTCCCCATAAGCCAAGTTCTGTACGCCGCTTGTTGACAGTATACAGTCGAAAATCAACGTAATGCAGCGTATTTTACCCCAATTCCATTTCTATACTCGCCATTGTCGTAACTATTTATTATAGTGCTGTGAATGTAATCGTTCTAATCCGGAAGGACTATCACCTGATTCCAAATTTTCATATTGAAGGATATGGTAGGAGTATTTCGGTCGGCATGGCAACAATACCGGTCAGTTCCAATCGTTTATCGGATCGGGGTAGCGTTCGTTCTCGGTGCTCTCGTTGGACTGGTAGCCGGTCAGCCGGCAACGTCACTGCAGCCAGTTGGTGATCTGTTCGTCCGGTTACTCGAGATGATTATCGTCCCCATCATTATCTTCACGTTGCTGATGGCGACGCGAGAACTCTCCCCGAAGAATTTGGGGAAAGTCGGCGGGCAGGTTGTACTCCTGTATATCGCCACGACGGTCGTTGCTATCGCGATGGGACTTGGTGTGAGCAATCTCATCGATCCCGGCACAGGGATGACCTTGGAGCAGACGGACGTCCAGACCGAACAGACACCGTCGCTCGTGGACCAAGTGTTCAGTATCGTCCCTGAGAATCCGTTCGCTGCGATGGCCGAAGGGAACATCCTTGCGATCATCTTTTTCACGCTCATCTTCGGCCTTGGGATGACGATGGTACGAGCGGAAGTCGAACCGGACTCAGCGGTCCGGAACGGTATCGACACCATCTTCGACATCGTCGATGCCGGAGCAGAGGTCATGTTCAAAATCGTCTGGGGGATTATGGAGTTTGGCGTCCTCGGTGTGTTCGCACTTATGGCAGCATTGTTTGGGGAAGTTGGCGTTCAAGCGATTAGAGCGTACTTCACTCTCTCCCTGACTCTCGCGATCGCTATCGGCCTCCAGATTACCCTCGTCTATCTTCTCCTGCTCATCCGAGGGGCAGTCGGCGCTTCACCGCTGGCCTTCCTGCGTGGTATCAAGGAGGCACTCATCACAGCACTCAGTATTCGGTCGTCTACCGCGACGCTTCCCGTCTCGATGTCGGATGCCGACGAGAACCTCCGCGTCAAAGAACGTGTGTATGGCTTCTCACTCCCGCTGGGCGCGACTATCAATATGGATGGGACGTCGATGTACCTCGGCATTGTCGCGGTCTTCGCCGCGAACATGGTCGGTGTCTCCCTTACGCTGGCCGAACAGTTCGCCATCCTGCTTACTGCACTCCTCGCGAGTATCGGCACTGCGGGCGTTCCCAGTGCAAGCCTCGTCATGATGACTGCGGTGTTGACGCAGGTGGGACTCCCACTCGAGGTCATCGGGATGATCGCGGGTATCGATCCACTGCTCGACCGCCTTCGGACGATGAACAACATAGCCGGCGACCTCGCAGTGACCACGGTCGTCGCAAAGTGGAACGATGCGATCGATCTCACGGACGGCGTCTGGGCCGACACACCGGCCGAATTCAGTGAAGAGCCCGTGAGTGCGACGGACGACTGAACGAGACCACGACAGACGACTTTCCCGTGGTATCCGAATCAAAACGAACCGATCGTTGATCGTACACGCGGACTCATAAACGGCGCTATAAGAGTCATCTGCGGATGTTTGTTCCTCGAGCGACCGCCACGGACCTACCGAGTTTGCAAGAGTAACGACTCACACAGCGCGTCGGCCCCCTCGTCCTCGAGCAGGCGGCGCTGTCGATCCGCGCCGCTTTCCCGCTCGTAGACGGCTTTGATGCCGTCGATGCCTAGTCGCTCGCACTCGCGGTCGACGAGTTCACCGAGGTCGACGGTGCCCTCGAGGTCGCGGTCGATGAAGGATGCGTCCTGGCCGTAGCGGATGGCCCGCCACTTGTTTTCGTCTAGCAGTTCCCGACGATGTCGGTGGCCGCTCGTCCCGTCCTCGTACTCCTCGGCGAGGGCCTCCACGAGCGCGTGGGCGTACTCGACGAACGCCAGCACAATGTCCGGGTCGGCCTGCCCGTCTGGTGTGCGTAGCTCGACGGTACCGTGGGCGGTGTGGGGCCGCACATCGTACCAGAGTTCGCCCCGATCGCTGATCGACTCGGTCTCGAGCATCCGACGCTCGAACCGGTCGAACGCCTCGAAGTCCTCGAAGTGAGTTGGCATCCCGGTGTTGGGCAACGCCTCGAAAATCTTCGCGCGGGCGGACTGGAGCCCAGTATCGAACCCGTTCCAGTACGGTGAGTTCGCCGACAGCGCGAGCATGATCGGGACGTACCACCGCAGTTCGTTGGCAATCCAGACCGCCTTGTCCGCGTCGTCGACGCCGACGTGGACGTGGACTCCCGCGGTTGTGTTCCGGTGCTGAGGGTACTGAATCCGGTCGAGTTGCGATCGATAGCGGGGTTTCTCCGCGTGCTCGAGTTCGCGCCACTTCGCGAGCGGGTGGAGGCCGGCGGCGGCGATGTGATAGCCGTGGGCCTCGGCGTGCTCGACCAGTGCCTGCCGGATCGCGAGCAGCGAGTCGCGGGCGTCATCGGGGGCCTCGATCAGTGGCGTCTGGGTCTCGATGACGAACTTGAACAATTCGTGATCCAAGCGGCCTTCGAGGATCTCAGGGGGGTCGTGTTCGTAGACGAGATCGTCGGTCCCGCTGGTAGGGCGGCCGTCCTCGTCGACGACGAAACATTCCTCCTCGATCCCCAGCGTACCCATGCGCGTAAACGATTCCCGCGACCCGCGTTCCATCGTGCCCTGCTTTCGTCGCCGACAGTAAATACGGTTTGGAGTCGGAGCGTTCGACCGGAACCGAGCCGACGTATCGCAGCCCGCCGATCAAGACGTGACGGTCTCGGCCTCGGATTCGAGGTCCGCCTCATCTTCGCGGAGCTTGAACTTCTGGATCTTGCCGCTGGGGTTCTTGGGGAGTTCGTCGACGAAGTAGTAGGTTCGGGGCCGCTTGAAGTCGGCGAGCCGGTCGCTCTCGAGGACGAATGAGTCGAGGTCGGTCGCATCGATCCCCTCGCCGGCGACGACGTAGGCGACGACTTGCTCGCCCCACTCGTCGTCGGGTTCACCGACGACGGCCGCCTCGTCGACGGCGTCGTGTGCGAACAGCGCGTCCTCGACCTCGGCGGGGTAGACGTTCTCGCCGCCGGAGACGATCATGTCGTCCTTTCGGTCGACGACGTAGAGGTAGCCATCGTCGTCGCGGTAGCCCAGATCACCGGTGTAGTACCAGGTCGTCCCGTCGGCCTCCCGCAGGGACTGTGCGGTCGCTTCGGGTCGGTTCCAGTACTCCCGCATCGTACACGGGCTGGCGAGCAAAATTTCGCCGATTTCGCCCTCCACTACCTCCTGGTCCGGCTCCGCGTCGGGTTCGACGATTCGAAGGCGGTGGTTGAGTCCGGGCAGTCCGGCCGACCCCTGTTTCGGGATCTGATCGGCCGCCGACTGGAAGACGGCGGCGGGCCCGAGCTCGGTCATGCCGTACGCCTGGACGTAGTCCTCACAGAGGTGTTCCATGCAGTTCTCGAGTACCTGTTCTGGCATCGGGGCCGCACCGTAGAGGCCGAGTCGAAGTGACGAGACGTCGACGTCTGACTCCGCGGCGGTCATCGAGAGCGCGTTCCAGGCCGTCGGAGCCGCGAAGAGGACCGTCACGCCGTGGTCCTCGACCGCCTCGAGCACTGCCTCGGGTTCGAACTCGTGATGGATGACGTTCGCCGCGCCGCGATGGACCCGCGCGAACAGGTTACAGTGGAGTTCGGCGCAGTGATACAGCGGCATCATCGACAGCCCGACGTCGTCGCGGGTGAGGTTCATCTCCGCGATACACAGGAGGTTGTGTTCTACCATGTTCCGGTGCTCGTGGACGACCCCCTTCGGTCGACCCGTCGTCCCCGACGTGTAGATGAAGGCGTACACGTCGTCCTCGTCGACCCGGACGTCCGGTCGGTCGGCCGAGCCCGACTCGAGCATCTCATAGAACCCGCTCGCGTAGTCGGGTACCTCCTCGCGGTCGTCGTCGATGAAGACGTATTCCGAGACGCTCTCGAGGCTCGGGCGTGCCCCCTCGACCGCCTCTCGTGTATCGGACTCGAAGAGCACCATCTCGGCTTCGGCGTCGGTGACGATGTACTCGATCTCGCCCGACGGCAGCCGGAAGTTCAGCGGGGTGAAGACGGCACCGATCTTCGCACACGCGTAGACGGTGAGTGCCATCTCCGATCCGTTGTACAGCACCGTCGCGACCCTGTCTCCCGCCTCGATGCCGGCCTCGAGCAGGGCGTTCGCCAGCCGGTTCACCCGCTCGTCGAACTCGGCATAGGTCCACCGCTGGTCCTTGCGCGGATAGATAATCGCGTCGCGCTCGGGGTGGCGGTCGACCGTCCCCTCGAGGGTGTCGCCTATCGTGGGGTGTTCTGACATACCACGATACCGTACTATGCACCACCTTATATTCTTTATCGGGTGCAGTTTCCGTTAGTAATTTCTGGAGGTGGTGGAGGGGCGGAATCTATCGGCTTATTCGATTCAGCGATGGATGCAAGCGGTGCCACAAACCGAGTTCTGGCTCCCTGACTGCGGGGCGCTCCCGCTCGAATTCCCTCTGAACGCGACGACGCGGTCCATCGAGTGGCGACGCAGTACCCGGCTCGCTACGGGCTACTTCCTGAGACCGATCCGAAGGCGCTGTTACGTCGGGTTGACGGCGACCACGTCCTCGCTGGAGTTATAGTGGACGCGTCGCTCCGCGTCGACGGTGAGACTCACGTGGGCGATTTCCACGTTCTCGGGGCGTTCGACGCGAACAACCGAGTGTCGTGCGGTCAGGTCATCCGTCCGTTCGTACGGTATCATATGACACCCGTGGAGGCGGACGCCGCGGTCGGTCGTCTCCGCGCGCTTCCAGTGGTGGGCTATTGACCCCGACCCGTAGCCGGACTCAACGACGAGCAGAATGTTCTCCGCGAAGTCGATCTCATCGATGGGCTCCTCGGGTTCCTCGCCACTGCCGTCACCACCGTCGTCACCGAGTTCGAAGACTTCGCGGACCTCGTCTGCGCTCGTGAGGGCGCGAACGGCGTACGCTTCGTTCTCAAAGTCGGCGCTTGATAGCAGCAGGTCGGCGCGGGGAGCCGACACCGGCTGGAACTCGAGGTCGGAGTCCCCCGACATGTTCTCACAGAGATACAGTTGATTCCACTCGTCGGGGTCGTTCGGTTGCTCCTCGATTTCGTACGGCGGTTCGTCGACGCGAGGGTCTTCCGGAACCGCCGTCGTCGGTTCTGAATCGCCGTTGCCGTTGCCGTTCCCGTTTCCGTTACCGGTCCCGCTCTCGTCGTCGGCCTGTAAACAGCCGGCCGATGCGACCGTCGCGAGGGCGGTGCCGGCGAGGAGCCGTCGTCGATTGATGGTCATCGATTCCTCTCTACAGTGGGATTTTGTAAAACTCTTCTAGTGGCTGAAAGACGCATTTGAGCTATGTAGCTGCTGCAAGTCCTCGTTCCCCAACGGTACAGTGTGCTCGACCCCTCGAGACGCCCCCTCAGCAGAACCCGATATTACGCCACTGATTGGGGGACTAACAGTTGGAATAGATCTCTTACCCTGATCGTCCCTTCCGGCGAATTTGGATGTTTCTACTCCTGAAACACTCGAACGAAGCTTCCGGTTTTTGTCAAACTGTGACAGTGCCATCGGTGGTTACGATGCCACGTGCAAGAACTATCGGTGTCGCAGTCATCACGGCGCTCGTCCTCCTCTCGGGGGCGAGCATCGTGTTCGCCGCAACCGACGCCGGCATGGCGATCCAAGACAACGAGACGGAGAACGAAACGGAAAACGCGACAGAGAATGAGACAGCGAACGAAACAGAGAACGAGACGGCCACAGTGACGTTCGAAAACCAGACATCGAACGGGACGGCAGTCGGGGTTAACAACACGACGCTGCCCGAGGGTGGCTTCGCCGTCATCCACGCGGCCGCGCCCGTCGACGAGGACAACATGACGGACAACGCCACCGACGAGAACGCAACGGACAACATGACGGCGGATGATAACGAGACCGTCACGAACATGTCCGAGGAGTACGAGCCCGGAGCAGTCCTGGGTAACTCCACCTACTTGGACCCCGGCGAGCACGAGAACGTGACCGTCGAACTCAACGAGTCCCTTGATGATAGCCAGGTCCTGATCGCGATGGCCCATCAGGACACCAACGACAATCAGACGTACGAGTTCCCCGAGGCCGACGGCCCCTACACGAGTGACGGCGAGCCGGTGATCGACGACGCACTGATCACGCTCGAGGAGGAACAGAACGAGACACAACAGAACGAGACAACCGGGTGAACGAAAACCAGCGAAGTGAACGAAACGGGAGGGTCGCGACTCCCCCGTCGTTTGTTCCCGATCTCTCGAGTAGCTACTGACAGTCACTGCACACCTGCTCGCATGATAGCCGTGTGATTAGCGTGTCACTCGTTTCAGTGGCTACGATAGTCGTGTGGTGAGCGGACGCGATAGCGGTTCACACGAGATCGAACGGTCGCTTCGCGCCGTGATCGCCGCCGATCACGACCAGTCGATTACGCGAGCCGCGTTCCGTCGTCGGCGACCGCGAGCGGACAGTCGTCACAGAGCCACCAGCCCACGAGCGGGTCGCGTTCGAGGATCACCATCCCACACTCGGGGCACCGCGGCGGCTCCCCGCCTCGAGCCTCGATCATCCGTCGCCGTCCTCTCGAGCGGTCGCGTCGTCGGTGCGGTCGACCACGACGAGCCCACAGGTCTCAGCGAGGCGGTCGACGCGCGCTCGCAGGAGTGCCCGGCCCACGTCGGTCGGGGCGTACTCGACCCGGCCGTCCGCAGACCGCTCACATCGCTCAAGGAGACCGTGCCCGACGAGTACCGTCAGATTGGGATAGAGCCGATTGCGATTGAGTTCGGGATCTGCATGCTCGAGTTCGCGGACGATCTCGGGTTCGTGGGAGCCCTTGGTGTCGTGCTCGAGGCGCGTGACGGCCTCGAGACAGTCGCATTGAAAGGCGGTGAGATCGGTCCAGCGAGTACCGCCGTCAGAACGGAGGTCTGACGAGGATCGACTCGTGTTACTCGGCTCACTGCCGTCTGTTACGAGTTGGTTGTGGGGTGATGCGTCTGCTCGAGCGGGGCTTTCAAGGCCCCGCGATTCATCGTCGTGCATGGCTTCCGGAGGGTGATTTCGGGAGCTGATTGCGGGCTCGGTGTCACTACCACCGGGCTGCTTTTGACCGGACTCTGATAGTCAGATCCGTGTGTAGCTCCTTCAGAAACTATACTTGCTCAAAGTTGGTATAACTATCGATAGATCCTATTTAATCATTCTACCCGTTAGGGT
This sequence comes from Natrinema sp. SYSU A 869, assembly GCF_019879105.1. Taxonomy (NCBI): domain Archaea; kingdom Methanobacteriati; phylum Methanobacteriota; class Halobacteria; order Halobacteriales; family Natrialbaceae; genus Natrinema; species Natrinema sp. SYSU A 869. The sequence goes on along the minus strand of NZ_CP082249.1, from coordinate 390,019 downwards.
TGCTTTCCGACGAGAATTTGACGGTGTGAGGGTATCAGAGTAGTATGCGGATTTCTGCCGACTGGATGGTTCTCGCTGACGACAGGATTCTCGAGTTCTTGGTCGAGAACGGCCCTCGATCCCCAACGAAAATCAAAGAAGAGGGGCCGATTCCGTTTTCACGACAACATATTAACAACCGATGTATGAAACTTGAAGGGTATGGTCTCACTCAGAATATCGGAAACGGTGTTTACACGATCACTGAAGACGGTGAACGGTACCTTCGGAGTGATCTCGATGCGAGAGAGTTGGAAACACCGTCTAGTGAGTAACTCGGAAGTACTACTAATTATCAACGTAATTAGGGGAGGTTGAAGGGGTTGAGGAGGAATAAGATCTGTTCTGGGTGGGTGCTCGTACACACGAGGCTGGAAACTCTAGTTATTTCGCTTCATTGAACGGCTGATTTTAACCGCTGGTTGTGGTAACCTGCCTCTTGTTTCGAGCAGAATAGGGACTCGAGTAGCAAATGCGTCGAACATGTACACAGCTAGCCGTATCTCGTGTGCACAGTGGTCCCAGCCAGCGTCACTGGTCTCTTCGTACAACTCGTCAGCTGCCGATCGAACCCAGCGCCGCAGCGAGCGTGTGCTCGTGATCTCGACGAGCGGCGAACTCGCGCCTGCGTCGCGATAGTCGATCGTGTCGATGGTCGTTGCGAGATTTCGTGGGACTGAGGTCTCGCGGAACTTATCGCCTTTCCCGTGACAGACTCGAAGCATCGTCCCGGCGTCGGTGTCGACGACGTCCTCTGGGGCGACGTCCAAGACCTCGTGTGACCGGAGCCCACAGCGGGCCCCGAGCGCGAAAGCAATTCGTTGCTGGGTATCGGCAGCGGCCCCAAGGAAATCTTCGACTTCGTTCTGGCTAAGCCAGACCTTCATGTCTTCGCGGTTCTTGCGTTGCTGGAGATTCATGGTGTCCGGAATGCGCGTATCGCGGTCAATTCCGGGAAGAATACTAGTCTTTTCGTGGGGTTGAGGGATCGATCGGACCGGTTGGCGTCCGACTTTGGGAGAATTCTCGGACACGACCCAAGCGGTAGGTATACACGCAAATCTAATGCCGGTACTTCTCCCAGCTATCGGTGATGTTGGCAGAGTCGTACTGAATACATAGCGCGTATCTTGCAATCGGTTCGGGACCGATTCTCCTGAGAGTCACAACACCTGGGTAGGGTGGCATCGCCCTGTGTCCAAGAGGTAGAATTACCCATAGCATTAAATGTTAGTCGATTGAATTGTATCCTATGCGTGCGTCTTCGCTCTCAACGGTCGCCGTCGTCGCCCTCTTGGTCTTCGCGGGATGTGCTGGGCTTCCGAGTGGGGGTGAGAACCAGCCGTCGCCCGACGCGCCCCCCGACGCGTCCCCCGACGAGTTCCCGAACGCGTCGGACATCGATCAGTCGGTGTTCGACACCCACGCGACCGCGCTGGGGAACACGAGCTTCACGCTCTCAACCGAGGCAAACCGGACGGACCGCAATCCCCCGGTCCTGGAGGAGGATTTCAGGTACATGAACGACACGAGCCGGATTCTCGTCGAGCCCGACGCCTCACAGTACCTCGAACACACCACCGGCTACTTTTCGGGGAACGGTTCCATCTACTCGAACGGAAGTACGGAGTACGTGCTGTCACGGGAGAACAACTGGACGGAGGTGAGGAAACTCTCCCCCGTGTCGGTATTCAACGAGTCGGGCGAGTATTATCTCTGGCGCGGAGTATTCAACAATGACAGCGGCCCCGGGTACGATTTCGCTGCGATTGACGCCACCTACGAGCGCGAGGGCGTCGAGACGTTCCAGGGCGTTTCGGTGATGCGGTACGAGGCCACCGGCGTCGACGCGCTGCCCGACCGGTGGGCGGGGGCGAGAACGCGAGTTGGTCCTACGAGAACTTCTCCGCGACGCTCCTGCTCGACACGGACGGTGTCATCCGCTACTACCAGTACACGTTCGTGAAACCTCCCGAACACCGTTCTCGGCATAGGTACTCGCGGGCGTACACCCTGTCCGACGTGGGGAGCACTGACGTCGAGAAACCGGAGTGGGTGGCGAACGCGACGGCGAGGTCGTAACTACTCAGTTCGGTACCGTCCGGGTCGCCCGGTTGATCAATCCATCCTCTGTATTCAGCAACCCAATTCTGACGACTATCGGAGGAATCAATGGGCGATATGTTGTGTGAGTCCCCGTACTTACCGCTGCTTCACGATCCTGTCCGACTCTGGACGAATTCTCTGACGATGATTTCACTAAGCCCGTTTCGGAAGTGGCGTTACGTACGTGTGCGAACTGACCAGGTTAAGCGTCGTGTTCAGATTACCTGATTCCATGTCACCGCGAATGAGCTGAGCCGCTGATAGACAATTCTTATGCGCGCCGAGTCGGTTCCCTGAGACAGGATGGTACGTGAGAGTTGGTCGAGTCGCGCCGGATTTATCTTGGCCGCGGTCGGAAGCGCAATCGGACTGGGGAACATCTGGCGATTTCCCTGGATGACCGCGGAGAACGGCGGAAGCGCCTTTCTGCTGTTGTATCTGCTCATCGTCCTCGTCGTCGGTGTGCCGGGATTGCTGGCCGCATTCGTGATCGGTCGACGGTCGAATCGGAACCCAGTGGGGGCGTTCAAATCGCTCGCCGGATCGCGTTTCTGGACGGCGTTGGGCGTGCTCTGTGTCGTGACCTCGATCATGCTGATGTCGTTCTACAGCGTCGTCGGCGGATGGATCCTTCGGTACTTTCTCGAGAGCGCAACGGGCGCCTATTTCGCGGATCCCGAAACCCACTTCGCGGCGATCAGCTACGGTGCCGAAGCATTCGGCTACCAACTCGCCGTCCTCGTGGCCACGTCTCTGATCGTCGCCGCGGGGATCAGACGCGGCATTGAGGCGACGACGAAGGTGATGATACCCGGTGTCGTCGTGTTGCTCATCGGACTCGCGATCTGGGCGGCCCAACAACCCGGCGCCGCGCAGGGATACGAGTTCTACCTCGAATTCGACGGTGCCTACCTCGCGGAGAACTTCCTATCGGTACTGGGAGCGGCCGCCGGCCAGGCGCTGTTCACCCTCTCGATCGGCAGCGGGACGATGATCACCTATGCCTCCTACATCGACGACGACCGCTCGCTGCCCCTCGACGCCTCGGCTATCGCTGTGTTCAATCTCGGTATCGGCATCCTGGCCGGACTCGTGGTGTTCCCGTTGCTGTTCTCATTCACGCCGGGCCCGGCTGAGGGCGGCCCCGGCGCCCTGTTCATCGGGATCGCCGGCGCGTTCGCAAGCCTGCCCGGCGGGCGACTTCTCGGCGCGGTCTTCTTTCTCGTCGTTCTTCTCGCAGCTCTGACGAGTCTGATCAGCATGCTCGAGATTCCGGTCTCGTTTCTGGTTGACGAGTTCGATCTCGAGCGGTCGACGGCGACCCGGGGGCTATTCGCGCTGATCGCACTCACCGGCGGCGTGAACGCGTTCAGCCCCGCGGTGTTTACGCTGTTCGCGGACCACCTCGTCGATCTACTCTTGGTGCTTGGCCTGACCGGGTTCATGGTGTACACAGCCTGGGTCCTCGGTCCGGCCGCGATCGAGGAGTATCTCGAAGGTGCGGGACAGCTCTCACGCCCACTGGTGGTCCCGTGGCGATACGCGATCGGGACCCTCTTCCCGGCGTTTCTCCTCTTTACGTTCTACGCCGACGTCGCGGCCCTAGTCGGGATCCCAGCGGGGACGGGACTGTTGTTGGTCACGGCGCTGCTGACAGTGATGGCGCTCGTCTTAGTGGCCCGCCGTTCCGTCTCTGAAAACCGACCGCAACCGAGCGAGAGTACGGACTGACTGAGACACGTTGCTCAGTGCGAACCGAACGTTTGCGCTGTCGTTCGGAAGACGCAGAGCGTCTTCCGTGACTGAGCGAATCGAAGCTAAGCGGGAGCTTCGCTCCCGCGATGTCAGCAGGGCGTACGTCCCGCCAGAATTCGCGGGATCCGCGAAGCCGTAGGCTTCGCTTGATGACGAAAGGCGCGAAGCGCTTTTCGAACCACGAGCACGACGGAATCGCGCCCTCGGCGAAATCTCGAGAGAGCGAAGCTCACTCGGACTGGGCGATTCCTTCGGAATCGCTTCCAGTCGGGCGTCAACGCCGTCCGACGACAGCGGGGGACAAAGGTCTTCGAGCAGTCGGCGTGCTCACAAATCGCAGATTTGTGGCATCACGAAACGGCGAAGCCGTTTCGAACAACTTCGTGCCGACACCCTCACGGGATCTTTGATACCGCTTAGCTTCGACGGAAAGTACTCCTCTCCCTCGGCTCACGGCCGTCAGCCCGTTCGATCGCGGTGAGTACGCGTACACTCCCTGTCCTGTATTGAACGAAATTACTGTCCGACTTCAGACGAGTTCTCGGACGATAATTTCACCAAATTCTCTTTCGAAAGTGATGTTAAGTACATATGCGAAATGAGCACTAGTGTTTCTATTAGGCACGGGAGATGTCCAGCGAGCCGTGCTGAATAGATAGTGTGGATCGTTCACCGGGTTCCATCGGGAATGGAGTTGTTGGGTGGCAGGTATAGAAGTTAGAGGTTCTGTTGAGGGCCTATTTTTCGGGCATTTATCATAGTAGAACTGTCCATTACAGGTGCACACCAAATATAGCCAATATACCTGTTAGGAGGAAGTACACGAAGCAGACCCCGAGGAATCCCACCATTACTAGGATTATGACCGTCTGGAGGACTGAAGTCCAAGAACCGGTAGAGTTCCCATCCGTCCTGTCCATTCCGACTTCACTATCTCTGTATCCCATCGACTGGAGGACTGACTCTCCAGAATCCGGAGAATCTTCGCCCGTACTTCCCATTCCAACTCCATGTGTGCCTCCCATTCCACCGCCACTCATACCGCCACCATCCATTCCCCCGCCATCTCCGTCCATATTTCCCCTAAATGTATATTCACTAATAGGTGTTTCCCCATTATTTTATCTGTGATTTTCGAATTGACCCGATATACGCGCTGAATCCAGCACTTGTATTCAGCACACCGTTCCTGATAGAAAGGGGAGGGGTTACGATTCGGAGCGTCACCTCCCTCACCTGTACTTACCGCTCATCATAGTCTAATCTCTCCCCTCCGAAGCGGACTCGACAACACTCATTATCAAGGGTCCTATCCTCTTCTACTGCTAGAGAAGAACCGTTGTACCGTCCCGAATCGGCCAGCCTAACGTTTCGCTAGCGCGGTGCGTGCTCTGCGCGCCGCGCAATTGCCCTGCCCCCTTAGGGGCACCACAGACTGCGTACAATAGCGCCGATGATTGTTGCAATTACTACAGCCGATCGGCTCAGCGCTACCAGATCAAATGATAGTGGATCTAAATCAGAGCGGCCGCGCGACGATCCCGAGATGGTCCGCATGATAGCTCTCGAGCCGTCTACTCTCCACAATCTCGTACCCCTCCTCCAGTTCCTCTCGAACGTCCTCGAACACGGCCGCCGGCTCTCGAGTCACGTCCTCACTCCGGGCCTTCACGGCTAACAGGAGCTGCCCGTCGTCGGCCAAGAACTGCCGGTTCTCGAGCGCTACGCGGGCCTGCCCGCGCGTCGCCACGTCCTGTACGATCACGTCCACGTCCGACTCGACGACGTGGGCGTAGCTCTCCGGCTTCCGGGCGTCTTTCAATAGCGGAAAGAGCCGATCGCGGCTTTCGGCGGCCTCGAGCAGGTCCCGGACCGGCCGCGCGGCGAACTCGACCGCGTATGTCGGGCCGGCGAAATCGGCGACGTGGCTCACCGTTGTTCCGCTCGCGGCACCCAGATAGAGGACGGTTTCGCCGCCCTCGAGACCGGTGTCCATGCTCAACTCGAGCATCGCACCGAGCTTCGATCGGTGCGGGTTCCACGCGCGCCACTCACTATCTGTCGGCTCGCCGTAGACGGGCTCCCCTCGAGTCGCGAGTCGCTCGGCCCCGTCGAATTCGCGGCGCTCGACCCCTTCCGGGAGGGCCTCACTCATCGTCGGCACCTCCGTCGGTCGCGGCGTCGTCGTCCGTCGTCCGCGCCTGAATCGTCTCGACTCGCTCGGCCAGTTCCGCCTCGAGCTCGGGCTTTAGCTCGCTCGAGTAGTGGTCGACGCGGGCAGCGATGGAGAGTTTCCCGGCCACCGCACGCGCCGCAGAGCCTCGCTCGTCGGGATGGGTGCCCCGCACCGCGTCGTGCGTGTAGATGATCCCGTGTTTGGGCGAGGGCGCGTGCCCCCGCAGATGGGCGAACAGGGCGTCTTCTGCACCGAGCACCTGTACCGTCCCGCTGGGTTTCTTCGCGAGATCCTCCAAGCCGCCGGCCAGCGCGATCAGCCGGGCCGCGAGGACGGGCTCGGCCAGCGCCGAGAGGTTCGGCGCGACGGTCGGGGTCTGGCGTTCGATAAACTCCCGTAGCTCGTCTGCCTCGTCGGCGAGGTCGGCGACCCGTTCGGCGAGCGATCGGATCGCAGGCTCCTCGAGCTCGTCGTCGGCCTCCTCGCGTGCGAGCGCTCTGGCGTACTCTACGCCGGTCCCCGCCTCGGGATCGACGGTTCCGGCCCACTCCGCGAGCCGCTCGGCGAGTTCGTTGGCCGTCCGATTACAGTCGTCCATCGCCCGAATCGCGTGGACGAGCTGGCGGTCGTCGGCCCGTTCACGTTCGGTTACCGCGGCCCGCGTTGCCGCCGTCGTCGCCTCGCGGAGGGCGTCGTAGTAGTCATCGGCGTCGCTCGCGAACCCGTCGTCGACTGCGATGGTCGGCCAATCGCGGGGCTCGTCGGCGCTCCCCTCGCGAATCGCGGTCGTCGTCGCATCGGGATCGTCGCGGTCCACGCCCGCGAACCACCCGTCCGTATCACTCATGCTGGGTCGTTCCGGGCGCGGGCGATTAAACTCCCCGTTCGCGGTCGCTTCGGATCGAACGTCCATCGACGAACACCGGTCTCGAGAGGCATTCGAGCGACGAAAACAGACCGAAAAGCCAGGAGAGCGAGTCAGACGCCGAACGTGGCCCGAAGCATGTCGCGGGTGCCGGGACCCAGTCCGACGGCGACGACGGTGATCATGAGCAAGATGGCGTAGCGGGGGCTGTCCTCGAAGACTGTCTCGTCGAAGATCCAGATGACGAAGACGGCGGCGGCGATTTTCACGAGCAGGAACGGCCAGGCTGAGCCGGTGACGGCGACGATATTGGCTGGCAGCACGTCAGCCGTCGTGTTGGCGATCGCCCGGTTGATCGGGTGTTTCGGGACGAGGTTAGCCGGCAGCCCGAGGCTGGTCGCCCAGTCAAGGCCGATGACGTTCGCGACTCCGTCGACCGCGTGGGCCCAGATGACCACGATCCCCATCGACGCGGTGCCGCGGTTCAGCTCGGGGGCGAAGCGCTTGAGTGCGACCCACGTGATCGCCGTCGTAAGCGTCGCACCGACGAGAATCACGAGCGGAATGAGCGGGTGGAACTCCGCGTAGGGCTCCGTCGCGGCGACGTACGCCAGATACGCGAGCGTGATCGTCAGCACTGTCGTTCCGATGCCGGCCAGCGGGTACTCATAACCCGAGACGTACTCGTTGCGATCGAGCCAGATGGAGAACACTACTGCGAAGAGCGCGATGAAGAAGACGGTGAAGTAGATCAGCGGGCTGATGATGAAGCCGGACCACGGCAGCTGAATGGCCATCGAGCCAGTCTCCTCGAAGGCAGCGGCGTTAGCGTCCTCGACGACGCGCAACGCACCGCCGAAGAGCATGAACGGGAACAGGGCGAAAAAGCCCGCGCGATAGCGTTCGATCCCGAGGCGGCGCACGAGGAAGATGATCCCGACTAGCAACAGGACTAGCGTCGGGATGTAGCCGGCGTAGGAGACGAACGTGTAGCCGGGCTCGGCGGTCGGGCCGGCACCGGGGCCGGCCTCGCTGCAGGAGATTTGCTCGCCACCGGCCCAGGCGACACAGTTCCAACTGTGGGCGTCGGCAACGACCGGCCCCCAGAAGTACTGCCAGATGAACTCGACGTACACCCGCTGGGGGAACAGGACCGCACCGAGGACCACTACGGCGGCGAGCGTCGCGACGGTCGCGGCCCAGACGCGCTCGGCCCCGAACCGTTCGATGAAGTCGTCCATACCCGAACCCGATAGTGGTGGCCGCTTACCGTTTCCGGTTTCAACGCGCGGGACTATCCGATTCGCTGACCGCGAGTCGCGACCGCTCAGTCGTCGATTTCGCGGGCGGCAGCGAGTAACTCGTCGTGAATCCCCCCGTTCGACGCGACCAGGCCCGTGCTGTCGTGTCGCCAGCGATCCCCTTCGAGATCGGTGACGACTCCGCCGGCTTCACGAACGAGCTGCACGCCGGCGACGGTGTCCCACGGGTTCGCTCGCAGGTTCGTCATCGTCCCCTCGAGTGCACCGGCGGCGACCATCGCGAGCTCGAGTTGGGCGCAGCCGTACCGACGCATGTCGCCAAATCGCTCGACGACCGCGCGGGTGGCTGCGGCGTACTGGTCGCGCTGGTCGAAGTCCCACCAGAAGGTCGGACAGACAGTGGCGGCTTCGGGGTCGGTACGGTCGCTGACCGAGAGCGACTCGTCGTTGCGATACGCGCCGTCCGGACCGACGCGGTACGTGTCCGACAGGGCGGGACAGTCCGTCGCAGCGCCGACTGGCTCGCCGTCGACGACGGCCGCGACAGCGGTGCCGAACGCACGGGATTCGTTAACGTAGTTGTTCGTTCCATCAATGGGGTCGACGATCCAAGCCGGTCCCGTCGCCGGGACCTCCTTTAGTGCGTCCTCCTCTTCGCCGACGATCGGATCGTCCGGGAACTCCGTCCGGATGGTCTCGATGACGGTCTCCTGTGCGTCCCGATCGACCTGTGTCACGACGTCTGTTTTCCCGTCTTTCTCCTCGACTGTGAGGTCGGTTCGAAACGAGTCTGCGGCGACGGCAGCACCTTCGGCGGCTGCGAGCGCTGCGACGGCGGCCCGATCCCGATCCGATGTCTGGTCGGTCATATCTTTCCTTCGGCGGTCGGGGCTGAAAAGTGGTCGTCTCGTCCCCGTCCGCGGATTTCGGATGGAAATCGAACAATATCGAATTGAATCCAAACGATGTGTTAGCATACGTACGTTCGTGTGAAAATAAATTCAATTTTGCCATAATATATTTACACCGGTACTCTCCATCTCGATTGTATGTTCCTCTGTCACTCCGAGATCGGCCGGCGAGTACGGTCCGGTCTCGTTCTCGGTATGCTTCTATTCGTCGTCTGCGGTCTCCTAGCGACGCCGGTCTCGAGCGCCACGGGACCAGTTGTTAGTGACGATTCCACTGACGGAACCTCCGTTGAGAGCGGTATTTCGATCGACTCTGCACTCGAGAGCGATGCTGACTCGGAGACTGTCGACGTGATCGTGCGTCTCTCGGAAGCGAACGTCGCCGCGGCAGCGACGTCCGAGCAGGCGACGACCCGTCTCAAACGACACGCCGAACGGACGCAGGGGGCAGTCGTCTCCTATGCCCGATCGACCGACGGCGTGACGGTTCGCAATCGGTTCTGGCTGACCAACGCCGTCCTGCTGTCGGTCGATACCGATCGCGTCGACCTCGAGTCGTTCGGTCGGTTCGATGAGGTCTCGACGCTGCACACCAACTTCGAGGTGGAAGTCGACGGAACGGCGACAACCGCGGCGGCGTCGACGGATTCGAACGGAACCGTGACGGCCGAACAAACCGCGACCGAGACGACCGGAACGACCTACGGTCTCGACCAGATCAACGCGCCCGCGGTCTGGAACGAGTACGAAACGAACGGCACTGGCGCGAAAGTCGCCGTGCTCGATACGGGAATCGACGCGGACCACCCCGATATCGATCTCTACACCACCGATCCGTCGGACCCCACATATCCAGGCGGGTGGAGCGAGTTCGATAAGGACGGCAACGAGGTACCCGACTCGACGCCCCAGGACTTCGGCGAACACGGTACCCACGTTAGTGGCACGGTCGCGGGCGGGGCCGCGAGCGGAACGCATATCGGCGTTGCCCCCGGTGCCGACCTGCTTCACGGGGCAGTCTTCACAGAGTGCGATAGCACTTGTCACGGGACGTACTCGCAACTCCTAGAGGGAATGCAGTGGGCAATCAACCAGGATGCTGATGTCGTGAGCATGAGCCTTGGTGTCAGGGATTACGAGGAGCGGTTCATCGATCCGGTTCGAAACGCACAGGCGGCGGGAACGGTTGTCGTATCGTCGATCGGTAACAGCGGCGAGGGAACCAGCGGATCGCCGGCGAACGTCTACGACGCGTTCGCGATCGGCGCGTCGACCCGATCCGGCGACATCACCGAGTTCTCGAGTGGAGAGACCATCGTAACGGACGATGCCTGGTCCTCGCGGTCCGCCGACTGGCCGGACGCGTACACGGTCCCTAACGTCGCCGCACCCGGGCTGTGGGTCAACAGTTCGGCCCCGAACGGCGGTTATCAGCGCAAGTCAGGGACGAGCATGGCAGCGCCCCATGTCGCGGGATCCATCGCGTTACTGCGATCGGTCGACGAGGATCTACGGCCTGATGAGATCACGACCGCACTTGAGGAGACGGCCCGGAAACCGGACGGAGCGGACTCCGGACAGGATACCCGGTACGGTCACGGGATCATCGACGCGAAGGCGGCAGTCGATGCGATCTCGCCGGCGACGGTTACCGGAACTGTGACCGGCAGGGACGGCGAGCCGGTCGACGGCGCAATCGTCTCGATCGACGGCGGCAGATGGACCGCGACAACCGACGGAGCCGGCCGCTACGAATTGCGGGTCGGTCCCGGTGATCGGACGGTAACCGTCGCGGCCACCGGCCACTATTCGGCCACCGAGACAATCGAACTGTCCGGAAACGAGTCGGTGACCCACGACGTATCGCTGGTTCCCACCGACTTCGTCACGGCACCTGAACAGGAGCGTCTCGGTCCAATCGAAGCCAACGGCTCTGTGGCGACGACGTTCGACGTCACGGAGATCGACGCGCTCACGATAACGCCGACCGAGAACGCGACCATCGAACCCGATGCACTCGAGTTCGCGGTCGGCGGGACACGCTTCGGACCAAATGAGACCATCACGTTCGATCCGGCGGTCACTGACGACCGGTTTACTGTCACGTCCCACGTCGCGGCCGACCGGAACGGAACGCTCAAGCTCAACTACGAGTTCGGCCGCAGCGGAGAAACGCAGACGGTCAGTCCGGGCCCCACACGGGTCGTCCCGCAATTTTACGACGTCGGCATCGTCGCCGATCCCGATGACGCCGCCGGCCGACGACTGCAGGCCGGCCTCGCTGACGAGTTACCAATCGCGTACCGGCCGACCCGCGTCAATACCACCGACGCCGTGTCCGCCGCCGAATCCGGCGAATACGACGTCTTCGTCGCCTTCGAGTTGTCTGCGGGTGGCGGCAATCGAACGAATCGAACGAACCTGACTAGAGCGTTCGTCGACGCGACGGCGGCGAACGACACCGGTGTACTCTATCTCGGTGACGGCGTTGACGACGACGCGCTGGCTCGACTCGTGAACGATACGTCCGTCGTCGACCGTCTCGAGACGTCCAGTCACGACGGACCGGATGAGGTCGTCCTCGAGCGGAATCACCCGCTTTTCGATGGCGTCGGCACGGAACGCGACGCCGTCGCCGTGCGGGAGAACGCGACGAACCGGACATGGTTCGACGGGGGCGAGATGCGGACGCTCGCATCGGCGACCGACGACGGCGTCCTCGCCGACGGGGCGGCCCTCGCGATCGACAGGCCCGACGACCGTATCGTGTTCGATGTCACGCCGGAGACGGGGCAGTTGACCGACGATGGGTGGACGATCGCGACCAACGCGGTCGAGTATCTCGGAGCGGGGCGATTCCACGTGCGCGATGACCTCGAGGCGTACGGCGTCAGCAACGGATCCGCGGAGACGGCGATGTTCGCCGTCCCCGAGACGGGAACCGTCACCGTCGCTCTCGCTAACGGGACGACCGTCGAGCCGGCGAACGTCACTCTCGCGGTGAACGGCAGCGACGTCGCTCCCGGCGACGAGATCCCGGTCGATCGAGACGCAGTCGCGCAGGGACTCGCGGTCGACGTGACCGTCGCCGACGGCGTGACCGGGACCATCCGGCTCACGGCCACCTTCGAGAACGAGACCGTGACGACATCGCCGATCCGATTCGAGCGCGACCCGCCAGCGCGGTACGCAGGGACCGTCGCCGTCAACGGCGAGCCAGCACGGGACGACCTCACCGTCCGGGCCATGCATAACGGGACTGTCGTCGCGGAAACGGCAACGGAGAGCGCCCGGTTCGGTGTTCCGACCGCAGACGGTAGCAGTGGTGCATTTGAGGTGAATGCGTCGGCCGTACCGGAGAACGCGACGCTGACCCTCGCACTCGAGAACGCGACAACGAACGCGTCACCGACCTGGAACGCGGGCACGGAAGCGCGAACAGATCTCGCTATCACGTACGACGACCCGTTCGACCGGACGACCGTTTCCGCCCCTCGATGGACCTCAACCGGTGCGGCGAGTCCCGTCTCGATCGCATTCGACGGTGAGACGGCGCAGTATTTCACTGACCGAACGTGGCTCGGGGAGTATGACACCGTTCCCGCGGACCGCTGGAACGCGACCCGCACCTACGGGCCGGCCGACGAGGGCATCGTTACGGTGAGCGCGCGGCTCACGGACTTAGCGGGCGAGACTCGAACGATATCGACGCGGACTCTCGTCATCGACGGCGAGATCGCACCGATCGACGGCCGGATCGGTCTCCCCGCGAGCGAGGGAACTCAGGCCGACGGAAACGAGGCCGGCGTTGACGGCTCGGTCGTCCTCACGCCGGCCCACGGCAACTGGACCGATCGACGGCCGGTCGAGGACGGGGCGTTCGAAGCCGCGACCGAGGCGACCGTGTCCACGCACGCCGTCTTCCTCGAGGCGTCGGGCGACTACCCGCGATATCAAACAATCTTTGACCGCCCGGTCGGAGACAACGAAACTGTCGCCACCGAACTCACCGAGAGCCACGAACTCGAGGTCGAGGTGACGGACTCGAGCGGCGTCGGTGTCGCGAACGCGTCAGTCGCGGTCACACCGGTCGACGCGAGCGAGCGGGAAACGGCCGTCGTCACGCGTGAGACGACGACTGACGAATCGGGACAGTGGACTGGTCCGAACGGCGACAGCCTGGGTGCGGCGGTCGACGGACCGGTGACGGTCACGGTTACACCACCCGACGACGCCGCCTATGTCGACGAACCGTCCGTCCGAACGCTCACGGTCGCCGAGCCGACGACTGCCTCGTTCGTGTTGGCGGACCGACCTGACGGCGATCGCGGCAGCGGCGATAACGAGAGTAGCGACGATGATACTGATAACAGAAGCGGGAGCGATAGAGAGAGTAGCGCCGACGATGGGAGTGAGGGTGACAGCGGCGACGGTGGTGTGAGTGACGGCGGCGGTGGTGGCAGCAGTGCGAGCGGCGGTAACAGTGGCGGCAGTAGTAGCGGAGGCGGTAGTAGTGGCGGGAGCAGTGGCAGTAGAGGCGGTAGCACCAGTGGCGGGAGCGGCGCTCCCAATAACGACGAGACGGCAAGCGAGGAGATGCGGTTCACGTCAACAACGGGAGACGACGGTCGTGCACTACTCGAGGCCAGCGAATCCCAGCTCGATCGTTCAGCCGAGACGTCGCTCACCGGTGCCGATACTAACGGCGTCACATTCGAGCGCGTCGCGATCGTTCCGGCGACGAATCGGTCGAGCTACGTGTTCGCCCTGCGCCCCGGTCATCGCAGCAACGTCTCCCACCGCGACGGTGCAGTGGCCTACGCCGACTTCGACCACGACGGCATTGCGGAGACGATCGGCTCGCTGACGCTCGAGTTCGCCATCGCCGACGAGGCGCTTCCCAACGGGACGGCTCCCGAAGACGTCATCGTCTCGGCGTACCACAACGGGAGCTGGAGCGCGGTCGAGACGACCTACGACGCCGAAACGGAGACGTACACTGCAACCGTCTCTGGCCTGCCCGCGCTCGCGATCGGCGTCGACGACGCTTCGCACGAGTTCACGGTCGTCAACTCGAGTATCGAGCCGACTGAAACACAAGCCGGTAGCCCGGTGGCGATCGAGGCGACGGTCGAGAACGTCGGTGCCGTCACCGGGGCCGACGAGATCACGATCGCTACCGATGGCGACCCCCTCGTCACCGAGCGGGTCGATCTCGGTTCCGGAGAGCGGGAAACGATCGCAGTCGAAGCGACGTTCAACGCGTCTGCGACGATTACGGTAGCCGGGTCGACGCTGGGAGACGTGACCGTCACCGACGACTCGGTCTCCGACGAGGCCGTTTCCAACGACTCACCGACCGACGACGCGGCGACGAGCAACGAGTCGGCGACCGACAGCGTGGCGACGGACGACTCGAGTTCCGAATCCGACGATGTCCCCGGCTTCGGCGGACTCGCCGCCGTCGGTGCCATCGCGACGATTCTGTTCGTCCGCGCTCGGTTCCTGGGATCCGACCGGTAACCGATCGCGAATCGGTTGTGAGCCGACCCGGCTGTCCCGGTCGGGCGCTACCAGTTCTCCTCGGGGAGGTACGCGTACGTCCAAAGGGTCACCTGTAACACGACGGACTTGAACCAGGCGTGGTACATCGCGTCGATCTCTTCATCGGAGTGGTCGCCGTCCGCGAGGAAGTCTCGGATCGTCGCCGTGATCGGGTAGATGAACGCGACGAGATAGCGCATATCAATGTGATCGACTGCGTCGGCATCGTCCGCCTCATTTTTCTTCTCGCGCGTGTGTCGCCGGCTGATCTCGAACTGGTAATCCAGCCACTCTCGATCGTACGGCGTGTCACAGGTATCGCGAATCCACTGGCCGAATCGCTCGCGGACCTGCTCTAAGTACTCCTCGTCGGGATTCCCCTCACCGTCCGTGAAGTAGTATACGAGGAAGTCGTGATCCGCGACGAAGTCATACCACACCTCGAGCACGTCGTCGATCTGGTCCTCGAGGACGTCACCGGCCATCTGCAGAGACTCTTCGTCGTCCTCGTCGAACAGCACCGTCTGCTGTAGCCGTTCGAACTCGTCCATGCTGATCGGCGCGTCTGGGACGTCGTCTGCCCCGTACGCGTAGCCTGGGATCTGGTCGCTGCTCATGGGTCTTCGTGGCGCGCTCCCACGGTCGAGGGCATAAATCCTGGCGGGAAACCGAATCCCGTTGATCTGTCTAGGAGATCAACATACCGTTCCGGATCGATCATCGGCATGCGGTGGCGCGCGCTGTCCGCGAGGCGCTCACTACGTTCGCGCCTCGGAAAGCGAACGGCGAAGCTGTGAGTCTGGGAGAGCGAATCGGTTGGGGAAGGCGTGATACCTCCGTGCCACCACGGGAGCAGGACACTCCGTCCACCCTGATCACACTCGAGGAGGCCCTTCCACGTACAGAGTCCAACGAACGGATCTTACGGATGCACGTACTCGAGGCCCCGGTTCCGAGCCGGCCGTTCGACGAGCGACATCGACAGGTGGTGCATGGTGGTTTCGTCGACACCGCCGAACGGCCGGCTGACCGTCGGGGCTCAGTCGAGCCCCGATTAGTCGTTTCGCTCGCGCTGGACGAGCGCGGGTGGTACCGAACAGCCACAGGGGCTGGCCGATGCCGTCATGGGGCCGGTGACGGTGACGAAGCCGACCGGTTCGCCACAGCGCGGACAGTCGGGGGGCGACGACGAGCCGTTGTTGTCGTCGCTTGCGTCGGAATCGCTACGCATTCCGACCACGACTCGCTCTCCGCCGTGACGCCGAAACCGAAGCCGAGGCTGGTCGTGTCGTGCGATTCTGCCTTCGTGCGGGACGTTTATATCCCGGTAGAATGAACGTAAGCATGGCTCCTGAACCCTCCATGGGTTGGGAAGCCAAGTCTCGGGTGTTCCTGCACCCGGGGCATTTGCGTGCTACCCCACATTCTGGAGACTGACTTCCAGTCTAACAGTTGACCCATTGCAACTTATATCTACTGCTCACCGTACGGAAAATACTGAATCATGCGTGAGTGCGATCAGGCAAACCACGGACACAGATCACGCGACGACGAGCCAGCCGCTGGTCGCAGTAGGATCGGCATCAGAAGTTTGCGAGGGCAAGACGCTCCGTCTTGCCGCGCACTGTGGTCAGTGCGAGGGGAGGGGATCGAACCCACGAACTCCTACGAGAGCGGATCTTGAGTCCGCCGCCGTTGACCGCTTGGCTACCCTCGCACGCAGTCGACTCTGAGACGCTCATCGCGGTTAAATCGTCCGATTCCTGTCTCGAGTCAGCCGTCGTATCCCATTTCAATCGCGTTAACAGTGGACTCGAGCCACCGTCCTTGAGTCCCTGTCACAGGTCGTATCACTGAACCAGTTCGGCGACAAACCACAGTTTCAGTCCCATTGTCGCCGCAGTCGCGAGCGGCCGTCGTTTGTACACGACAGAGTTGTATGCGAAGAGGGGAGCTGAATGAGGTTCAGCACCTGCGGGAAGTCGAGTCCGAGAAACGGGCTCCCGCGCTCACTCCACTGTTGTTCGGCGCGGACGACGGTGGACAGCCAGTCGTCCGACACCGATTCGGGGTCCGGAAACAACAGGGGGTTGACGATGAGAAACAGCCCCGTCAGCGCGGCCAGACGCCATCACCGAGTGAAGCCGGCGATGATCAATACTGATACGCGGGCAGCCAGGTCCACCCGCACTTCGGGTTCGAACGCCGATCCAGACCATGTCCAGTAGAATGCCGAACTATCGTCGGCCACGCGGGCAAAACGATATCACACCGCTCGCGCGCGAGCGACCGACGGCTCTCGACGCTCGAGCGCCCGAGACGGCAGGTCTGACCGAGAACGCGATCAGGCCGTCTGATTCTCGAGGTCGGCCGTCGTGTACCGTCGGTCACAGTTCAGACACTGGTAACCGCCCTCGATGTGGCCATAGAGGCGTTCCCCGCAGTGCTGACAGCGGCCATAAGGCTGTACCATCTAGTCGGTACGATGGACTGAAACGGCATAAATTCGGTGCCTATACACAATAAGGAGTGCATAACCGACGGAATTACCCGCGTGACGACCCTTCTATCGACTATGGACGAGTACATCCGCGACGCCGCCACCGATCCACCGGTGGGGACTCCGGTGAGATGGACCCCGTCCGCGGGTCGCTGGGAGCATACCACGCTACGCCGGGCGACCGTCCACGGCGTTCGGCCGTTCACCGACGGCACGTTCCGCGGCTCACACGACTGTTTCGAGACGGATTGCTCGAGCGTAACCAATCCTCGCAAGCGTCTCAGCGCGACCCATGGATGAGCATACCCGGGACCACACTGTCGGTCCGCCGACTTCAGGGAATCCGACTGGATGGTGTCGAGAGCAAGCCGAATCGAACGGGTGGAAACACGGAACGCTTCGTCGAGCCGTAATTCACGGCGTTGCACTCTTTAATTCCGGTGACTTCCACGAATCGCACGATTGCTTCGAAGCGGAATGGTATAACTACGGGAGCGGGACCACGGAAAGCGCGTTTCTGCACGGAATGGTGCAGGTCGCAGCGGGAGCCTACAAGCACTTCGATTTCGAGAACGACGACGGGATGCGGAGCCTCTTCGAGACGGCGCGACAATACCTACATGATGTTCCGAACGACTACTACGGTATTGACGTCCACGATGTCCGAACGACGATCACGAACGCGCTGACTGATCCGACAGCATTGCATGGCTGGCAGATCGAACTCGATGGAGAACAACCGGAAGCCACGGAAACCGATTTCGAGTACGTTCGAGGGCTCGAATAACCTTCAGAAGGACCAGCCCATCCAGTTCGTCTCGAGATATCACGTCTCCGAGACTAACTGCTCCAATACCGATTGAGACGCTACACCCATTTTCCCTTTCATCACGTGGGATACCCTGTGCCGACGCTCTATCGCAGAAATTCTCTCTCGGTCGATATGACCAGTTCACAACTATTCGATAGAAGGGGGAGAACTGGATCGGTCGCTATCGTCCTGAGACGGAAGCGACGATGGTGTCTCACCCGCCGATCAGCGCACGACTAGACGGTGAACCCGAAGTTAAAGTCTCCCTGCCACTGTGACCGTTCGCCCTGGAATTTCGTCTCCCCACGGTGGCGATTGCCGACCCACAGTACGCTCTCGAGTGTGGTTCCGGCATCGCTCATCACGAGCCCGTCGAAGAGCGAACTCTCGATGTTGTGAGCCTGGCCACTCTCGCCGAATCGAAGGCTCGCGCCATCCGGTTCTATCTGAGTGTTCTGCAAGACGAGTCGATTGACGTCAGTGCCCCGTCTGCTGACGAAGAAGCCGTGACGATCCTGTTCCGTCTGGGAGTTGAGGTCGTATTCACAATCCCTGAAGACGACGTTCGACGAGCGAATGTAGACCGCGTAATCGGAGGTACTCGGACTCGTCCGATCGGTGATCGTACACCCTTCGAACACCGTCCGCGCCTCATCGTTATCGGCAACGCGGATCGCACGTCCATTACCCCCTTTATCGGTGATGTGTATATCCGTCAAGTGCGCCGGTCCATCCTGTGTCAGGCGGATGATCTCGGTGTTCTTTTCGATCGAGTTTTGGATGCCGAGTCGCTCACGGCGATCCCGCTCCCGGATCCCTGCGTTTGTGCTGCAGCGACGTCAACGCCTCGAGAATTCGTTGTGGCTGCGCCAGTGATAGCGCCGCCGATCCCGAGGGCACCAAGCAGTTGAACGTACGAACGCCGCGTTGTCTCCCCACCTTCACTTTCCGACCACAATTCCCGTTGGAAATCGCTCATCGCAACCTAACTGTCACGATATCTCTGATTTATTATCGGTTTGCTAGCGACACTTGTGCTGTCGTGAACAGTTTTTTCGCTTGGTGTCGCTGCAACTGTGACGGGTTGATGGCGGGAACAGTGTCTCTGGACTCGGCGCGGGTCGACGGCTAGTCGATTTCGCTCGAGGGCAGACGACCGATTGCCTGGCCCGCTGACGAGGAATACACCGACCGATCCGCGGACTGAGCGGACCGTATCGTGGTTCTTCAGGAATGACAGGTTCACCCTAATCGAGTCGCCGACACCGCCCTCGATGGGAGACGTTGGCACGGTAACGGTCGATCGGTCACGATCACTGACCAATCGGTGTTGTGAGAGACCGAATCGCCTTTCACGCCGCGGCCCAACTATTACGTAATGAGAGTCGCACAGCTCGGGTCGGGAACGCCGGAGATCGCAGTCGTCGCGGGCGTCCATGGGGACGAACCCTGTGGCGTCCGTGCCGTCGAGCGATTACTCGACGAACGCCCGACCGTCAACCGTCCCGTCAAGCTCATCGTCGCCAACGAGGCGGCGCTGGAACGACAGGTTCGCTTCATCGACGAGGATCTCAATCGCGCGTTCCCCGGCAATTCGGACGCCAAGACGCACGAAGGACAGCTCGCGGCCGAACTCATCTCGGAACTCGAGGGCTGTTTGACCTTCTCGATGCACTCCACGCAGAGCCACGCAGACCCCTTCGCGATCGTCAACGGGGTCAGCGAGACGGCGACGGACATCGTCCCGCAGTTGCCCGTGGCGGCAATGGTCGAGACGAGCAACTTCGCGGAGGGACGGCTCTTCTCCGCCGTCGACACTGTCGAAGTCGAGTGTGGACTACAGGGCTCGGAGACGGCCGCCCAGAACGCCGATCGACTGACTCGCGCCTTCCTCACTGTCGTCGACGCGTTACCCGGCGATACCGTCCACCGCGAACTCCCCGTCTATCGGCTTACGGACGTTATCCGGAAGAACCAGGCCGATACCTACGAGGTCTTCGTCGAGAACTTCACGGAAGTCGAGGAGGGCGCTCCGTTCGCCGCCGCCGACGGCAACGAACAGGTCGCCGACGAGCCGTTCTATCCCGTCCTCATGTCCTCAAACGGCTACCGGGACGTCTTCGGCTACGCCGCAGAGAAACTCGACGTCCTCGAGACGCCGACTACAGCAGACTGACGGTTCGTCCCGACGGTCTGATTCGCCCGTTTCTCCCGCGTGACCTAGCTGCGGTCTGTCGTGAACGCAGCCGGGTTCGTAAGTGTAGATGACGCAAGGCATATCCCCACCACCGCCGTACCATGGGATATGGAGTTCCCACCGAACCAGGGTCTCGATCAGGAGGAAGTCAACGAGCAGGTCACCGAAACCCTCGAAGAGAACGAGGTCGTCCTCTTCATGAAGGGGACCGAGCTCATGCCCCAGTGTGGCTACTCCCGCAAAGCGCTCGGCCTAATTGACCAGTACCGCGACGACTACGAGACCGTCGACGTCCTCGAATCGATTGACGAGTTCCGCGCGGCGCTCAACGAGGAGAGTGGCTGGGAGACCATTCCACAGACGTTCGTCGACGGTGAGTTCGTCGGCGGCTCCGACATTCTCGAAGAACTCGAGGAGCGCGGCGAACTCGAAGCGACGCTCGCCGACGAATAACTGTCGCGACCGCGAGCTTAATTTACCTATCCTGATATTTCACGGATTTAATAGCAGGTCATATAAGTCACGCGCTCGTACTAACAGATCACGACTATCGCCGTACACACCTTCCCACAATGTCAACAGAGGAATCCAGACACGTTTATCGGCTGCATTCGACGCTTGAACTGCCCCTCGAAGACCTTCGCGACCACATCGACGACGCGACCTTTCCCGAGGGAATCACTGACGTCGAGATCACACGGCGAAACAACACGCTGATCCTCAAAGCCGTCGCCGAGGATCAGTCCGTTAGCAAGTATACCCCGACGGCACAGCTCAAGGCCAGCGTTACCGAGAACCGGGTCTACGAGGAGGACCCGGATGAGCGACGCCAGAAGTCCTTTAGTTGGGACGAAGAAGAGGAGGAGGAGATCGAGTCCGAACTCGTCGAGTTCGCTGCGTTCAAGGGCGACCGCGAGACCGTTCTCCAGAACTCGCTGTTGCAGTACCAGATGTTCCTCGTCCTCTGTGGAATCGCGGAAGCCGCCGAGAAAGGAACCCTGACGGCGATCTCGGATCGCGGCGGAGACCTCGAGGCGACCCGGATCGTCGACGGCGAACCCCGGCCGGCCGACATCGAAGTCGTCGAAGGCCCGCGCGACCACGGCTCGGGTCAGGGCGGTGTCAACTGGCGGGACAACAAGTTCATCACTGACTGAACGCCCCGAGAACGAACGGTCGACCGAGAGACGCTTCGACGAGGAGCGGCCGCTCTTCTGAGCCGCTATCGATTTGAGACAGTCTCCACCAGGCCGAATGGGGTATTTCCTTCTCGCAGCCGTACGAGTAGTGCCGTGAAATCTCCCACCAGTCGACGACGGTTCCTGACGGTTGCAGCCGTCGGCGCGACGGCGGGATTCGCCGGGTCCGCATCGCGCTCGGCCGCCACTCGCTCCCAGTCGTCCGCTGCTATCGACCGCCTTCCGGAGACGGTAGGTCTCGAGACAGTGATCGACGGACTCGAGTCGCCACTGGCCGTCGAATTCGCGGCCGCGGGCGATCGACGGTACGTTGCGGAGCGAGACGGTCGTATTTACGTACACGAGGCTGACGGTCTCCGCGACGATCTGTTTCTCGACTTACGCGAGACGGTCGTGACCGATGGCGAACGGGGACTACTGGGCCTGACGTTGCATCCCGACTTCGCCGAGAATCGCCGGCTGTTCGTCCACTACAGCGCTCCGCGCCGATCGGGAACGCCGGCGGACTTCGACCACACGGGCGTTATCGCGACGTTCGAGGCGAGCGACGACGGCGAGCGGGCGAAACGGGACTCCGAACGCGTCGTTCTCGAGATTCCGCAACCGACGAACTACCACAACGGCGGTGACATGGCGTTCGGACCGGACGGCTATTTTCACGTCGGCATCGGTGCCGGCGGAGGCGGTGGCGGTGGCGGACAGGACGTGACTCGGGATTTCTTGGGGAGTGTCCTGCGTCTCGACGTCGACGAGCGAACGGCCGAGCGGGGGTACGCCGTCCCGGACACTAATCCACTGGTCGGTCGAACGGGACTCGACGAGTACTACGCGTGGGGCTTTCGGAACCCCTGGCGGTTGTCGTTCGACGACGGCGACCTGTTCGTCGCGGACGTCGGTGAGAACGACTACGAGGAAGTTAACCTCGTGGAGAAGGGCGGGAACTACGGCTGGAACATCAAGGAGGGAACGCACTGCTATACCGAAACCGATTGTCCCGACGAGACGCCCGAGCGGGTCCGAGGTGGGGAACCGCTCCGCGATCCGATCATCGAGTATCCGCGCGAGGCCGCTGAAACGGGTGTGAGCGGCGTTTCAGTCATCGGTGGCTACGTGTACGGGGGTACTGCACTGCCGGCGCTGAACGACGCCTATGTCTTCGGCGATTTCCTGGCAGCGGGACGGTTGTTCGCCGCCACCCGCCCCAAGGACGAGAACGGACTGTGGCCGACCACCGTCCTCGAGATCGACGACGGGGTACGACTCGAGCGCATCCTCTCGTTCGGTCGCGACGACGACGGAGAGGTGTACGTACTCGGAACGAGCGGCGACGGTGGTGGCCTCTACCGCGTGGTCCCCGCTGCGTGACTACCGCGCCGTCTTCCCGAGGGACGATTCGCGCAGGTCTACGCCGACCACCCGGCGATAGACGTTTGTAATCTCGATAGCGAACGTCGACTATGGACCAGCCGGGACCGTACGCGCTCCTCGGCCGCCTCGCCGTGGCGGCCTTCGTGATGATCGCCCCGACGCTTTGCTTTCTGGGACTGGTGCGGGGACTCGAGCGGTTACGCGACGACGATATCATCAACGAGTGGGCCCAGCGGCGAGGCGGAGAGGGCCCGCACGACGATATCGACCACGACGTCCTCGCCGTGCTGGCGGACGAGATGGGCGTCGAGGCCGCCGACTCGTCGACGGTTCGGTGCCCTGCATGCGGAGCGCCGAACCGGCCGGGTATGGCGTACTGTCGCGGCTGTCAGAATCGGCTGTCGTCGTGAGATCGGTTCGTCGCTCGGTCGCCTAATGGCCCCGTTCTGTCGTCACTCGAGCCGGTCTTCCCACTCCGCGGCGGTCATCGACTCGCCGGTGACGCCGTCGGGTCCCTGCGCCGCGAGCAGCGCGGCGGCGTCGTCCATCACGTCGGGTTGTAGGATCTCCTCGCGTTCGTCGTCGGGGAGGTGCGCCCAGATCTGTGTGTTGACCCGACCGCCGGGGTCGATCGCATTGACGTTAATGCCCTCGTCTTCGACCTCGAGCGCGATCGCCTGGGTGAACCCCTCGAGACCCCACTTCGACGTGACGTACGGCGCGGCGTTGGAGACCGCATAGCTGCCGAGCCCCGAGGAGACGTTGAGGACGTTGCCCGACACCCCGTCGGCCTCCAGCATCGCCTCGAGAACCCGCTTCGTGAACAGGTAGACACCTTTGACGTTGATCTCCATGACGCGGTCCCACTCGTCCTCGTCCGTGTTGACGAGCGCGCCGCGGTCGTCGCCGAAGTGTCGCCCCGGGACTCCGGCGTTGTTGATCAGCGCGTCGACGGTCCCGAAGCGATCGATCGCCGACCGAACAACGTCGTCGACGGCGTCGGCGTCGCGAACGTCCGCCGGGGCGACCAGCGCCTCGCCGTCGGCTTCGTCCGCGACGGCCGCGAGATCGTCCTCGCTTCGGGCCACGAGGACAACGTTCGCACCGAGTTCCGAGAGGTGCAGCGCCATCGAACGGCCCAATCCTTTGCTCGCACCGGTCACGATGATGGTCTTGTCGCGTAGATTCGTCATGCAACCCACAGTTTCGGAGCCATCGAGTAATACGTTCGCCAGCCGTGCCGGCCGAACTGATCGAGCGAGGCATCAGTGACCGATCGATCGCGTCCGCCGCTTCGATCACTACTGACCGGTCGGGTCTATCACCGGTCGGGTCCATCGAACGTCCTACTCGAGTGCGGACAGCTGCCGTGAGCGCGAATACTTGCCGGCATCTCCGACACCCTGCCCTACCATCACGTGGGACTCGAGGTCCCGCTGAACGGCGGGGATGACGAATGGTCCGATCCCACGTTGATGCGGTGCTGGCGACCGAACCACACGGTTGTGTCGAGTCCGGAATGCCGACAGGCCTTTCCGCCGACCCAAAGGATTTACACCTCCTAATTATATCTAATTACGAGATGGCCGAGAACTTCCCCGACTACGTAGACGTCGATTATTCCGACGGCGAAGGCGAAGACCCTGAAGACTATCCGCACATTCAGGACAAGATCGAGAAGGCGATCGAGGTCACCCGCGAGGGCTTAGAAGAGTACGAAAATCCGGCGGTCATGTGGACCGGCGGCAAGGACTCGACGCTCACCCTCTACTTCATCAAGGAGGTCGCCGACCGCTTCGATCTCGAGGTTCCCCCGGCGGTCTTCATCGACCACTACCAGCACTTCGACGAGATCCACGACTTCGTCGACCACTGGGCCGACGAGTGGGACCTTGAGGTAATCTACGCGCGCAACGAGGACGTCGGCGAGTACGTCGACGAACACGGCCTCGAGCCCGGTGACGACATCGATATCTCGGAGCTCTCCGAGCACAACCAACACCACGTCGAGAACATTCTCGAGTACGAGGAGGACACGTTCCCGTTCCTGCTCGATACCTACGTCGGCAACCACCTGCTCAAGACGGTGGCGTTGAACGACACACTCGAGGAGTACGACATCGACGGCGTCATCTCCGGCGTCCGCTGGGACGAGCAGGAGGCCCGTGCCGACGAGACGTTCTTCTCGCCGCGTCACGACCCCGACATCTACCCGCCCCACGACCGCATCCAGCCCATCCTGCAGTTCGACGAGGCCGCCGTCTGGGAGACGTTCTGGAACTTCGCGGTTCCGGACACGGTCGAGAACTTTCCCGAGGAGGGCTACGTCCCCGAAGCCGACGACGACCTCCCCGAAGGCGTCGAGCAGGACGATATCCCGATTTCGCCGAAGTACTTCGCCGGCTTCCGCTCGCTCGGCAGCGAGGTCAGTACGGAGAAGGCAAACGAGGACCCGGCTTGGCTGCAGGATCTCGAGGGGACCACCGAGCGTGCGGGCCGCGCCCAGGACAAAGAGGACCTGATGGAGCGCCTGCGCGACCTCGGCTACATGTAGGCCGACTGCCGTCGATCGCTGCCTAGTAGGCGAACTATCGATTTTCTCGATTCCACCCGATCGAAAATGAGCAGTGCCGGCTCAGTTGTAGCAGCCGGTGTTACAATACGCTGTCAGCTCTGTCGGGTTCCGATAACTACTGAAGACCGTTCAGTCCGTCCCTATCGGCCCGCTGCGCGATACTCACCGTATTTGATGCCGAGTCCGAGCATGATCAGGCCGAACGCGATCATCGACGGTGCGACCATCATCAATACGGTGTCCATCGCCATCATCGGCGCGGCGATCAGGCCGACGACGCCGATCGCGATGACGGCGATGAATGCGGCGGCGGTCGTTGGAAGGTCGAACTCCATGTACAGTGCTTGGAAATCAGACACCTAATGGTATCGGGAATCGGCAGCCCGTTCACGACTGATGAACGGAAAAGAAAACGCGACTACGAACTACTGTGACGGGCGAACCAGATTCGCCAGTGCAACGACGCTCCCGAGGAACCAACCCACCGGGAACGAGAGACCAACCCACATCCCCGCGTAGGCGGCTCCCTCGAGGGTGAAGGCTCCGCGGAAGTAGTCGTTCAGACCGCCGACGAACAACACGTTGTCGAGTACCCAGACGGCGAGGTCGTAGCTGGGATCGAGGACGTAGGGATGCAGCGACGGCGTCACGAGTGCGGCGACGACGGGCGGCAAGAACAGCGCCGTCATCGCGAACGGGTACGCGAGGACGACCGTCGTGGCGCGGCCGCCGGCCTTCGAGGTCGTCGCGGCGAGCGCGGTCGAAACCGTTGCGACGCCACTCGCCGCTGCGACTGCGAGGACCGAATTGAGGGGGATGTCGACTTGTTCCATATACGACATCGCTCCCCAGGCGACTGTCAGCAGCCCCCAGCCGAGCAGTGCGATACCTGTGACGCCGACGATGCCGAGTCGGGTCCGTGTCGAATCGAGTTTCGCCGCGTAGTAGCGGGTTGCGAGACCGAGGACGGTAAGCGGATAGAGAACGAGCAAGCCGACGGTTCCGAGCGCGCTCCAGCCGTGATAGCTGATCTTCTGCGGGAGCGTCTCGGGTTCCCACTTGCCCATAACGGAGTGGCCGCGGCCACGTTGCCGGGGGAAGACGAGTTCCATCCAGGCACCGTGTAACCGCCGAATGTCGGCACTCACCGCGCCGACAAACCCACCACCGCCACCGCTTCGCGAGCGGGTAGACATACGCGAGCCAAAAAGCCGATGTACCGTAAAGTTTCCTGCTTTTTCTTCCCCAGCGATAGGTCCGCTGGCCTCGGCCACCTGCGTCTCGCGCGACGAAAACGAGTCCTAGGTCGGGTTCGAGCGACGCCGCAGTTCGGTTCGAGAACCGACGCCGTCGATCAGTTCCAGGGCGCGAAGCCAGGATCGATCTCCCGACTTGTCTCGTCGATCGCGTCGATCCGGTTGATATCCTCCTGGTCGAGATCGACCGTTAGCGACTCCCAGTTGTCACCGATGTGATCCTCGCCGGTCGCTTTCGGGATCGCAGTGACGCCCTTCTCGCGCGCCCAGGCGAGGCTAACCTGTGCTTCGCTGACGTCGTGTTTCTCCGCGACTTCCTGAATCTCAGGCTGGTCGAAGACCTGTCCGCGCGCCAGCGGTGAGTAGCCGACGACCTCGATATCGTAGTTCTCACAGACCTCTCGGATCTCCTCCTGTGGCAGTAGCGGATGCAATTCGACCTGGTTCGCGAAGATCGGCGCGTCACAGACGTCGACAGCAACCTCGAGGTCTTCGGGCCGGAAGTTGCTGACGCCGACGTTCTCGATTAGGCCCTCCTCGTACAGTTCAGACAGGGCCGAGAGTGTCTCCTCGGGGTCGTACTCGCCTGACGGCCAGTGGACGTACAGCAGGTCGACGTAGTCAACGCCGAGCCGGTCGAGACTGTCCCGAGCCGTCTCGAGGACGTCGTCGTGGGAGAGATTAGAGTACCAGATCTTGGTCGCGAGGAAGACGTCCTCGCGATCGACGTCGGCTTGTGCGATCCCCTCACCGACGGCAGCCTCGTTGTCGTAGGCTTGGGCGGTATCGATGTGTCGATAGCCCGTCTCGAGAGCCGTTCGGACGCTCTCGGCACATTGTTCGGCGTCGTCGTTCTGCCAGGTTCCGAGTCCGAGCATCGGCATGCCGTTTGCAGTTGGACACGTTCCGGGCGCAACAGTTTCAGCGTCTTCCGTTCCCATGTTCAGGGCAAGGGACAGAACGCGAAAAGGAGTTGCGTTTGCAGTAGCGCATTCCGGAACAACGGCGAGCGGACCGATGCGAGGGGCCGCAGAGACACCGATACGCTCGCACTGGGGAGTCGGCGGCTGCGAATGCGACTCGAATTCACACCGCTTCGAATGAGAGTAAAACATTTCAGGTATTACAAGAAAGAAAGAGCGTGGACAGAGATACGGGTCGTGTCGTCCTGCTCGCCCTCCTGTGCTGTCTCGCCGTCGTGCTCGTCGCGGCGACGTTACCGTCGATGGTCGAGAACGGTGGGAACGGCGGCGGTTTCGGCAGTGCCGACGGCGGCAGCAATGGCGACGAACCGGGCGACTCCTCCGAGGTCGATTCCGGCCCTGAGATGGACACCACCTTCAACTTCTCGGGACTGTGCGTCGAGTTTCTCGATTCAGGAGTAGGATTCTTCGGGCTCGTTTTGGGGGCAGTCGGAATCGCCGCGCTGGCGACGCGGTCATACGATACCAGGCTGACGATTATGCTCTCGGTCGCGTTGCTCCCGTTGGTCGTGCTCGTCTTCGTCGTCCTCACCAGCGGCTGCGGGACACAGACTCTCGAGTCCCCGGCTCCCGCGGCCGATTTGCCGCCCCCGGCGGAGAACGGATCCGGTGGTCCGTCCGGCGGCGACGACGGTACCGTTACCGGGCTGACTCTCCCCTCGCTGCTCGTGCTGACCGTCCTGCTGGTGACGATCGTCGGGGCGTTCGCGGCACTGTTTTACACCGGCAGCGACGGCGAGGAGCGGGAATCGGCGCAATCGGCCGCGGAATCGGACGACGCCATTCAACGTAGCGCTCTCGGCCGCGCGGCCGGGCAGGCCGCCGACCGGATCGAGTCGGGCGACGACTTCGAGAACGACATCTACCGGGCGTGGCGCGAGATGACGGAGCCACTCGAGGTCGACCGACCCGCCTCGAGTACGCCCGGTGAATTCGCGGCCGCGGCGCGGGACGCGGGGCTGGATCCGTCCCACGTCGACGAGTTGCGAACGATGTTCGAGGACGTCCGCTACGGCGATCGTCCCGTCACGGACGACCACGAACGTCGCGCCGTCGAGATACTGCGGCGGATCGAAGCGGTCTACGGTGACGATGACCGCGAGAACGGAGACACACGATGAACGAATGCCTATGAACAAGTACGCGATAGTCGGTGCCGGACTGGTCCTGATCGGCCTGGTGTTCGTGGTAGTCCCGGAACTGACCGGTCCCCTCAGCCTCGGGGAGTGGATCGTATCCGTGATCGGCGTGATCGCGTTCTTGCAGGGGCTTCGAACGGTACAGGCGCGCCGGCACACCGACGTCACGCAGACCGAACTCCCGACGCCGGAACGGCCACGGGAGCTTCCGACTCCCGGACAGGAGATCGACGCGACGATCGAATCGGGACGCGTGAGATACGGACAGGATGGTAGGCAACTCCGCGAACGACTCGAGCAGGCGGCCATCGACACGCTGGTGCTCGAGGAGGGGCTGACCGAGGACGAGGCCCGAACGGCGCTCGAAAACGGGACCTGGACGGACGACCCGTTAGCGGCGGCGCAGTTCACGAACGTCGTCCCCGACTGGGCACCGTGGCACGTCCGGCTTCGAGCGACGATGCGTCGCGACCGCCCCCGCCGTGCCAGACGTGCTGCAGCCGAAATCGCGCGAATCGCGGAGGTGAGCGACGACGCATGACGGGCGGCGATGCCGAGCGATCGACTGACGCTCGAGGCGAGCGGGCCGACGGCGGCGAGTCCGTCGGTATCGATACCAGGACTCGCTCCGAAACCGGTACCGACGACAGTACCGGCCGTCGTCCAAACGCCGATGCTGGACCGAATACCGACGTTAATTCCGGATCTGACACCGACGCCAACGCCGACACTGAATCTGACACCGACACCGATACCGCGGACGCTGCGGAATCGGTCGTCGTCAACTCGAGCACGCAGGAGACGAACCGTTGGACCGGCATCGCTGCCGTCGCCTCGCTGTTCGGTGCCGCCGGCGTCATCATCACGTCGCCGGCGCTGTTGTTGGCATCGGTCGTCGGCATCGCGTACGCGGCCTACGCCCGGGTCGGTCGGCCGCCGGAACCGACGCTCTCGATCAGCCGCGAACTCGAGGACGGCGACCCCACGTCGGGCGATCCCGTTCGCGTGACGGTGCGCGTCCGCAACGACGGGGGCGGGATCCTCCCGGACCTCCGTCTCGTCGACGGCGTACCGGCGGAACTCGTCGTCATTGATGGCACCCCGAGACACGGGACTGCACTCCGGCCGGGCGAGACGGAAACGTTCACCTACACGGTGACCGCTCGCCAGGGCGCCCACGCGTTCGAACCGATGGTCGTCGTCGCGCGAGGATTCACCGGTGCCGCCGAGCGAATCCAGCGGATACGCGTCGATACCGAACTCCGCTGTTCGCCCGCCGAGACGGAGACCAACCTCCCGTTGCGGTCGCTGACGCTGCCGCTGACGGGTCGCATCGAGACGGACGTCGGTGGCGAAGGCCTCGAGTTCTACGCGACCAGGGAGTATCGCCGCGGCGACCCGCTCTCGCGGATCGACTGGAACCGTCGGGCTCGCGGCGAAGATCTGACGACAATAACGTTTCGCGAGGAGCGGTCGGCAACGGTGATGCTCGCCGTCGATACGCGGACGGACGCGTACCGTCGGCCCGACGAGACGAGCCGCCACGCGGTCGGTCGCAGCATCGAGGCGGCGATCGCCGTGCTCGACGCGCTCGATGCGGGCGGAAACAACGTCGGGCTCACCAGTTTCGGACCGCATCAGCAGTGGCTGTCGCCGGGATCGGGCCCCGACCATCGGGCGAAGGCCCGCCGATTGTTCGCGACCGATCCGGCGTTCGCGCTGTCTCCGCCGGAATCGTCGCCATCGATGCTGTACGTCCAGCGCCAGCGGTTCCGATCGCGGATGCCGTCCGATTCGCAGGTGGTCCTGTTCACGCCGCTGTGCGACGACGACATCGTTCGTATCGCGCAGTTGCTCGAGGCCGACGGACACCTCGTGACGGTCATCAGCCCCGATCCGACGGGGCGGAAGACGCCCGGCGAACGACTCGCGGCGGTCGAACGAACGGTCCGCATCTCGACGCTCAGAGAGGCAGGCATCAGGGTCGTCGACTGGTCGACGGACGAATCGCTGGCGGCGACGCTCGAGAACAGTCGACGGCGGTGGTCGGCGTGACCGCCGACATCGACGCGGTCGACCCCGACCACCGGCCCGCGGTCCTGACCGGTGGGCTCTCGATCGTCGCGTTGCTCCTCGGGGTGGTCTCGAGTGCCCTCTACTCTCCGTTCGTGCTCGCTGGCGGCACCGCCGCGCTGCTGGCCGTCGGTGCCGGACTCTGGACGGGATCTCGCCGAGCCGTCACGATCGGCTGTGGCGTCGCGCTCGCAGGGCTACTCGCAGGCGGAATTCAAGGAATCCCACCGATATCGATGCTCGCGAGCGTCACCGCGACCGTACTGGCCTGGGACGCCGGCCATCACGCGATCGGGATCGGCGACCAGCTCGGACGGGAGGCGGCGACGGCGAGGGCAGAACTCCCACACGTCGGTGGAACGGTCCTCGTCGGGCTGGTCGCCGCCGTCGGGAGCTACGTTGTCTTCATTGCCGGTCCCAGCGGGCAGCCGGTTGCGGCCGTGATCGCCATGCTGTTCGGGGCGTTGCTCCTGCTGGCGGCGTTACAGCGATAATCGCTTCCACGGCAAACTGATCGATGCCGGTCACTCGATCCGTTGGTCGCGCGCTCGCTACTCGAGCGTCGGCACGGGGACGGAATCGAGCACCTTGTCGACGATCGCCGTCTTTGAAGCCCCGTCGACCGAGGCGTCGGGAGTGAGAACGAGTCGGTGGGCCAACACCGGACCGGCCACGCGTTTGACGTCGTCGGGCGTCACGTAGTCGCGGCCGTCGATGACGGCACGGGCCCGCGTCGCTTCGAGCAGGCGCTGGGTGCCCCGCGGCGAGACCCCGACATCGACCTGGTTGCGGGTTCGCGTCCCGCGGACGATCGCAGCGATATAGGACACGAGGTCATCGTCGACTCGGACCGACTCGGGGACCTCCCGGAGCGTTCGAACGCGGTCGCCGTCTAGCACCGAGTCGATACTCGGACTTCGTTCGGTGCGGCCGAGTCGTCGCTGCAACAGTTCTCGCTCGCCGTCCGCGTCGGGATAGCCAATCGACTGTTTCACTAAGAAGCGG
This sequence comes from Natrinema sp. SYSU A 869, assembly GCF_019879105.1. Classification (NCBI taxonomy): domain Archaea; kingdom Methanobacteriati; phylum Methanobacteriota; class Halobacteria; order Halobacteriales; family Natrialbaceae; genus Natrinema; species Natrinema sp. SYSU A 869. The sequence continues at coordinate 358,255 of NZ_CP082249.1, read as the reverse complement.
TCGACCTGAGCCTCCGGCAGCGGGAAAGTGCCAGCCTGCTCGACGGGGTTCTGCGTCGCGATTACGAAAAACGGCTGCGGCAACTGATGCGTGTCGCCATCGACGGTGACCTGACCTTCCGCCATCGCCTCAAGCAGGGCGGCTTGGGTCTTCGGCGGCGCACGGTTGATCTCGTCAGCCAGCACCACGTTCGCGAAGATCGGTCCGGGGGTGAAGTCGAAGGTACCGTCTGACTCGTCGAATACGTGAGACCCGGTCACGTCGGCTGGTAGCAGGTCCGGTGTGAACTGAATTCGGGAGAACGACAACCCCAGCGCCGACGCCAGACTGTTTGCGGTCAGGGTCTTTCCGGTTCCGGGAACATCCTCTAAGAGCACGTGGCCCCGTGCGAGGACGCCGAGCAGAACGGTTTCGAGGAACTCCCGATCCGCGATGACGGTCGCGCCGACGGCATCCAAAACGGCATCACACTCCGCGCGGGCGTCGGTAACATCCATATGTCACCCGTAGGTATTGTTACATATAAACGATCGTGATCGATCGGGACCGCACTGCGATCGGCCGGCCCGACTCGCGCTTCCGGACGGCGGACCTGAACCGACCGATGCCACCTCTTTCCTACCGCTCGACGCAGGAAACACGAGCAGCGGCTGAACGCGGTCGGCTCGCCGCCGAAAAGACGGATGCGCAACCGGAACCGATCGGTCCTGCCGGTCGACTACTCCGCGACGACGGCTTCGAGGCGCAGGAGCGCCTCGGGGAACATGACGTTGCTCTCCTTGTGGATATGCAGATGCATGTCCTCCTCGAGGAGCCGCAGTCGGTCGAGCATGTTGTGATAGCTGGGACACGCATCCTCGGGGATCGCGTAGTCGTCGGTCAGCGAACGGAGTCGCTCGAGGTGGGCGGCGGCCACGTCGTGTTCGTCCTCAAGGTGAGCGATCGGCTCGCGGATCCGCGCCTCCTCGTCGGGCGTCAGCGACGGCTCGTCGTCGAGCCGTTCGAGTTCGGGGAGGACGTTCTCCTCCTCGTCCTCGATGTGGTGGGTGACCTCGTCGGCGAGGTCGAGAAACGTCGATTCGACCTCGTGGAGTTCCGGATGGGCGTCGCCGTGGACGCGGACCACCTTTCGGGACATACCAGTAGCACTCGACCGAGGTGTGGTTTAGATTGTCGTGGTTCTCACGGCCCGCTGCCGCTTCTCCGAGACGAGGCGGCTGACGAGTGAGTCCGTCGCTCGGGAGAAGTGGGGATACCGCGGAAAGTATTGGGTACTGTGACAGATCGGTCACCGTATCATCGGAGAATACGACGCAGACGTTCCTTCAAACGCTCTGTCGGTGAGTTACAGAACGTTCGTGTGCAACGAACCTCGATTCGATTACGCATGCGGAATACTTATCCGTATATCTCGGTACCGTTTGGTTGTAATGGCAAACGGCACGGTTGACTTCTTCAACGACACTGGCGGCTACGGATTCATCGAGACTGAGGACGCAGACGAGGACGTGTTCTTCCACATGGAAGACGTCGGCGGCGAGGACCTCACGGAAGGAACGGAGATCGAATTCGACATCGAACAGGCCCCCAAGGGCCCGCGTGCGACGAACGTCGTCCGCGAGTAACGACGGGTTTGAAACGTCGTCGGAAGGCGACGGAATGAACTCGATTCTTCGAACATCAACTCGAGAGCGTTCGCTTCGGATTCGCACGTGTCGAGCGATCGGCGCGGCGTCACCGATCGACGCGTTTCCAGTGACGACGCTATAGTAGCCACTGAAACGATTTACACACTGATCGAACAGCTGTCATGCGATCAGGTGTGCAGTGACTTTCAGTGGCTACTATAGAGAGAACGAGTCGCAATCCGGCGATCGCTACTGATACATTCGTAGCGGCTGGGCCTGCGAACTCTCCTCCTGGCCGATCTGTTGCATCTGCTGGGCGAACTGTTCTCGTTTCTCTCGAATCTCCGCCGCGCGGTCGAGCAGTTCCTGAACGTTGACCTTGACATCGGCGATCCGGCAGATCCCCTCCTCGAGGAGGACACTCGCGGACTCGGGGTCGGGGAACTGCGGGCTCGATTCGACGACGAGACCGACGCTGTCGTAGTCGCGCTGTGCGGCGCGGTTGATGAGCGCGCCCGTCGGCCCCGTGACGACGCCGTCTTCGGGCGGAACGTCGATATCGTAGCTCTCGAGTAGCCCGCCGGCGTCGCCGGTTCCGACGCCGTAGACGTCGGGTTCGTCCTCGCGCTCGGCGGGCAGCCCGCTGAGGTAGAGCGGAAGCGCGTCCTGCGAGACGATCCACTCGGTCAGACACTCGGCGACGGAGCCGACGGCCTCCGAGGAGATCGGCACGTCGCTACGAAGCGCGAGGAGGTCGTGCTCCTCGCTGGCGTAGAGCCGGACCGGTGGCTGGGCCGTTCGATCGCCGCCGCGGTAGACGCCGACGCGAGGCAGCCCCTTGCAATCGACGCTCGCGTAGTAGCGCATGTCGAGTTCGTCGATGAGATGGTCGGTCGCGATCTTCCCGACGAGTCCGAGTCCCGGAAAGCCTTCGACGAGGATCGGTTCCTCGAGGTCGATCTCGGGCCCCTGCTGGCGGATCTGTGCCATACGCGAGATATCTGTCGGCGACTCCATAAAATCGAGGGCGGCGGCTACCGGGACGGAGTCCCCGTCGATCCGGCCGCACCCGGCGCTTCGAAACCCACAAACGCGGGGCGTGCGAATCCGCGTCCAATGGAGCCACTCGAGCGGTATCGACCGATCATCGACGACTTCGACGCCTTTCTCGCGGCCTGCGAGCGGCCGCTCGGCAACGCCGTTCGCGTCAATACGATCAAGGCCTCGGTCGAGCGGACGCTTACGGCCCTTGACGAGGAGGGCCTCGACTATGAGCAGGCCGACTGGAACCCGCGCGTCATAGACCTCGAAACCGATTCGCTGGGATCGACCTGGACCGCCTTTCACGGCTTTATACACGGGCAGGAGGAGGTCTCGGCGGTGCCGCCAGTCGTCCTCGACCCCGAACCCGGCGAACGGGTCTGGGACTGCTGTGCCGCCCCCGGCGGGAAAGCAACCCAGATCGCGGCGCTGATGGATGACCGCGGAACGGTTGTCGCGAACGACAACAACCTCGGGCGCATCTCGGCCCTGCGGTTCAACGCCGAGCGACTCGGCGCGACCAGCCTCGCCGTGACCAACGCCGACGCGCGCAACTACTCGCTCGAGCGCTTCAACTTCGAGGAGTTCGATCGAACGCTCGTCGACGCGCCCTGTTCCTGCGAGGGGACGATCCGGAAGAATCCCGACGCACTCGACAACTGGTCCGAGGGGCACATCTCCTCCGTCGCGGGCATTCAGAAGGGGATCATCCGGCGAGCGATCCAGGCCACCCGCGAGGGAGGAACCGTCGTCTACTCGACCTGTACCTTCGCGCCCGAGGAGAACGAGGCCGTCGTCCAGCACGCCCTCGAGACCGAATCCTGTCGCGTCGTCGACTTCGATCTCGGCCTCGAGTACTCGCCGGGACTGACCGAGTGGGACGGCGACGCGTTCGACTCGACCCTCGAGAACGCGGCCCGAATCTACCCCCACCAGAACGACACCGGTGGCTTCTTCGTCGCGAAACTGGAGGTGACCGCGTGATGGCCGACGGAAACGACGGCCAGCGGTTCGATCGGCTCCCCGCGACGCCGGCCGAGCGAACCGTCGAGGGCCGCGTCAGCCGCGAGGAAGTCGTCGATCTCTTCGCGGATCGGTTCGGCATCCCGCCCGAAACGTTCGACGACTACACCTTTTGGGAGAAGGGTGGGGGCAAGATCTGGATCTACGGCGGCGAGGCACCGACGCCGCTCGAGATTGAGGCCATCGGGATGACCTGTCTCCGCACTCGGCAGGAACACTGGAAACCCACGACGGACTTCGTCCAGCGCTTCGGCGGCCACGCGACCGAGTGCGTGATCGATCTCGACCATGAGCAAGCGTACCGATTCGCGGCCGGCGAGGACCAAGAACTGGAATGGTGGGACGGTGACTGGGGGTATCTGATCGCCGCCCACGAGGTCGGTGACGAGCGCGAACCCATCGGCGTCGGCCTCTACGTCCACGGTGAACTCCGCTCGATGGTGCCGAAGGGACGACAACGGGACCTCGAGTCATAGCGACACCGCTGTCGGGTCCGCGAGGGGAACTCAACCGACTCGAGAGGACGGAACCGGCGAGACACGCTCCCCGATGTGTGTTTTATCAGGGGCGTCCGACGCGAACATGGCGTCGGTACAGATAGTAGGAGAGCGCGGGAACCGAGAGGACCAATAGTTCTGCGACGACGGCCCGCCGAGATGGACGACGCCGGCGAGTCCCCACCAGATGCTCGGCGACCACGCCTCGTCCCCACTGAGCGTCCGACAATCCGCAAGTAAACAAACGAGGACGATCACAGCCACGAGGACCCCCGTCCAGAACGAGAGCGTCTGCAATGCGAACCACGCAACGTCCGCACCGAGAGTCGCGTCAGTCGACGGGCGAGCCGCAGCAAAGAACGCGCGGGACGCGAACCGAGCGGTCAACGCCGTCAGCACCACGACGGGGAACGGAACGATGCCGTACCACCACGTCGACTGTGACATGCGACGCCGTTTCGGCAGGAACGGATTAAACGTGCTGAATTAAATCCGAGAGCAAGGTACGTAGTATGTTCGACTGCCTGAGCGAATAAGAAAGGGTTCGATAGCCAGCGCTGCCGCTGTGCAATCGCTGGACGACGGAGGAAGACGAGTCTTACGCGAGCGTCTCGCCGAGCGCCTCGAGCGCTGCCTCGCGGACCGCATCGCGTTCGCCAGGCAGGAACTCGACGTGGCCGTCCTGACCGCCAACGACGCTGACACCGCCGTTCGGCACCGCGTCGGCGATCGCATCGCCGAGATCGCGGACGTTCACGGGTTCGGTCGCGCGGACGTGCAGTTCGTCGTCGCCGACGCCAAGTGTGACGTAGGGCGGGTCCGCTCGGTCACGTTCGCTGCGGTGGAGCGCGTCCAGCAGCAGGATCGTCGTCGGGAAGTTGTACCGATGCGTGAAGGCGTCCGTGTCGAGCACGGAGACGGTGATTCCGTCGACGCCTTGTACCGTGAGGTTCTCGCGAGCCGTCTCGAGTTCGGTATCGAGCTTGTCGCGGAACTGTTCGGAGACGTGGGCCGCGAGATCGCCGTCTCGGGGCCGCGCTGACTCGTCGTCGTCGCCGAACAGCAGGTCGATCACGAGTTCGCGTTTGTCCTTGTAGGACTGGTAGTAGGCCTCGAGCGCGACGGCTTCGCGGCGCTCGGAGACGCCGGTCTCGTCGTAGCCGGCCTCGGTGGCGAGTGCAAGGTAGTCCTCGGGCGTGTCCTCCCAGTAGCTGACTGCGGGGAGGTGCTCGAGATCGGCGCGGACATCATCGTTGACGTGGGCAGCGACGTTCGCTGCGAGCGCGGTCGATGTGACGTCTGTAACGTCAACACCGGCGAGTGACGGCGCGACGGCGACGTCGACGGCGTCGCCGACCTCGTCGTCCGCTCGGCTGTCGTCGATGACCAGCGCCTCGGCGTCGTACAGCGAGAGCAGTTCGTAGCCGTCGGTGGACTCGACTGTCGAGCCGGCGTCGACGAGGACGACGAGCGGGAGTTGCTCGCCGTGACGATCACGGGCCTCGAGCATCGAGGTGACGTCGCTGGTGGCGGCGTCCATGTCGTAGACGCGGCCGTCGAGCGGGCGGCGCTCGAAGTAGTGATACTCCGCGTCCTCGCGGGTGTGTTTCTCGCGGATCAGTGGGAGCACGGCGCGTTCGATGGCAGCACCGGCGACATAGCCGTCGGCGGTTGCGCCGTGTCGGACGACGATCGGTCGCGCTTCCATGACGGCGCGGCGAATCGCAGTTGCCGCGTCAGCGATGTTGTCTTCGACGACCGCCACTGCGTCGTGATCGGCTAGCGACTCGACGTCAGCTGGGCGGGCCTCGCGTTCGATTGCGCTCTCGAGGCGGTCGACGATGGTCTCGCGTTCTTCGCCCTCGAGGATATCGAGGGACTCGGTCTCGACCTGCAGGTCGCCGTGGTGGTGTTCGACTTCGCCTTCCAGGGCGACGACGTCGTCAAGTTCGACATCGGGGTAGGCGCGAACGCCGGCCTCCTCAAAGGCCGCACACTCGACGGTACCGGTCTCGTCGCGCAGTTCGAAGACCGTCGGACCGCTAGTCTGGCGAACGCCGGTGATCTCGCCCTCGAGGCGGACGACACTGCCGACCTGGTTCTCGATGGCTTCGATGGTCGTTCGCTTGAGTGCGGGTTCGGACTCGGCGTCCGGTTCGGCGTCGGTCGCGTCGTCGGTGGCCGGCGTCGAGGCGGTGGCGGACTCGGTCGCGACGGAGCCGCTACTCGTGGCGGTGCCGGCGGTCTCCGCGACCGCGGGCTGGCCCTCGTCGACGGAATCCGTGTCCGGTTCGGGTTCGGTTTCCTCAGCCGCAGCCTGCAGTTCGCCGGCTTTTGCCGCTCGGTCGTCGGTGAGGTCTTCGGTTTCCTCGGGCGTCTCAGCCGAGGACTCGTCGCTCGGTTCGGTCGAGGACTCGTCGGTGTCGTCCTCGAACTCTTCGGGCTGGTACTCGTCGTCAGCCGTCTCGATCAGTTTGCCGCGGAACTCGCGTTCGCGCTGGCGGATCGACCAGCCGAGGTCGACATTGCCGTTGTCTCGAACGTCGAGCACTTGGACGAAGACATCGTCCCCTGGCTCCCAGTTGAGACTTTCGAGTCGTTGGTCGAGTTCGCTTCTGTGCAACAGGCCGGTGACGTGGTCTCCGATGTCAACAAAGACACCGAAGTCGGCGTAACCGTCGACGGTTCCCCGGTAGTAGCGACCGGGTGTGAGCTGCGAGGCAGACGTGCCGCGAAATTCGAAAACAGCATCCTCCTCGTGACTCTCACAGATCTCGCCGTCAACGGGTGTGCCGCAGATGATACAGTTACCCATCTACTCGGACCAAGCGGTTTCGCCCTAAAACGGTTGTCGAAATGCGTTCGCGACGCGAGTCTCGGTTACAACTGCGATACAGCCCCGCCCTCAGTCGAAAACGGGCGAATCGTCCTCGAGCGCCTCGATATCGTCGACGATCTTCCGAACGTCTTCCGGGAACAGCGATACCTGTACTTCGTTGTCGTCCTCGTCCTCGAAGACGAGTTTGACGCGCTTGTCACCGAACTCCCTGGCCTCGGCGGAGTCCACGTCGAACAGTTTGACCGTCGCTTCCTTGTTGTTCGGTCCGACGTTCTTGATTGCACCATCGTTTAGCTCTACCATAAACTCCTCGAGCGTAAGTGCGAGCATGGTCGCCGTACGACCCCGGGTAAAAAACGGCACGGCATCGCCGCCCAGTGCGGTGACTGCCAGCGGAACTCCGCGGCTCCCCGCAGTGGGGGCTGCCGGGTGGTAGCGGGTCGTCCTGCAATCACAACGGTAGCAACGGTCGCGATACGCTGGCGACCGACCGGAATGCGATTCCAGACCGCATGCGTGGTGTGTCAGTTCGCTTGCGGCTCCCTATCCTTGGGAGACCGAACGTATAACAGTTGGTGATAGTACATGTATGGCCCCGGCTGTAAAGCGATCATTGAGGGCTCTGTGGGGACGAGAGCGAGTCAACGGACGGAGCGATATGCGCTCCGTCGTCGGTTCCGCCTGGACCTCGCTCACCTTTATTGTGTCTTCGTCCGAATCGATCAGGTGCTATGGAACTCACCTGGCACGGCCACTCGACGTGGCACGTCACCGTTGGGGAGACCGACCTGCTGATCGATCCGTTCTTCGACAACCCGAAGACGGATCTCGAGCCGGCTGACATCGACACGCCCGACTATGTCCTCTTGACACACGGCCACGCCGACCACATCGCTCACGCGGGCGAGTTCTCGGACGCGACGCTGGTCGCGACGCCGGAGATCGTCTCCTACTGCGAGGACGAGTTCGGCTACGACGACGCTGTCGGGGGAATGGGGATGAACCTCGGCGGGACCGTCAAATGTGGCGACGCCTACGTCACGATGACCCGCGCTGACCACACGAACGGGATCATGACCGAAAACGACGCGAGCGGCGGGATGCCGGCTGGGTTCGTCATCTCGGACACGAAGCCCACGCAAGTCAGTGACGAAGAGTCGACGACGTTCTACAATGCGGGCGACACGTCCCTCATGACCGAAATGCGCGAGGTTATCGGACCGTATCTTGAGCCTGACGCTGCCGCGGTACCGATCGGCGACCACTTCACGATGGGACCGATGCAGGCCGCCATCGCCGTCGATTGGCTCGACATCGACCACGCCTTCCCGCAACATTACGATACCTTCCCGCCGATCGAACAGGACCCCGAGGACTTCGCCAGTGAGGTCCGCGGGACCGGCAGTGATGCCGACGTTCACACCCTCGAGGCCGACGAGCCGTTCGAACTCGAGCCCTGAACGGACAGGGTGTCGAACGGTGACGATCGCATCGATTGCCGGCTCTATTTTCTCGCCGTCGCGGACGACTCGAGTACTCAGTCATCGTCGCTCGCGCGATACTGTGAGTCCTCGGAGGCACCGATTCGGTAGCGGGTCTCGAGCGGGTAGCGCTCGTTTCGAGCGAGCAGCAGGTGGAGTCCCACGCCGGCGGTGAGCAGCCCGACGTTCCAGAACGGCGACCCGTAGTAGATCGCGTCGACGATCACTGGCTCTGAGTAGAGGGGCCAGAACGGCGAAAGCGGTGGCGCGATATCGGGTGCGGAGAGGATGTCCGCGAACAGGTGGCTGATTCCGCCGACGGTCAGCCCCGCCGTAGCGAAGATGAAAACAGTCTCGCTTGTGATTTCGGAGCTCCGGATCCTGCGATTGGCGTTGAACCAGTCGGTCAGGTACCGGGCGGCGACGGTTCCGGCGAGAACGCTCATTAGGACGACGAACAGGACCGTGTGCGTCACCCCGTGGTGGGTAACTGGGAACATATGTCGAAGCGCCAGATCGGTATCGGGGAGCATCGCCGTCGCTAACGCAAAGGCCGTGAACCCAAGCGCACCGCGTCGGCCCCAGACCATCCACGCCGGTGCGGCGAACAACAGCGCCATCCCGAGGTGGCCGGTAACGTCGACCATGGCCCCTCGAGCTATCGGAGTCGCCGAACCAATCGAAGGAACAGCGACACGGCTGTTCCGATGCCGGGAACGCGAGATGAGAGCGCGGCCGCGACGAGGAGCAAGAGGCCGCTCTTTCGACGCCCACGCCGGAACGCCATTACAGCGTCTATCACCGTCGAAATTATACTGATCTTGTTCGCCGACTGCCTGTTGAAACTGGCCATATTCAACCTATTCGCTCGTATCAAGGAAACAGATACCGCTGCAAACGCAGGGTATTGGAACCGGCGCGCCGACCCCTCTTTTAAGACATAATATTGGTGAAACAATCAACAATCCGACAGTCTTATTAACACAACAAATAAAGAGAATGTGTGGATAGACGGAGATTGTTGTTGGCTGGTGGGACAGCACTAATGACCGCACTCGCAGGCTGTAGCGGAGGCGACGATACGGACCGCGAGAGTGGTGGCACGAATAACGACGACTCAGGGAACGGTGACGACAACAGTGGTGGGAATGGTGACGCAAACGGAGGCGATGATCTTATCGAACTCCTTAATCACGAATGGTACAGCGATGGCTCGTTCAGTTCCGGAGTGCGGGGACAAGTGGAAAACGTCTCTGATGAGACACTTGGGTACGTGGAGATCTCAGTCTACTTCATTGATGCAGACGGCGTACAATTCGAGGAAAGCCTCGCTAATACCTCCGACCTAGCCGCTGGTCGTGTTTGGGAGTTTGAAGCGATGTTCCTTGGCGATGATTCATCTCGAATAGAGGAATACGAGGTCGAGGCTGACGTTACCAATATCTGATTGCTGATTAGGTAGACGGTATTCAAATCATTCCTACCCCGAGTAGACGTACGTGATCGACGGGAATGAACCCACTCGAGAGGAGCACCTTTGCTGTTACCAAACGTTTACAGCACCACCCGTAGACGACTCGACTGCTATGGCGAAGCAGGTCACCACCGTTTCCGACGAAGGGTACAGCGCCACCAACGAGATTCGCGACTTCGAGACGACGATCGACGCCAACGGTGAGGAGGCCCCCGATACGCTCGAGACGCTACTCGCCGCCTACGGCTCCTGTTACGTGCCGGCGCTGCGCGTCGGCGGCCAGCAGCGAGGGGCCGACGACCTCGGGCGGATCGAGATCGAGACCAGTGGCGAACTCAACGACGACGACAAACTCGAGTCGGTCCAGTTCGACATCCGCGTCGCGGCCGACGTGGACGATGACACTGGCGACGAGATCATCGAGCGCGCCTTCGAACTCTGCAAGGTCCACGACGCGCTGAAAGACAGCCTGCACGCGGACACGAGTTTCGAGGGCGACGCGTTCTGAAATCGGGCGACTTCTCGGACATGACGACCGACGGAACCGAGAGCGCGACCGAGACGGAACGCGACGGCCCGACCGACCCGGACGCGCTGCTCGAGCGGAAACGAGACGCACAGTCGGCACTCGACCACTATCCACTGGGTGACGGCGACCGTCCGGCAGTCGTCGGATGAACGCGGAAGCGAATTCAGCGCGAAGAGGGAGAATTGCGCCACGTGCGTCCGGGTAACTTTTGGCGACGCCGCGCCGACACGAACTAGATGCTGACGAAGGACCTGCTCCGCGTCTCGCGAGCCGGTGGCGGCTACCACCCCCAGTTCGCAGACCGGAGCCACCGCCCGCTCGCGGCCCGGGTCATCGGCACATACCAGGGTCACGTCGGCGAACCGCGCGCCGCCCTCGAGTCCGCACTTACCGAGCTCGAGCGCGATGCCGAGGACTTCAAACTCGTTCGCGGCCTCTCGGCACTGCTCGAGCGCGAGGCGACGTTCGAGACCGACGCAGCGGTCGAGCCTGAACACGCCCGCCGGGCCGCATTCAAGGCCGCCGAGGCGGTCGGCGTTGTCACAGCGGACGAACGCGCGATGGCGCTCATCCGCGCGAGCGAGTCGCTCGATGTCTCGGCCGACGACCTCGAGACTGCCCTCTACGCCGATCTCGAGGAGCGCCAGGTCCTGACCGCGGTCGAACCGCGCTGGGATCCCGACGGGCTGGTCGCCCAGTACAACCTCTCGCTGGCACAGACGGCCCTATTCGACGCAACCGAGCTGCGAGTCCGCTCGAGCGATCCGAAAGCGCTGATCTCGGCGATCAAACGCCTGCGATTGATGTACGAGATCCGGCAGCTCGATAGTGAGGAGACGGACGGAGCACCCGATATCTCGGACCGCGAAGTCGTCGTTACTGGCCCGACCCACCTCTTTCGTGCGACGCGGCGGTACGGGACCCGTTTTGCCCGACTCCTCAGGACGGTCGCGAAGAGCGAGCGGTGGTCGCTCGCGGCGACGATCGACGACCGCGGGACTGAACGAACGCTCTCGCTCTCCCACGAGGACCCGATTCGTGTCCCCGACGCCGAACCGGTGGCCAACGTCTCGTTCGACAGCGGCGTCGAAGCCGACTTCGCCGCCCGATTTTCGAACTTGGGCCTCGAGTGGGACCTTGTCCGCGAGCCGGAACCGCTCGCGACGGGAACGCGAGTGATGATTCCGGACTTCGCCTTCGAGTACGAACACGGCGATTTCCGCCTCTTTTTCGAGATCATGGGGTTTTGGACGCCCGAGTACGTCGAGAAGAAACTCTCACAGCTGTCGGATCTCGAGGACGTGGACATGCTCGTCGCCGTCGACGAATCGCTCGGCGTGGGCGAAGAGATCGCCGCCCGCGACCACCGGGCAATTCCCTACTCCGGGACGGTACGGGTCAAAGACGTCGCCGACGTCCTCCGGGAGTACGAACGGCAGTTGGTCGCCGAGAGCGCGGCCGCGCTTCCCGACGAGCTCCGGCCGGACGAGGCCGTGATCACGCTGGAAACGCTGGCGGCGCGCCACGGCGTGAGCGCCGACGCGCTCGCGGACAAGACTGTCCCCGAGCACGACCAGGTCGGGCGGACGCTGATTCGGCCCGCCGTGCTCGACACGCTCGCCGACGAGATCGAACCCGGCATGGACCTCGCTGACGCCGAGGCAGTACTCGAGGAAGATGGAATCTCCGACTCGAGTGCAATCCTCTCGCGGCTTGACTATCGCGTCGAGTGGGATGGACTGGCCGGCGGGACGATCGTCGAACGAGAGTGACCGCTCCTCGGTGGCAGCGGTGGCCGACCGCCGGCGATTCGCCCCACTGCGCAAACCGTATCCAATGTGCTTTGTACGCAGGCTTATACGCCTGAGGTTCCACTTATCAGACAGTGTCTCACCCTCCCTCCACCGATCCCGTCTCTCTCTTGCTCGTCGAGGATAATCCCGGTGACGTTCGGCTCATCGAGGAAGCCTTCAAATCGGCGGGATTCGAAACGACGTTTCACACGGTCACCGACGGTGACGCCGCTCTCGAGTTCCTGCAAAACCGAGCGGCGACCGAGTCCGGTCCCGACATCGACCTCGTCTTACTGGACCTGAACCTGCCCAGAACGGGCGGGTTCGAAGTCCTCGAGACGATCAAGAACGATCCGGAGCTGACGTCGTTGCCGGTGCTCGTTCTTACCAGTTCGGAGGCGAACGAAGACATCGTCAAGAGCTACGAGTTGTGTGCGAACGCCTACCTCACGAAGCCGACCGATCCCGGTGAGTTCGCCGACATCGGCCGCGCGGTCGAAGCGTTCTGGTTCGACGAGGCGACGCTGCCACCGGTTCCCTCGTAAGTTCCTTTCCGTCGCGATGGGAGCGGGTAACACAGGACACCCCTTCGTCACGTCTGCTACTCTCCTCATTCTCGCTGATTGCGCTCGATGAACGCCCGTTTTCGCGCGCTCCCTAACTCGATCTGAATAGCCTATTACGTCATCTGACCGCTTCTGAGTGCTCTTCCTCGACCGTCTCTACCGAAAACTGGCTTTTTAGAAGGTACCAGCCTGCGGTCACAGAGCAGCTGATTCGCTCTTGATACCGGAAATCACGCCCACTTGGTGGGCGTAGTCCGCTGTAGACAGCACGCGACCTTTGACCGTTCCCGGACACGCGACCTTTGACCGTTCCCGGACACGCGACCTTTGACCGCTCCAGAAGCGATCGATACTCGCCATCGTGGACTCCTTGCTGTACTGGCTGGCCTCTCCGTTCGGTTGTCGACCGACCATGCGTAGGCGATTTCGGCTGACGACACCTTGGACCGATAACGTATTTCCGATCCCGACGCGAAGTCATCGTATGGATGCGATCGAGGGGAGCGGTCGCGAGCGCAGCGGGGAGACGCCGTGGAATCGCCTTCGCGAGAACGCGTCCGGCATCGCGTCGCTGCTCGTGACGGCGATCTGGCTCGGCGCGATGTTCACCGGCCAGGACTGGTGGCTCGCAGCGTTGCTCGTCGGCTACATCGCCGTCGTGCCGGTCGTCGCGATTCTGTTCGACGAGGAACGGGACGCGGACGACCGGGAATGGGATGACTCGAGGACGGACGAGACGGTACGGAAATCCGAGCCGACGACGACCGAACCTGCCACCGACACGCGTGACGCACTCGAGACCCTTCGCGAACGGTACGCTGCGGGCGAGTTGACCGACGAGCAGTTCGAACGCAAACTCGAGCAGCTGCTGGACACGGAAACGCTCGAGGACGCACAGGCGTGGGCTCGAGAGCGAAACCAAGCGGATCAGACCGACAGTCGAGAACGGGACCGGGATCGAGAGCCCGAGTTCGAACGCTGAAGCCCTAGTCGTCGGTCGGTTCGGCCTCGTCGGATCGCTCGCTGTGTTCGAGTTGCTCCGGTCGTTCGACCGCCGACGGGTCGGGCCAGGTGACGCTACCGAGGAAGGGGATGCCGATCCGCTCGGCGGCACGGGCGATCATGTGTGCACCGGTGGGGACCGTCAGGAAGAGGAAGACGATCCCGATGAGCGCGGTCAGCCCTTCCGAACCGGGACCGAACTCGACGAAGCCGGCCAGGAAAATCGCGGCGGTGCCGAGCGTCGTCGGCTTGCTCGTGGCGTGCATCCGGTTGTAGACATTGGGCAGCCGCAACAGGCCGATCGTGCCAACGGTCAGGAAGAACGCACCCACGGCGATCAGCGCGATCACGACAGCGGTGTGTATCATTCGATCACCTCACCTTCGGTGACGAACTTAGCGACGGCGACGGTCGCGATGAAGCCGATGATCGCGAGCACGAGGCTCACGGTGATAAAGAGGCCCCGATCGGTCAGCAGGGCGAACAGGACCGCAATCGCCACGACGTTCGTCGCGATGGCGTCTAAGGCGACCACGCGGTCCGGGTTCGTCGGCCCGCGGATCACGCGGTAGCCACACAGGACACAGAGCCCGCTGACGAGGACTAACGCCGCACGGATCGCCATCTCGAGGACGGCGGGATCGCTCTCAGTCATCGCCGATACCTCCCGCTTGGCGATCCGGCCCCCTGTCTCTTTCCCCGCCGGAGACGACGATTTCCGGCGGCGGATCCGACGGCGACGCCTCCTCGTTGAACAGTTCGAGGGCGTAGTCCTCCCACGTACGGATCGGTTCGGCGATCGCCTCGGGGTCGCGGCCGTTAACGCCGTGGACGTACAGCGCGTTGGTTTCCTCGTCGTAGTCCAACGTCACGGTTCCGGGCGTGATCGTGATGCTGTTCGCGATTACCGTGATCGCGATGTCGGACTCGACCCGAAGCGGCACCAGGATTACCTCGGGTTCGATCGGCATGCCGGGCGAGAGCACCCGGTAGGCGACGTCGACGTTCGCCCGCAGGAGTTCCCAGGTGAACGCACCCAGGTAGAGCCCGGCGTAGGGGAGCGCCCGAACCCCGCGTCCGAGATCGATGTACTTGCTGTACAGCCGCCGGAAGACGTACGCCACCGGCAGGCCGACGAGCAGCCCGGTGAGGAAGCCGCGGACGAGTGAGATCGGGGTCAGCGGCTGTCCGACGACGAACACCCACAGAACGGCGAAGACGACGCCGACGACCGGCCAGGTCCGGACTCGCATCAGTGGTCACCCCCGCTTGACCCTCCCAGTTCGCTTGCCGACTGAGGGTTGACGGCGTCGACGTAGCCCTCAGTATCGAGTGCGGCCTCGGCGGCGGTCTCCGCGAACTCGTAGACGGGCTCGAAGCCGATACCGACCGCGATAATCGCGACAGCGAGGGCGACGAGGATCGCGACCTGCACGGAATCGATCGTCGCCGCCTCGACGGCGTCCGTCCGTGCCCCCCAGAAGCTCTGATTCCACAGCCGGGTCACGTACGCGATCGTCAACAGCGACCCGACGAGCAAGACGACGAGGACGGGCCCGGCCGCCGCTCGAGCGGCGGCGTCGAAGACGAGGAACTTCCCGAAGAAGCCCGACAGCGGCGGGATGCCGACGAGCGCGAGCGACCCGACGAACACGGCGATCGCCAGCGGTGGCGACCGCCTGGCCAGTCCACCGAGGTCGGCAAAGCGGCTCGTTCCCGTTGCGGATCTGACCGTCCCGACAGCGAGGAAGAGCAGTCCCTTCGCCAGCGTGTGGTTGAGCGCGTACACCAGCGCGGCGATGATCGCGAACTTGCGCAGTCCCGGGCTGGCCGCCGTCGCCGCGATCGCGACCGGGATCGCGATGAATCCGACTTGGCCGATACTCGAGTAGGCGAAGACACCTTCCATGGAGTCGCGGCCGACGGCCCCGATACCGCCTAGAAGGATGCTGGCAGCCGCCATGACGAACAGCGCCGCGCCGACGAACGGCAGCGGCGAATCGCCCGCGATTGCCACGTCCAGAAGCGGAATCGGAAGGTCGACGGCGACCTCCGCGCCGGCGAACACGGTAAATGAGAGCCGGATGATGGCGTAGATCCCGACCTTTTTCGTTGCCCCGGCTAGCAGCGCGGTGATCTGTGGCGGTGCGGCTCGGTAGGCCGTCGGAATCCAGAACTGGAATGGGACGAGGCCGGCCTTGATCGCGAACACCGATAGGAGCAAGCCGAGGAGGCCGACGACCGGTACGGGCTCGAGCCCGTAAGCTGCCGGGTCGGCGAGCCGCTGGGCGAGATCGGCCATGTTGAGCGTCCCCGTCGTCGCGTAGATGCCGCCGACGCCGAGCAGGAAGACGGCGCTGGCCAGCAGGTTGAGCGTCACGTACCAGAACGCGGCGCGGGTGTGCTGGGGGCCGCCACTGTAGGCGACGAAAACGTAACTGGCCATCAACATCACCTCGAACCAAACGAAGAGGTTGAACAGGTCGCCAGTGAGGAACGCGCCGGTGACGCCCAGTGCGAGGAAGTGAAAGAGCGGGAAGTAGTAACTGCGCCCTTCGCCGCCGGGGAGGTGTCTGGTCGAGAAGACCAGCGACGCGGCCCCGAGGATCGCGACCATAGTCAACATGAACGCCGACAGGCCGTCGGCGACGAGTGTGATCCCGAAGGGGGCCGGCCAGTTGCCGACCTGATACGTCGCGATCCCCGGCGCGTCCGGCGCGAGGACGATGAACCAGTCGATCGCTGCGACCGCGATCGCGTAGCCCGCGCCGCCGGCGAGACTGACGGCCGCTCGAGCCCGGGGATGCCGGCCGAGCAGCAGCGTTCCGGCGGCTGCGACGAGGACGACTAGCATCGGCGCGATCACGAGTGTCGATTCCGTGCCGACTGGCGTCGCCGTCATCGGCGATCACCCGTCGTTGCCGTCAATGTTCGTGATTGGGTAGTCATCAGCAGTGTCATCGTCACCGTCGTCATCGTCGCCGTCGTCGTCATTCGCGATCACCGAGTTCCGTCACGTCCAGCGTGTCGTGTTCCTCGTAGACCCGGTACGACAGCACGAGCGCGAACGCGGTCATGCCAAAGCCGATCACGATCGCGGTCAACACGAGCGCCTGCACCAGCGGGTCGGCCGTCTGCGGAACGTGATCGCCGTGGCCGGCGAGGATCGGCACCGAATCGGCGGTCGCCGGCGCGATCCCGCCCATCGCCAGCAGATAGACGTTCGCGGCCTGACTGATGATCGCCAGCCCCCAGACGACCCGGATCAGGTCCCGCCGCAGGAGGAGGAAGGTCCCGAGAGCGAACAGCGAACCGACCGTGGCTGCGAGGACGACCCCCGTCATTCGGCTCCCACCACCGAGAGGATCGTGAGCAGCCCGCCGACGACCACGCAGTAGACACCGAAGTCGAACGCAAGCGCGCTCGCGACCTCGAGATGATCGTAGATCGGAATCCCCTCGAGCATGACGAACGTCTGCGTGAGGAAGTTGCGGCCGAACAGCAATGGCGTGAGGCCGCTGGCGACCGCGATAGCGAAGCCGTAGGCGAAGAGGCGACGATATGCCAGCACGACGCGATCCCGTGAGGGTCCCTTGCCGGGATCGACGTCGCGACCGAGGATCCCCCGCTCTAAGAAATCCAGCCCGAAGGCCATGTAGACGATCGCGAAGGCGGTCGTCGTGAGCACGCCGCCGATGAACCCGCCGCCGGGGAGGTTGTGTCCCTCGAAGAACAGCGAGATCGAAACGACCAGAATGATCGGGACGATCGCTCGAGCAGTCGTGCGCATGATGACCGTCGTCATTCGTCGTCACCTCCTGTGGGTCCGCCGTCACTGCGTGTCCCTGTCGGGTCGTCGTCGGTCGAGTCGCTAGTCAGTTCGTCGCCGTCGCGAATGGCAGTCCGTTCGCCGTCGCGATCGCGCATGACGATTAGCGTCAGGATCGAGATCGCGGCGAGCGCGACCACGGCGAGTTCACCGAGGGTGTCGAAGCCCCGGAAGTCGACGAGAGTCACGTTGACGATGTTGGTTCCGCCACCCTGGGGAACCGCCTGCTCGGCGTAGGCGCGGGCGATCTCGCTCGGGCCGTCGGGACGCGCGCTGGTCGTGACCAGTACCGTCACGAACGCGGTCGCACCGACGGCGACGGAGAGGACGGCGTCGCGGACGACCGTCCCGATCTCGATCTCGTAGTGTTCGGGAATCTCCTCGATCACGAGCAGGAAGATCACGAGCACGAGCGTCTCGACGACGAGCTGGGTCAGGGCGAGGTCGGGCGCGCTCGCGAGGATGTAGAAGATGGCGACCATGAACCCGAGGATCGAGAGGGTGAGGACGCCGGCGATGTGTGACTCGGATGTGACGACAGCGACGCCACCGATCACCGCGACGAGCAAGACGAGCGCGATGGCGAGCGAGACCTCGAGGCCGAATTCGGTCGGTGCGATGGCACCGGCCGCGACGAAGCCGGTGAGAGCGAGGGTACAGGTCGCTGCGAGAGTCCACGTCGCGTACGTCCGGAGGGCCCCGTCGTGGACCGTTTCGGCGAACGCTCGTCCCTCGTCGCTGAGACCGTCGATGGCGGTATCGTACCACCAGTTCGCACCGATCGGCGGCACTGTCTGGGGACCGATCGAATCGCATTGTGGAGACGTCCGTAGGCCGGATACGCGAGGAGTCCGACGCCGATCGTGACAGCGCTCATCCCCAGTGCCGGCGAGTACGACGTCGGGATGCCGGCGTGCATCTCGTGGGGGTCGACCGCCGTCGCCTCGAGGCCGGACTGGACGATGGCGTCGACGGCGAGTTGGGGGTCGACGCTGACGACCGCGGCGAGCAGCGCCAGCACGGTCGGCGGGATGAGGAGCGTGACGGGCGGGCGGTGGACGTGGCCGAGCGCGTCGGGCCGGTCGCCGAAGAACAGCGAGAGGAATCGCAGCGAGTAGAGGACGGTGAAGATGCTGCCGAAGACGGCGACGGCGGGGTAGAGCCACCCCAGCAGGCCGATATCGTGGTGGTGGCTCGCCTCGACGGCGGCCTCGAAGAGCAGTTCCTTCGAATAGAAGCCGTTGAAGGGCGGGATGCCGGCCATGCTGAGCGCAACGACCGTCGTGATCGCCGCGGTCACCGGCAGATCGTGGCGGAGCCCGCCGAGTTTGTCGATCTCGCGGGTCCCGGCCTCGTGGGCAACGATACCGGCCACGAGGAACAGCGCGGCCTTGAAAAGCGCGTGATTGAGAAGATGGAAGACGCCGGTCTCAGCGCCGTAGACCGACGTGAAACCGAAGCCAGCGACCATCAGCCCGAGGTGACTCGCCGTCGAATAGGCGAGCAGTTCCTTGATGTCCGTCGACGCGACGGCCATGATCGCACAGACGGTCATCGTCGTCAGGCCGAGCGTCGCGAACAGGAACAACCACTCCGTGCTAACGAGCATCGGGCGGACCCGCCCGATGAAGTAGACGCCGACCTTGACCATCGTCGCTGAGTGGAGGAAGGCCGAGACGGGCGTCGGAGCCGCCATTGCGTTCGGCAACCAGAAGTGGAGCGGGACCTGCGCGGACTTGGTCCCTGCGCCGATCGCGAACAGTCCCAGCACCGGGAGGAACAATCCTCGCTCTCGCAGGGCCGCTTGCATCGCCTCGGAGTTCTCGAGCATCGCGGCGAGATTGAACGCGGCTCCGGGACCGAGGACGTCACTCGCGACGAGCGAGAGCAAGAGGAGACCGACGAGCAAGAAGAGGCCGCCGCCGACGGTGATGAGCATGGCCATCCGGGCGGCGTACTGCGAGGAGTCGTCGGCGGTATAGTAGCCGATCAGGACGAACGACGCGAGGCTGGTGAGTTCCCAGAAGAGGAAGATCGAGATCAGGTCGGCGGCCAGTGCGACGCCGACGATCGATCCCATAAAGGCGAACAGGGCGGCGTAGTACCTGACGAGGCCGGATTCGCCGTGCATGTACGCGGGCGAGTAGGTGAAGATTAGGGCCCCGATCCCACACGCTAACATCGCGAACAGCAACGCCCAGCCGTCCACGTAGAATCGGAGCGCGATGTTGAGCGAGGGGACCCACTCGAGTCCGACGGCTCCCTCCGTCCCGTACTGGGTCGCAAGGAGGCCGAACGAGGTGAGTGCGACGACGGTCCCGACGAATCCAGTTCCCTCACCGAGGGCGCGAAAGGCCACCGGTGTGAGTGCTGCTGCGACGAACGGTAACGCGACCGCGGCGATGACCATCGCCAGGTCGGGAGACATTCAGTACGCCGAGGGTAGGGCGAGACCGCCCTTAAACGATTACCTTTTGGAAGCCACACCCGTGTCAGAGTCGACGACGCACCATCGGTCGTCCGAGGTGGTGAGTCGGTCTCCCGATCGAAGAGTCCGACACGCTTATTCGCGAACGGCGACGAATTACGTGTAGTGAGTACCGAGACGCCAGAACCGACCGAAACCGAAGCGTTCGAACGGGTCTGTAAGACGCTCGTCGATCGGATCCTCGCCGGCGAGGTCGAGCGCGACGAGGTCGAGAAGGCCAAACTCGAGGCCTGTTCGGAACACTCGGCACCCAAGGTGCCGAAGAACTCCGAGCTGCTGGATTACGCGCCCGAGGAGCACCGCGAGGACTTAGAACCCGTGCTCCAGCGCAAGCCGGTCCGCACGGCTTCGGGCGTCTCGCCGGTCGCGATCATGACCTCGCCCGAGCGGTGTCCACACGGCAAGTGTCTCTACTGTCCCGGCGGACCCGACTCCGAGTTTTCGTCCTCGCAGAGCTACACGGGCGAGGAGCCCGCCGCCGCCCGCGGGGTCCAGAACGACTACGATCCCTATGGGCAGGTGACGCTGCGACTCGAGCAACTGCGCCAGATCGGCCACCCCGTCGATAAGGTCGAACTCATCCTGATGGGTGGGACGATGACTGCCCGGAGCCATGACTACCAAGAGTGGTTCGTCAAGCGCGCGCTCGAGGCGATGAACGATTACGACGTCGACAAGGAGCCCGAACCGGCACAGGGCGTCAGCTTCGCCGAGGATCCCGAGGAGTACGAGTTCAACTATCTCGAGGATGTCATCGCGGAAAATGAGACGGCGGACATCCGCAACATCGGGACGACGTTCGAGACGAAGCCGGATTGGTGCGACCCGGAGCAGATCGACCGAATGCTCGACCTCGGCGGGACGAAAGTCGAGGTCGGCGTCCAGACCACCTACGAGCGGGTCAACCGCGATATGCACCGTGGCCACGGCGTCCAAGAATCGATCGACGCCAACCAGCGGCTGCGGGACTCGGCGTTCAAGGTCGGCTTCCACATGATGCCGGGCCAGCCCGGGATGTCGAAGGAAATGTGTCTCGAGGACTTCCGGCGGCTCTTCGAAGAAGAGCAGTGGAAGCCCGATTACCTGAAGATCTACCCGACGCTCGTGGTACGGGGCACTGCGACCTACGACTGGTGGCACAAGGACGAGTACGACCCCCTCTCGAACGACGAGGCCGCGGACCTGGTCGCGGAGATCAAGGACATGATCCCCCGCTACACCCGGCTCCAGCGCGTCCAGCGGGACATCCCAGCGGACTTCATCGACGCCGGCGTCTGGAAGTCGAACCTCCGGCAACTCGCCCGCAAACGCATGGACGAGCACGGCTGGGAGTGTGAGTGCATCCGCTGTCGCGAGGCCGGAATGCACGACGAGGAACCCGAGACCGTCGAACTCGACGTGATGAGCTACGAGGCCTGCGGCGGCACGGAACACTTCATCTCCGTCGAGGACTTCGAGAAGGACCTCCTCATCGGCTTCTGCCGGCTCCGGTTCCCGAACAATCCCGTCCGGCCGGAACTCGAGAACACGGCGCTGATCCGGGAACTGCACGTTTACGGGACGGAGGTCGCGATGGGTGACGAGGGCGATACCGACCAGCATCAGCATCAGGGCTACGGCCGCAAACTGATGAACCGCGCCGAGGAACTCGCTGCCGACGCTGGCTACGATAAGGTGAGCGTGATCTCGGGCATCGGCGCTCGAGAGTACTATCGGAACAAACTCGGCTACCACCAGGACGGCCCGTACGTCAGCAAGCGACTCTAAGTCCCGTTCGGACGGCGGCCCGATGATATCCAGCGTGGTCGCAGTTCGGCGGCAATTTCCGCAGTAGACATCGCGTCACCGACGCCGAATGCGTTTTATTCTCATTTAGTCACGCAAAATATATACTTATAGAAGATTAGTGTAGCGTGCCGACACCTATCGTCACCGTTGTCAGCTCCCCTACTCCGACATCGGCACACCGCACTGCCTCTCGCTCGAGTGCGCTGCCACCACCCGCTTGATCCCTTGGAGCGACCATCGCGGCGCGTTCGTCGCCAGGGACCCCTTTTCGGACTCCGCTTTCGCCTCGTAGCGGTGACCCCAGTCGCTCCTGAGGTCGTCAGCGGGCAGCGTTTCGGTTCGTGCCCACCGCACGGCATTCGTAGCTCACGAGGACGAGAATCAGGACGATACCGGTTGTCCGGAACGCTAGCTGTTCAAACCCGACCGTGACCGACCCGTATACACCGCTGAGAAGCGCACTGAGCAGCAGGGAGAGACGGACCCGCAGTACCGACGGCCGGTCGTCGACATCGGTGACCACAAGATAGAGTTGCGACCCGAGAAGCGGACTCACGAGTAACACGACGAACGCGAAGAACGGGCCGCCGAGTCCAGCCAGGGCCCCGAGCAGAAAGGCGACGAAACAGATGCCTAGTGTGACGGCGAAGACGGTGTTCTCTCGAGAAACCATGACTACGTATCACTCAAACAATGTATATCTCTTCCGAATATCCGACGGGGACCAACACCGATCGGAGAGCGGATTCCGGGTTGATCCGCGTTCAGACTGCGAGGACGGTGTCGACGACGAGCATAATCGCGAATCCGAGGACGAACGCCGCTGTGGCGGTGTCGACGTAGCCGTGGCCATGACTCGAGGGGATGAGTTCTCGGAAGACGACGGCGATCATCGCGCCGGCGGCGAAGCCGGCGGCGACGGGGAAGAGTCCGGAGACGACCGTGACGAGCGAGAAGCCAACGGCCGCGGCGATCGGTTCCGGAACGCCGCCCGAGAGCGTGGTGTAGAACAGCGTCTTGGGGGCGGAGACGCCCGCCCGAACTGCGGGGACCGCCATCGCGAATCCGTCGGGGACGTTCTGGACGGCGATTGCCGTCGCGATGGCGAGTCCGAGTGCCGTTTCGCCGCTGGCGAATGCGATGCCGACCGCCAGCCCTTCGGGGACGTTGTGGATGGTGACGGTCCCGCCGACCAGTGCGGCCCGTCGCAGGTTGTCACCGTCGTCGCGGAGCGGTTCGGTGACAGTCCCTTCCTCGACCGGTGGTAAATCACCGGCTGGATCGAGTTCTCTCGTGCCTTCGACGCGTTCCCCGCGGAACAGGAGATGGAGATGGGGGAAGACGGCGTTGACCGCGAGGAGGAAGCCGCCACCCCCGAGGATCCCGGCGACGACCTCGAGTGGCGACCCCATCTCGAGCCCGGGGAGCACGAGCGCGAAGACAGCAGCGCCAACCATGATCCCCGCTGCGAGTCCGAGTGACCCGTCGTAGACGCGATGGCTGATCCGGTCGGTAAGCAAGAGGGGAAGCGCACCGATTCCCGTCGTACAGCCCGCGACCGTGGCGACGAGGACTACTTCGCCGAAGGGCGACATATCGTCTCCTTCGCCGCCGCTTCGAAAACGCTTACGGTCGACTTACAAACGATTACTCGCGGCCAGCGCTGTCGTGACCGGTTCGCCGTCATCTCCCGACCTGCTCCTCGGCCCGCCGGCCAAACGAATCCTCGTGGACGCGATCGGTGACGGACCTCGCCGAAGCCGACCTGGTTGAATTGCCGGCTGAACCGGGCGAGGATGATGGAACAGTCTTCGACTCGACGTTGACGGGGCTGCTCGCGATAAACGAGATATCGGTGTTCGTCGGCGAAATCGAACGTGACGAGATCGGCGAGCGATTGGCGACCGATCCGGACGCTCTCTATTCGGTCCAGTTCAAACAAACCGATCGAATCGACGACTACGAGATCTACACTGGGACCGAGCGGGACAACCGAGTCGCCGCTGTCGGTGACGACGCGATCGTCTACAGACGGGGTGACGGCGCGTTCGAGGCCGTCCAGTCGATCCTCGCCGCGCGACTCAATGGTGGGTCCTCGAAACGGACGGGGACGCGGCCTGGCTCACGGAGACCGGCGGTCGCGGCCACCTCGTGTTCGGTGGCTATGGCGGGCCTCCGGCGATGGCTGTCGAGAAGATCGGTGCCGAATCGACAACGTACGACGTGGGGGACCAGTACGACGATCTCTCGGCAGCCAACGGCGTCGTCGCGTCCGCTGGGATCGATGGAGACGAGATGACCGGTGCGTTCGCCGCCGCGTTCGGAGACTCGGCGGACGTTCCCGCGTCGCTTGAGGACGATATCGGGACGACGGCGACCGAGCGGAGTGTCGATGTCGACGGCGGTCGGCTTAGCGCGACCGCGCGGTGGGCGAAAAGACGATCAGGACGTCATCTGATTCGGTCCCAACGGTATACTCGATCCCGAGTGGCGTGCGTCGTTGTCAGTCGACCGTGACCTCAAGTTCGAGCAGGCCGAGGTGGGCGGGTGCGCCGCCGCCGTTGGTGCGGAACTCCTCGGGCGTGGAGTTGACGACGTTGTAGAAATCGGACTGACTGGTGGGAACGAGCGTACTGCCGTCGTCGCGCTGGAGGAACGCCGGGGTGTCCGTGCCCTCGATGAGGTCGCGTTGTTCCTGCCAGTCCTCGTCGGCGTAGATAAAGGTGCCAAAGGAAAACCGGCCCGCGGCGAGGGCGTCGTGTTTCGACATGAATAGCCCGGCCTCCTCGGCGTTGTACTCCTCGTCGCTGACCCAGGCGATCGCTGCGATACCCTCGGACTCGAGCAGGTAGAAGTCCCAGGAGAGCGTCGCGTCGAACACCGCCCAGACGCTACGGGGCCCGACGGTGTGGAGTTCGACGCTGAACGCGGGCCGCAGTCGCTCCCCTTCCGGCTCCGGGACGAAGGTGGCGTCGTAGCCCGGCGATCGAATGCCGCGGTCGTGGTAGACGACCCCGTCCATGTCGACGTCCGCCTCGATCCGGTCGATGATCCCGCTGATCGTGGCACCGCCCTGTCCCTCGAGGTGCTCGAGGAAGTCCGGAAACTGGGAGACGTTCTGCCACGGTTGCTCGTCGCCCGCGCTCATACGGGTTGCCCTCCGTGTGGGTGGCGTGATCGGTCTCGATGTCCGTCACGCGATATCGATCCGGCCGACTCGCAGGTGGTGCCACCGATAGCGTCGTCCATGGCTCCTACTGGGTGCTGGCGCGGATTAGGCTTTCCGACCTCGGGAGCGGTTCCGCAAGGCGGGCGCGGCTAATCAGTTAGCGCCAAAGCGAACCGTTCGGCGCTGGCGTCGGAGCGACACGTCTTTTTGACCGGGCCGGGCAGTGTGAGTATGGATCCAAAGCGGGAGCTCACCAGCGTCGACCTCGCCGCCCTCGTCGGGGAACTCGGTGCCTACGAGGGGGCAAAGGTCGACAAAGCATACCTCTACGGCGACGATCTCGTCCGGCTCAAGATGCGGGACTTCGATCGGGGCCGCATGGAGCTGATCCTCGAGGTCGGCGAAGTCAAACGGGCCCACACGGTCGCCCCCGAGCGGGTGCCCGACGCGCCCGGCCGGCCGCCACAGTTCGCGATGATGCTCCGCAATCGGCTCTCCGGTGCCGACTTCGCCGGCGTTGAGCAGTACGAGTTCGATCGCATCCTCGAGTTCGTCTTCGAGCGCGACGACGGCACGACCCGGATCATCGTCGAACTGTTCGGTCAGGGCAACGTCGCCGTCACCGACGGCGAGTACGAAGTGATCGACTGCCTCGAGACCGTGCGCCTGAAGTCTCGAACTGTCGTCCCGGGCTCGCGATACGAGTTCCCCGACACCCGGACGAACCCACTGACGGTCTCGCGCGAGGCGTTCGATCACGAGATGGACGACTCCGATACGGATGTAGTCCGAACGCTCGCGACACAACTGAACTTCGGCGGGCTCTACGCCGAGGAGGTGTGTACCCGTGCCGGCGTCGAGAAGGGGATGGACATCGACGACGCCGACGAGGACATCTACGAGCGACTTTACGAGACGATCGAGCGCCTCGCGCTCGACATCCGGAACGGCAACTTCGATCCGCGGCTCTATCTCGAGACCGCCGACGAGGAGGCCGGTGACGGGGCAGACGACGACGGTGCAGACGATGACGCGGTACCCGAGGGCGGTGACGCCCACGTCGTCGACGTCACTCCGTTCCCGCTCGATGAACACGACGACCTCGACGGCGAACCCTATGACTCGTTCCTCTCGGCGCTGGACGACTACTTCTTCCGGCTGGAACTCGCGGAGGAAGAAGAGCCCGATCCGACCGATCAGCGGCCCGACTTCGAGTCGGAGGTCGCCAAACACGAGCGCATTATCGAGCAACAGCAGGGGGCGATCGAGGGATTCGAGGAGGAGGCCGACTCATTGCGAGAGCAGGCCGAACTGCTCTACGCGGAGTACGGTCTGGTCGACGACATCCTCTCGACGATTCAGGAAGCCCGCGAACGCGATCGCTCGTGGGACGACATCAGGGAACGATTCGAAGAGGGTGCCGAGCAGGGTATCGACGCCGCCGAGGCGGTCGTCGGCGTCGACGGCAGCGACGGAACAGTCACCATCGAAATCGACGGCGAACGGATCAATCTCGACTCCCAGCAGGGCGTCGAACAGAACGCCGACCGGCTCTACACTGAGGCCAAGCGCGTCGAGGAGAAAAAAGAGGGCGCACTCGCGGCCATCGAGAACACCCGCGAAGACCTCGAGGACGCCAAGCGCCGCCGCGACGAGTGGGAGGCCGACGAGAGCGGTGGCGGGGACGAAGACGAGTCCGATGAGGACGAGTCGGACCTCCCACAGGACTGGCTCTCGGAACCGTCCATTCCGGTCCGCGAAAACGAGCCCTGGTTCGACCGCTTCCGCTGGTTCCACACCAGCGACGGCTTCCTCGTGATTGGCGGCCGCAACGCCGACCAAAACGAGGAGCTAGTAAAGAAATACCTCGAGCCCGGGGACAAAGTCCTCCACACGCAGGCCCATGGTGGCCCCGTCACCGTTCTGAAGGCGACCGATCCCAGCGAGGCCTCCTCGAGCGATATCGAACTGCCCGAGTCGAGCATCGAGGAGGCAGCCCAGTTCGCGGTTTCCTATTCGTCAGTCTGGAAAGACGGTCGCTACGCGGGCGACGTCTATGCCGTCGACTCCGATCAGGTCTCGAAGACCCCCGAGAGCGGCGAGTACTTAGAGAAGGGCGGGTTCGCGATCCGAGGCGACCGGACCTACTACCGAGATACGGCGGTCGGCGCGGCAGTCGGGATCCAGTGCGAACCGTACACCCGTGTCATCGGCGGCCCGCCAGCTGCCATCGAGGGCCAGGCAGTGACCACGATCGAACTCGAGCCCGGGCGGTACGCTCAGGCCGACGCGGCGAAGCGGCTCTACCGCCGGTTCCGCGAGCGCTTTGAGGACGAGACGTTCGTCCGCAAGATCGCAAGCCCGGATCGCATTCAGCACTTCATGCCGCCGGGCGGAAGCCGAATCAACGGTGATTGAACCGCGGCCCGGCGGCGGCCGTCTCGAACCGGTGTTGGGCGTCCAAACCCTCGTCTATCGCCCGCCTGTCGGTCCGGAAGCAATCCCGACATAGACGGCTCAATGTTATTCGGTATCTCCGGACTAGCGCAATTGATGAGCCTACTCGAGATACTCGCACCCGCCGTACTCGGCGGACTTGACGGACCGGTCATCATCGGCTGGGATATCATCGCCGCGCTGGTGGTCACGGTCGGGTTCGTCGTCTTTCTGGCACTCGGTCCCGGAACGCAGCCGTACCAGGCGGAGAGCGCCGAACCGACGCCGACGGACGATAGCGGTATTCGCGACGCCACGGAGGATCGATCCGATTCTCGGAGCGAGTCCAGAACCGATTGACGGGACCGATGCAGTTGCCGATTGACGGGGCCAATGCAGTTCACCTCTTGCTGTGACGCACTCGTTCGGCTCGAGACGCGAGGCGGGCTGCACTTGCCAGGTTCACAACTACACGGCGGATCGTGGACGCGACGACCATGGTGGACATCGATACCGACACCGACACGGAACCGGAACTCGGCACCGCGACCATCGTCTACGAGACGCCCGGCGAGACCGACGAGCGAGCCACCGTCGATAACGACCGGATCGCGTACTTTCAAGATCACTGGCTGTTTGCATACGGGACCGACGAGGACGGAAACGACGTCGTCCGCCGGGTCCCCAAGGAGCGCGTCCACTACGTCGAGCGTTCCGTCGAGGAAATCGAGGAGACCTTCGAGTCTGGCCTCGAGAAAGCGAAGGGGAAACTCGAGGAACTCAGGGACTGACGGCCGTCCTCGACTGAGTCCTGTCGTTCGAACTGCAGGCCGCGATCGCGGTGCTACTCTCCTTTCTCTGTCCGTGCGTGGTTCTCGACAGAGTCGTCGAGTCGATCTAGAATCGGTTCATCCCGGTCGGCGAACGGTTCGGTACTGCCGTCCTCGAGCGCGTTGAGGCAGTTCTCGACGGTGTAGGTGCGGTCGCCGTCTGAGCAGGGCGCAACGCACTGGAGGTCGTCGTCCTCGTAGACGGCGACACACACCGTCGGCACCTGGATTTCGGTGGTGGAACGGCGACTGAGCATCGATTCGGTCTCGTGTCGTTCGAACGCCGGGCGGAGCGTGTACCCCTCGCGATCGGCCCAGGACTCGAACGTGTCGACGGTGGGCGATACCGACGGCTCGGCGTCGCCGAGTTCCTCGAGCGCCGGTCGCACCGACGTCCACGTCTTGACGCGCACGTCAGCGTCTCCCGCACGCTCCTCGAGACGGTGGGCTCGCGCGACGATCGCTTTGAGTGGTTCCACGACGGCTGCGGACGCATTATTTCGGAGAAATACTTCGATCCGGACCGTCTCCGTGGAAGCTGTGTTTGCGTCCATCATTATCGCTGTCCGTTCTCGTTGGCAGCCACACTCATCGGGCCACCATTCAGGAGTATAAAGCTAACAACGTCCGGTCGATGTCGACTGTCGGGTACTGCGTCAGGTCCGTCAGCGCATCGCGATCAAGCGTCTCGGCGGCCCGAAACGGGCCACGATTTTCATCCGTCTTTCTCGCACAGTCAAACGTGCGTCATCACGACACGTTGATCTGGTATCCGGGTGATAGACCAACGCTCGGCCGGCATTGGAGCGCTGTCGCCGTCTTCGATGGATCCGACAACTCACTGTGCTCACCGGCCTCGTACGGTCTACTGTAAGTCATTACCGGCGCAACCCGTTCGCTCTGGGGTTGCGCCGGTAAATCGTTACAGTAATCCGTATCAGAACAACGATCACCGTCGACTATCGGAGAGATACGAGTCCGCCGCGCGATGCTACCGCCGTTTCGCGGCCGATTCGTCCATGTGCATTTCGTGAATCGAGGTCCGACTGTCGGAGGTGTCGTCGAACTCGGTCGTCGGACGGGTCGGCTGTCCCGACTCGGGACGCTCGCCCTTGTGTTCGGTATCGCGGGTCGCTCGGCGCTCAGCCGCGTCGTAGGACGATCCCATCGCGATCAGGAAGCCGACCATTGCGGTCACGAGCGCGACAGCGCCAATCGCGACGGCACCGATCGATGCCACCGCGCCGGAGAGGACCTGTCCCGAAATCAGCAGCGACGCTGCCGTCACGGCCGCGATCAGCGTGAGCAATCGAGCGAGCCGGCTGGTATCGAGCCCGTGGTAGGACTTCTCGCCGGTCGTATCGAACAACACCGTCAGGATTCCGTTGTAGGAATCGTCGGTCCGAGCGTTGCCAAGCGAGTGCGTCGACTGTGCGACCCACACGCCGGCGGTGAAGTTGAGAAGCGCGACGAACGAGATGAGACCGAGCTGCCCGTCGACGAACAGTCCCGTCACTACCGCACCCGTAAACGTCACCGCCATGATGGCGTGGGTGACGAGCGACCGAGTGCCGAAGTCTTCGAGCCGGGATAGGGATTTGAGGTTCATACTTGAACGGAGGAGCGTAGCGAGGATAGCGTCACTCCCTATCTATGTCAAATGGTGTAGGATAACACGACAGTCGGCTCCGCTACTATATCCTCGCGCCCGACGAGGAGACCGACTGAAGGGACGGAAACTGTGCTTGGTTCTCGAACGGCTGGACACCGATCGCAGTCCACTTACCGCCACCCCGCGAACGAACGCTCATGCAGATCAAAGACCGGGAGCAGGTCGAGGGCGGCCGCGAACGGGTCACGGTCGTTCCCGAGAGCGTCGACGACCTCTGGCACCTGCAGTACGTCCTCGAGCCCGGCGACCGCGTCGCAGGCGATACGACCCGGCGGATCCAGCGCAACGACGACCAGATGCGGGACACGGGCGGCGAACGCGAGCATATGTGGGTCGCCATCGCCGTCGACGACGTCGAGTTCCACAAGTTCGCCAATCGACTGCGGGTCGGCGGCGAGATCGTCGCCTCGTCCCGCGAGGACCAGCTAGACTTTCATCACACGCTCAACGTCGAACCGCGCGACGAAATATCGATCGAGAAGTGGTTCAAGCCCGATCAGGAGGCCCGCCTCGAGGAGGCCGAAGAGGCCACCGAGAACCCGGATGTCGCGATCGCGACCGTTGAAGAGGGACAGGCCCACGTCCACACGGTCGCACAGTACGGCACCGAGGAGCGGGCGACGATCACCGGCACGACCGGCAAAGGCGAGTACTCCCGCGGCCGATCGGAGCTGTTCGAAGAGCTCGCGACGGTCCTCAAACGCCTCGAGGTCGACGCGATCATCCTTGCCGGTCCCGGTTTCACGAAACAGGACGCCTACAAGCACCTCGAGGAGAACGAGGTCGAAGTCGCTGAGTTGATCACGATGGTCGACACGGCGGCCGTCGGCGACCGCGGCGTCCACGAGGTGCTCAAACGCGGTGCGGTCGCGGACGTCCAGGAGGAAACTCGCATTGAGAGCGAGGCCGAGTACATCGACGAACTCACGCGGCGTATCGCCGACGGTGCGAAGGCGGCGTACGGCCCCGAACAGGTGAAAAAGGCCGCCGAGTTCGGCGCGATCGAGCGCCTCCTCGTGCTCGACGATCGATTACAGAAGGAACGCGGTCCCGACGGCGAGTGGGCGATCAGCGTCGACGAGATCGTCCGCACGACTGAGCAGAAAGGCGGCGACGTGACGGTCTTCTCGAGCGAGTTCCCGCCCGGCCAGCAGCTCTCGAATCTCGGCGGGATCGCAGCGCTGTTGCGATATCGCCTCGAGTAGACGTGTGACGCGGGCCGTCTCCGTTATTCCACTTGCACTTCGTCGCTGGCCTCGATCAGCTGGATGAGCACGGAGGCGAACAGCGAGCCCGAACTCCAGATCGCTGTCTCACTGCCTTCGCCGCCGAGGACGCTCAGGAGGATGCTATCGTCGTCGGCGATGACGATCCGACCGGACCGCTCATCGTCCGTCCGGTGGGCCGGTGGGCGCTTGACGGTAACACCTTCGACATCGGCGAACTGCTCCTGGACATCGTCCCGTCTGCTCACGACGAGTATCGTGACGCCGGCCGCCGCGCGCTCAGCGAGCGTCCGTTCGATCGGCGCCGTGACGAGTTCTGGGAGGCGGGTCCCGAAGACGATCCGACTCTCGGCCTGCGAGAGGATATCGAGGGTTCGGTCGTCGACGCGGTCCCGGCCGCGAACCGTCCAGATGTCCTCCTGGGTCTCCTCGCCGTCCGGTTCGTTTTTGACGGCTTCGACGTGCTCGAACGCCCGATCCTGCTCGCGCTCGAACTGATCTCGGAGCGTCTCTCGCGCCTCCTCGACGCTGACCGGCCGGTACCGGATCGGACTCGACTGCTGAACCTCGAGCAGCCCGCGGTCCTCTAAGCTCTCGGCGACGCTGTAGACCTGCGAGCGCGGCACGTCCGCGATGTCGGCGACGTCCCTGGCCGTGCCCGCGCTCAGTCGATGGAGTGCGATGAACACCTTGGCCTCGTAGCTGGTGAGGCCCAACTGTTCGAAGGCGTTGATGGCCTCGATTTCGTCACTGCTCACTCGTCGTCACCCCGGTTGGGTTCGGTCCCGCCGTCGCTCGCAGTGGGCGTCGCTGTCCGCCCACCCGACGCGTCGAAGGAGACGTCTGGCCCGAAGTACCGCGTCCAGAGGACCAGCAGCGTCGGGAGGACGACGACGCTGGCCAGGAACGCGTAGGTGATCGTCAGCCCGGTGATGATCCCGAACTGCCGCAGTGCGGGGAGAATCGCGAAGGCGAGCGTCCCGAAGCCGCCGACGGTGGTCGCGGCACTGCCGAGCAGCGCCCCGCCGGTGCCGGTGACGGTCGTCTGCAGCGCCGACCAGACGTTGCCCTGGCGCTCGAGCTCGAGCCTGTATCGTTCGCTGATATGGATGCTGTAGGCGACGCCGAGCCCGACGGTGAGGCTGGTGATCATCCCCGTGAGCACGTTGAAGGGCATGCCGATAAGGTACATCGTCCCCAGAATCCAGCTGACGGAGAACGCAACCGGCAGGAGGGTCACGGCACCCAGCGAGGCGCTGTTACCCGTCAGCCGGTAAGCAACGGTGAGGAACAGGAATACCGCCACGAGCGTGATGATCAGGCTCTCGAGGACGGTATCGAGCAAGTCCTGTTCGACGATATAGCTGACAATGGGGTCGCCGGTTGCGATGGCGCTCCAGCGGCCATCGCTGCCGTCCTCGATGCCGCTGGCGATATCGCGCATTTCGCTGGTCGCCTCGCTCGACGTGGCGTCACCTTTGACGGCGATGACCATCCGGGCCGACTGATACTCGCCGCCGTCGGTTCGGTGGATGACTTGATTCGCACTCTCCGCGTCGATTTCGAAGAGTTGGTCGTACAGCGCCGTGACGTTCTCATCGGGAACGCCGTCGTCGTCGGTGTTGGCCGCGTTGAACGACTCGTTGAAGGACTCGTTCCGTCCGGCCGTCCGTTCCATCGTCGAGAGCGGGTCCTGTATGTCGGTCTCATTGGTCGCGAGCATGTGTGCGACACCGCTTTCGGCGGCATTCTCTCGGGCGACGTCGATTTCTTCGAGTGCCGCGGGATCGGTGACGTTCCCCTCGACGAGGATCTGTGCCTGCCGGTCCTGGCGCTGGAAGTGCTCGTTGACGTACTCGAGGTCGTCCTTGGCGTGATACTCGCCGGGTGCCATCCCGCCGGGCAGCGTCTGAGTCCACTCTGGAGGATTATCCGCGAGGAAGTCTTCCTCCTGGAAACTGGTGTCGACCTGGGTCGCGCCGTATGCGCCGCCGACGGTGAGCAGGGCAACGAGGAGGATGATGACCAGTGGAATCCGGCGGGCGGCGGTCGAACCGACCGTCAGGATCTCGCTGAAGCGGCCGCCGCCGGTCCCGAACGCGCGCTTGCGGCGATCAATCCCGCGGGACTCGAGGAACTCGTCGATCTCGACCTTGGCGGCGGGGATCAGCGCGCCGAAGACGATCAGCGCGGCGACGATCCCGACGGAGCTGACGATCCCGAACTCCCGAATGGGGGCGATCGGGCTGACGAGGTTCGAGAGGAAGCCGATGACGGTCGTGGCCGTCACCCAGACGAGGGCGGCTCCGACGCCGGCCAGCGCGGTCGTCATCGAGCCGCGGACGGTCCCGCCGGTGCCGTCGGTCTCGCGCTGCTCGCGATGCCGCATGAAGACGTGAATCGCGTAGTCGATCGAGAGCCCGATCAAGAGGACTGGTACCGCGACGAACATCTGGTTGAAAGCGATGTCCGCCCAGCCCATGAAGCCGAACGTCCAGACGAGGACGGCGACGATGCCGACGACTCCGAGGACGATGTCGAGCGGGTCGCGATACGCGACCAGCAGCGCGACGACGACGAACAGCAGGGCCAGCGGGCCGACGATGGCGAGGCTGTCTCCCATCGAGCGATCGATCTCGTCAGTAATCAGCCCGCTGCCGAAGACGAGGGAGTCCTGCGTCTGCGTCTCCGCCAGCTCACGGATGTCGATCTGGCTGTCGATTATCTGATCGCTGACTGCGCCGCCGCCCATCCCCTCGGCACTGTCGCCGGCGGTCGCCTGGGTCACCAAGGTCATCCGGGCCTCGGCCGTAGTACTGCCCGGATCGTACGACGGCGGCATCAACGCGATCGCGACGTTGTCGTCGGAGTTGTTTGCCGAAAGCGTCCCTTCGAGGGTCCGCTCGTACTCTTCGTCGCTCAGATCCTCGAGGGCCGCGATCTGCTCGTCGAGGGGTGGCCGATCCTCGCTTTGCAACGCCGCGTACTCCGCTTCGAGGACGCCGGCCGTCCCGTTCCGATACACACCCTCGAGTTGCTCGGTGAGTCGCTGATACTCGGGGTCTTCACTCGGATTCTCGGTCGACGACCGAATCGCGAAGCGCTGCGATTCGATCTCCCGAGCCTGTTGGACGGTCGACTCGTACTGGGCCGTCTGATTCGCGGTGAGCCCGTCGGTCGCGTTCTCAACGATGGTCTCGAACTGCGCCTCGAGCTCGGCCGACTGAGCCTGATACTCGGTCTGGTTGATCGACTCGCTCTCGTACGATGCATTCAACTGCTCGTACTGGCGCTGGAGCCCAACCGTCTCGTTGAGACCCGACTCGAGTCGCGCGCTCGTCTCGTTTAGCGCCGCCGCTTCCTCGTTTCTGATCGCGGAGATCGCGATGAGGTTCTCGACGCCGGTTATCGACTGGTTCTCGACGAGCGTGGCATTGATCGACTCGTTCGCCCGGAGTTCCTGCTGGAACTCGAGCGACGAAATCAGCGACTCTCTCGTGAGCACGTTGTCGCCGCGTGCGATTACCTGGACGCGGGTCGTGTTCTCCTGTTGCTCGCTCGTGAAGTTCTCATTACTGCGCTCGAGGGCTTTCGCTTCCTCGGATTCGCCCTCGAACTGGGAGAGCGAGGAGTCATCGTCAACCATCGGCATTCCGGCCCCGATGAGCGCCGTCAGGAGCAGGAGAACAACGAGTACGATACGTGTATGCGACGTGATGGCGTCCGCGAACCGGTCGAGGACGCTCATTTGGTCACCTCGTTGTTCGTCCGCCACGGATCGGAGGGAAACATTCTGTTGTTATGATCCTACAAACGCGATCGTATATACCTGTTTGGAACGGGCCTCAGTGAGGCATGAATCCAATAACAGAGCGTCACGAAGCCAATATAGCCATCGCTGTCGGAGATCGATACCTGCCTGACAGCGAAACCTGGTCACCGATTCGGCCGCCGGTCGTCGCGGTGCTACTCGATGGAAACCGTCTTGAGATCCTCGGCGAACCGAACGTCACCGTCGTAGTGAGCGCCGATTGACTCGAGCATCTCGTCGTGACGGCCCTCAGTGTGTGGATAGAGGTGAGTCAGGTAGACGCGCCCGATGTCGCGGCCGGCCAGCGCCCGGCCGAGCGTGTCCGGTGTCGGATGATTCGAGACGTCGACATCGTCGGGGAACGAGCAGTCGTGGGCGAGGATCGCCGATCCCTCTGCGAAGTTCGCCAGCCCCGTGAAGGCTTCGCTGTCGCCGCTGAACGTAAAGCGGTCGTCGAATCGATAGGCCAGACAGGGCAGCGAGTGGCGCGTTTCGTAGGCCGAGACATCGAAGCCGGCAACGGAGAACTCGCCGTCGACCACCTCTCTGACCTGCAACTCGATCTTGTCTCGCATGTATTCATGGACCGAGAGCAGGTCGTCGATCAGCGCTTTCGTCCCCTGTGGCCCGACGACCTCGAGGTATTCCTCGCCGGCGAGCCAGCGTGCCTTCATCAGCGGCAGCAGGTCGGCGACGTGGTCGAGATGGTGATGTGTCAGTAGAACGGTCGAGACGTTCTCGTAGCCGACGCCGGATTGCTGGAGCCGCTGGAGCGCGCCGGCACCGCAGTCCAGCAGCAGCGTCCGGCCATCGTCCTGCACGAGGATCCCCGCCTGAAAGCGTTCGCCGGTGGGCATCGCGCTGCCCGTGCCGAGAAAGGTGACACGCATACGCGGCTTTGGAACGGCCGTCCCGATAACAGTTGTTATAGATACGATCTGCTGGTCTGCAGCGCGCTTCGTCCCCCGTTCCGTGCGGTCGTTTTCCGGGTGCGAAGACGTATTCGCGGGAGCAACCGTCGGCATCAATTCGATAGCGTGACGAACAGCTCGAGCCAGCTCGTGATTCTCCACGGACGGGCTGTTGCGGGACGAATAGCTAACTCACCAGCGGCCGACCCGACCCGTATGCGTGTGCGGTCTCGAGGCCTACGGCGAACCGATCTCGATCGAGATGGCCGATCCGCCGCCGCTCGAGTCCGAGCGACTGGCCAGGTAGCTCCACAGTGTGAGCCGCCCAACGGCAGCGGTCGCGACGAACTCACCCCGTGGGAAGCCCGGCGACCGATCGGCGGATTTATCGCCGTCTCGCGCCGATCGACGGATACGAATCGCACCATGACTGTCGTTCTTGCCGGCGTCGGCGCTGACAGCACGAACGTCGGCGCGCTGGCTCCGCTCTACGACGACGGCCGCTTCGAGTACGTCCCGATCCCAGAGAAAACGCGGGAGACAACCGAATCTGAAACGCTCGGCTCGTGGGAGTTACGGGCCGGCGACGGCATTGCGGCGGATCTGACGACTCGCATCACGCCCCAGCCCGTCCACGACGGGACGGAATCTGTCACCGACGAGGCCCTCGAGTCCTGGCCCCTTCATCGCGATCCAAACTTCGAGGGGCTGACTTACGGCGAACACCGGACCAGCGGCTACGTCTCGCGACTGCAGGCGCTCGAGCCGGGCGACGTCGTCGGATTCTATGCGGGCCTGCGACGGCCCGACGGGGACCGCGCGCACCGCTACCTGATCGGCTACTTCACCGTCGACGACGTGGCCGTCGTCGGCCCCGAGACGCCGCCGACCGAGCGCGAGGCGATTCTCGAGGCCCACCCGGCGAACGCCCACGCGAAACGCGCTCGGGACGGCGACCTGTATCTCGAGAAGCAGGTCGTGATCGTCGACGGCCGCGAGCCCGGCGGCCTCTTCAAGCGCGACCCGATCCGGATCAGTGACTACTACGTCAGGGAGGGCAACGAGCGAGCGCAGTACTACCTTCGCGACGAGATCGCGTCCGAGTGGGACGTTCAGGCCGGCGGCGCGAACATGATGTTCAAGCCGGCCTATCGGTGTGGGCTCTCGGGCGCTGCGTTCCGGGAACTGGTCGGTCTTCCCGGTGATCGCTCGGCCACACGGAACGGTCGCATCTGAGGGCTTCGGGGTTTTATTCGACTGAATCGATTTCGACGTCCTCGAACTGTGTGAGGAACGGTTTGACCTCGTCGAAATTCGGTCCGATCGTCACGTCGTCTGCCGATCGATCGTAGTCGACGACGCCGTACGCCGCCAGCCGCGGGAGGTGATCGTGTGTCAATGCGACGAGAGCGCTTTGATGAGATTCGAGACGGGAGTCGCTGCCGTCGTCGTTCGACGGTGCGAGGTGACCTGCAAGTTCCCGAACGGTCGCCCGCTCGACGGCAGAGAGATACCACAGGAGGGATCGATGCGTCGTATTCGAGAGAATGGTGAAGACTGTATCGGTCTCGAGGGTCGCCTGTCTGGTCTGTGCCATACGCGATGTTCGCCGCCCATCGGAACAGCCGTGTTCCCTTCATGCGTAGGCTTTCCGTACCCAGTGGTTTCGATGGCTGTCCCCTCGACGCAGTCCGGGCCCGGTCCTGTGGATCGAATCATACCACCAGCGATCGTTTCGGTAATCAGACCGAAGCTCGAGGCGGTCCGGATTCGACCGCCAGACTGGTGGTCGGCACGCTCTGGATTTTCGGGCTGGATCACGGGGACGACTGGTGGCTCTCATCGCGAGGGTGCCCCGGTTCCGTATTGATCGGTTTGATGTACCACTACATCAAACGGGATAGTCAGTGACGACTTCCGACGAACCGACGCCGCGACACGATCGCGTCGAGCGTCACGCGACGCCCGGGCCGCAAAATTCGCTGGCCCACTGGACCGCCGCTCGCAACCCGCTCCGGGTCGCGATCAATTATATCGTCGTCTGGCTCGTTCGGATTTCGCCCAGCCTCCGACTCAAGCGCTGGCTCCTCCGACGGATCGGCGTCACGGTCGGGGAGGGCGTTTCCTGGGGGCTCGAGGCCACGCCGGACGTCTTCTGGCCGGATCTGATCACCGTGAGGGAGGACGTGATTATCGGCTACGACGCGACGATCCTCTGTCACGAGTTCCTCCAAGACGAGTATCGAACGGGCGAGGTCATCGTCGGCGAACGGGCGATGATCGGGGCCGGTGCGATCGTTCTCCCAGGCGTCGAGATCGGCGAGGGGGCTAGCGTCGCGGCGAACTCCCTCGTGACACGTGACGTGCCGCCCGGAGCGACGGTTGCGGGCGTGCCGGCCCGACAGATGGGCGATGACGGCGGCGATGAGGACGACTTTCCGGCCGCGACGTAACGATCTCGGCTCAGCCGATCGGTTTGCAGCGTCTGTAGTACGGTTTCTCTGCATTTTCGCGTCTCGCTTTCGTTCACTGCCGATTATATTTGAAAACAGAATTACTATACAGCAGTGAACGAATCCCCGCTCATGTCGTACTGTCACGACTGTGACGAAGAATTTGAGATGGGGACGATCCTCTGTCCGGAGTGTGGATCGAAACTGGCTGGGGGGAGCGACGACGGTACGGAATCGTCGTCCGGGTGGTCGAGCGACGACTCCACAGCTGACGATACCGGGTGGTCGAACGATGGGGCCGCGAGTACCGACGCGGCGTCCGGGTGGTCAGGCGACGACTCGAGGAATGGAGGTGGCAGTTGGTCGAGTGCAGACTCCGGGGGTAGCGGTGGGGCAACGACCGTCCATCAAGGTTCGATTCCAACGGCGTCGGAATCGGGGAGATCTGATCCGTCGGAGCCGCGATATCACGATACGGATATCTTCGAGTTCTCGTTTATGTTCCCGCTCGGGAAGGGCGGCAAGCCGTTACTGATCGACTCCGTTCTCGTCTTCTTCTCGTTTCTCCTCGTCCCGTTGCTCTTCTCCTACGGCTACTCCTATCGAGTCGGCCGCGCAGCAGCGCGGGGAGACGGCGAGGTCCCGTCGTTTGACGATTGGGGTGGACTAGGAAAGGATGGACTGATCCTCATTGCCGTCTACTTTGGCGTCATGATCGTACTCGGTGGGGTGATGGCCGCGTTCTTTGGCGCACTAGTTGCGGTCGGGGAGTCCTCGACGCTCGTGTTGCCACTCCTCGGGATCGCGGCGCTTACCCTCTTAGCAGGCGTATACATCCTCGGCGCGATCATCCCGGTACTGATCGGAACGGGCAGCGTCAGTGAGACGTTTTCGAACGGTCGACTCCTCGAGTTCGCGTTCTCGATGCACTATCTCAAGGGAATGGTGCTCCTGTTCGCGTTCTCGACCATTCTGTCGATCGCAGTCAGTATTGTCGCGGTGATCCTCATGATCACCATCATCGGTATCCCTCTATTGATTCTGCTGTACTTCGTGGCCATGGCGTACGTTGCGAATCTCTCGTTCGCCATGTGGGGCTACATCTACAACGAAGCGGCAGCGGCCGGCGACGTCGAACCTGTCGAACCCGACGCACCGCTCGGGCTGTAATAGCGGTCTATACCGAATTCACGTATCGACGAGTCTGATCGAATACCGTTTTGCGAAGCGACCCGTCAGCGGAACTCGGAATACAATCGTACCGACCGGGGACGTGATGCACCGACAAACGTGGTTCGGAATACGACCCGAGAATTACAGCGACGACCAGGACTTCCGTGCCTTGTTCCAAGATGTGATGTCGGCGATCCAGCGGGCTGCAATCATCTTCTTCAAGTTCTGGGCCGGGATACCGCCGAAGGTATCGACGGGCAGGGAGATCCCGAAGGCCGGCTTCACGTCGTGGGCGACTGCCTTCTCACCGACGGAGATGACGGTCCCCTTGTCCACGTGTTCCCAGGTCTGGAGCGGCCGGTTCTCGATCGCACGGGAGATGTTCTCACCGGCGACATCCGCGGCTTGCCAGGCGGCCTGTGCCGTCGGCGGCGCGGGCCGATCGCCCTGATCGATGATCGCCGAGTCGCCGATCGCGAACACACGCTCGTCGGAGGTCTGGAAGTTCGCGCCGGTGTTGACGCGGTTGTGTTCCTTCTCGAGGTCGGCGGTATCCATTGCGTCCCGACCCGTGATGCCGCCGGTCCAGACGAGAATGTCGTGGTCGAGGGGCTCGCCCTCGTCGAACTCGATGTGGTCCTCGGTGGCCTCGGTGATCGGGTCGTCCGTATGGATCTGGATGCCGGCTTCCTCGAGCAGGTCGCGCAGGGCCTGCTGGACCTCGGGGTCGTTGCCGGGGAAGATCTCCTCGAGTGCCTCGACGAGGTGGATCTCGATGGGTGCGCGGTGCTCGTCGCGGAATTCGGCGATCTCGCCGGCGGTCTGGATGCCGGAGAGGCCGGCACCGCCGATGACGACCTGTGCGGGATCGCCGCGGGTGGCGTCCTGGCTGGCCTCTTTGACGGCCTCGTGGATCTCGAGTGCGTCGTCGAGGCTCTTCAGGGTCAGGGAGTGGTCCTCGAGGCCAGGGATGCCGTAGTAGGCGGTCTGGCTGCCGAGACCGACGAGAACGTAGTCGTATTCGACGTCGTCGCTGTTCGTGAGTTCGACGACCTGCTCGTCGACGTCGAGGCCGGTGACTTCGTCCCGGATGAACCGGGTCGACGGGTCCGCGATCTGATTGACCGGGAACGTGATGTCGGACCGAACGTCCGGGTCTCGAATGACGCGGTGGGACTCGTGTAGCACGAGGTGATAGTCGACGTCAGCGATCCAAGTTAACCGCGCGTTGTCCCCAAGCTCCGACTGGAGCTTGTTGATTGCACCGGTACCGGCATATCCAGCACCGAGCACGACGACGTTCTCAGTCATATCCCACACTGGGAAACACTATGATACAAAGCTGTTGAAACAGGAACCAGTGTGTTCACGGTTCGCATACCCTTGATTCGGTTACGAGTTCGCTGTGAACTCGTCGTCGAACCGCTCAGAGGATCCGCTCGCCGAACGCGCTCGCGGTTAGTTCTGCCGCCAGCGTCGCTGTTTCGTTCGCCTTGTCCAGGATCGGATTCACCTCGACGACGTCCATCGATCGGAGGATTTCCTCGGCCTCATCGTGTCGGGAGAGCGCCTCGAGTGCGGCGTGGGCTTCCCGGTAGGTGACGCCGCCACGGACGGGGGTGCCGACACCGGGTGCTTCCTTCGGATCGAGCCAGTCGAGATCGAGACTGACGTGGACGCCGTCGGTGCCGTCGGTCGCGACTGCGAGGGCGTCGTCGACGACCGCGGAAATCCCCCGCTGATCGATATCGGACATGGTGAATGCGGTCATGTCGCTCTCACGGATCAGGTCGCGCTCGCTGTCATCGATGCACCGGAGCCCGACGTAGGCGATCGACGACTCCCGTAGCCGGGGCGCAGGTGCCCACTCCGTCTCGCCGAACGCGCCGCGACCGAGGGCCGCGGCCAGCGGCATTCCGTGAACGTTCCCGCTGGGGGTCGTCTCAGGTGTATTGAGATCGGCGTGGGCATCGAACCAGATCGCACCGAGGTCGGCGTCGCGTGCTGAGCCGGTGAGTGAGCCGATCGCGACCGAGTGATCCCCGCCCAGAACGAGCGGGAACTCGCCGTCCGCGAGCGTCGCTGCGACCCGGTCGCTCACCCGTTTGCAGACGTCCTCGACTTCCCGGAGGAACTTCGCGTTCCCCCGACTGGGCTGGTCGGCATCAGGGTCTCGCTCTTCCGCTCGCGGCATCGTCAGGTCGCCGTCGTCGATGGGCTCGACGCCCGCCCGCTCGAGGCCGTCCGCGAGGTCCGCGTACCGAATCGCGGACGGTCCCATGTCGACGCCGCGTCGATTCGCCCCGTAGTCCATCGGCGCACCGATGATTCTGACGGTTCGGTCCATACCGTCGATACGCGGTCGCCTCGTTTGGTCATGGCGATCCAGCGCGGTCCCCCTGGCGACAGGTTTAGGGTTAGACCCGTCTAAACTCGGTACAGCATGATGCTGAGCGACGTG
Organism: Natrinema sp. SYSU A 869; assembly: GCF_019879105.1. Lineage (NCBI taxonomy): Archaea > Methanobacteriati > Methanobacteriota > Halobacteria > Halobacteriales > Natrialbaceae > Natrinema > Natrinema sp. SYSU A 869. The sequence continues at coordinate 316,135 of NZ_CP082249.1, read as the reverse complement.
ATGGAAGACTATCTCAAAGCGATCTACCAGCTCCAGCGCGAGACCGACGATCGGATCAAGACCTCCGAAATCGCCGACGAGCTGGACGTCACGTCGCCGACGGTCACCAGCATGCTCGACAAACTCGAGGAGCGGGAACTCGTCGACCGCGAGAAGTACCGTGGGGTGACCCTGACCGACGAGGGCGAGACCGTCGCCTTGGAAATCGTCCGCCACCACCGGTTGCTCGAAGCCTACCTCACCGAGCACCTCGATTACGACTGGTCGGAGGTCCACGCGGAGGCCGACCGGCTCGAACACCACATCAGCGAGGACTTCGAGGCGCGCGTCGCCGACGCCCTCGGCGAACCGGAGGTCGACCCACACGGGTCGCCGATTCCCAGCGCCGACCTCGAGCCTCCCACGCGGCCCGACGGGGAATCGATCGCCGCGTTCGAAGAAGGCACCGTCGTGACCGTCGCCGAGGTCGCCGACCGCGACCCGGACGTCCTCTCCTATCTCGCCGAGCACGGCGTCGAACCCGGCGTCGAACTCGAGATCCTCGAAATCGCGCCCTTCGGGATGGTGACGGCGCGCTCGAGCGAGGCCGATGAACCCGTTTCACTGCCGGAATCCGTCGCGAACCACGTCTGGGTTGCAGCACCCGCGGAACCCGAGCCATAGCCGGTACCGACTGCCGTTCCGGAAGAGCGGCACCCGCTCGGACGAGTTTGGGCCGCGGTCGCTGAGGCAGTAGAAGACGCAGCAATAAACGGGCCGACCCATTGTCCTCAAGGAGACCACAATAGGGTTCGACCCATCTCCCTCGTTTCGGGACTCGAGGGCGCGAATACGAAGACGCGACGCACTCCGCGGAGAACGAAAAGAAACACCTTCCCGTACCCGACTCAAACATCGCAATACTGGCGAAACGATCCGGCTGACCCGCCGGGTTTAAGGAATCCAAATACGAATAAATACCTATGTCATCCATTGAACTCACACCGAGCCAGAAGAAAATCCTCCGTGCGCTCACGAACCTCCACAAGGAGGCCGAAGACGCCATCAAAGGCGAGGACATCGCCGAACAGGTCGACCGCAATCCGGGGACGATCCGCAACCAGATGCAGAGTCTCAAAGCCCTCCAACTGGTAGAGGGCGTCCCAGGGCCGAAAGGCGGCTACAAACCGACGGCCGCCGCCTACGAGGCACTCGAGATCCAGCAGATGGACGAGCCCGCAGCGGTTCCGATGCAACACAAAGGCGAACCTGTCGACGACACGATTATCGAGGAGATCGACCTCTCGAGCGTCCACCATCCGGAACTCTGCCGCGCAGAGATCCACATTCAGGGCACGCTCAGCGACATTCACGAGGACGACTCCGTCACCGTCGGCCCGACGCCGCTCTCGAAACTCCTCATCGAGGGCACCGTCGACGGCAAAGACGACACGAACAACATCCTCATCCTGCGGATCGACGACATGGTCGCACCCTCCGAAGAACCGACCCACTGATCTGACGGTCGGCTTCGTTCTCCTCCTCTTCTAGCAGTTGCTGTTCGGTCGTCGAATACTCCAAAAGTCGGCCTCGAATCAGTAGTCCGAACGGTGTCTCGGTTACTCGGCTACTTCCTCGACCTCGTCGGTCGCGTCGTCGCCGTCGGTGGTCGCCACCGCCGGAATGTCGTCGACCGCAGCGACCGCGTCGCCGTCTTCGACATCCATGACGATCACGCCCATCGTGTTCCGGCCGACGGTCGAGATTTCGTCGACGCGGGTCCGGGCGATCTGGCCGCGCTCGCTCATCATCACGAGCTGATCATCGTCGTCGACCGCCTTAACGGCCGTCACGGGACCGTTTCGCTCGCCGGTCTTGATGTCGATCAGCCCCTTGCCGTACCGGGACTGGGTGCGATACTCGGAAAGCAGCGTCCGCTTCCCGTAACCGTTCTCCGTAACGGTCAGCAGTGCTTGTTCGTCGTCCTCGTCGGTCGCGACGAGTCCGGCTACGGCGTCGCCGTCTTGCAGCTTGATGCCGTTAACCCCGCGGGCGTTCCGGCCCATCGCACGGACTTCGCCCTCGTCGAAGCGGATGGTCATCCCGCCCTCGGTCGCGATGACGAGGTCCTGCGAGCCGTCGGTGACCTCGACGTCGACGAGTTCGTCGCCCTCCTCGAGGTCGGCCGCAATGATCCCTGTCGAGAGGATGTTGTCGAACTCCTCGCCGGCGGTCCGCTTGACGTAGCCGTTCCGGGTCGCCATCGTCACGAATTCGTCGGCGCCAAAGGCGTCGGTGTCGACGATGGCCGTGATGTCTTCGCCGGGGTCGAGATCGAGGATGTTGACCGCCGACTTCCCGCGGGCCGTACGGCCCATCTCGGGGATTTCGTAGGTCTTGAGCCGGTAGACCTCGCCCTGATTAGTGAAACAGAGCAGATAGTCGTGAGTATTGGCCCGGAAGACCGTTGAGACGCGGTCATCCTCTTTGACGTCCGCGCCGATGATGCCCTTGCCGCCCCGACCCTGGGGGTCGAAGCCGTCGATGGGCATCCGCTTGACGTAGTCGTCTTCCGTCATGACGACGAACACCTCTTCCTCGGGGATGAGATCCTCGTGCGTGACCGTTCCCTGATCTTCGATGATCGAGGTGCGGCGGTCGTCGGCGTACTCCTCCTTGATCTCGCGAAGTTCGTCCTTGATCACCGAGAGGAGTTCCGACTCGCTCTCGAGGATCGTGGACAGGCGCTCGATTTCGGCCTGAACCTCCTCGTATTCGTCTTCGATCTCGGCGGCCTCCATCGAGGTGAGACTACCGAGTTGCATCCGAACGATGTGGGCAGCCTGATCCTCGGAGAAGTCGTAGGCCTCCCGCAGCGCCGCTTTCGCGGCCGAGCGGTCCTCACTGTTGCGGATCAGTTCGACGACGTTCTCGGCGTTCTCGACGGCTGTCAGCCGGCCCTCAAGGATGTGGGCGCGGTCCTCAGCCTCCTCGAGATCGTACTCGCTGCGCCGACGGACGACCTCGCGGCGGTGGGAAATGTACTCCGCAAGGGTCTCCTTGAGCGAGAGCACTCGCGGCTGGCCATCGACCAGTGCGAGGTTGATGACGCCGAACGTTCGCTCTAAGTGATTCTCGAGCAGTTTGTTCTTAACGACCTCAGCGTTCGCGCCACGTTTGAGCTCGACGACGACGCGGACACCGTTGCGGTCGGACTCGTCGCGCAGGTCGGAGATGCCCTCGATTTCGCCCTCGTTGACGTCCTCGGCAATGCGCTCGACGAGGCGAGCCTTATTGGCCTGGAAGGGAAGTTCGGTGATGACGATCCGCTCGCGGTTCGATTTCCACTCCTCGACCTCGAACTCGGCGCGGACGCGGATGCGGCCGCGACCGGTCTTGTACGCCGAGTAGATGGCGTCTCGGCCGACGATGTTCGCACCGGTTGGGAAGTCCGGCCCCTTGACGTGTTCCATCAGGTCGTCGACAGTCGCGTCGGGGTCGTCGATCAGTTCGATCGTCGCGTCAATGACCTCGCCGAGGTTGTGTGGCGGGATATTCGTCGACATCCCGACCGCGATCCCCGAGGACCCATTCACGAGGAGATTCGGAAACGCCGCCGGGAGCACGTCGGGCTCTTGCAGGCGGTCGTCGTAGTTCGCCGAGAAGTCGACCGTATCCTTGTCGATGTCCTCGAGTAACTCCTCAGCGACGGGGGCCATCCGCGCCTCAGTGTATCGGGGCGCAGCAGCCGGGTCACCGTCCATCGAGCCGAAGTTCCCCTGGCCGTCGATCAGCGGATACCGCATCGAGAAGTCCTGGGCCAGCCGGACTAGGGTATCGTAGATCGCACTGTCGCCGTGGGGGTGGTAGTCACCCATCGTCTCCCCGACGATCGAGGAGGACTTCCGGTGACTCGAGCCGCTCGAGACGCCCATTTCGTGCATCGCGTAGAGGATGCGCCGGTGGACGGGTTTGAGCCCGTCGCGGGCGTCGGGAAGGGCGCGACCGGCGATGACGCTCATCGCGTAGTCGATGTAACTCTGCTCCATCTCGTTTTCGATACGGACGTTTTCGACTGACCGTGCCTCTACGTCCGTCGGATCGGGTACGTCTGAACTCATGTCGCTATATATTCTATATTATATGTCGATCCACTCGGCTTCCGGCGCGTGGTCCTTGATGAACTGCTTGCGGGGTTCGACGGCGTCGCCCATCAGGACGGAGAACATCTTGTCCGCCGCGGCCGCGTCCTCGATCGTTATCTGTTTGAGGATGCGGTTGTCGGGGTTCATCGTCGTCTCCCAGAGTTGTTCGGGGTTCATCTCGCCGAGTCCCTTGAACCGCTGGACCTGCGAGGGGTTGCCGTCGCACTTCTCCGCAACGATCTCGTCGCGTTCGGCTTCCGTCATCGCGTCGTAGGTCTCGCCACGATACCGGATGCGGTACAGCGGCGGCTGGGTTGCGTAGACGTAGCCGCCCTCGAGCAGTGGCCGCATGTGTCGGTAGAAGAACGTCAACAGGAGCGTCCGGATGTGTGCCCCGTCAACGTCGGCGTCGGTCGCCATGATGATCTTCTTGTAGCGGACGTCCTCGACGTCGAACTCATCGCCGATCCCCGCACCGATCGCGGTGATCATGTTCCGTATCTCGTCGTTCTCGAGGATGCGATCGAGTCGGTGTTTCTCGACGTTCAGAATCTTCCCCTTGATGGGAAGAATGGCCTGGAAATCCGGGTTCCGGGCCTGTTTCGCGCTGCCACCTGCGGAGTCACCCTCCGCGATGAACAGTTCGGCCTCGTCGGGATTTTTGGTCTGGCAGTCCGCCAGTTTGCCGGGCAGGGAGGTGGAATCAAGGGCGGACTTCCGGCGGGTCAACTCCTCGGCCTTCTGGGCGGCCATGCGGGCCTTCGCAGCCTCGACGGCCTTGGCGACGATGGCCTCGGCGGTGTCGGGGTGTTCCTCGAAGTAGGTGCCGAGCCCTTCGTGCATCGCGCTCTCGACGATCCCCCGGACTTCCGAGTTGCCGAGTTTGGTCTTCGTCTGGCCCTCGAACTGGGGATCGGGGTGTTTGATCGAGATGACCGCAGTGAGTCCCTCGCGGATGTCCTCGCCCGAGAGGTTGTTATCGAGGTCCGAGAGCAGGTCGTTTTCGTTGGCGTAATCGTTGACCGTTCGTGTCAACGCAGTCTTGAACCCGGTGAGGTGGGTGCCGCCCTCGCGAGTGTTGATATTGTTTGCGAAGGCGTGGATCGAGCCCTGCAGCTCCTGAGTGGCTTGCATCGCGACTTCGATCTGGATGTTCTGTTCTTCGTCCTCGAAGTAGATGATGTCGTCGTGCATCGCCGAGCGCGTCTCGTTCAGATAGTCGACGAACTCGCGGATGCCACCGTCGTACTCGTAGGTCTCGGCGACGGGCTCGCCCTCGTCGTCGTCCTTGCGCTCGTCGCGGAGCGTGATGCGGACGCCGGAGTTGAGGAAGGCGAGTTCCCGAAGCCGGTTCGACAGCGTCGAGAACGAGACGTCGCCCGTCTCGAAGATGCCAGTATCGGGCCAGAACCGGATCTGGGTTCCCGTCTCCTCGTCCGGCTCCATGTCGCGAACGTGCTCCATGTCGCCGACGGGTTCGCCGCCTTCGAAGGCGTGGCGGAAGATTCCATCGTTGCGTTTGACCTCGGCCTCCAGCCGTTCGGAAAGAGCGTTCACCACGCTCACCCCGACGCCGTGGAGGCCCCCGGAGACCTGATAGGACTTGTTGTCGAACTTGCCGCCAGCGTGGAGGACAGTCAGAATGACCTCGAGTGCAGGGCGGTCGTACTCCTCGTGTGTGTCGACGGGGATACCTCGGCCGTCGTCCGCGACGCTCACCGATCCGTCCTCGTGGATGGAGACGGTGATATCGTCACAGTGGCCGGCCAGTGCCTCGTCGATCGAGTTGTCCACCACTTCATAGACCAGATGGTGGAGTCCTCGAGAATCGGTAGAGCCGATGTACATTGCCGGTCGCTTTCGTACAGCCTCCAGGCCCTCTAAGACCTGAATCTGCCCGGCTCCGTAATCGCTTTCCTGGGACATGTAAAACCTGTTTTCGGATAGTGGTCCGGCACTAATAAAAGTCACGTGTACGCGCGCGAGCGCGAGCAGCCGAAGGTCGACAGAGCGAACGGAATACTCGTCGAAACGGCTTAGATGACCGCGTCGAAGTCGTTGTGGCCCTGGATGTCGACGCCCTCGTCCGTAATCTCGGCGAGGAAGACGCCGTTCCCGGAGCCGGTGTCGCGCTCGACGGCGCTCTTGATGGCACGAGCCGCGACCGACTGGGCTTCCTCGAGCGAAAGGTCGTCTTCGTACTCGTTCTCGAGGAGGCCGTAGGCGAGTTGCATCCCGCTGCCGGTGACGGTGTAGTCGTCAGCCATCACACCGCCGGCGGGGTCGATACTGTAGACGTGGCTGCCATCGCTATCGACACCGCCGAGGATGGGGTTGATGGCCCGGAACGGGCCGCCGCGGGCAAAGTTGCCTGCGAGCGTCGCCAGTGCTTCGATGGGCATCGGCTCGCCACGACGCGACTCATAGAGGTTGACCTCGGAGCGTAGCGTTCGGATGAACGACTGTGCGCCGCCGACCGAGCCGACGAGCGTGAGCGCTCCCGTGGGGTGGATTTGCTCGACCTTCTGGACGTCCTTGTTCGAAACGAATCGCCCGCCGAGGCTGGCGCGCATGTCCGTCGCGATGACGACGCCCTCGTCGGTCGTGATGCCGATGGTCGTCGTCCCGGTCTTGTTGACGGTGTCTCCGTGGTCGTCGCCTTGACTGCCGTTGGGGAGCGAACCCAGTTCGGGTTCGTACGGCGACGGGTCGTCGTTCCCCTGCGGGGTCGTCCCCTGATTCCAGTTATTCATCGGTCTCCTCCGCTTCCGGGTGATCGATCTCCGCGACGATCGACTCGAGACGGTCGGTCTTGACCGATCGGAACGATTCGTCGTCGGTCGTGACCGTCGCGACATCGACATCCCCGGCGTCGACGACCTCGTCCTCAGCGGCGCTGAGTGCACTCAGCGCGACTTCGATACCGCCGTCGACGTCGAGATCTTCGCGGTAGTGCTCCTCGAGGTAGCCCTGGATAGTGTCGCGGTCGCCGCCGATGGCGGCCGCCTTCCACTCGTAGTCCGTTCCCGAGGGGTCGGTCTCGAACAGTTTCGGCTCGCCGTCGTCGATGCCGCCGACGAGGAGGGCGACGCCGAACGGGCGGGCACCGCCAGTCTGGGTGTACTCTTGGATGTGGTCAGTGACCGCTCGCGTCAGTGTCTCGACGCCGATCTGCTGGCCGTAGCGGAGCTGTTCGCCCTGTGCGCGGCGACGGGCGAGATCGACGAGCTGGCGGGCGTCGGCGACGTGGCCGGCGCTCGCAACGCCGACGTGGTCGTCAGCCTTGTGGATCTTCTCGACGCTCTCGCGTTCCATGAGCGGCGAGTTGACCTGCCGATTGGCAGCGAGGACGACGCCGTCGGGCGTGCGGAGACCGACGCTTGCGGTTCCTCGCTTGACAGCCTCGCGGGCGTACTCGACCTGATAGAGGCGTCCGTCCGGGGAGAAAATGGTGATCCCCCGGTCGTATGCCTGCTGATTGGATTGTCCTTGCATATATTTCGGTCTTCACCTCTGGTAAGGGATAGAAATATATAGGCCTTCTTCTGAAGGCAACTTCGTCTGCAGCGGTTCGTTCGGTTCGAACCTCCAAGAATGTGGTGCCGGCACGTTCGAAAGCGCGGAATCACGGAGCAGGCGTTCGGAGTCGGCAGAGAGTCGTCGTTCGGGGAGCGGAGTCGCTCGAGTGATGTTGATTCACCCCGTGTAGGCTCTTGTTGTTCGTTCGCGCATACCCGGCAACGGGGCCCTCGCTTGCAGTTCGCGTATTGCGGTCCGGTAAACACTGTATTACTCGAACCAGCTATCTAAAGGGCTGTCTGCCATCTCAAGCTTTCTGCTCAAACGAGTCCCAGTCCTTGCATCTGGTACAGAATTCCGTACAAGAGTAAACAGGTGACAGCATCCCAGCTGAACTGCCTCGAGACCCACACGTCTGCGGGCTCGAAGGGCCGAGACACCTATGCTTTTCGGGAAACTACCTCACATGGAAGAACACAGTACCGCATTGGCCGTTCCTGTCGAAAAGGCGAAAGAAACCATTCATCAATACGGGCTCGGGCCCCCCTTTGCGGTGACTATTTTCGGAGCCGAGCCAGTCTACATTCTGACGCAATCGGGTGTCACCTCCGAATTCGCGGATCGGGGTGATCGTGCATGAGCGAACAATCAGCGTCGGCGTCGACATCCACTTCGACGTTCGTCGACGCTATTCCCGGCGGCCAAACGATACACGGAGCGCTCTACAGGTACGGGTTGGGTATTATGTTCGCTGCCAACGTGTTCGGTGCTGGGTCGGTGTACATCCTCGCCGACACGGGTGCGAACTTCGCATTCTCTCTGCTGTGGGTGCTCCCGCTCGCGTTCCTCATCGATATCGCACTGCACGACATGAGTGCGCGACTCGCCGTCGCCGACGAACCCCTCGCCGACTATATCGTTGATGTCCTGCCAATCGGAGGGCGGACGCTCCTCGTCGGGGTTTCACTAATGTCTGCGCTATGGGCCGTGTCGAATTACGCCGTCGCCGGAGCGGCGCTCGCCTGGCTCGTTCCGTTCTTCGACAACGTGCTCGTCGGCATCGTACTCGCGGCCGGGTTCGGCATCGCCATCGTGCAGATGAAGGTCTACGATCGGATCGAAGCGGTGATCGCCGTGATGGTGTTCTCCGTATTCGGTTCGTACGGCCTGCTCCTCGCGGGGCTCGATGTTCCGTGGCAGTCGGTTGCAGCCGGGCTCAAACCGGCACTGGCGACCGATATCGGCTACCTCACTGCAGTCATCGCCCTGCTGGGGACGACGGTCTACTGGCCGAACTTCTTCATCCAGTCGAGCATCCAGCCGACGAAAGAGTGGACGGACATCTGGGATTACCGCCGGGACAACGCCGCCGGAATTGCGACGACGCTCACCATCGGAAGCTTCGTGATGATCGTCTCGGCGATCACCCTCTCCGAGGGAACCATGACGCTGACGGGACCTGGTGTCCCGCTCGCAGAGATTATCGGCCAAAGCGCACTCGTCCTGTTCATGATCGCGGTGCTCTGTGCGACGATCACATCGGCGACCGGGACGCTGTTCGGTGCCGGGTTCATCGTTCCGCAGTCGCTCGGACGACACACGGTCTTCGGCGACACCGCATTCCGGCGAACAGTCATCGCACTGATTGTCCTTTCGGCGGCGACTGCGCTCCCGATGCTGCTCTACACGGGCTTCGGTCCCGTCGAGATGGCCATCATCATGCCCGCCGTCAACGGCGCGATCGGGCTCCCGGTAACCGTCTTCGCGCTCATCGGAGCTGTGAACAAGTACTACGACATCGATTGGTACGAGAACGTCGGGTTCTTGGCCGCTGGACTCGTCCTGCTGGTCGGGAGTCTCATGACGGTCCAGTCGCTCTACGAGACGATCGTTACTATCCTCTAATCGGGCCGGACGCGGTATCTGGCTCCCGAACGCATGATTCCACATTTTGGCTGTCCGAACCAACAGTGATCAGCGTTGGCTGAACGCCGTCCCTGTCCACTACACAGGAACTGAACTCGGTCGGTGGCCGAGATCGTGACCGTCCGGACTGCGTTTTCGATTCCGGATGACAGTGATTCAGGATCTGATTGATAGCTGACCGGAGAGGTTCGAAATCAGAAGAGTTAGTTCGAGCGCAACGGACTACTGAATAACTCGTCTAATATGAATGCTTGAGCTGCCCTTCGAACCTTCGCTAGTCCTGTTGCTCGTCTCGATCGCCTTCTTCTCGGGGATCGGTATCACCACCATCGGCCCGGGCGGCATCTTCGTGACGATCGCGCTTTACTCGCTGACGCCGCTGGCCTCGAATGAGGTTGCCGGCACTGCCCACGCGACGTTCGTGGTTACCGGACTCGTCGGCAGCGCCGCCTACCTCCACTCCGGGGAGATGAACACCGGCGAGAGCCGTGCAATCGCGATCATCCTCAGCGGCTCGAGCGTCATCGGTGCCCTCGTTGGCGCATACGTGAACACCGTCGTTCCGCGCTCCGTGTTCGGATTCCTGCTCGGCGGCGTCTCGATGGCCGTCGGCGGGATTATCCTCTACCGGGAACGCCGGGGCTTTAGCCCGGTCTACGACCTCGAGCCCTTGACTCGATCCGGCCGAATCGTATTGGCGACGCTCGGGTTCGTCCTCGGAATCTGCAGCGGCCTGCTGGGGATTGGCGGCCCCGTACTGGCCGTTCCCGCGCTGGTGCTCGTCGGTGTCCCAATGTTGCTCGCTATCGCCGTCGCGCAGGTCCAGTCAATCTTCATCGCGACGTTCGCGGCCTCGGGCTACTTCCTCCAGGGGAACGTCCTGATTCCGCTCGCGGTCGTCATTGGGACGCCGCTCTTGTTCGGCGTCGTCGTCGGTTGGCGAGTCGCTCACGCCATCGATCCCGAGAAGCTGAAGGCCATGTTGGGGGTCGTTCTGCTAGGCGTCGGTCCCTATCTCGCCCTCTGACAGTCCTGATTGGAACCAGACTGAAGGTCACGGGTGTTGACTTCCAGATATCCCATGCCACCGCGGATCCTAATTCCATTCGACGACTCCGAGCCCGCCAACGACGCCCTCGAGTACGCGTTCGACCTGTTTCCCGACGGCGAGTTCGTCGTCCTGGTCGTCGTCGATACCACGTCGCTGCCGTACATCCCGAACACCGCCGACGACACCGAACCCAGCGACGAGACGCGGGAACTCCTGGCCGAGGCCGAGGAGGTGCTGTCAACGGCCGAAGCCATCGGCGACGAGCGCGGAATCGCCGTCGAAACGCGTACCCAAATGGGAACCCCGGCCCAGGAAATCCTCGAGTACACCGAGTCGGAATCGATCGACCACGTCGTCATCGGCAGCCACGGCCGGTCGGGTATCACGCGGATCCTGCTCGGCAGTGTCGCGGAAGTCGTCGTCAGACACTCATCGGTGCCGGTCACGGTCGTTCGGTGATGGCGCTGTCGTGACGGGGCCGCCCCGATTCCTCCTCGTTGCCCTGCAATCACGGGCAGCGGACTCTTCCCGCCGAGGGGCTGACCTCGAGTTGAGAGTCACGATGAGCGATTACGACGGCACCGAGAACCCCGAGACACCCTGGCGTGGCGACGAAGACGGCGCATCAGAGCACGACGGTCGCGGGGACGAGGAACTGACCGGCCGCGACAGAACGCCACACGAACCCAATTCGGCCGAACGGGGGACGTGGATCGCCGCGGTCGTGGGCCTGCTCGGACTTGTTCTGCTCGCCGAGGCTGTCGTCCTCGAGCTCGCCGCGAGTCAGTTCTGGAACGACGTCCTCGTCGGAGCGACGCTGCTCCTCGCCGGTGCATACAATTACTTCCGCCGGTCGAACCGCGAGTTCGGAAGTCTCGGCGTCGCCTCGCTCGTCGCCCTCCTCGGACTGTGGCTCGCCGCTACCCCGTTCCTGCTCGGTACCGGATTGGGCGTCACGGAGACGACGAGCGATATCGGTGTCTGGATCGATATCGTCGTCGGCCTGGTCGCGTTCGGGCTCGGTTCCTACAGCGCCTACACGATCCGTACCCGACGTCGGCAGGTAGATGTTCGACGCACGGCGACCTAATTCGCCACTCCCGTCCGACAGCCAGAGCGCGGCGGTCGTCTCTGCGGTCCTGAAAGTGGCATACTCCGGCACAATCCACTTATCCTGTGTTCTGGTACAGTGGTCCGATGCTTCCGCTCGTCGCGCTAGTGCTCGCTCTCGTCGGTGGCGTGGTGGTTCTCGAGGTCGTGTCGTATCGGGCGCTCGAACGGATCCCCTCGGTCGCGACCGAGGAATTCCCCGAAATCGACCGGGAGCTATTGGGGAAGTTCAGCAGCTTCGATCCCGAACTGGGCTGGTGCCCCCAACCGAACCGGGAGAAACAGAAGGATACGGGCGATCACCTCCCCGGGGAGGAACTCCGCAGCGTCGTCACGTACTCGACGGACGAGTACGCGAGTCGGGTCTGTCCCGCGAGGGAGCGTGACTCCGACGCCGATATCACCGTCTCGACCTACGGCGACTCCTACTGCTTTTGCCGGGAGGTCAACAACGACGAGACCTTCCAGAACTACCTCGCCCAGGAGCTCGATACCCACGTCGCAAACTACGGTGGCGGCAACTACGGGCTCGATCAGGCGCTCATGCGACTCAAACGACAGTACCCCGAGGACCCGACTGACCACGTCTTCATGGTCGTCACCGCCTCCTCGATCGCCCGCATCTTGAGCGTCTGGAAACACTACCAGGAGTTCGGCAACATCCTCGCCGTCAAACCCCGGTACGTGCTGGAAGACGGCGATCTCGAGCGCGTCGAGAGCCCCGTCGACGAGAAGGAGGAGTTGCTCGACCTCAAGTCGAAGGCCGACTTCCTGCGGGAGTACGACTTCCATTACGAGCACTGGTTCAAGCCGCACTTCGCGTCGCGACCCTACACCACTGATTTCTCGAGAAGGATGAACACGTCCGGTACGCGGCGTATACGGCCGGGAAGGAACTCGAGCGCCGTCTCGGACGGCCGATTCCAGGGATCGACTTCGACCTAGAACAGACCCAGTCGGCGCTGCGGTTAGAACAGCCTCGTGTCCGATACCACGAGCGGTTGTTCGAGACCCATGAGTACCTTTTCGACGCGCTCATTCAGGAGTTCGTCGACTACGCGAACGAGCAGGACTTCGAGCCGACCTTCGTGATGGTCCAACAGCTCCGGTACGCGACGTACGAATCCGAACACGGGCCGATCTACGGTGACCTGATGGAGCGACTCGACGACCGATACGACGAGCTGACGACGATCGATATGGCTACGCATCTCTCGCCCGACGACGGCGATGTCGAATCGCTGTACGTCGAACGCGGGGAGGGCGGCCACTACAGCCCCGAGACCAACGCGGAAATCGCGCAGGTGCTGGCGGACGTCATCGAAGAGCGGGCAGTCGTCGAATGAATCCGTTTTATCTCGTCGCCGGGATCGTCATTCTCGTCGCTGCGGTCGTGGACATCCTCTGGACGACCCTCTGGGTCGACGGCGGCTCCGGTCCCGTTTCTGGTCGGCTCACGACTGCTGTCTGGCACAGTCTTCGGACCGCAAGCGGGGAGCACAACAAAGCGCTCAGTATCACCGGTCCGCTCATTCTCGTCCTCACACTCGCGATGTGGATCGGCCTCATCTGGCTCGGGTGGACGCTAATCTTCGCCAGCTACCCGTCTTCCCTTATCAGTACGCGCACTGGCGCAGTCGCCGACTGGTCGGGGCGGTTCTACTACGTCGCCTACACGATGTTCACGGACGGCAACGGCGATTACACGCCGCTGGGCGACGTCTGGGAGATCGCCAGCGCGTTCACGACGGCCTCCGGAATGGCCTTCGTCACGCTCGGCGTCTCCTACATTCTCACCGTTCTCGGAGCCGTCTCCGATAAACGCTCCTTCGCCAGTACTGTCACGGGACTGGGAGAGCGAAGCGAAGCGTTCGTCCGAACGGGCTGGACCGGTGATGACTTTCAGGGCCTCGATCTGGCCCTCGAGTCGCTCGCGTCGGATCTGAGCCTGCTGGCCGAGCAGCACAAGTCCTATCCGATTCTGCACTACTACCACAGTGAGCGGGCCGATCGAGCCTCCGCCGTGGCCGTTCCCATCTTCGACGAATCGCTCGCGCTCTTTCAGTACGGCGTTCCGGACGACTACAGTCCCGATCCCGCGATCATCGAGAACGGCCGCTCGAGCGCCCAGAGCTACCTCGAGACGCTCGACGCCGCGTTCATCGAGCCGGCCGACGAGGTGCCACCGTCGCCGGACCTCGCTCGACTCCGCGAGGACGACATTCCGACCGTCTCCGACGACGAGTTCGAAGACGCGCTCGAGGACCTGACCGAGCGCCGCCAGCACCTGCTCGGTATCGTCCGAGGTGACGCGTGGGAGTGGCCGCCGGCCGAGGAGTGAACCGATCGTCCGCTCCCTGAATCAGTTTTCGACTACATCCCGGGAGTATTCAGTTCAGTTTCTAAGGAAACGCAGAACGGCATTCATTGCGCTCCGGAACCAGTACTATCTATGGAGGAGTACGACTTTCTCGTCATCGGTTCCGGCTCCGGGCTCGACGTGGCGAACGCGGCGGCGAATCAGGGCCAGTCGGTCGCGGTCGTCGAGAAGGGACGGCTCGGCGGCACCTGTCTCAACCGCGGGTGTATTCCCTCGAAGAAGCTGCTGTACCACGCCGACGTGATGGAGACGATCCAGCGTGCCGACGAGTTCGGGATCGGCACGACGGTGAACGACGTTCGGTTCGCCGACATCGTTCAGGAGGTCACCGAGGACGTCCACGGCAGTTCGGACTCGATCGAACGCGGACTCGCGTCGTCGGACCGGATCGACCTGTATCGGGCGGAAGGCCGATTCGTCGACGACCGGATGCTCGAGTTCTCCGGCGGGGAACGGGATGGTGAGCGCCTCGCTGCGGACACCATCCTTGTCGCGGCGGGGACGCGCCCGGCGATCCCGCCCATTGACGGCATCGAGACCGTCGACTATCTCACCAGCAGGGAGGCCCTCCAGTTGCAGGCTCCGCCGGACCACCTCGTCATCGTCGGCGGCGGCTACATCGCCGCCGAACTGGGGCAGTTCTTCGGGACGTTCGGAAGCGACGTGTCGATCGTCGGTCGGCGACCGAATCTACTCCCCGATACCGACGAGGAATTGGCCGCCGCGTTCACGGAACGCTACGCTGACCGGTTCGACGTGTATACCGGCTACGAGGCCACCGCAGCCATGCAGTCCGGAGATTCGATCACCGTCGAGGCGCGCCCCTTCCCGGAACCGGACGATGACGCGGCGAGCGGCGTCGACACCGTCTCCGTGACCGGCGACGAACTGCTCGTCGCGGCCGGCAGGGTCCCGAATACGGACACGCTGAACGTCGAGGCCACCGGTATCGGAACTGACGCGGCCGGATTCGTTGAGACCGACGAGTACCTGCGGACGACCGCCGAGGGCGTCTGGGCGCTCGGCGATATCGTCGGCGAGTACCTGCTCAAACACAACGCGAATCACGAAGCGCGAGCCGTCGCGCGGAACCTGTTCGGCGACAACCCCGAGCCGGTCGACTACTCCGCGATGCCCTTCGCGGTCTTCGCCTCGCCAGAGGTCGCCGGCGTCGGCCTCACCGAGCAGGAACTGCGCGCCACCGACCGCGAGTACGCCAAACGAACCTACCGCTACGAGGAGACGGCCCGCGGCAGCGCGATGCACGCCGAGGGATTCGTCAAACCGATTATCGACCTCGAGGGCGAAATTCTGGGCTGTCATATCATCGGTCCCGAGGCCTCGGACCTGATCCAGGAGGTCGTCGTCGCGATGACGGCCGGCTCCGGGACGGTCCAGGACATCCGGCAGTCGGTCCATATCCATCCCGCGCTCTCCGAAGTTGTCCAGCGCGCGTTCTCCGGACAGTTCACTCGCGGCGGTGGTCATGGGCATGGCCACGATCACGAGCACAGCCACTGAACGCGGACTCGAGCGGGTCGGGGACTCACTTTTGGGCCGCTTTCACGATCGTTCGGCTTACCGAAATCTCGCAGCAGGCGGCGGTTTGAGCCCGTTGCACAGCGATACCGGCCGCCTCGTCAACGGCCTTGAGGCAGCCAGGAAGTTCGCCGAGAACCAACGACGAGCTGGAACACATCTTCGACGGTCGAAAATCACCGCGATTTTCGAGGGACCCAGAACGCATAGCGTTCCGGTGACGGTGCCGGGACGCAGTGGATCCCGAAACTGGAAGACGAGACCACAACTACCATACTGTCGGACAGAAGTCACTGCAGATTCGATCGCGAAAGATCGTCCGTCGACTGTGGAGACGGACGAATTCACTGATTGATTCAACAAGTTCTGTCTGACAGTACACGACCGCTATCAGTCCGCCAGCGACGAGGCCGCCGCCTGCGACTACTGTGCCGGCGCGTTCGGCGTCAAGGAAACGATCGACGACGTCAGCGTCGTTGCCATCGACGACAACGACAGCCACCCAAGCGTCCGCTCGCTGGCTGACGTCGACAACCGGATTATTAGCTTCTAATCGGGGGTTAGAACCCGCTGGCTGCCAGTCACATGCACATCGAACCGTCACGGAACGGGGTGCGGAATCACTTTCACTCCGGTAGCACACACCTTTTAGCCTCCCCGTTAGTAAGGGAAGACGATGACGTCGTTCCAGTCGACACTCGGTGACGAAGCGGGGATCGCCGAGGAGCTGGCAGAAAGCCAGCAGTCGATCTCCATCGCCGAGTTCTTCGAGAAGAACAAGCACATGCTCGGCTTCGACAGCGGCGCTCGAGGCCTTGTCACGGCCGTCAAGGAGGCCGTTGACAACGCCTTAGACGCCGCCGAGGAGTCGGGTATTCTCCCGGACATTTATGTCGAGATTCAGGAAGCCGGCGACTACTACCGCCTGATCGTCGAGGACAACGGTCCGGGACTCACGAAAGAAACACTCCCGAAGGTTTTCGGGAAACTCCTCTACGGCTCTCGCTTTCACGCACGCGAACAATCTCGCGGGCAACAGGGGATCGGAATCTCTGCTGCGGTTCTCTATGCCCAGTTGACCAGCGGGAAACCCGCCAAGATTACCAGTCGAACCCAAGGCTCGAGCGAGGCCGAGTACTTCGAGCTCATCGTCGACACCGACAGTAACGAGCCCGAGATTAGCGTCGAGGAGAAGACTACGTGGGACCGCCCCCACGGGACGCGCATCGAACTCGAGATGGAAGCCAACATGCGCGCACGTCAGCAGCTCCACGACTATATCAAACACACGGCGGTCGTCAACCCCCACGCTCGCCTCGAGTTGCGCGAGCCACAGGAACACTTCAAGTTCGAGCGCGCGACCGACCAGCTCCCCGAGGAGACTGAGGAGATCCGGCCCCATCCCCACGGCGTCGAACTCGGCACCGTGATGAAGATGCTGACGGCGACGGACTCCCAGACGGTCTCGGGATTCGTCCAGGAGGAGTTCACCCGCGTCGGGAAGAAGACCGCTGACTCAATCATCAACGAGTTCCGCGACCGTTACTACGGCCGCGAGATGCGCTGGCGACCGCCGGCGAACCACGAGGAGAGCGCGGAGCCACGCTCCGCGGCTAACTCGAGCGGGCGACGCCCGCGAGAGGATATCGACCTCCACGCCGCAGTCGAGAACGCGACGGCGAACAAAGGCCCCGATGCGACGGCGGCGTTTGCCGAGGCCATCGCCGACACAGTCACCGACTACGACCGCGTTGCACACTCCGAGCTGCTCGAGGCCGTCGAATCGGCCGCCGACGCGGTCGAGGACGACCACGGAACGACGTTCGGCGACACCGTCCGCGAAAACGCTGTCGAAGCGGTCTGGCTCGAGCTGATCGACGCTGTCGAGGCAGCGGGCGATGCCGCGGCTGACACAGTCGGCAGCGAAGACGAGGCAGAGACCGAACCGGTGGTTGAGGGCGACTCGCGGCTGGTCACCGACCTCTATGCCCTTACGGACGAGGCGACGAGCACCCGCAAGGACGACGAGGTCATTCACGCCTTCGCCGACCGACTCGCGGCCAAGTTCGAGGACGAACATGCGGACGAGAACGTCCGTCACCGGCTCACCCACAAGGAACTTCGGACATACGTTAACCGGGCCGCCGATCTGACTGAGGAGTACGACGACGTCTCTTTCGGTGAGACGGCTCGTGAGAACGTCACCGAGGCGATCTGGGACATAATGGCCACCGTACCGGACGAGCCGCCGCTCGTTCGGGAGCTCGACGGCAACCGCGACGCGACCAGCAACCTCGTCGATGCGATGCGTGCGACTGACATCATGGCACCGCCGACGCGGTGTCTCGCGCCCATCACCGAGGACCTCATCACCGCCGGCCTCGAGAAGGAGTTCGATGCCGACTTCTATTCGTCCGCGACGCGGGACGCCGGCGTCTCCGGCGGCGATCCGTTCATCGTCGAGGCCGGGATCGCCTACGGCGGCGACCTTCCCGCCGAGGGAACCGGTGAAGTCATGCGATTCGCGAACCGGGTGCCGCTGGTCTACCAGCGCGGTGCCTGTGCGACGACGGACGTGGTCAAGTCGATCGGATGGCGTAACTACGGCCTCGACCAGCCCGGCGGCTCCGGCCTGCCGAACGGGCCGGTCGTGATCATGGTTCACGTTGCCTCGACCAACGTCCCATTCACCAGCGAATCGAAAGACGCCGTCGCAAACGTTCCCGAAATCGAAGACGAGATCGAACTCGCCATTCGGGAGGCGGCCCGCGACCTCAAGAGCTACCTCAACAAGCGCCGGTCGATGCAAAAGCGCCGGAAGAAACAGAACGTCCTCGGGAAGATTCTCCCGGAGATGGCCACGAAGGTCGCCGAAGTCACCGACCGCGAGGAGCCCGACATCGACGATGCGATCGCGCGAATCATGAACAACGTCCTGGTCGAGCGCCACACGGAGCAAAACGGCGACGGAACAGCCGTCTCCGTCGTCGTCGAGAACAACTCGAGCACGAACGAATCGCTCGAGATCACCGACATCGTCTCGGCCGAGCCTACCGACCTCTCCGACAGCGCGACCGTCGTCGAAATGGACGGTGAGTGGTTCGTCAAGTGGGAACCAGAGGTCTCGAGCGACGACGAGGCAGCCCTCGAGTACGAGGTGCCGGACGACGCAACGCTCGATTTGGACGTCAAAGGCGTCGAAAGCGAGAAATTAACGGTGAAACAATGAGCACGGACGACACCCAGCAGGCACAAGAGCAGTTGATCGATCTCGCGGCACAGTTCTACGACCAGTTCGAACTGGGCGAGATCCCCCACATGTCCGTGCCGACGCGGACGAAGAACAACATCGAGTACGACGAAGAGATGGACGTCTGGGTCTACGGCGACCGCGAATCTACCCGGTCGGCCAACTCCGTCCGCGGCGCACGCAAGCTTCTGAAGGCGATCTACACCATCGAGTTCCTGTCGGACCAGCTCGAGGAGGACCGCTCGTCGACCCTGCGTGAACTCTACTACCTCTCGGAGAGCTGGGACAATGACGAGGCCCAGTTCAACGATCAGGACGAGTCGAACAGCATGGTCGAGGACTTAGAAATCGTCTCGGGGATCACCCGCGAGGACTTCCACATGCGCCCCGAGGAGTCGGGTGCGACGATCATGGGACCGCTCCACCTCCGCGAACAGACCCGCCGCGGCGAGCGCGAGATCCACTGTCAGGAGGATGTCGGTGAAGGTGGCTACCAGATTCCGAACAACCCCGATACGATCGAGTTCCTCGGCAGCGATGCCGACTTCATCCTCGCAGTGGAGACTGGTGGGATGCGCGACCGGCTGGTCGAGAACGGGTTCGACGACGAGTACAACGCCCTGATCGTGCACCTCAAGGGTCAGCCCGCACGCGCGACTCGCCGGATTACCAAGCGGCTTCACGACGAACTCGATCTTCCCGTTACTGTCTTTACAGACGGTGACCCGTGGTCGTATCGAATCTACGGCTCCGTCGCCTACGGCTCGATCAAGTCCGCCCATCTCTCGGAGTACCTCGCGACCCCCGAGGCGGACTTCATCGGCATCCAGCCCGCCGATATCGTCGAGTACGAACTGCCGACCGACCCGCTCGCGGACTCGGATATCAACGCCCTCGAGAGCGAACTCGAGGATCCGCGCTTCCAGACCGACTACTGGGAGGAACAGATCGAACTGCAACTCGATCTCGGGAAGAAATCCGAACAGCAGTCACTGGCGTCTCACGGTCTAGACTTCGTGACGGACACCTATCTCCCCGAACGTCTCAGTGAGATGGGTGTCCTCTAGACACCCACCGAGCCGCCGTTTGGGAAGATGATGCCGGAGCGATTGGACGACATGGGCGTACTGTAGCGAACCCATGCACCCTCGTCGGGTTTGCTGGTCAGTGGCGAACTGTCATCGCGATACGTATTCGCGATACGTACAGGCAGACGCGGATCGGATCGGATCGGATAGCGGCGATTTCTCGGTGTAGAAAGAAAAGTGGAATCCATCGACCGTCGATAGAACCACCTCTTCCCCGTCGTCAGGTACGTTGTTAGTAGCCGATGCCGAGTTGGGTGGAGATCGCCTCGTCGTTCTCGAGTTCGTCAACGGTTTCCCGAATCCGCCGTTTCCTACTCGACTCTGCATAAGAACAGTGGCGTATAGCTTGTAAGTAAGACGCTATTAGGGCTGTTCCGATTCCGGCTCCTGGTCCGGCCTCGACCCCGTCGATGACTCGTCGACCGTCGGTTCCATGATCGCCGTGCGATCGGTCGCACCGGTCGCGGCAGACTCCGCGTTCGCACACTGTCGGCAGTAATAGTTTCGTCCGTCGGTGGCGGTCACCGGCACGCCGAGCACGCAAAACTCTGCGCGGTAGGTCCGCTCGAGTCCACGGTCGATGGGGCCGGCACACGCGGCACACGGGGTTTCGGGGGCAACGACTGTTCGTTCGTCCACCGTGTGTGTCCGCCCGTTCGTCAGCACCGAGTGGCGGGCCTCGAGGCGGCGACTGACCGATGGGAGAACGCTCGTTCCTGCGACTGCGAGGATGAGTCCGAGCGCCACCAAGATGAGACTCACCGCCGATAGTCCCAGTTGGACGCCGAGCGCGATGGTCATCGTCGCCAGCAGCCACCCGACGACTGCGGTCGCCCGCGGACGGAGTTTCGACGCAGCGGTGGCGTCGTCGGATTCATTGCTGTGGACCTGCTCCGCTCGCACGACCATCCGCTCGGCATCGTCGAAATATCGGTACGCGCCGTAGAGGACGTTCCCCATCCCCATCGTCCACCAGACGGTGATCAGTGCGACCAACAGGTGATCGTCCACGCCACCGAACGTCCGTCGGATCATCACGGCGTGATCGCCGAAGTCGTGCTCGAGTTGCCAGCCCTCTCGGGAGGCGGCGGCGATTCGATATTCGAGTCGGTTGCGGTCCGTCGTTCCGGTCGCGGTGCGGTCGGTCGTCCTTTCTGTGTCGCGGCTCGTGTCCGTTCGCGGTCGGCTTTCGGAACCCGACCGCGACGTCGACGCTGAACGCGACCGCCCGCTCGAGCGGACGGCCGTCGCGCCACAGTTCGGACAGTAGTTCACCGACGGCTCGAGTGGCTCACCGCAGTCAGTGCAGTACAGCGGCCCGGTTCGGCCGTGACCCCGACGTCGAGGACGGTCACCGCGCATACTCGACCGTCGTCGACTGCGACACTAACTCTTTGGAGATGTCGGGATTCTAACTCCAGTGGCGGGAGTCACGGAGCCAGTTACCTGTCACGCTCCGCGTCGACCGTCTCGAGATACCGAGGGACCGAACATTGCCACATTCACTGCCGTCGAATCAGGGACTGCAGACCGACGTGCCCTGTGACTGCAGGTACAACCTGTTCCCGTCTGTGGCGGGTTCTATCCGCTAGACTGGTGATATGGCGAACGACAACGACAGCGAACGGCCGTTGCACAGTGATCCGGACGAGGAGGCGATAGACCAGCCGACGACCACCAACGCACAGGAGGCCGACGAGGCCGCGTGGATGATGAAAGAGGGTATCACAATCGGCCTCATCGCCATCGGTGCCATGGTGATACTTGGCCTAGGCCTCCTGCAATGGACGGGTCTCGTCGACCTCTTTGCGCCAATCGCGGACACCGGGCTCGGACAGTGGGCGGCGTTCGCAGTACTGGTACTCATCGGTCTTGCGGTATTCGCCTGGTCGCGAATGGGCGTTTGATTCCGACTCGAGGCGGTATCCAGGACTCCGGCACATACCTGTGATCGCCGCGGCGATCAAGTCCGTCCTCAAGAGCCACACCACGTTCGGCGCGTCCGTCTCCTTGTTTACCCGTCGAGAGCGACCGGAATACCGCGTCTCGCGACGTCGACGACGAACGCGTCCTCGTCAGTTTCGATCTCGGGGACGGTATCGTAGTGAACCGGGACCACGAGGTCGGGTTCGATTCGCTCGGCCAGCGATGCGGCCTCGCGACGATCCATCGTACATGTCCCCCCGATCGGCGGGAGAAAGCAATCGGCATTCGTGGCGTCATGAACCGGGAGGACGTCGGTATCGCCGGGCCAGAACGCGGTGATGCCGTCGATCGTGACGCCGAAGCCACACCCCGTCCCTCGAGGTGATAGGGTGTTCCGTTGTCGTCCGTATGGGGTCCGTCGGGATCGTTGTACGCCGGCGTCGTGAACAGATCGAGCGGCCCGAGGACGAACGATTCGTCCGCGCGGACGCGTTCGACCTCGAACGGCAGGTCTACTGGTCGTTCGTCGACGCCGTCGATCTCGCTTGCGTCGACCGCCTCGTGGACGACGACCAGCGCATCCTCGCGAGCGACCCGTCGAATCGACTCGGGGTCGTAGTGATGGCCGTGACTGACGAGAATCAGATCCCCATCTCGAGGTTCGCGACCATCCAATATGCCGTACTCCTCGGGACCGGGGTCCATATAAATGACAGCGCCGGTTTGGCCCTCGAGTCGGATCGTCGCGAGACCGAACCAGTCGAGGGTCACCGCGTCGAATCGGACAGTCATTGGTGTCTCGTTTCTCGAGCGGGCTGAAAAGGATTCGACCTTAGGGGAGTCGGATCGAGTGCTCGAGCGTGCCGACGCCTTCGACTTCGATTTCGATCTCGTCGCCGTCGGAAAGTGGGCCGACGCCCTCGGGCGTTCCGGTCGCGATCACGTCGCCAGGTTCTAAGGTGAGGTAGGTCGTGATCTCGGCGATCAGTTCGGGGATCGAGAAGATGAGTTGCTCGCGAGAGCCGTCCTGCTTGAGTTCGCCGTTGACCCGCGATCGGACGAACGCGTCGTCGGGTACCTCGTCGGGGGTCGCAAGCACCGGTCCCACCGGCGCGGCCCCGTCGAACGCCTTGCCGCGAATCCAGTTCTGTTCCTGATTCTGGTCCTCGCGATTCGACACGTCGTTGAGGCAGGTAAAGCCCTCGACGACGTCCATCGCGTCGGCTTCGGGGACGTGGCGACACTGCTCGCCGATGACGACGCCGAGTTCGGCCTCGTAGTCGATCCGATCTTTCCCGGCCGGCGCGGTGACGGTGTCGCCGTGACCCGCGAGCGCGTTCGGCGGCTTCAGGAAGAGCAGCGGTCGGTCGGGCAGGTCCGACCCCATCTCGTCGGCGTGGTCGGCGTAGTTGCGTCCGATACAGACGATCTTCGAGGGTTCCGAGGGCGGGAGGACGTCGATATCGTCATCCTCGAGCGCGTAGCTCTCGTTCGCGAAGTGAACCATCTCGTTCTCGTACTCGCCGCGGCGGGCTGCACCGGCCGGGTCGCGAAAGCGGACGTATTTCATGCTCGGTGGAATGGTCGCAGGGGGTAAAAAGGATTGAGAAGGCGGTTAGTTCAGGGGTGTTCGAAACGTCAGTGACCGCAGGACAGTGGCCAGCGCGGTGGACGGGGCGCAGGACAACGTCGATCGGTGACCTCTAGCACCCACTGAAACGATTTACACGCTGATCGCACGGCTATCGTGCGATCAGGTGTGCAATGGCTTTCAGTGGCTACTAGAAACGTACGCCTCGAGTGCCTCGTAGGCCTCCCGTGCCGCCCAGTCGGGTTCGTCGGGATAGGTGTAGAGTTCCAGCGTGGCGAAGCCGTCGTAGCCGATGTCCGCGAGCGCGTTGAAGATTTCACGAAACTCGAGGTCGCCCTCGCCGGGGATCCGGTGGTAGTGTTTCCCCCGGCGGCCGCCGACGATGTCCTCGAGGTGGACGCCCGTGATGGAGCCGGCGCTGGCGCGGATGCTCTCCGCGACGTCCTCGCCGTAGACGGCGGCATGTCCGACATCGAGATTGATGCCGAGCGAGTCCCGACCGATTTCATCGATCAACTCGAGTACCTCCTCAGTGTTCTCGATCAGCAGTTCGGGTTCGAACTCGATGCCGACCTCGATATCGCGCGCCTCGGCGTAGTCGAGGATTTCGTGGAGCGACCCGCGAAGATAGTCGTGGGCTTCCTCGGGCATCGTTCCCGGTAGCGGGCGGCCGGTCGCCAGGCAGACTGCCGGCGAGTCGACCGCCTCCGCGAGGTCGATCGCCCGCTTCGTGTACTCGACGCGCCACTCGCGGGCCTCGTCGTCGGCACGGATCACGCTCGGTTCGAAGAAGGCCGACGGCGGCGCGTCGTCGTAGTACCCCATCGCCGTATTCGCATTGATATTCGAGACGGCGAGACCGGTCTCCTCGAGGGCCTTGAGGACGGCGTCGCGGTCGTCGTCGTCGAATTCGGGGAAGTAGGCGTGGGGCTCATCACCGAGAAGTTCGACGCCGGCATAGCCGTGGTCGGCGATCCGGCGAATTGCGTCAGGGAGATCATATTGCGTGTACGCGTTCGTCGAGAAGGCGAGTTCGACCATCGATCTGGACCTCGTACACCGAAGTGCCACTAATTCATTGGCCCGTCACTCTCGAACGAGGGGCAGAAACTGCTCGAAATCGTCGAGTCGGTGAGAGCATCGGACGATACCATGGGTACCTACGTGCCCTCCGTGCGGTGGCGCGCGCTGGGCTGCGGTGAGTCGATGACCGAACCCAGAGTAGGGAGTTTTCTCGTTTTCTCTGGTATTGCATGATTAGAATGCGAACAGAGCTGTCCCGCTTACGCGGCAACTAGGACACCAGACCCTCTCCACCCGATTTCTCCTCACGGGCGCTGTGGGACGGTGAAACCGTCGTCTCACGGGTGCGTCGCATCCGTTCGACTGCTCGCAGAACCCTGGTTCCGCGCTAACGCTCACGCCTAACGGCGCTCGCTCATCCACGGGAAGACGCGTCGCGTCTTCCACGCGCCTTCGCACACATGTTCGCGAAGGCCTCGCACGAGACTGTCGGCCACCCTTGCTGTCACTCGGTCGGCTGCCAGCGCGCCACCCCTCTTGGGAGTCATGTCACGTCGAAGATGCGAGCGAGGCCGACCGCCGGTACGAAGAAGACGCCAGCAGCGAGCCCCCAGCGAACACCGACGGCGGCGGCAAAGGTCGCATCGAGCAAGACGAGCCCGAGGACGCATGCGCCGACCGCTGGACCGATGGTACCCGGCACCGGATCGGCGTACGTGGCTCGCAGGGGACGCTCAACCCACCAGCAGAACGCGGCGGCGAACATGATCGCGACTATCGTTTCGAGCGTGGCCGGATCGACGCTCGCGAGGAACCAGCCGACGGCGAGCACCGCCGCGATCGCACCTGCGGTGGCGACCGCGACGGCACCCCGATTGCTGCCCTCGGTTTCTCGAGCCGCCATGGCCGTGACGGCAGCGATATAGCCGGTGATGACGGCGGGAACGGCGAGCAACTGAATCGGCGACTCGAGTATCACACCCCCGGCCGCGGTCGTGCCCAGGACGACGTTCAGCCCGCGCGTCGTCCCCATCGCGAGGAAGCCGGCGGCGGTCCCTTTCAGGAGGCCGTCGTAGACGACGATCGCGACGGCGACCAGCCCGGCGGCGACGGCGGCCGGTCCGCCCGCAACGGCGAACGCGATTCCCACGGCGGCGAACAAGAGCGCGAATCCGAACCCGAACGCGCCGCGCCGAGAGACGCGACCGGACGGAATCGGACGCTCGGGCCGCTCTCGAGCATCGATCGGAGCATCGAAGGCGTCGTTGAGTGTCGTTCCCCCAGCATAGAGGCAGACGGAGGCGGTCGCGAGCCCGGCAACAGTGCTCGGAACCGGATCAGCACCGGTGATAGTCACCAACGCGGCCCCGAGGATCACGTCCGGTGGCGCAGTAAAGAGGTTCGGCGCGCGGACCAGTTCTGCGAACGCACCGAGGGTCGGCCCGCGATCGTTCTCCATCCCGGGTTCGCTCACGGTATCGACCGTATCCGCGTTCTCGGTTCGATCCGACGACACGCCGCCGGCCACCCTACGCCCACCCGCGTTCCTCAAGGTAGGCCATCGCTTCCCGCGCGGTTTCGATCGGCGTCTCCTCGTAGGGGTAGAGCTCAACGGTGACGAAGCCGTCGTAGCCCCGGTTCTCGAGTTCGCCGAGGAACGCGTCGATGTCCATCTCACCGTCGCCGAGCTGGGTGTGCTCGTGCGTCCGGTCGGCCGGGATGTCCTCGAGGTGGTAGTGACTCGTGTGGTCCCAGAGAGTCTCGACCAGTTCGGCCGGGTCCTCGCCGACGCAGTAGAAGTGGCCCGCGTCGAAGTTACACCGCACGCGCTCGGAGCCGACCCGGTCGAGGAGTGCGAGGAACTCGTCTGCGGTCTCGATCAGTAGGTCGGGTTCGGGCTCGACGAGCAGGTCGACGCCGAGATCCTCGGCTTTCGGGATGATGTCTTCGAGACTATCCACGAAGGTGTCCATCGCCCACTCGCGGGATTTACTGTCGGGAATCGGCCCGCCGGGTTCGATCGAGATGTATGGCAGATCGAGGTCGGCCGCGGTCTCGAGCGCCGCGAGGGTGTAATCGATCCGCTGCTGTCGGTACTCTTCGTCGGGTTCGATATAGGAGGGGTGGTGAAAGCCTTCGATCGCGGTCAGCATGAATGCGTTGCCGTTGCTGACGGCGATGTCGTGCCGGTCGAGGACCTCCTCGACGCGCTCGCGTTCCCCGTCGGTGCAGTCAGGCGGATAGAGGTGGGGTTCGTCGAGCAGCAGTTCGACACCGTCGTAGCCCGCGTCGGCGATGGCCTCGATGGCGTCCTCGAGTTGGTACTCTCGGAAGGCGTTGGTGGAGAAGCCAAACTGCATCGTCAGGCCTCGTAGTCGAAGTTCGGCGACTGGTCGAAGAACTCGTAGGGGTTCTCGAAGACGACTTTTCGAACGTCCTCGCGGTCCCAGCCCCGATCGAGCATCGTATCACGAGCTTTGGGCACCGCCAGCGGGTCCGAGGGGTCCCAGTCCGCGGCGCTGTTGAAGATCATGTTATCGGTTCCGTGCTCCTCAAGCAGGTCGATCGCCGACTCGGTCTCGATCTTCCCGGGGTAGAGCGTGAAGCCGATCCAGCAGTCCGTCCGCGTCGAGATATCGATCGTGTTTTCGGTGTTATGATCGATGATAATCCGCTCCTGCGTGACGCCCATCTCCTCAATGATCTCGACGATGCGTTCGGTGCCCGACGGCTTGTCCGTGTGAGGTGTGTGGATAATGACGGGGAGTTCGCGGTCTTCGGCAATCTCGAGTTGCCGGCGGAACGCCCACTCCTCGTCATCGGTGACCTGATCGAAGCCGATCTCGCCGACGCCGACGACGGGGTCGCGGTCGAGGTACTCCGGAATCCGGTCGACGACCTCCTCGGCCATGTCGCGGTAGTTGGCTTCCTTCGGCTCGAGGCCGATCGTTACGTAGTGGTCCATGCCCGCGGCTCGCTCGGCGCGATCAGTCTCGTGCTCGATGATCTGCTCGAAGTAATCGAAGAAGGAGCCGGCGTTGTGTTTGTCCTGACCGCTCCAGAACGCGGGCTCAATACAGCACTCGATACCCGCTCGCCGCGCTCGCCGGTAGTCGTCGGCCGAGCGCGAGACCATATGCATGTGAGGATCGATAATCCGCATACAGGCCGTGCCACGAGCGGACGGTTTGGTGCTGCCGGTCGTTCGACCGACAAACTCGAGGTTGATGATCGCACAGTAACTGGACCCGCCGGCGGAATACGGTGTTACGACCGGGCAAAACCGAGTTACTTCCGCTACGGGAGTCATAACGAAAGTCGTCCGGCTACCACTCCCGTGGGAATGCTCCCAATCGAACCAGCGATGGCTGCGGGACGGTGGCGTGTGACCGGTTCTGGGGACCGACGCACGTCGGAATTCGAGCGCAACCAGCCGTCGAGACGGGACGATTCCCGATGAGCCAGGGGACGGACCCGACAGACGACGACCGAACCGGCGTCTGGCTAGTGGGCGCGCGCGGGAACGTCGCGACGATGTCGATCGTCGGTGCCCGTGCCATCGCCCGGGGACTGACCGATACGACCGGAATGGTCACGGAACGCGAACCGGTCTCGAGTCTCGACCTCCCGCCGGTCGAGGGGCTCGTCTTCGGCGGCCACGATATCGAACCCGAGTCGCTGGTCGCACAGGCCGAGCGCCAGTGCGACCGGAACGGCGTTCCCGACGCTGAGACGCTCGAGGCAGTCCGCGACGATCTGGCCGCCATCGACGAGCGGATCGAAGTCGGGACGGCGGTCAACTGCGGTGCTGCCGTCTCCGAGGAGAGCGAACAATTAGACGAGGCTCTGTCGATCCGAGATGTCGTCGACCAGATCCGGGACGACTACGAGACCTTCCGCGATACGCACGACCTCGAGCGACTGGTCGTTGTCAACGTCGCCTCGACGGAACCCGAACTGGCGGATTCGGAGCGCTATGACACTCGCGACGCCCTCGAGCGGGCGATCGACGAGGATGACAGCGATCTCCCGGCGAGCGTCTGCTACGCCTACGCCGCGATCGTCGACGGCCACCCGTTCGTCAATTTCACGCCGAGCACGGGCAACGCACTCGGCGGCGTCCGCGAACTCGCAGCCGAAAACGGAGTCCCGCATATGGGACGCGACGCGAAGACCGGCGAGACGCTCGTCAAGTCCGCGCTCGCACCCATGTTCGCTGGCCGAAATCTACACGTCATGAGCTGGGAAGGCCACAACATCCTCGGCAACAAGGACGGCCTCGTCCTCGAGGACGAGGCGAACGCCGCGGGGAAGCTCGCGAGTAAGGGCGACGTGCTCGATTCGATCCTGCCCGACATCGGCCACAATCGCGTGCGGATCGACTACACGCCCTCGCTGGCCGACTGGAAGACCGCCTGGGACTACATCCACTTCGAGGGGTTCCTCGAGACGGAGATGAAGATGCAGTTCACCTGGGAGGGGTCCGATTCCGCGCTGGCCGCGCCGCTCGTCCTCGATCTGGTGCGGCTGGTCGCCCACGCCGATAAGCACGATGACGGCGGGCTCCAGCCCCAGCTCGCGTCGTTCTTCAAGGCCCCGATCGGCGTGGACGAGCACGACCTCTCCCGACAGCTGGATCGGCTCTCCGACTACGCCGAGCAGTATCGCTGACGACGACCGTCCGCCTTCCCGTTCCCGCATTGCACCCAAATACCATGATCACCACCCCCACCGCCGATACCGAGACCGATGACTGACTCAACAAATTCCGAGACGACTGCCACTGCCATCGAGACGGCTGCCACTGCCGACCGCGTGATCGTCCTCGACGTCGTCGGCCTCCAGCCCCACCATATCGACGCCAAGCGAACGCCGACCCTCGAGTCGTTCTTCCCGTCCGAGTCAGTGACCAACCTCCGACCCCCGTTTCCCGCCGTCACGGTGCCCGCCCAGACGACGCTTGCAACCGGGCAAAGTCCCGGCGAGCACGGCGATGTCTCGAGCGGCGAGTACGACCGCGAGCGCGACGCCGCCGAGTTCTGGGAGCGCGACCGCGACGGCCGCGACCGGCTCTGGGAGACCGCGAGCGACGAGGCGGGACTGACCACCGGCGTCCTGAACTTCCAGCACCTGATCGGCACGAGTGCCGACGTCGCAGTCACGCCGTCCCCGATCGAGGACGAGAACAACGACATCCTCGAGATGAACTGTTGGACGAATCCCGACGGCTTCTACGACGACCTCCGCGAGGAACTGAACCACTTCCCGCTGCACAACTACTGGGGGCCCGGCGCAAACGAAGCGGGGAGCCGCTGGATTCTCGCGGCCGCGAGCGAGGCGATCGACCGGTTCGATCCCGATTTGCTGTGGATCTATGTCCCGCATCTGGACTACGTTGGCCAGAGCGACGGCCCTGAAAGCGACGCCTTCGACGAAGAACTCGCCGTCGTCGACGATCTGCTCGCAGCGTTTCTCGATTTCCTGTCCGAAACCGAGCGCTGGGACGAGACCGTTCTCACGCTCGTCAGCGAGTACGGGTTTCACGAGGTCGACCACCCGGTGTTCCCGAACCGCGCATTCCGCGAGGCCGGCCTCCTCGAGACGGATGACGACGGCGACGTCAATCTCCCCGCCTCGGACGCGTTCGCTATGGTCGACCACCAGATCGCACACGTCTACATCGACGGGTCGACCGACGCCGCTCGGGAGGCGCTCGCAGGACTCGAAGGGATCGACGCCGTACTCGACGAGTCGGCCAAGGCCGACCGCGGGATCGACCACCCGAACGCGGGCGAACTTGTCCTCGTGGCCGAGCCCGATAGCTGGTTCCAGTACTACTGGTGGACGGACCGCGCGAACGCTCCGCCGTACGCGACCGAGATGGACATCCACGCCAAACCTGGCTTCGATCCCTGTGAACTGTTCTTCGGCGACGAGGGGCTCGTCTCGCTGGACGCGTCGCAGATCAGCGGCTCCCACGGCCGCGTCGACGAGTCGGCGTTCGGGGCGTTCGGCCTCGGCGGACCGGCTGCGCCCGCATTCGAGGGCGAGGAATCGGTCGACGCCACCGACGTAACGCCGACGATCGTGGATCTGCTCGGACTCGAAGGGAAGCTCGCGATGAACTTTGCCGGTTCGTCGCTTCGGAGAGACCGAGAATGAGGGAGATCGGTCGATATTCTCGAGGGAGACACCGTTTGGTGTCGGAGAAATAACCGGTCAGCGTACGTGATATCGTGCCACTGCTGGTTCGGAACGGAACGTTTTCATTAGGCCTCGGCAACAACCAGTTGCGAAGCACGCCCCGACGGTTCGCTGAACGCGGTGACGCGAGTCCCGGTGCGAGCTAAGATCGCTCCGTTGGTGTAGTCCGGCCAATCATTTCGGCCTTTCGAGCCGATGACCTGGGTTCAAATCCCAGACGGAGCATTTTTCGAGCGAAACGTAGCAACGCAGAGTGGAGCGGAGAAAAGCGCGCACGTTCTGAGATTTGAAATAGAGAGACGCAAGCGATAGCGGGCGTTTCATGTGATTCAAACACCAGATATTTCAACGGATTCGCAGCCAGACGACTCTCGAGTGTCTTCCGAACTCGAGAGAACGCCGTCTCATCACGGTCAGTCTCCGTGAACTCGGTCGCGACGGGTGTAGAAGGGTGTGATGCGTTCGCGATGAAGGAATATCCGTCATCTGACACCGCTTGGGGCGTTTTCTTTCATGGATTGAAAGACCGGATTTCTCCCTCGTTACTCTCTTTTCGGTGACTCCGTAGGAGTTCGTCTCCGGCAGCCATCTGCGAGCGGGTCAGTGTTCTTTCACTAATTCACAGCTCTGCACGACTTGTCCGTACACATCACAACACCACCTCAATAGAAGCGGATAGAACTGGATATTCGTAAACCCCTAGTATGAGGAGTGCTTCATACTGGACAATGACCTACGAACACTTGGACTCGGATCTGGTAAACGAACTGCTCAATGACGGCCGTGCGAGTCTGCGAAGCCTCGCCGAAGAACTCGACGTCTCCGTCACTACCGTCTCGAACCACCTCTCCGATCTCGAGGATGAGGGCGTGATCGAGGGATACACACCGAAAATCGACTACGACGCGGTCGGCTACGACGTGACCGCCGTCATGCAACTCAAAGCCGAAGGGAACGCACTCCCCGAGATTACGGAAACGCTGAAGGATCACCACCAGATGATTTCCGTCTACGAGGTCACTGGCGATTACGACGTGATCGCCATCGGGAAGTTCCAGGACACGGACGACATGAACGATCAGATCAAGACGCTGATCACAGACCCCGATATCAATCAGTCGAATACGAGCATTGTGCTCAACGCCGTCTCCGAAAACGAACAGTTCGAACTCGAGACGGAGTAGTCGAACTCCATCATCGAACTGTCGAGGGGGCTGAAATCAACTGTGGACGTACCGCCTCCGCCTGCTGCGTAGCGGAAGCTCGGCCGTGACTACTCGAACGGGCGCTCGGCTTCCTTCATTCTCAAGAATGAAGACTATTTATTGTCCCTTCGGAGCCCGCGCTAACTACCGATTGCTGATAACGATCAACTAACGGGAAGTGACGAGACAAATGCAGTGAATCGGCGTTCCTGAAGAAAGATATTCAATACCAACGACTGTGGAAACGTCTACTGCTACCGGCGAGGTCTCTCAACAAGCATCACGGTATATGGTACCAATCAAGAAGACAGGTACAGCTACGGGGAGGTGAGTGACGCGGATCGGCGCAATTTCCTCAAGACACTCGGCGTCATCGCGGGCGGCGGTATCACCGGTGCGACGCTTCGACCCCTTCGGCGAGTTGACTCTCACCGGCTACAGATAGTTCGCGATCCAGTAGGCGATGTAGAGCCCGAACAGGACGACGCCGCCGACGCGGGTGACGCGTCCCCGTGCGAGCATGGCCGTCACGACGAGCAAGCAGCCGGCGAGGAACGGCCAGTGGACCGTCAGGACGTCCCCGCCCGTACTGACCGGGTGAAGCAACGCGATGATCCCGACGTTCGCCGTCATGTAGAAGACCGTGCTGCCGACGACGTTCCCGACGGCGAGCTCCGGTCGGTCCTGTCGAACCGGTTCGACGGTGAGCGCCAGTTCCTCGATCGAGGCGATGAAGCTCAATACTGTCGCGCCGAACGCCAGCCCCGAGATACCGAACGCGACGAAGATCCCCTCGGCACTGACCACCGTAATTCCGGATCCGATCGTCATCCCGACTACCGCGAGGACGGCGACACCGAGATTGAAGAGACCGCTGCGATGCTCGAACGACGGCACGAACTCGTCGAGATCGAGATCGAAATCCAGGTCGTGCTCCTGCTCCGATCGGCTGCCCAAGTCGTCGCCGCCGTCCGGTGCTTCCGGTCCCACCTCTGTACTCGAACCCGGTTTGGCCTCGAGACTGACGACTTCCTGAATCTCTTCGGAGAGGAGATACGTCGTTTCGGAGCGGCGCTCATGCCAGAAGATGTACGTGAGCAGCGGAACGAATAGCCCGAGGAGGGCCGCGCCCTCGAGCGGATCGATCGTCCCGCCGATCGACAGCGCGAACGCGGGGACGGGCACGAGAACGAGTATGAGCAGATATGCTCGAGGGACATCCATTCGAAATGGGACGAGGATCCCCGCGAGTCCGACGGCGACGGCGAGGACGAACAGCGACTCCCCGAAAACCGTCCCGAGCGCGAGATCTGGGAGGTCGACGAACGCCGCAGTCAGGCCGAGGACGGCATTCTCGAGGTCGACGCCGGCCAGTACGACCGCCAGAAAGAAGCCGGAAATCCCGAGCGAGACCGCGCTCTGGGCGACGGCCTCGATGAAGACCTCGACGCACCAGATTACCAGCACGACGCCGACGAGAAAGAGGGCAACGAGGGCCACTGTCGAACTCGGAACGACCATGCCTGTGAGCATATACCACGGCCGTACTTAGTATTCGAGTGTGGTCACGCTGGAACACGACGGCTCGTCGGAACGCGGTCTCCGTGGGGATCGGTCGCCATCGCCGGTGTCCCGGATCCGATCGTCGTCGCTGTGTCGCAGATCTGCCGGCGAGACCAGTTCCCAGCACTCACCACGGATCAGCCACCGATCGGAACGCCGCCGAACACGACGATCGCGATCAGCCAGTAGGCGATGTAGAGCCCACCAAGGAGGAAGCCGTGCCATCGCTTCAGTTCCCCCTCATAGAGGAAGTACGCGGCGAGGGCAGTCACGAGGATCACCGTCGGGAGATGGAAAGTGAGCACTGACCGAGAGATCTCGAGGTCGCTGAGGAGCATGATGACGCCGACGTTTCCGGTCACCGAGAAGAGAACGCTCCCGATGACGTTTCCGACGCCGATCTCGGGGACTCCCCGTCGGACCGGCTCGATCGTAAGCATGACGTCTTCGAACGTGAGGATCACCGTCAGGACGGTCGCCCCGAAGACGGTTTCCTCGAGGCCGAGCCCGTCGACGACGACTTCCGACCCCGCCTCCAGCAGCATCGACGCGAACACGATGCCGATCAGTGCGAGGACGGCGAGGGAGAGCCATATCCACCCGGACGCGGAACGATCGCCGACGAGTCGATCCTCGGAAATTTCCGAGAACTCCGCCGGCAAAGCGATGCCGCCGTCGGCCTGTATCTCTTCGCCGAGTTCGGTGTTCCGGAAGACCGGCGTGTCACGCTGATACTCTCGAGCGATGATGTAGCCGAACATGAGGACGAATGCGCCGAGGAGCAGGAGTCCGTGAACGAACGTCAGCGTCCCGAGGAGCACGAACGGGATCAACAACAGCGGTGCCAGCGCGAAGAGGGCGACGTAGTCAGGCGGAAGATCAACCGGGAATGGACGAATGATTGCCGCGAGCGCGAGTGTTACGCCGATAATCGCCAGTCCGGTCCCGAGCGCCGTTCCGAGGGCAGCACTCTCTAGGTCGCCGGCCGACAGAACGAGTGCAAGAATCGTGTCGTCGAACTCGAACCCGGTGAAGAGTATTGCGAGCGCGAACAGCGATATCTTCAATCTCAGCGCCGCTCGAGTGAGATAGCTGATTAGCTTTTCGACACAGACCGTCAGCAAGACACCACCGGCAATGAGGACGAGTAGTGCCCCCATCACCCCCTGTGCTTCGACGAACCCGTCGATTGCTCCCTCGATACCGCCCTCACGTTCCGTCGCGTCGCCGTCCTCCCCTGTACTTTCATCGTCACCCTGAGCGACCACCGGCGTGACCGGGACTGCGACGAGCGCTGTGATCACCAAGAGACCCGTGAGGAGCCGTCGGATCGATCGCCGAGATGGGCGGAGTGAGGGTGCTAAGATACCCCATCCGTGGGGCGTTTCACTGCCCAGCAGGAGTATCGCACCGAACAAAAGCACCGTATACACGAGCCACGGCTGCTGCGAAGTGATAGTGTTCTCGACGAGGGCATCGAGCATGTAGGATCCGCATGCGAACCAGTGCCATATAGCTATCAGGCCGGGGAGGACAGTTCATTGGAACTCTCTCCACGAAATCCGTTGGAAATCTTTACACGGGCCCTGTTGTACACCACTACACTACTGTCCGATCCGCGCCCTGGCATGGGATTGCTCTCACGACGACTCCACGTTTTTCTGTCCAGATCCGTCCGACAGTCATCGATCCGAACGGACGCAACAGCAAATCAATACCCAATGGAAATTCCGTATGACAATCAATATTTCGAAACCTATTAATGGAGCGGTGTGGCCGTAGATTCCAATGGGACAAACCCTCGCGGTCGGCACCGACGAGGTGCACGAGCGGATCGTCACCGGGGTAGCAGCACTCGAAGGAGCTGATCCAA
Source organism: Natrinema sp. SYSU A 869 (assembly GCF_019879105.1). NCBI lineage: Archaea > Methanobacteriati > Methanobacteriota > Halobacteria > Halobacteriales > Natrialbaceae > Natrinema > Natrinema sp. SYSU A 869. The sequence continues at coordinate 280,763 of NZ_CP082249.1, read as the reverse complement.
TGGAATTACCGCCACTGTTCGATGCGGTTGACCCCGATGCACTCGCAGCAATCTTTGCAACGACGGAGTCCGGTGACCGTCGCTCCGGCCACATCGGGTTCACGTACGCCAATCATCAGGTGCGAGTTGAATTCGACGAGACCGAAGAACCCGTCGTGACGATCGATTGATCCGGGATACGGTCTCCGAAATTACGGACTTCCGTTCTCCACCGTCCGTCGCGCGGTTCGAACTCCCGGCCTGACAGCGTGACGCTCGAGTCTCGGCGAGCCCGAGTTCCGATCCGATTCTGTTCGAAAGAAGACTAATGAAGCGCCGGCCGGTACAATCCGCCAATGGCACGACTCAACCGGCTCAGGGTCTATCCGGTGAAAGGACTCAACGGTATCGATCTCGAGGTGGCCGACGTTCTCGAGGGTGGGACGGTCGCTCACGACAGGGAGTTCGCGCTATTCGACGCCGACGCCGACGTTTTCAACGGCAAACGGTCCGTCCGAGTACACACGCTCGATACCGAGTACGACCCAACGGCCGGTGTGCTCACGGTCGAGACACCCGACGGCGAGGGCCGACAGTTCGATCTCACGGCCGACCGCGAGACCGCTGAGTCCTGGTTCAGCGAGTTTTTCGACGCCGACCTGTCGCTCGAACGGGACACCTCGCTCGGGTTCGTCGATCGGCGCGAAATGGGACCGTCAGTGGTCAGTACGGCGACGCTCGAGGCGGTCGCATCTTGGTTCGACGAGATGACCGTCGAGGGCGCGCGACGACGGATCCGGGCGAATATCGAGGTGTCCGGCGTCGACCCGTTCTGGGAGGATCGGTTCGTCGGCGCGGACGCGCCAGCGTTCGAGATCGGTACCGTTCGATTCGAGGGGGTGACACCCTGTGGGCGCTGCGTCGTCCCCCAGCGGGACCCCGATACCGGGGAGCCGATCGGAGAGTTTCAGTCGCAGTTCGTTCGAAAGCGAGAAGTAACGTTTCCCGAGTGGGCCGACGCCGACGCGTTCGATCACTACTACTCACTGATGATACTCACGCGCGTTCTCGAGGACGATCGTGGGAAGACGCTCTGTGTCGACGACCCAGTCGAAACCGTGTAGCACTCAGTGGTCGATTCCAGGCCGCTGGAACGTCGTTTCGGCTGCCTCTTGTTCGTCGCTCGAACCGTTTAGCGCGTCCGTGAGTTCCGGCGCGGCCAGTACCTTGTTTCGCTTGGGGCCGTCCGGGCGGCGAAAGTAGTAGGTCTCGGCACAGCCAGCGACCAGTTCGGAGAGCGGTCGATCCTCGTCGTGGACGACCGAGACGAGATCACCGGTAACTGCGACCAGCGCCGCGTCGTCGGGTTTGTAGAGCGCGTCTCGGAGTTCACTGACGGTGCTGTCGGCCGGTAATTCGAGGGTGACGCCGTCGACGGTCGCCCATCGCGTCTCCATATCTGTTCGTTCGGGCGTAACGCTCTATATGATTGTGCCCGCAGACACAGGCCGGTCCCAGCATCCCGTCGAAACAGCCCTCGCTCGTGGCGACTACTCGGACTGCCGTCACGGGGACAGAAACGACCAGCAGGGCCAGTGCGATAAAGTAGGCTCGGTTGCAGAACCGAGACGTGATGGGTGATCAAACGGGGGACGCGATCGAGACGCTCGAGTACGTCGCACGCTCACCGACCCGAGTACGGATCCTCGAGACGCTGTCCGAGGACGGTGCCGTCTCGAGGGACTCGTTGCGAGCCGAGGTCGATGTCGTACGAACGACGCTGCAACGGAATCTGGACGGATTGGCGGAGCGAGGGCTGCTCCGCGAACGAGGTCGGCGGTACGGACTCACGTCGGCCGGCGCACTCGCGACGGGGGCAGTGACGACGGCTCTGGATCGGATCGGCGTGGCGGTTCGCTTGCGGCCGGTGCTCGAGCGAATTCCGGCGGCCGAACTCGAGTTCGATCTTGAGGAGTTGGTCGATGCGACGGTTGTCGAATCCACCACGGCGAACCCCTACGCTCCGGTCGAGCATCACGTGGCGAGCCTGTCCGGTGCGGCGCACGTCAGAGCGCTGCTACCGGCAACGGGGACGAAACAGCTCGAGCGGACACGGGAAGCCATCGAATCGGGGGCAGCCTTCGAGTTGCTAGTTACGGAGTCGGTCGCAAAGACACTGCGGACGGACCCGTCAATCGCGGACACGTTCGCGGCGATGGCCGACGAGGAGTCGCTTTCCGTCTCGGTCGTCGACGCGGAGATTCTGTTCTATCTGGGGATCGTCGACGATGCCGTCCAGATCGGCGTTCACGACGGGAGCGGGCTGCCGACGGCGCTCTTGGAGTCGACCGATACGCGAGTTAGAGAGTGGGCGATCAGTCGGTTCGAGACTCACGAGGAGCGAGCGGTCGAGATGAATCCCAACGAGTAGCCGCCGATGGCGATAGGTGTCAGTCGAGTAGCAGTTGGGCTGCGACTGACCGCAGCATGTGCACGTCGTGCACGCGCTGCGTGGGATACACTGATGGCGTTTCGACCCAGCAACTCTGATGCGGTAGGTGGAGACTCTCGACCGCGCTCTTGGGTGCCGCTGACGGCAACGGATGGGGGAGGTCGATCGACGGGCGACGGTTGGCCGGATGCTGCGACGCCGACTTTCGGTTCCGATCCGCACCGGAACCGCTTTTCATTCTCGAGTAGTCGTTGGTGAATCGGCCGTTCGTTCCGGACCGTACTCGGTGGTGTATCAGCCGCAAGTCTGTCTCGAGAGGGCGACCGTATCAGGAAACGCTTAGGGCGTCGCGTCCGGTACCTCGAGTGTGAGCGAGAATCGCGTCGTTCAGGGGCGAATGGTCACGGCTAAGAAACTCGCGGAACTCGTCGAAGGCGACTCCGTGATGGAAGTCGATTCGATCGAGGAGGCCGACGAGGAGTGCCCGGAGTGTGACGGGAACGTACTGAAAGTCGTTTACATGCCATCAGTTACCGAACTTGTCACCGGCTGGAAGTGCCAGGACTGCGACTGGAGCGAGGCTGACCGCGACTGAACCAAGACGTTACAATTGGACGCGTTACGCCGTCTGCCCGAAGAAGTGCAGTCGGGATCGGCACAGTCGTACCGACGGCAGTTCGGGACCGCCTGCTCGAGGCGGCGAAGCGGCTCCTGTAACGGCAGGGTCAGTGAGCCGAGATTCATCAGGGTTACACTGGGAGTTCGGCTCGTCCGTCCGTGCACATGTCCTCCCTGTTACGATCGGACCACGCTAGTAATCGGTCTCGACGAAGATCGCCGTCTTCTGTTCTCGGATCGTCTCCACCGATCTTCGCCAGGCGTCAGGATGATCTAGCGCCGTATCCCAGAAACGCAGTTAGGGGCACCAACACGACGATCGAGACGATCACCTTCACTAACAGCTCGACGAACGGATCAGCTGCCGTCTCCGATTCGCCAGTGGAACCACTGCATCCACTCCACACCGCTACTACACGAGGGCGTTACCAGAGCAGCCACTCGAGGACGAGGACGATAGCGGCGAGGAAGACGTGTTCGCCGTCGACGACGAACCCGTAATACAGCGGGCCGCGGTCGGTGGTTGCAAAGGGGATGTACGCACAGACGTAGGCGTTCATCGCGAGCACGACGAGGAACTCGCGCGAGACTACGCCGCCGCCGACGAGGGCGATGACCGCCGCGGCGACGGCGACGGTCGCCAGCAGCGATAGAACCCGGGTCCAGCGCGGGCCGAACAGGTTTGGAACCGTCGGAATCCCCTCCGCGCGGTCGCCCTCGATGTCTTTCACGTCGAAGATCACCGCTGCGATGGTGATCATGGTCGTGATGTAAGCGAAGAGAAACAGGATCTCAGGCGAGAGCAGCCGGTCGTAGTAGTAGCCGACGCCTAGCGGGATCGCACCCCAGGCGAAACCGACCACGAGGTTCTTCACGAGGAAGAGCTGCTTGACCCCGCCGACGGAGTACAGGAGCACGACTACGAGCGGAAGGAACATGTATACCGCGCCGGGGAGGCCGAGCGCGACTGCGACTCCGACCGCGGCAACGTAGAGGCCGACCCCCGCGGAGAGCCAGAGCGTCCCGTACTGCTTCGTAAACGCCGCGCGCTGTGGCACGTTCTGTTCGTCTTCCTCGAGGTCAGTGAACCGATTGACGGTGTAGACGAACATCGTCGCTGCGAAGACGATAAACAGCGGCAGGGGCTCGAGCGGGAGATCTGCGAGGAGAGCGGTCGTGACGGCGACGCTGACCGTCGCCAGCGAGATGAAGAGGTTACTGTGGACCAGAAACCGAAGGGCGGTCGTTATCGATGACACCCAACCCGGCGTTCGATGCGTTGCGGTAGGGTTCGTCACGACGGTGCGCCTCATCTCGGACGTAGCGGCTGGCAGACGTTTGAATGCTGCGTCGATCGCGTTGATCCCGTCGATCCGTCGTTCGGTCGGGCGATTCCGCGAAACATGATGAATTATGTGGGATGGTGTCGGTCCCGAACCGATTCTCTGGAAGTAACTCGGATTCGTACTACTGGAAAAACGACTACTCGTGGCAGGGATTCGGGACCGAGTCCGGACGTGCGGGAAGGTCACACCCACCTTCGGTTGAAAATGAACACAAATATGGGAGATTAGAAAACGGTACGGCGGTAACGCACCCTGTGTAGTCGATACACGTCGATGGATCTCCCGTGGCGAGTGGAAACTGGCAGGATTTAAGCAAGGTCGGCACGCCCGTTCGAATGGCATGAAATTACATGAGTATCAGGCGAAGAACGTCTTCGCCGATGCCGGGATTCCGACGCCGGACTCACAGCTCGCGTCCGACGTCGACGGCGTCGTATCCGCGGCTGAGGAGATCGGGTATCCAGTAGCAGTGAAAGCGCAGGTACAGGTCGGCGGCCGGGGGAAGGCCGGCGGGATTAAACTCGTCGAGGACGCAGACGAGGCTCGGGACGCGGCCTCCCAGATCCTCGGAATGGACCTGAAGGGGTATCACGTCGATCGCGTCCTCGTCGAGGAAGCGGTCGACTTCACGAACGAACTCTACGTCGGGATCACGATGGACCGCGGCGAGGGCAAGCCCGTCGCGATGGTCTCGACCAAAGGCGGCGTCAACATCGAGGAAGTCGCCGAGGAAGACCCCGAGGCGATCGCTCGCGAACACATCGATCCCTCCTTCGGAATGCATCCGTATCAGGCCCGCAAGGCCGTCTACGATGCCGGCGTCGATCAGTCGATCGCCCGCGACGTCTCGAGCGTTCTCACTACGCTCTACCAGCTCTGGGACGACAAGGACGGCGCTGACGCCGAAATCAACCCGCTGATGGTCACGGCCGACGACGAGGTCATCGCGGCCGACGCCGTGATGAACATCGACGAGGACGCGCTGTTCCGCCAGCCCGAACTCGCCGAGATGGAAGAGGCAGCCGCCGGCGGCGACGAACTCGAGCAGAAGGCCGACGAGTACGGCTTCGACTACGTCCGACTCGAGGGCAACACGGGGATCATCGGCAACGGTGCCGGACTCGTGATGACGACGCTCGACCTGGTCGACCATTACGGCGGCGAGCCCGCTAACTTCCTGGACGTCGGTGGCGGCGCGAAGGCCGCCCGCATCGCGAACGCGCTCGACATGGTGTTCTCGGACGACAACGTCGATTCGGTCGTTTTCAACATCTTCGGTGGCATCACGCGCGGCGACGAAGTCGCCCGCGGGATCAACGAAGCGCTCGAGCAGTTCGACGAGATCCCCAAGCCGGTCGTCGTTCGACTGGCCGGGACGAACTGGGAGGAAGGCATGGAGATTCTGAACGAGGACCTCGTGACGGTCGAACAGACCCTCGAGGACGCGGTACAGCGTGCTGTTGAGTACGCTGGGGAGGTGAACGACCAATGAGCGTACTAGTCGACGACGACACGCGCGTCGTGGTACAGGGCATCACCGGCGGGGAAGGCAAGTTCCACGCCGAACAGATGATGGAGTACGGCACCAACGTCGTCGCTGGCGCGGTCCCCGGCAAGGGTGGCCAGGAGGTCAGCGGTGTACCGGTCTACGACACGGTTCACGAAGCTGTTGACGAGGAGAATGCGGACACGTCCGTAATCTTCGTCCCGCCGGCCTTCGCCGGTGACGCAGTCTTCGAATCGCTCGACTCGGATCTCGACCTCGCGGTCGCGATTACGGAGGGTATTCCGACTCAGGACATGGCGCGCGTCAACAAGCGCCTTTCCGAGACGGAAACGCGACTCATCGGTCCGAACTGCCCCGGCCTCATCACGCCTGGCGAGGCCAAACTCGGCATTCTCCCCGGCAACATCTTCGCCGAGGGGAACGTCGGTCTGGTCTCCCGCTCGGGGACACTCACCTACCAGGTCGTCGATAGCCTGACCAACCGTGGTATCGGACAGACCACGGCCATCGGTATCGGCGGCGACCCGATCATCGGCACCGACTTCGTCGACGCCCTCGAACTCTTCGAGGACGACTCCAATACCGATGCCATCGTCATGTGCGGCGAAATCGGCGGCGAAGACGAGGAAGAGGCAGCCGCGTTCATCGACGACTACGTCGACACGCCGGTTGCCGGCTTCATCGCCGGCCGTACCGCACCGCCGGGCAAGCGGATGGGCCACGCCGGTGCGATCGTCTCCGGCTCCGGGACGGGCACTGCAGAGAGCAAGATCAACGCGCTCAACGACGCCGGCGTCCCCGTTGGCGACACCCCCGAAGAAGTCGCCAACCACATCGAAGAGTTCCTCGCGTAACGCTGCCGTCTCGCGCTCGCGTCGGCCCGTGATCGCAGTCGCGGGCCGATCGGTGTGTGATCACGTCTTTTTTCGAGCTGACTCGAGCGATACTGGGTCTCGAGTTCCCACTACAGAGGCTGTCTAGCGGGGATCCCCGTCGCTTTCCCGCAATACGATCATAGTCCCACAGCGCGTCACCCTCGGTATGCCAGTCTGGCTCGAGTGTGATCGCTGTGGCTCCGAGCAGACGATCCCGGAGCGACCGGACGATCCGGAAAGGGGCGGGACGCAGTGTCCCGAGTGCGGTGGGAAGTCGTATACGGTTCGACGGAACGGGCTCATGTGGCATCCCGAGACGTAATCGCGCTCGAGAGCAACGAGCCGAGGCAGGGTCAACAAGTCGGTTCCAGGCCGTCGCGATACGAAGCGATGTGACTCCGGAGTCGACCGAGCAGTCCGTTCGGCGGCTGGCTCAGAATAACCCGTTGAGCAGCGAGCGCAGCCGGCCGAGTAGTCCCGACGGTTCGTCGTCGGCTGCGCTCGCGTTCCCGGTATCGTCGGACGCAGTCTCGGTCTCAGTGCCCTCGGTGTCGGTATCACTCCCCATGCCGTCACCATCGTGGTCGGCCGTTTCGGCGTCATCGACCGCGTGTGTATCCGACTCGGCCTCGAGACTCGAGCCCGTGTCGTCATTCCGGATCAACGTGTCGTCGCTCGGGTTCGATGGCGTCTCCGGAGTGGCATCGGCATCGACCGCAGTGTCGGTGTTGCTCTCCGTGTCAGTATCAGTGACAGCAGCCACATCAGGCTCGACGGCGTCGGCAGACCCGTTCTCGACGACGGGCTCGCCGTCGGATGGCTCGTCGACAGTCCCGGTAGCGGTCGCTGTCGCTGCGTCCAAGTCGACGGTATCATCGACGGACGGTGTTTCCTCGTCGGCTCCCTCGGTCCCCTCGTCCGTACTGGTTCGGTCGGTCGGCTCGCCATCCCGTGGATCGTCGGAGCCGTTGGAGTCGACCCAGAGGAACTCCCGTTCTTTCGTACGGCCAGTGAGAAGCAACTCTGTCAGTGCATCGCCATCGGCAACGAGAGCGTCGTCGACGGGCGTCTCCGGGGCCGGCTCCGGTTCGTCTGCGCTCGCGATGATGTCATCCGGACTTTCGTCTGCGAGCACGTCGTCGGCAGTACCCTCGTTTGCAGCCTCAGTCTGGAGTTGATCGAAGACATCGGCGGCCGTCCTGTCCTCGACACCGTCCGTTTCCTCCCCGTCGGTTTCGTCCCCATCTTCCAGTTGTATCCGGGGCTGGTCTCCCGACTCGGGGTCCTCGAGCTTCCCGAACAGGTCGTTGACGCTCGAGCCCACGTCGAACTTACCGTCACCCGGACTGTCTGTAGTACTATCTGTCATGAACCCGTTCTCTACTAGTGGATTATCACACGACTTTAATTTTCGGAATTTACTCAGACGCGATAGATGTGAGATGTGATGTATGAGTCTACTGGCCGTTGGCGGGTATCGACGGCAACGGAAGTTGACAATTGACCAGTATACGGGCACGAACAGATACGATTAGAAAATCACCATTCCGGCAGTCCGTCGAGGCCTCGATGGCGGGCGAGGACCTCGAGGCCTACGCCGACGACTATCCGGAACTGGCGACGGCCCTCGAGAGGTGAGGTGCCGAAACGCCGCGATAGCGACTCGGATCGGTTCGATCCGTCTCGCTCGAGTCAGGTTCGATCGACGAAGTCGACGATGTGCGCGGCGATCTCCTCGCCGGCGTCTTCTTGCAGGAAGTGTGCGGCCTCGTCGATCCAGACGTCGGGCTGCTCGCTCGCGGTCGGGATGAACTCCCGCAGCGGATCGCGGTTGTCGGCCATGATCGGGTCGTTCCGCGCGAACAGGACGAACGCCGGTTTCTCCCACTCGGCGAGTCGGTCCCGGGCGTCGGTGAACAGGTCAACACCGGGATCGTCAGGCGACTGCGGTACGAGTCCGGGAAACGTCCGTGCGGCGGCCATGTATCGCTCGTCGGGGAACGGTGCGCGATAGGCGTCGACGACCTCTTCGGAGAGGTCGTGGTAACAGCCGTTTTCGACTAACTCACCGATGTCGAGATCCTCGGCGGTAGCGACCATTTCGGCGAACGCGTGCCAGGTCTCGGTCATCTCCTGGGTCCCGTCGGGGAGACCGGTGTTCATCGGCACCAGCCGGGCGAACCGCTCGGGCTGATTCGCCGCCAGTGAGAGTCCGAGCAAGCCGCCCCAGTCCTGGCAGATGAGCGTGATATTCGTTAGGTCAAGTTCCTCGACGAATGTCCGGAGTGCGTCGTAGTGCATCTCGACGGTGTACTCGTCTCGGTCTTCGTACCTGTCGGACCGCCCGCAGCCGATCAGATCGGGGACGACCACGCGGCCGCGCTCAGCCAGGACGGGCATCATCTTCCGGTAGAGGAACGACCACGTCGGTTCGCCGTGGAGACAGAGGAACGTCTCGTCGGCCTCGCCGTCGTCTCCATCACCGCCGGTTTCCACGTACGCCATCCGTAGATCGCCGACGTCGACGTACTGGGGGTCGTAGTCGAAATCCGGGACGTCCTCGAATCGGCCCTCTGCGATACTAACTACCATACCCCGCGATACCTCATACCACTATTCAAAAGTTAGGGAACCGACGTGAACGCCTCTCTCGTTTGCCGAGGTCGGGACGGCCGCGCGACGCCGGTTCCGATCACGTGCTCCGAGAACGGCTGGTCACCACCGCCTCTCGGGGACCGTCCGCTCGGAACGACCATCCAAAAACATTATGTTTCCGTTAACCACGTCTAGAGATGTGGTTTACGAGACTGGAAACGAGACGGTCGATGACGCGCTCGAGCGGGTGATGGCCGGCGAGGTGCTCGATCGGACCAACGGGATCGCGTTGATGGCCCAACCGGTCGCGGCGCTCGCCGAGGCCGGCGCAACCGTGCGCGATCGCTTCGGTGACGGCACGGTCGACGCCTGCTCGATCGTCAATGCGAAGGCAGGCGACTGCGCCGAGGACTGCGGCTTCTGTGCGCAGTCGGTCCACTTCGATACCGGTATCGACACCTACGGCTTCCTCGGTCCCGAGAAGATCCTCGAGGCAGCAAAGCGCGCCGAACGCGACGGTGCCCAGCGATTCGGCATCGTCGTGGCCGAAAAGGGCGTGTCGAAGGAACATCGCCCCGAAGAGTGGGCGGAGGTCCTCGAGTCGATCCGCCGCGTACGCGACGAGTGCGACCTTGAGGTCGACGCCTCCCTCGGCATTCTGACCGAAGAGGAGGCCGCGATCCTCGCCGAGGAGGGGATCAATCACTATAATCACAACATCGAGACCTCGCCGAACTACTTCCCCGAGATCGTCAACTCGCACAGTTTCGAGGATCGGGTGAAGACGCTCGAGGTCGCCAAGGAGGCCGGGATGGACCTCTGTGCCGGCGTCATCCTCGGCATGGGCGAGACCCCGACCGATCGCGTCGAGGCCGCCATCGCCCTGCAGGACATTGGCGTCTCCTCGCTGCCAGTCAACGTCCTCAACCCAGTCGCGGGGACGCCGCTGGCCGAGCAGGGCGTCGACATCACGACTGAAGAGATCGTCAAGACGGTCGCGGTGTACAAACTGCTTCACCCCGAGTCGCGGGTGCGCCTGACCGGCGGCCGCGAGGTCAATCTCGAGCCCGACGAGCAGCACCTGCCGCTCGAGGCCGGCGCGGACGGCATCCTCACCGGTGATTACCTCACAACCGAGGGCCAATCGCCCGGCGACGACATCGAAATCATCGAGCGCGCGGGGCTGGAACCGAACACGGACACCAACGACTTCGATCCGGAGGAGGTCAAGGCCCGCCACAGCGGCGCTGCGGAATCGTCGACTGAAGAGACGGCGAGTACGGGCGCGGAACCGAGCGATGACTGACGACTACCCACGCGAATCCACCAACACATCGACAGACATGAACGAAATCACGTTTGCGGTACTCGGAACCGGCGGTATCGGCCGACGAGCACTCGAAGTGAGTCAGTACAAGGAGGCGTTGACGCCCGTCGCGGCGTGTGACCGCCACGGTATCGCCGTCGACTTCAACGGCCTCGACGTCGACGAACTGCTCGCGGCGACGGAGGGCAATATCGACAGCGAGCCGCGAGACAACGAGGTTGCGACGGACGGTGGACCGGGTGCTACGGCCGCCGATGGCGACGTCAAACAACACGGCGAGGACAAGGGTGTCGTCGCCTCGAGCCAGGCTCGAGCCAGCGAGGATCCCATTCAGGCGGTCATCGACCACGGCGATCGGATCGACGCGGTCCTGCTGGCCCTGCCGAACTACGAACACGACTTCATCCCGCGGACCGCCGACCGCTTCGCCGAGGGCGGCTACTCGGGTGTGATGATCGACGTGCTCAAACGCTCGCGTGTGATCGACATGCTCGACGACCGGAGCGAGGCGTTCGAGGAGAGCGGTATCACGTTCATCTGCGGCGCGGGCGCGACCCCTGGCCTGCTGACCGGCGCGGCCGCACTCGCCGCCCAGTCGTTCGTCGAGGTTACCGATGTCGACATTTGGTGGGGCGTCGGGCTGAAGTCCGGCTACGAGGACAACCGCGGCACCGTCCGCGAGGACATCGCCCACCTCCCCAAGTACGACATCGAGACCGCACGCGAACTCTCCGAATCCGAGATCGAGGGGATCATCGACGACCACGACGGCGCCATCGAGTTCGAGGACATGGAACACGCCGATGACGTCCTACTCGAGCGCGCCGGCGTCTGTGATGCCGAGGATGTCACCGTCGGTGGGATCCTCGACGTTCGCAACGATGAGAAGCCGACGACAACCACGGTTCGCGTGACCGGACGGACGTTCGACGGCGAGACGGCAACGAACACGTTTCAGTTAGGCGACGAGACGAGCATGGAGGCCAACGTCAACGGCCCGGCATTGGGCTATCTGAAAGCCGGCGTTCGCCGAAACCGTGCGGGCGAGTACGGCGTCTTCGGCCCGGCCGATCTGATGCCCGGCTTCTAACCGCGACCCATCGCCGTTCCGATCCGTTTTCGACAAGCTATGCTCAGGATACCCCAGATACCACCACGTACCGTCCGACTCGAGCCGATCGACTCGATCGCCTCGAGTCGTGCCAATCGATCGATCCGAACCGTGAGAATCAAACCATGGCACTGACTCCGTATAGCCGAATGGCCGACCGCGGGTTCGACCTCGAGGACCGACTCGAAGTCCTCGAGGAAAACGACTTGAAACGCGCGCTATCGCCCGGTGACCGGGTCGCCGAGCGCGGCTACTTCGCCGAGCCCTCGGGCGGCGAATTACCCGTACTCGACACAGCGGAGGCGCTCGTCTTCGCCTCGAACAACTATCTCGGACTGACCGACGACCAGCGGATACAGGACGCGGCCCGGCAGGCCGCTGCGACCGTCGGGACGGGTGCCGGGGCGAGCCGACTCGTCACTGGCGATACGATGGTCCACCGCGACCTCGAACGGCAACTCGCCGAGGTCAAAGGCACCGAGCGCGCGCTAGCCTTTTCGTCGGGCTACGCCGCGAACGTCGGAACGATTACGGGACTCGAGCCGGACGTGGTCTTCTCCGACGAGTTAAACCACGCGAGCATCATCGACGGCTGTCGGCTCGCGGACACCGAAACCGTCGTCTACGACCACTGCGATGCTGCGAGTCTTCGATCGAAGCTCGAGGACCGAGCCGAACGAGCGACGCAGGATGGCCGCGATCCGACTGACGAGTCCTGGCTGATCGTCACCGATTCGGTGTTCAGCATGGACGGCACCGTTGCCCCGCTCGAGGCGATCTGTGACGCCGCCGAGGCGTTCGGCGCGTGGGTGATGGCCGATGAAGCCCACGCAACGGGTCTCTATGCGAACGGCGGTGGCGTCGTCCAAGCGGAAGGACTCGAGGACCGGGTCCACATTCAGATGGGGACCCTTTCGAAAGCGCTGGCGAGCCAAGGCGGCTACGTCGCTGGCAGCGCGGCGTTGATCGAATGCTTGCTCAACGACGCGCGCTCCTTTGTCTTCTCGACCGGACTCACGCCACCGGCGGTTGCGGCCGCGAGCGAGGCGCTCCACGTCGCCCGCTACGGCGGTGCACGAGAGGAACTCTGGGAGAACGTCGCCCACCTCCGCGACGGCCTCGAGTCGATGGGATTCGAGGTGTTGGGCGACTCCCAGATCCTCCCCGTGCTCGTAGGCAATCGGCGGGACGCGATCGCTCTCGCTGACGGGGTCCGCGAACGCGATGTCGTCGCGCCGGCGATCCGACCGCCGACCGTTCCCGAGGGGACCAGCCGCATCCGCGTCGTCCCGATGGCGACGCACGATCGGAACGACATCATCACCTGCCTCGAGGCGTTTCGCGCGGCGGGCAAGGAAGTGGGGCTGCTATGAGCGCCGAGCGGCCGATTGCCGTCGTCGGCACTGGAACGGACGTCGGGAAGACGGTCGTGACGGCCGGGCTCACGCGCTTGCTCCGCGAGGAGGGCCACGACGCTCGGGCGATCAAACCGGCCCAGACCGGCCATCCGCCCGCCGACGTTGACGGCTCACAGTCGTCGGCTCGGCAAGCTTCGCTCGTCGGTGACGCGGGGTTCGTCGCCGCGGCCTGTGACACTCCAGAGGCCGCGACCTGTCCACGCTATCTCGAGCCGGCGCTCGCGCCGCGCGTCGCGGCCGAGGTCGCCGGGGAGGACCTCGAGTACGAAGCGATCCGCACAGCTTGCGAGCGCGAGATAGAGACGACCCCGGTCCCGATCGTCGAGGGGATCGGCGGCCTCCGGGTTCCGCTGGCCGGCGATCAGGAGGTGCTCGACCTCATCGCCGACCTCGCGGCCACGGCGGTCGTCGTCACGCGGTCAGGACTGGGCACGCTCAATCACACCGCGCTCTCGGTCGACGCGCTCGAGGATCGAGGAATCGACATTTGCGGTCTCATCGTCAACGAGTACGCCGGCGAAACGATCGCGGAGCGGACCAATCCCGACGAACTCGAGCGGATGACCGGGTATCCCGTCGAGACGGTACCGCCGCTGGGCGGGACCGAACGTGATGGCGATACCGAACCGCGTGCCCTCGCTGCGGGCGTCAGCGATGCACTGTCGTCGGCGTTTCGCGATCGACTCCCGGTAGAAGTTCGCTGATCGGGTCCGCAATCGATCAGGCAGACGGTGCCTGACGCTCTTTGTCGACGCTCGCCGACTCGTGGTCGGACGAAATATCGGTTATCTCTGCATCGAGGTCGACCAGATAGGAGACGACTTCGGATTTCCGGTGTTTCACCTCGAGGTGGACGCGAAGATCGTTGCGATCGTCGTACGTCTTCGTACAGAGCGGGCAGCTATGTGGGTCTGTCATTCAGCGGATCACCAAGAGTCACTCTCACCGTTCATCGACGTAATAGTGTCGATCATTCAATATATAGACATATTTTGGCAAAAGAAAACACAAACCCGGTTCCCTCGAGCCCTCGAGTCGGCGTCCGGGAAGGAAACGGTTACATAAAGTCGCTCAACCCGGACTGATCGTCGTCGGATTCGTCGGCTGCTGACGATCCATCCGACACGGACTCAGCATCGTTTCATCGTCCGACTCCGTTGCTGTGAGTGCCTGCTGCCCGCTCGAGCCGTCGGTATCGTCGCCGCTCTCGTCGCTCACAGCGGTGACCGTCTCGCCGTCTCCGCTCGAGCGCTCGGCCTCGAAGAAGGCGTTGCCCGAGTGTTCGACCGCTTCCTCGGCTTTCAGCTCTTCGGCGTCCTCGACGATCGACTGGACCTTGTTGGTATCCTTTCCGCTGCCAGTGACGAACGAGACTTCGGACTCGTCGAGTTCGTAGGCCGCGGCCATGCGGACGGTCAGATCGCGGTTTTGCAGTGGTGGGTCATCGCGGAGAGGAAGGGAAGGATCTCTCGGCGGACCGTAGCGACGCTCGCACCCTCTCGCTCGGCGATGCGCTCGGCGATCGAATCGCGGGTGTTCCGCGTCCCCTTGGTCCGACCGAGTTTCGACCAGTAGCTCGGCGGCCCGTATCGAGTCCAGCCACCTTTGTCGCCCCGGCGCGAAGCGGCGACGCCGGCGGTCATGTTGTCCGTCGCGTACCGCCAGTAGGAGTAGTTCTGGGTGGCCCGAACGCGACCGAGCCAGCGGTCGGCGTTCGAGAGGAACTCGTAGGCGTCGGCCAGTTCCGCGCCCTCGTAGTCCTTCGGGACGTTGTCCTCGATCCAGTTGAGCAGATCGTCCGGCGTCTCGTCGACGTCGTAGGAGGCCCGAAGCGCACCCTCAGCGTCTTTTCCTTGATGAGTTCATCGAGAAAGTCGAAAATTCCCTCGGTGGTATCGCGCTCGCTCGTCACCACGTCGTCGACGGTCAATCGCTCGGCCTCTTCGGCGACCGCCTGCAGGTCGTTGACCGCCGACCGCAGGTCACCGCTCGTCGATTCGGCGATCTTCTCTAAGGCTTCCTCCTCGAAGTCGATGCCTTCGCGTCGGCAGATGTCCCGTAGCACGGGGACGATCGACCGCTTCGAAACATCACGGAACTCGATCGTCTCACAGGAGTTGCGCAGCGACTGACTCATGTCGTAGAACTCGTTCGCGACGAGAATGATCGGCTGGTTCGCGTCCTTAACAACGCGCGTTACCTCTCGAGAGCCGCCGTAGTCGGCGTTGCCGTGGAAGTTGTCCGCTTCATCGAGGATGACCAGCCGACGGCCCGCTTCGCCGGCGGTGAGCGTCCCGCTCTTCGCGGCCTCGCCGGCGATCTTCTCGATGACGTCGGCCCCTCGGCTGTCGCTGGCGTTGAGCTCCATCACGGGCCAGCCCATATCGGTGGCCAGCGCGTGGGCAGCCGACGTCTTCCCGACGCCGGGGCTGCCGTGGACGATCACCGATTTGTGGTGGTCGTCCCAGCTCTCGGCCCACTCCTCGAGTTTGTCGCGGGCCTTATTGTTGCCGCGTACCTCCGACAGCGTCGTCGGGCGGTACTTCTCCGTCCAGTCGGTCATTGGTATGTCGTTGGGGTGAGTCGCGTTTAGTGGTTGCGGACCCGTCGGCTACCGCGACGGTTCCTCCTCTCCTGTCCCAGCAGCACTGGCGCTCGTCCGCGGGTTGTGTCACTTCGAGCGAAGTCCCTACCCCACCTCTAAGCGACTGGACCGCCTTGTTCCGATGATGGCGGCGTTCATCGACCTCGTCGAGCGTTCACTCCGTGACGAGACGCACAGCGAGTTCGACCGTCGCGTCGACGAGCAAGCCACCCGTCTCACCGATGCCCTCCGAGCAGGGCGGCTCGACAATCCCAGCTTCGGTCTCGGGATCGAACTCGAGGCCTACGCGATCGACGAGGACAATCAGCTGGCTCGAGTGCCCGAAACCGTCTTCGAGAGTCCCTGTGAGAGGGAACTCGGGTTGCACAACGTCGAACTGCACACTGATCCGAGCTCGTTCGATGGGGAGGGAATCGTGGCGCAGGCGGCAGCGCTCCGCCGTGATTTCCGGGCTGTGCAACGAGCCGCCGAGCGGGAGGGGCTCGAGATCGTCTTGGACGCCATGTGGACGATTCCGCCACCGGAGGGCAGTGACGACTACTTCACGGACGGCAATGAGAACGAAGGGATGACCGTCGCGGCGAATATGACGCCGTCGCCGCGATACTGTGCGATCGACAACGACGTTCTGCAGCGAACCGGGGGGTCGATTACCCTCTCGGTGCCGGGCCTCGAGCGGGCGTTTCCGTCGATCCTGTTCGAGTCGCTGGCGAGTTCGATCCAGCCACACGTTCAGGTCCCCGACGTCGACGCGTTTCCGCGCTACTACAATACCGCCCTGCGGACGCTCGGTCCGGTGCTCGCGTTAGCGACGAACTCGCCGCTGCTCCCGCCGGACCTGTACGATATCGACGATCCGTATCGCTTGCTCGAGGAAACGTATCACGAACTCCGAATTCCCGTCTTCGAGCAGTCAGTCAACCGGGCGTGGGAGAAAGTTCGCTTCCCCACTGAGATTGGGAGCGCGGCCGATACCGTCGACAAGCTTATGGCTGATCCGACGTGTGCGCCATTTCTCCGCGAGTGGCTCGTGGACGGCGATCGCGAGACGTTCGGAGACCGGTTCTGGGAACTCGATCACAAGCGGGGGACGTACTGGCGGTGGCTCCGTACCGTCATCGGCGGCCAGCCGGTCGATCAGGGCGACCGGTGGTCGATTCGTCTCGAATACCGCCCGCTTCCCACCCAGCCGACGATCACGGAGACCATCGGCTTCCAGTGTTTGGTCGCTGGGCTCGTCCGGGGTCTGTGTGTGGCTGATCATCCGCTCTCGACTCTCGAGCGAGATGCGGCGGAACGGAGTTTCTACACCGCGGTCGAGAACGGAATCGATGCCGACCTCGCGTGGGTCACCGCCGACGGCACTCGAACGACCGACTCGACCGTGATCTACGAGGAACTCTTCGAATTCACCCGTCGGGGCCTCCGCGAGCAGGGCGTCTCATCGGACGTCATCGAGGACTATCTCGCACCGCTCGAGGCGCGCTGGACCGAACGGACGACGCCGAGCCGATGGAAGTTGGCCCGCGTCGGCGACTATCTCGAGGCGGGCGAACGATTCGACGACGCGGTCTCCGAGATGCAAACCGAGTACATCCGTCGGGCCGGGACCGACGACCCGATCGTCGAGTGGCCCTGAATCCGGCGCAGACCGGCCACCGACCGATCGGTCGCGCGTTTCGGACCGCAAATCGGAGATCGGCGCGGTTCGGGGGTCTCAGTTCGTTCCGTAGACGAGCACGGATCGCTCGGCCGCGTCGTCGTCCGATTCGATGCGGACGGGAAACTCCTGATCGGTATTGACGGGCGGCGTTTGGTATCCCGTCGTGAGGGTCGTCCGCTCGCCGGCCTCGAGGCTCACTGCCTGCCGTTCGACCCGTTCCGAACTGTGACCGACGATCAGTTCGAGGTCCTGTGTGCCGTCGGCCCCGCCGGTGTTCTCGATCGTCGCGCTCACCTCGAGGAATTCGCCGGCGTCGATCGGCGTGTTCGTCTCGAGACCCGCTATTTCGAACGTCGCGCTCGCTTCGTCGGCAGTGGCGCCGCCACCGTCGTCGGGTTCGATTTCGCGCAGACACTCGCGCCCGTTCGGGTTCCCGTACGTGGAACCGCCCGTGAGGTAATCCTCTCGATCGGTCGTGAGTGACGAAATAACGGTCCCGTCACTGCCGTACTCGGGTATCTCGACGGTTATCTCGTCGGCCCCTTCGTGAACCGCTGCGTCGTCACTGATCTCGAACACGACCGTCCCCGAGAACGGTGCGGCCACGTCTTCGCCGAACACGACCCCGTCCTCTATCATGGTGTTCCCGTACAGCCCGTCCTCGTAGAAGTCCGTGCTCGCGAAGGCGACGTCGTCGGCTTCGAACGTCCCCGCAACCTCCGCTCGAGTGCAGGAGGGGAACGTCACGGTTCGCTCCGACCCCTCGCTCTCGTCGACGGATTCGTCGCCGGTCTCCTCGGTATCCGTCTCAGTCTCGGTATCCGTCTCAGTCTCGGAATCCGTCGACGAATCGGTCTCGGTACCCGTCTCCTCGGCGGATTCGTCCGTCGCGTTCTCGGCAGCCAGGTCGGTTTCGCCGCGTGACTCGTTCGACTCGTCTGATTCAGTAGCATTCATGTTGAGACATCCCGCGAGACCGAGTCCGACACCGGAGACACCGATGAATGTCCGACGTTCCATACCCGGTCGAAGTATATCTCACGATATAAAGATGTCGCAGAGGTGTTATGTCTGGTTACAGTCATCGATTCGTGAGTGAACGTCCGCAATATCGGACCGTCGTCTCGAGACCCGAGACTCCGCGTGGTACCGGCCGACTGAGTCCCTACCGATCGCGGCATCTCTACGACTGAGACTCGAAAATGTCTCCGGGACGAAATGAGGAGGGGGAATTCGATTCGGGCGACCCGGCAGCCGACGCCTCAGCGAAAAGAGGAGCGGTGAATGGGCCCGGCGACGGTCAATCGGACGATCCTTCGGCCTCCGGAACGGCCTCGCTGACGGTCACCCGCGAGATGCGAGTTCCCTCCACGCCCTCGACGGTCAACTCGTAGCCGTCGGCCTCGATCGAGTCGCCGACTTCGGGCGCGCGACCGAGGCGACTCAACACCAGACCGCCGATGGTGTCGAACGCGTCGCCCTCGAATTCGGTTCCGAGCGTCTCGTTGACGTCCGCGAGCGGAACGCCGCCGTCCATGGCGTAGCGGCCGTCGGGGAGTTCGTCGACCGAGGGTTCCATCGATGCGACGTCGAACTCGTCCTGGATCTCGCCGACGACTTCCTCGATGACGTCCTCAATGGTCAGGATGCCCTCGAAGGCACCCCACTCGTCGATGACGACGGCCATCTGGACGTTCTGTTTGCGGAACTCCGCGAGGATCTCGTCGATCCGTCGGGTTTCGGGAACAATGAGGACGTCTCGAGCGAGGTCGCGAGCGGTCGGTTCACCGACCGGTTCGTCGCCCGCGTCGTCCCCGTCTGCGGCCTCGATGGCCTGGAGGACGTCCTTCGCGTGGACGAACCCGATGACCGGTTCGTCGGCGACCTCGTCGACGACGGGGAACCGCGTGTAGTTCCCGCTGGCGGCGACGCCGCGGAGTTCAGAGAGGGGCATGCCGGCGCGGACGGTGACGACGTCCGGGCGCGGCACCATGATCTCGCGGGCGACCGTCTCGCCGAGGTCGAAGACGGATTCGATCATCTCGACTTCGTCCATGTCGACGGCTCCCTGTTCGCCGGACTGGGCGACGATCCGCAGGATCTCCTCCTCGCTGTGGCTCTCGTCGCGCTCGGAGGCCGGCGCGACGCCGATGAGCCGCGTAAAGAAGTTCGCCGTCCCGTTGAACACGATGATCCCGGGAATGAAGATGTAGTAGAAGAACTTCATCGGCGCGGCGACCAATAGCGCGATCCGCTCGGCGTCCGCGATGGCGAGCGTCTTCGGCGCGAGCTCCCCGAAGACGACGTGCAGGAAGGTGATGACGCTGAACCCGATCACGATAGAGACCAGATGAAGCGTTCCAGCGGAAAGCACCGGTCCCAGCACGGGTCTGAGAAGCGAGGCGATGGCCGGTTCGCCGACCCACCCCAGCCCCAGTGAGGCGATCGTGATACCCAACTGGGTCGTCGCGAGGTAGTCGTCCAGGTTCTCCTCGGCCTCCTGGACGAGCTTCGCCGACGACCGCCCCTCCGCGACGAGCTCTTCGATCTGCGTCGGCCGGATACGGACGTACGCGAACTCCGCGGCGACGAAAAAGCCGTTCAGGAAGACAAGGAAGAGGGCGAAGAGGAGTCGCCCGAACGAGAAGGCGAGGTCGACGGCTACCATCGACCCCACCCCGGTCGCCGCGAGAGATCTCGCGTCGTCGGTATCGCGTTCGATCCGTCTCGCGTTCGATCACCGATTCGCTCCCCCACCGCGGCAGCGCCGGTGGGTCGACGGAGATCGCTCGGCGACGGGGACGCAGCGGGACGCTCGTCGCCGGTGAAGACTTCCATACGGCCGCTTGGCACAGGACTTACAAAATCGTGGCGCTGGCGACCGACGACGGCGACCGGTTCGGACGGCCTCGAGCGCGTTTCGATCCGGGGTCGCGGTTCCGACGAACGGTCGCGCGATACCGCCCCCATCGACCGACGACCGGAACCCGAGCCGATAACTGGCCGGGCGTCGAACCCCGGCTATGAACGTCGCGATCGTCACCGTCGGCGACGAAATTCTCGCGGGATCGACGACCAACACCAACGCGTCGTGGCTGGCCGAGCGGATCACCGACCGGGGCAGCACCGTCCGGCGCATCCTGACGATTCCCGACGACCGGGACCTCATCGCGGACTACGTCGACCGCTGGAGCGACGCGTTCGACGCCGTGATCGTCACCGGCGGCATCGGCGGCACCCCCGACGACGTGACCGTCGAAGCCGTCGCGGACGGCTTAGAGCGCGAGTTCGTCGTCCACGGCGAGATCCGAGAGCGACTCGTCGAGAAGGCGGCCGCGTTCCGGGACGAGAACCCGGACATGGTCGAGGAGTACGACCTGCAACTCGACATCGATGCGGCGGCCTCGATTCCCGAGGGCGCGACGCCGATCGTCACCGACAAGGGGTGGGCCCCGGGCTGCATCGTCGAGAACGTCTACGTCTTCGCTGGCATTCCCGACGAGATGCAGGCGATGTTCGAGGCAGTCGAAGACGAGTTCCAGGGCGACTCGACCGCAGAAACGCTGTACACGCCAGCACCCGAGGGGTCGCTCCACGAGGCTCTCGAGGGAGTCACTGAGCGCTTCGACGTTTCGGTCGGGAGCTATCCGCGAAGCGAGAACCGCCCCGGTCGGATCCGCGTCTCGAGTACGAATCCGGAAACGGTCGAGGCGGCGATCGCGTGGCTCTGCGAGCGCGTCGAGACGACCGCACCGCCGTCCGCGAGCAAGGGGCCGACTGAGTAGCCGTCCCGCTGTGGCCCGTGACAGCGGCGCAGTCGGACCACCGGTCTCAGTTGGACCACTGGTCTCAGTCGATCCGCCGGTCTTCGACGATTCGAACGAGTACCGTTCCGAACCCGGCGACGGCGAGCACGAACCGTTCACCGGTCGCCGCGATGGGGAAGATCCGTTCGACGGCGGTCGCCGGTTCGTCTCGAGTGGGATCGAACCCGGTTCTGTAGTGGGTATTTTCGGTGGTCCCGCGGGCCGTCGACTCGGCCAGGTGCCTGGCATCGAGTTGGACGAACGTCTGGACGAGGCCGCGCTGATCGGTCACGAGCAGCGATCCCGACAGGTCGTAGAACCGGTCATGGAGCGGCCAGAAGAGGTTGACGCCGTTGAAGAAGGCGTCGAACAGAACGTGTGCGAAGAGTACCCCGGCCAAACTGGCCCACGCGACGCGGTGGCCGTAGCTCCCCCACCGGTCTCGGAGGATCGATTCCTCGCGGATCGAGCCGTCCCACAGCAACACGGCGGCGGGGACGAGGACGATCCAGACGTTGTGTAACGCCGCGCGATGCGTGCCGGGGACGACGATGCCGATCAGCGTATCGAGATCGAGGAGGGCGGCACAGCCCATGACGACCAGAATCGCCCGGGTATCGAACTCGTCGCCGAGCAACGCAACCCCGAGTAAGCCTGCGAATGCAACGTGGACGACGGTTGATGGCACATTCCGCGGACTCGAACCGCGAGGGCTTGATTGTTTGGATCGTTGAACGAAGCGGCAACCACTCGAGTCGAGATCGATGGCCAACTCGCCCGTTCGGCCGGGCAGTCGGTCTCCGGTAGCTACTTGGATCGACCCGCCGACCGTCGGGTATGAGCGGACGCGGACCGAAACGGGAACTCGCGGAGAAGATCGCCGGGGAAATCACGCTGAGTGAGGATCCCGGCGCGACCCTGCGCAAGTGGCGCACCGACTTCGACATCTCGCAGACCGATCTCGCGGCCGAACTAGACGTTTCGTCGTCGGTCATCTCCGATTACGAGAGCGGCCGCCGGGAGAGTCCTGGCATCGGCGTCGTCGGCCGACTCGTCGAGGGGTTGCTCGTGATCGACGAACGCCGCGGCGGGGAACGAATCAGGCAGTACGGCCGCGTCCTCTCGGCGGGCTTCGAGAGCGACGTCGTCTACGACCTTCGAGAGTACGCTACCTCCCTTCCCCTCACGCGGTTGTACGACGACCTCGAGGCGACCGAAGTGGCCTCAAGCGGCACTGAGCAGGTCAGCGGCCACACGGTCATCGACAGCATCGAGGCGATCACGCGCCTCTCGAGCGAGGAGTTCTTTCGCCTCTACGGGCAGAGCACGAACCGCGTCCTCGTGTTCACCAATGTCACGCAGGGCGAGGGCGTTGGCATCGCGCTGCGAGTGATCAATCCGACGCCGAACGCCGTGATTCTCCACGGACTCGAGGAGGAGGACCTCTGGGATCACGCGAAGGAACTCGCACGCATCGACGGCTACTCGCTCGCCGTCACCTCGGCCCCGCTCGACGACGTGCTCGAGCACCTCATGACGCTCGACGACTAGGTGAGCGGTTCGTTTTCTGAGACGCTACCGGTTCGTGTGGGTCGAACGCGTCTGATCGATCCGTATGCGCTCGCTGCGGACACTTTGGTCTCTTGTCCTCTCTCTGTCGGTCACTGTCGGTGAGTTCACGGGAGGCCGTGGCCGGCGAGCCACCACAGAAGAGCGAATCCGCCACCAGTCAGTACGACGGTGGCGAAGACACAGCCCGCGATCGTCTCACGGAGGGCTCGAGCCACCTGCCGTTCACCACCGGGAGCGACGACGAAGTCGGCGATCGAGTCGTCGGTCGCGACGATCGAAGTGCCTCCACCCTCGGATTCGGCGATGCCCAGCACGGTCGCCGTTTCGCCGACCTCGAGGACTGACTCGCGGTAGCGTCGATCCCGATCGCTGGTCTCGAGGTCGGCTGACTCCCAGAGTCGGGTCGCGAGCGGTTCCGGTAGGCTCTCATCGGCGGCGACCCGTTTCGACACCGGCCGCTCGAGCCGGCACGCCGCGTCCGTGGGATCGACGACGACCCGACCGGTGTCGGCTTCGAGGGCAAACGAGGTTCGCTGATCCGCGATCACACGGGCCGGGTCGGTCGAGTACGTCAGTACGCTCCGAAACAGTGAATCGTCAGCGCCGCCGCCTGGCTTCTTGGCGTCTTTCGAGGAGGTCGTCGTCGCCGTGAGCCGGTACCAGACCGCGTCGCGACCGGTGAGTGGTGCCACGAGTGGCTCTCGGAGCGGAACGACGCGGCCGGAGACGGCGACAAGCCCGTGGTCAGCGGCTCCGGGGGCAGTGCTGGTTGCCCGACGAAGCGTGGCGTACGAGCGAAGCGTGGTGAGAAGGCCACCGAGGAAGTAGAATCCACTGCCGACCAGCAGGCCACCGACAGCGACGGGGACGACGACGCCCCGCGATCTGCCGATGGGAGCGTTTCCGAGGAACGGATACGATCCGACGGCAAACGGCAACCAGACGATGACCGTCGCGACGAGCATGAGGACCGCGTACGGTCGCGTGCCCACGTGGATTCGGCGAGTGGCCCAGTCGAGTCCGGACGCCGCATCGTCATTATAGACGTCCACCCCGACGACGAACCCCCACACGTGCAGGAGCAACAGCAAGACGGCCAGATCGAGACCGGTTATCGCGGATGCCGAGGTCGCACCGATCGCCGTCGCTGCAAGAGGACCCACTATCGTCCGCTAACGTGTGAACTATCCTAACAGTTTCGGATGGGCCCGTCAGCGTTTCGGCGTCTCGAGCGGGCTAGCGCCTCGAGAGTAAGAGGAGAGAGTGAAGGGGTGAGTGAGTAACGAACGTATGAGAGGGAGCGAACAGCGCGATCGCTACCGAAACAGAGAGATCGAATCGGTGTCGAAGATGGAACCGTGGTTCAGGCGATCTGATCTTCGTACTCGTCAGCGGTCAACAAGTCTTCGAGTTCGTCGAGATCATCGGCCTCAATTTCGAGCATCCAGCCCTCGCCGAAGGGGTCCTCGTTGACGAGTTCAGGGCCGTCGAACAGGTCGTCGTTGATCGCGACGACCTCGCCGCTGACGGGCGCATAGAGATCGGAGACGGCCTTGATCGACTCCACGACGCCGAACTCCGTTTCTTGCTCGAGCTCGTCGCCCTCGTCGGGGAGTTCGACGAAGACCACGTCGCCGAGTTCGTCCTGTGCAAAGTCGGAGATACCCACGCGGACGACGCCGTCAGTCTCGAGTGCCCACTCGTGCGATTCCAGGTACCGTCTATCGTCGGGAACGTCGAAGCTCATTATACTGTGTCGATGAAGGGTGTGGTTTCGACTCTCGCTTTCTTCGATTGGCCACGGACGACTACCTGCAGGGTGGTCCCCGGCTCCGCGTACTCAACCGGCACGTACCCGAGGCCGATCGGCTTCTCGAGGGTCGGGCTCATCGTCCCGCTGGTGACGGTGCCGACGACCCGGCTCTCGGTGGTCGTGATGTCGTAGCCGTGTCTGGGGACACCGCGGTCGATCAACTGGAAGCCGACGAGTCGCTCGTCGACGCCCGCCTCCTCGATCCCAGCCAATGCGTCCCGGCCCACGAAATCGGTCTCGAGCGCGACCGTAAAGCCGATACCGGCCTCGTAGGGCGTCCGCGGGTTCGAGTCGGGGTCGAAGTCCTGCCCGGCGAGCAGCAAGCCGGCTTCGATCCGGAGCGTATCGCGCGCACCCAGCCCGCAGGGCTGGCAGTCGAACGCCGTCCAGATATCCGTTGCTGCCGCCCAGGGAACGATCAGTTCGAAGCCGTCTTCGCCCGTGTAGCCCGTCCGGGCCATCCAGCAGTCGACGTCGTCGATCGTCGCGTACCGAGCCTCGAACCGATCGAGGTCGTCAACGGATTCCGCGGTGAGATCTTCGACCAGGCCGACCGCGTTCGGCCCCTGAACGGCGAACATCGCGTACTCGTCGGTCCGGTTGTCGACGGTCGCCTCAAGCCCCCACTCGTTGCGGTAGCTGATCCATCGTTCGTGGGTCGCCTCGTCGGTGCCGGCGTTGGGGACGAATAGGTACGTCGGGTCGCCGTCGGCGGCGTCGCCGTCTCCGCGGGATTCCGGCAGCGTCTCGCCCTCGGCGGGCAGCCGATAGACGACGGTATCATCGATGATGATCCCGTCCTCGTCGGTGATCGCGGCGTACTGGGAGTCGCCGACCTTGAGCCGGGAGACGTCGTTCGAGGTGAGCCGCTGCATCAACTCGGTCGCGTCCGGGCCGGTGACGTGTATCTGGCCCATATGCGAGACGTCAAAGACCCCGACATCCTCCCGCACGGCCGCGTGCTCCGCCCGGATCGAATCGAACTCCACCGGCATGTCCCAGCCGCCAAACTCCGTAAACTTCGCTCCACGCTCGTCGTGAATCCCACGTAACGGCGGCGTCTGAAGCGGCATAGTCGGGATATCACCCCCGGTGTAGTAATGTCTTTTCGTCGGCTGATCGCGACGGCAGTCGCCCCGCCACCAAGGTGACGGTCTCGACAGCGGACCAATCTCCATGGCCGACCCGTAACTCGTTTCGGTTACAACGGGCTCACCTATCGTCTCCGGTTGCCGAACACATAAGACTGAAAATAACGTACGCAGCGGCGTATGAGCACGCCAGCACTCGAGCCACAGGCCGACTGGAACCAGCTATACATCGACGGTGAGTGGTGCGACGCCGCGAGCGACGAGACGATCCTCGTCGAGAACCCGTCGAAACAGGAAGTGTTTACGGAGGTGCCGGCGGCGACGGTCGATGACGTCGACGCCGCCTACGACGCGGCCGAGACGGCCCAGCCCGACTGGGAAGCGATGCCGCGCGAGGAGCGCGACGAGATCGTCGAAAACCTGCTGGACGAACTCAACGCGCACTTCGAGGAGATCGCCGGGCTGCTCGCGACGGAGGCCGGCACCCCGGGCTACCGCGCCATGGGCGAGTTCGCCACCGCGACCGGCGACGTGGAGATGGCACTCGACCTCGAGCCCCCCGAGGAGGAGGTCCGCCCGTCCCCGTCGGTCGACGACAAGGACAACCACATCGTCCACGAACCGGTCGGCGTCGTCGGCATCATCTCGCCGTGGAACTTCCCGCTGCACCTCTCCCTGCGAGCCCTTGCGCCGGCGATCGCGCTGGGGAACACCGTCGTCCTGAAGCCGGCGACGGACACCCCGATCACGGGCGGGCTGCTCATCGCGAAGCTCTGTGAGGCGGCCGGCGTCCCGGACGGCGTCGTCAACGTCGTCACCGGCCGCGGCTCGGACATCGGCGACCGAATGACGAGCCATCCGACGCCGCGGGTGATCTCCTTTACCGGGTCGACGGCCGTCGGCAAGGGCGTCGCAGAGAACGCCGGCCAGAGCCTCGCGCTGCCCGCTCTCGAGCTCGGGGGCAATGCGCCCTTCATCGTCACCGACGAGGTCGATCTCGAGCGGGCCGCGCGCGCCGGTGCCTTCGGCTCGTTCTTCCATCAGGGGCAGGTCTGCATTTCGATCAATCGGCATCTCGTCCACGAGGACCTGTACGACGAGTACATCGACCTGCTGGTCGACCATGCAGAGTCACTCACTATCGGTGATCCATCGGAGAACGAGGACGTCACGTTCGGCCCGGTGCAAAACGAGACCCAGCGCGACGATCTGGTCGCGTTCATCGGGGACTCGATCGAGGCGGGTGCGACCCTCGAAACCGGCGGCGAGGCCGACGGCCTGTTCGTCGAGCCGACGGTCCTCTCGGACTGTACCAATGACATGCCGACGGCGTGTAACGAGCACTTTGGCCCCGTCGCACCCGTGATCCCGTTCGCCGACGACGAGGAGGCCATCGAACTGGCCAACGACACCGAGTACGGCCTCTCGGCGTCGGTCTTCTGCGAGGACGAGGAGCGGGCCCGCGACCTCGCCGATCGGGTTGAGGCCGGCATGGTCCACATCAACGACCAGCCGATCAATGAGGACCACAACGCGCCATTCGGCGGTGTCAAGCAGTCCGGTCTCGGTCGCTACCACGGCGAGTGGATCACCCGCGAACTCACCGAGCCCAAGTGGATCTCCGTCCAGGGTGAGGAACGGGACTACTTTGTCTTCGAATAGCGCGGCCGAACGCGGGATCCCGCGCTGCGGCCGATTTGTCGGTTCGAGTGCGATTTCGCGGAATCGGCCCGCCGGCGGGACCGGCTTCGCTTCGCTATCGCCCGTGTTCCTCGAGCCGGAGCGTGTACTCGCCGCTCCCGCTGTTCGCGTGGACTTGGAGACCGAACGCCTCGCCGCCGTCCAGCGAGAGCGTAATTGAGCCGCTCGTGCCCGACCCCGACGCCGCCTCGTCGTGATCCCACCTAGTCGGTGAGCGACCGTCCGTGGACACGTAGAGGTCGAAGTCGCCACTGCTCGGCCCCTCGAGCGAGACCGTGATCGAACAGGGGTCGTCGGTGTGTAGTGAGTAACTGTACCGATCGCTGTCGCCCCACCAGCCGCTGCCGTCGAGCGTGTCGCTCGCACTTGCAGTGATCGTCTCGTCGCCGCACTCGCCGGGCGACTCCTGATTGTCCGCGCCGTCGCTGCTGTCGGAGAACGGATCCGTCTCGACCGCCGCACCCGCGTCGACGCGTCCGTACCCCTGCTCGTCGTCGGCGAGACCGACGCCGACGGCCGTCGCCCGGAGGTGTTCTCGCAGTTCCGTCCGCGAGAGGTCGGGATAGGCCGAGAGCGCGAGGCCTGCCACGCCGGAGACCACCGGCGCTGCCATTGACGTACCCGACATTTGCAAGTAGTCGTCACCGGTCACGCTCGAGATGATTCGGCTCCCCGGTGCGGCGAGTTCGATCGCCGAGCCGGTGTTCGAAAAGGAGGCGATCGAATCGTCGCTCTCGACGGCCGAAACGGCGACGACGGTGTCCTCGGCGGCCGGAGAGTAGACGCGGTTGTCCCCGTCGTTGCCGGCCGCCCCGACCAGCAGGACGCCGCGGTCGGCCGCGTACTCACAGGCCGACGTCAGCGTGTCGTAGGAGCCGTCGACGCCCAGCGAGAGGTTGATAATATCGGCCCCCGCGTCGGCGGACCACTGGATCGCATCGGCAATATCGGAGAGCGATCCCACGCCGTTTTCGTTGAGTGCGCGGACCGAGAGGAGCGAGCAGTCGCTGACGCCGGCGTGGCCGGTCCCGTCGTCCGTCCCGCCGGCGGCGATTCCGCCGACATGGGTGCCGTGTTCCGCGCCGTGGGCGGGATACGGATCGCCGTCATTGTCGATGAAGTCCTCGCCGATCCGGTCGTCGACGACCGCCTCAAGCGCGGGGTGATCGTATTGAATCCCCTGGTCGACGACGGAGATGACCACGTCCTCGCTGCCGCGCGTCGTCTCCCAGGCGCTCTCGCAGTCGATCTGCTGAGGAGCGTGCTGATGATCGTAGTAGGGGTCGTCCGGCTCGAGCAGCGACTCGATCGTCACGTTGGGTTCCGCGTACTCGATGGCGGGCGAACTGGTGATGGCGTCGATGAATTCGTCGCGTGCGTGAGCGGGCGCGTCAGAGGGGAAGGAAACGACGGCGTAGTGAATCGATTCGTTCGCGTGGACGACGTCGGCATCGCCGGGGATGGCGGCACGCGCCTCACCGGCCACGTCCGCGGTCGACGGCGAGATGCCGACGATGATCTCGTCTCTCTTCGGCCCCGGTTCGCGGCTCGGGGTCGCGGTCGCGACGCCGCTCGAGCCGATCAGCCCGCCGACGGCGATCGAACCGGCACCGGTCAGGATTGATCGGCGGTCGTACGTGCGATCGGTGGCGGCGTCCGGGGGACCGTTCTGTGTCATGGGACGACAGTCATCAATACCTGAAATTAGTAAACCCTTATCGAACAACCGAGGGATTTATTTTGGAAAATATGGTCGTATTGGTGTCAGAATCTATCTTCTTTGGAAATCAGGTATGAACATATGAAGTCGGTTCTTTATGTCCGGCCGAATGGATACGAGAACCGGTATGGCGTTTCCAAGAATAACGCGACCGCACGGCAGACAACTGGCTGCAGGACTGCCGTGGGAACGGGTCCTCGCTGCTCACCCGGACCCGACTGCCCCATGGTCGCGACCGGTTCCCGGACGCCACATTCGACGATTTCCGAGAGATTCCGTGTATTCCCTAGCAGGGTAGTAGCATCCGTCTCTCGGTTTAGCGACCACTTTCGTCGACGGTCATGGTATAAGAACCGCTACCGGTGTACCGGCTGACGAGGAGGCCGAACGCTTCGCTGCCGGTGAGGTCAACCTCGATCGTTTCGTTACTGTCTTCGCTTGCCGAGCGCTCGTCGTAGTCCGATATCGTCGGCGTCCGTCCGTCGACCGTCAGGTAGAGGTCGAAGTCAGCGCTGGTCGGTCCCTCGAGGGTAATAGTGGCACTGCATGGATCGACCGTCTGGAGCTGGTAGGTATAGGTGTCGCTCGGATTACCGCCCCAGCCACCACTGAGTTCGCCATCCGCGCTTGCAGTGTTGACCTCGTCACCGCACTCGCCGGGATCCGGGTTCGGATCTGGAGAACTACCCGGCTCGGTGGTGACGGCGTTGCCCGCGTCGACGCGACCGCTGCCCTGTTCGTTCCCCGAGAGGCCAACATCGACGGCGGTGTCCTGGAGGTGTGTACGCAGTTGCTCGTTCGAGAGGTTCGGCCACGCCGAAAGCGTGAGCCCGGCGACACCGGCGACGACCGGTGAGGCCATCGAGGTCCCCGGGAAGTAGTCGTAGTCGTCCCAGGGAACACTCGAGAGGACATCGTCACCGGGTGCGGCGAGTTCGATCTCCGGGCCGAGGTTCGAGAAGTCCGACAGTGTTTCTCCCTCGTCGAGTGAGGAGACGGCCACGACACTGTCGTGGGCGGCTGGGTACGAGACGCTACTGCCGTAGTCGTTACCGGCTGCCGCGACGAGCAATGCCCCCTGCGATTTGGCGTACTGACAGGCTTCCCGCATCAGTTGCGTCGCACCGCCGCCACCGAGGGACATGTTGATGATGTCCGCTCCCTGATCAGCCGACCACTGGATCGCATCGGCGATATCGGAGAGCGAACCGCCCTGACCGTCACCGAGTGCACGTGCCGAGAGCAGCGAACAGTTCGAGATGCCGGCGTGTCCCGTCCCGTTATCGGTGCCACCGGCTGCGATACCAGCAACGTGCGTCCCGTGATTCTCGCTTGCGCTTACTGGGTATGGATCGCCGTCATTATCGACGAAGTCGGAGCCGCCGTTCGAAACGCTTCTATCCATGTTCCCAGAGAGATCTGGGTGGTCGTACTGGACCCCCTGATCGACGATCGAAATCGTGACATCCGGATCGCCGAGGGTCGTTTCCCAGGCTTCCGGCGCGTTCACCTGCTGTGGTGCGTACTGACTCCCGAGGTTCGGGTCGTTCGGGGTGTAGAGTGTCGACGCCGTATCAGCATCGCTTTCCAGTTCCTGTGGGTCCGCCCCGATGGCCTCATAGGTCACGTTGTCTTCGGAGTACGTAACCTCATCAGCATCGAGGACGGTTTCCTTGGCCTGTATTGAAGCCTCGTCAGCGATCTCGACTGCGGCATAGCCGAGCGTCTCGTTCGTGTGGACGATCTTCGCGTTGCTCGGAATCTTCGGCTCCACAACTGCTTCAATATTGGAGACATCGGAATCGACCCCGACGATGAGTTCGTCTTTCTTCGGTCCTGGCTCCCGCCCTGGCGTCGCGGACGTGATGCCACCGAGACCGACTAGCGCGCCGAATGCGCCGATTGATTGTAAAAGCGATCGCCGACCGACCCGTTGGTTATTTCTATCGGACATAATGCAACCGAAGAAATACGATACCGATATTAAATAATTCCTAAACATAATGAATTACAATAAAATATGGACACTAGTTTTGTAATTCAGGATGGTATACACTCTCTCACCCATGTTTTGGAGTGTCGAGTATTGTAAGATTCTTAATATTTCATGAAAATAGATTTAGAAAATATTTATTTCACACTTTGGGTAGTGGATTCGTATGGCCAGTCAGTCTCTCACAGTCACGATTCGTGTAGCTGACCGAACCTATCAACGAGACGATCGACGACACTACCGAGTCGTCACACCTATTTCCGTGCACGGGAAAATTCCGGTAACTGACCATGTTTGACCGCGTTCGCGCACGTCTTTCGCCCGACACCGTAACCGAACCGGCAGTAGGGTTGTTCGTCGACGGGCCGAACGTCTTCCGCGACGAGTTCGACGTCGACCTTGATGATCTCCGCGATACGGCTCGCAGGCTCGGTCGTGTCGGCGTCATTCGAGTCTACCTCGACGAACACGCCACGCCCGGCCTCATCCAAGCCGCCGAAGCCCGCGGCTTCGAGGTAATCATCACCAGCGGCGACGTCGACGTGAAACTCGCCGTCGACGCGACCGCGCTCGCAGGCGACGGCACTATCGACCAACTCGCGATCGTCTCGAGGGACACTGATTTCAAACCCGTCCTCGAGTACGCGGGTACGGTCGGTGTGGAAACGATCGCGATCGCGCCGGGCTCGCACGGCCGCTCGGACGCCCTCCAGAACGCGGCCGACGACGCGCTTACACTCGAGCCGTGAGAGAAGATCGCGGTCTGAGACCGCTTCAGCCTTCGTAGGAACTCTCGCCGACGATTTCGAGGAGTTCACCGCGACCGCTCGCAGTGGTCTCATCGAACTCGGTCACGCGGACCCGGACCTGCTTTTCGACCGTTCCCGGACCGGCACCCTCGACGACCAGTTCAGTGTCACCGATGTACGCGCGGCCCGATGTGCCGTTCGACTCCGCGATGAAGACATCGACCTCGCTTCCCTGCTCGAGGGCCGGGCGAGACGTCCGGAACCGCCAGCCCTTGAGGTACTTTCCGAGGAAGCTCATACGCGAGCCACCTCCTCGGTCTCGCGGTCGGTAAGGTACTCGCGACCGAAGCCGGTCAGCGCCGCGATGACGAAGACGGCCACCAGTAGCCAGCCTTGGAAGACGAACGGGACGACGTCGATCGGCGTGACAACCATCGACTCGGTAAACCACTCGTAATCGTCGGGGAGAGTCTGCATCGCCCCATAGGCAGCGAGGACGCCGCCCGACCACGGGAAGATGTAGCCCATGGCGGCGGTCTGGCCGTCTAAGATGTTCGCCCGGCGGTAGCCGTTCAGGTTGAACCGCTCGCCGATCTTCGAGATGTAGGGGCCGATCGCGACCTCGGCGGCGGTGTTGATCGTGATGATCGCGTTGATCAGCGCCGCGGTGCCGACCATCGTGAGTTCGGCGTTCCGGACGTTCGTCGCGAGGTTCTCGAGCGACCACTCCAGTAAGACTTCGAACGCGCCGCCCCGGATCATGATCTGGGCCGCGCCGATGATCAGGAGGACGAGAATCGAGAGTTCGAGGAACCCTGACACGCCGGCCATCAGGCTCCCGGTGACGCCGACCGCGTCGGGATCCTCGACGATCGTAAGGACCGGCAGGGCCTCGAGCGGGCCGGCCAGGGGCGCGTCCTCGGGCGCGTTGAACATGACGATATCGCCGAGGCCCGTCAGCCTGAAGCCGAGGTTGAACACGATGGCGATGACGATCCCCCACGAGATTGCCTCGACGATGTGACGACCGGCGACCGCTGCGCCGATCACGGCCAGCATCGAGATGACGTGGACAAGGCCGATCGCTTCGCTGCCCTCGAGGAAGATCGACTGGGCTTCGGCTCCGATCTCGAGGCCGTCCATCGCGCCGCCGGCGGCGACGTAGCCGACGAAGGCGATGACGGCGGCGATGATGACGTACTTGAACCGCGAGGCGACGACGCCACCGATGTCGGCATCCTGCGTAACGGCGCTGACGATCGTCGTGTCGCTGACGGGTGCGAGGTTGTCGCCGAAGATCGCACCGGAAAGGATCGCGCCGAACAGCAAGACGGGATTCGCGCCGAGCAACACGCCCGCCGGGAAGAACAGGCCGACGAAGGCGACGCTCGCGCCGTAGCCCGTCCCGATCCCCGTCGTGAAGACGGCGGCGAGGACGAACGTGATCGCCGGGAACAGTGCCGCGCCGACACCGGCGGTGTCGGCTAGCCAGACGAGGCCGCCGACGAAGCCGCCGTCCTGTAACAACTGGGCGAACATGCCGGCCCAGATCCACGCCACGATGGCGGTCACCGCGACGGGTTGGGTCATCCCCTCGAAGATCGTGTTGGCGTAGGACTGCCAGTTCCCCGGGTGAAGAACATCCCGAGGATCAGCCCGACCAGGATGCCGACGATGAGGCCGCCCGTATCGCCGATCCGCCAGAGGGCGGTCTGGACGATGGCCCACACGATGAAAACCCGATCGGGAACGCGCTCATCCCGCGGCCGCCGTAGAACTCGACGCGGGGGCCGTCCTCGGTCTCCCCGCCGATGAACTGGTCAGACGGGTCCTCGCCGGCCGGCGCTCCTCCGTTCTCGCTCATGGTCGATCACTCATACTGTGACACACTCGTGCTAATTGGATGAATCATAATAACTATTGTTGACAAAATCGGTTCAATGAGCTAGTTGTTCGATATCGATCCTTTCGGCAGTACGGCCGACAGCCATCATGTACCTATCGAATCGATCCCCGGTATCGATCGGACGGCCGGTCTCGTCGCTCGCTGGGATCGGAGAACTTTCCAGCGCCACCCGCCCACTGTCGAGTATGATCGACGATCGGCCGGTGCTGGACGACCACCTCCACCTCGACCCGGACAACCATCGGGGTATCGACGCCGTCAAAGATTTCGCCCGCGTCGGCGGCACCCACCTACTCGTGGTGAACAAACCCTCCTGGCACCTCGGTGTCGAGGCCGAGACCGGCGAGGACTTCCGAACGGTCTTCGAGCGGACTATCGAGATCGTCGACGAGGCCTCGAGCGAACTCGAGGGCCGTGCATGGCCCATCCTCGGCGTTCATCCGGGACTCGTTTCGCGTCTGGTCGACGACCGCGGGTTCGCGCCCGAGGACGCACGTGATCTCATGCAGGCCGGGATCGACGTCGCCGCGGAGTATGTCGAGTCGGGCAAGGCGCTGGCGCTGAAATCCGGCCGGCCACACTACGATGTCGACGACGACGTCTGGGCGGCTTCGAACGCGGTCATGCGCCGCGCGTTCGAGCACGGGTCCAATCTCGAGTGCGCCGTCCAGCTCCACGCCGAAGCCAGCGAGGACATGACCGAGGTGGCCGCGTGGGCCGAGGACACCGGGCTGCCGGCCCACCGCGTCGTCAAACACTACGCAAGCGGCCGTCTCGAGGGGCCCACACCGAGCGTGATGGCCGATAAAGACCGCCTCGAGACCGCAGCCGAGCGCGGCGAGCCGTTCCTGATGGAGACCGACTACATCGACGACCCCGATCGACCGGGGGCCGTGCTCGGCCCCAAGACGGTCCCTCGGCGGGTCCGATGGCTCCTCGAGAACGGCTTCGACGAGGCGGTCCGGATTGCCCACGTCGAGACGCCGAAGCGAGTCTACGGTATCGACACTGAAGCGACCCTCGAGCGAAAGGAGTAATATCCTATTAAGGTCGCTCGAGCACGCCAGTATCAGCGAATATTGCCGATACGCGGCACGAGCGGGATTGTACGCAGCTAGTAGGAGTTCTTTCGTTTCGACTACTCATTCATTTGGAGCGGCTAGTGTAGAGAAAGGCCTTTCAAGCGGCCGGTGTAGGTGTCTGTATGAGCAATCCCCCGACCGAGTTCTACTCGGAGGAACGCTGGCAGAACTGGATCGATCGCATCAAAGACGAAGACATCGATCCGGAAGACGAATCGTCGGCGCGACTCCTGTTGAATCTGCAGGACGACACGGCGATCGCAATCGCCAAGATCGTCGCTGCCTACGACGACGGGGAACTCGAGCAAGAGGTGGCCCTCGAGGAGATCAACGACGTCCGCGAGATCGTCCTTGACGAAGTCGACATCGAAGACGAGGAGAAACTGATCCTCGTCGACGGCGTTCAGACCAGTCTCGTCTGCGTCTTCTTCGCGGCCGAGGAGTACGTTGCGAACGGGCCGACCGACGAGGGTACCGTCGGCGACTACCTCAGCGCTGCGGCCGACGCCGAAGCCGAAGAGGATCTCGACGCCGCACTCGGCTACGCGGCGCAGGCGGGGACGCTGATCATCGACGATCAGGAACTCGATATGACCGTCGCCGAGGACCTCGAGTATGGACTCGTTACGGAGTGGATCAACGGCCTCGACAGCCTCCAGAGCGCGATGAGCGATCCGGAAGTCGTCGAGGAAGACGAGTAGTCCGGTCGACGGAGTCGGGCACGTTTTCGGCGCTCGGTAGCCACCAGACGTTTACTCCCCGATGACTATCCTCGCGTATGACACAGTGGCTAGACGAGCGTGCGGTAACCGTCCAGATCGGGGCGGTCCTCCTGCTCGCGATCGTCTTCGCCGCGCTCGCGCTCTATCAAGTCAACGCCGTTCCCGTGGAGAATCAGGCGATTGAGAGCGAGCACAACCAGCAGGTCCACGGAGAACTGCAGGATCTGCGGAACGCGATCCAGAACGCGGGGATGGGTGGCGGCTCGGAATCGGTCTCGGTCACGCTCGGGACCCATTACCCGACTCGAACCTTTTTGACGAATCCATCGGATCCGACAGGCACCCTCGAGACGGGAGAGACCGGAACCATCCGTATCGACAACGCCGATTTTAACGGAACATACACAGGCGACCCGGGAACACTTCTGGGGACGAACCACGAGACGCGGACGCTCCGCTACGAGCCGTCGTACAACGAGTACCGAGATGCGCCGACGACCCGGATCGAACACGGCTCCGCGTTCAACGAGTTCGACGACGCGTCGATCGCGCTCACCGACCAGCCGCTGATCGATGGTGAGTGGATCACTATCGTCCTCGTCGAGGGCAACCTGTCGACGACCGCGAGCGGCACGACATCCGCCGATACCAGGATGGTGAGTGGCCCGACGGATCCGATCGACCTCGAATCGACCGGCGATAACATCGAGATCAGGGTCCCGACGGAGTCACCGACCGCGTGGAACGAGACGATCGGGGCCGATTTCGGAACCGGTCAGGAGAACGCGAAAGTGACCGACTACGCGGCCGGGCAGTTGACGATCGAACTCGAGGACGACCCCGACGCGGACTACGAACTTCGGATGGCACGGGTCGGTGTCGGTGATGCAAGTCCATCCGACGACGACCCGTTCGATGTTCGGGACGCCGGCGGCGAGGGCGGTAGCGGTTCGACGCCCGCCTATTACGTCGACTGGCAGGATCCCACCGGGCGATCCGGTGTCGACGACAGCAACTGCGACGCAACCGCCTGTACGGTCACCGGTGGCGATGTCGAGTTGACGATGGCGACCGACGGGACCGCAGCCGATGCCAGCGTCGAGTACGCGGTGAGCAACCGAAGCGTCGGAACCGTCTCGCCGACTGAGACCACGACGAGCGACGACGGAACGAGCACCACACGGTTCACGGTGGGCTCGAACGCCGCTGACGGCGATACTGTCAACGTCTACGCCTCGAGCGGGAGCGACGGCGACAAGATCGAGTTGACGATCGATCGAAATTCCGAGAACGGCGGCGAATCCGGGCCAGCGGTTGACTCGTTCACGACGCAGCAACGACCCGGTAACAACGTTGGTCTCAGGTACAGCTGGGAGGTGTCGGCCACCGACACGGAGCTGGAGACGGTTACGGTCGAACTGTTCAGGGATGGGTCGTACATCGACGAGAAGACGGACGCCGTCAGCGGGCAGACCACCAGTCGAAATAACGAGGAGTTCTCCGACCTCAGTAGTGGACAGGAGTACACGCTCGAGTTGACCGTCACCGACGCGAACGGGGCCAGCGAAACCGCGACCCGAACGCAAGTCGCCGGGTAGCGACCAGTCTTGCGTCGACTTCGGTCGCGATATCTTTCGACGTTTGTCGAAATGACGAACGACAATACCTTGTATCATCGCCCGTATTGACGAGATATGACTGCAGTCGGCATCGACGCCGTCGAAATTTGGACCGGGAACCTCAAACTCGACCTTCCCGGCACGTTCGCCCCGAAGAAGGGCGAAGACCCGGAAAAATACACGAAGGGGCTCGGCCTCAACGCCAGTTCGTTCCCCGATAGCTACGAGGACATCGTCACGATGGGAGCGAACGCTGCCCACCGGCTGATGAAGCGCAAAGGCCTCGAGCCCGAGGATATTGGCCGCATCGACGTCGCGACCGAGAGCGCGTTCGACAACTCGAAGCCAGTTTCGACGTACGTCGCTGGCTGCCTCGAGCAGGTCTACGAGGCCGATTTCCACCACGCGAACAAGGGCGAGCGGAAGTTCGCCTGTATCTCGGGGACCCAGAGTCTCGACGACGCGTACAACTGGATCCGCGCGGGCCGGAATCGCGGTCGATCAGCGCTGGTCATCGCGACCGACACGGCGCTGTACGCCCGCGGTGACGACGGTGAGGCGACGCAGGGAGCCGGTGCCGTCGCGATGCTCATCAGCGAGGATCCGAATCTGGTCGAACTCTCCGCCGAACAGGGGTACGGCTCGGCCGACGAGACCGACTTCCTCAAGCCCAACCAGCAGTTCCCGAGCGTCGACGGGAAACGCTCCGTGCAGGTCTACCTCGCGCGGATGCGCGAAGCACTCGAGGACTTCGAGAGCGTTGCAGGCGAGGTCCACGAGGAGGACTTCATCTATGCCCCCTTCCACACGCCGTTCCCAGGGATGGTCCGGAAGGCCGCCCTACTGGCATTCCGCCACGTCACTCGGAACACGGAAGTCGAGGACGAACTGGCAGACGAAATCGGTCGCCAGCCCCGACCCGAGGCGTTCGACTCCGACGACGAGTATCGCGACGCCCTCCGGGAGTACATGGACCTCCTCAAGGACACCGACCGCTACGCCGAATGGTACGACACGACGATCGATCCGACGCTGACGATCGCTCGCGAGGTTGGCAACTGGTACACCGGCTCCGTCCACGTCGCCCGCGCGAGCGCGCTCAAACACGCCCTCGAGAACGACCGCGAGATGACCGGCAAGAAACTGCTCATCGGCTCCTACGGCAGTGGAGCACAGGCGGAGATGCACTCCGAGACGGTTCAGGAGGGCTGGAAAGACGAGATCGGGGCCCTGAATATCGACGGGCAACTCGCCGACCGCTACGAGATGGAGTGGGCCGACTACGAGGAGATCCACGACTCCCACAACCACGATATGGACGTCGATATCGAGGAGTTCACGACGCCCAACGAGGAGTTCGTCTTCGACGGCTGGGGCCGCATGGGCGAGCGGAAGTACCGCTACGTCGAGTAGTGGCGTGACAGGTTGAGAGGACGTGAGTCGGTCGACTCGCGTTCAATAGCTCACTTGACTCGAGCGAGCACTCCCCCCGTTCAGTTCTCAGTTCAGTGGACTAATTTGTCGGGGCGTTG
This sequence comes from Natrinema sp. SYSU A 869, assembly GCF_019879105.1. NCBI lineage: Archaea > Methanobacteriati > Methanobacteriota > Halobacteria > Halobacteriales > Natrialbaceae > Natrinema > Natrinema sp. SYSU A 869. The sequence continues at coordinate 241,961 of NZ_CP082249.1, read as the reverse complement.
CAACCGAGTGTATGGCAGATCGTCCCGAGCCACCGGCGTGGGTCGTCGAGCAGCCCGTCCTAACCGGGCTCGCACTGGTCAGCGTGTTGCTCGGCTTCTTTATCGTCCTTCCGTATCTACAGTACGTTCTCTTCGGGGTTGTTCTCGCGTACATTCTGTTGCCCGTCCAGAACCGACTCGAGACGTACGTCAGGCCGATGATTGCGGCATTCATCACCGTCATCATCGCGGTGATCGTCATCTTGCTCCCGCTCGCGTATATCCTCAACGTCGCGTTCCGGCAGTCGACGCTGCTCGTGGACGCCATCCGAGAGGGCGACGTCAACCTCGAGATGATCGAAGGGGAACTCGCTGACAGGGGGTATCCGGTCGACCTCACTGGACTGTACGAGTCGTATCAGGACGGGATTTCGACTGCTCTCCGCGGACTCGCGAACAGCGCGCTCGATATCGTCGGCGGGCTGCCGGGGATCGTGATCGGGTTGACGGTGACGCTGTTCGTCTGCTTCGCGCTGTTGCGGGACGGGGATCGACTGATCGACTGGCTGTACCGCGTGATCCCGATCGACGACGAGATACAGCAGGAGCTGTTCACCGAACTGGACCAGCTCATGCGGGCGTCGGTCATCAGCAACGTCCTCGTCGCGGCCATTCAGGCGGTGATGCTCGGGGCCGGACTCGCAGTGCTCGGTATCCCCGCCGTCGTGTTACTCACCGTCCTCACTTTCGTGCTCACCCTCTTGCCGCTGGTCGGTGCATTCGGCGTCTGGCTCCCCGTGTCGATCTATCTGGTCGCAGTCGGTCGGCCCGTCGCCGCGGCCGGCCTCGCGGTCTATGGCCTGCTCGTCACCGTCTCGGACACCTATCTCCGGCCCGCGCTCATCGGCCGCACGAGCGCCTTTAACTCCGCCATCGTCGTCGTCGGTATCTTTGGCGGGCTCATCACCTTCGGTGCCGTGGGGCTGTTCATCGGCCCCGTCGTCCTCGGCGGTGTGAAGATCGTCCTCGATATCTTCGCTCGAGAACGCATCGGCGGGACGGGAGCCGACGCCGAGGCTGAGACCGACGCTGTGGCTATCGTCGAGACGCCGGAGTCCGACGCCCCGCCCGAGAATGCGGCCGCCAAATCGGAGTCGACGACCGATGAACCGAGCGAGTCCGATACTGACGGTGACGGTAGTGATGACGGCGACTCCGACTCCTGATCGGGCCGCCGACCTCGATCAGTCGTTTTTCCAGTCACCCGGCTCTACCCCGTGGATTTCGCCTTTCGCCTCCCGTCCGCCCGGCCACAGGCCGATCGCGATCACGCTGACGAAGAAGAGTCCGAGGAACCCCGCCACGATCGCGCCGTGGAGCCCCGGCAGTTCGGCGGCTTCGGTCCACTGCTGGCCCGGGGTGAACATTGTGACTTTGAACACCCAGCCGACTCCGGCCACTGCGAACAACAACCCGTAAACCCGACGGATGCGCCGTGAGAGGGCCTCTCGAGTCGATACCTTGAATGTCGGATGGCGGAGATCGTCGCTCAGTTCCTCGCGCCAAGCGGGGTGTTCGACGCCGGTGGGCTCCAAGGCGTTCGCGAACACGTTCTCCTGAACGAAGCGGACGCGGGCGCGCCAGTGGTCGTAAAATCGGTAGCGTCGCACCTCGTAAAACAGGAAGACCAACAGGATGAACATCCCTATCAGGAGTAGGAAAGCGGGCATATTCTGACTCGAGAACACGAGCGAGAGCAGTGCAGCGAGCAGCGTGATCGACCAGTCGGTGGTCCGATCGATTCGATCCTGCGCACTGTTGGCCTGGCTGACCTCACCGCGGTAGAAGTGCGGGAGGACGCCGAGTAGGGAGTCGGTATCGGTGGCGACCGTCGCCCCGATCTCCTGATCGTCGCGATCGAGCGGTCCGTCTCTGTTCTCCCGTTCGCCCCGATCTCCCTCGATCGGCCCGTTCTCACCGGGTTCGTTGCTGTCGTCGTCCATGCCACCCCACGACACCGCGGCCGTGTATAGTGGCCCGTGTGGCGACTGCAGGGCCTGCGGTGGTCAGGTTCGTCTGTGAATTACCGGTACCCACTCCGAAACGAGTGCGTTCATTACCCCGTACCCGCTAGAGGCCACTATCGTGTCTCGGATCAAACGGCGTCACCGACGCTGGTGGGGGGCGGACGGCGCATTCGATCGAGACCACTACTAAGCATGCACGGATCACACACCACGGGGAGTCCGTACGCTCCCTATACGGAGGAGGACCGCACGGCGATGCTCGAGGCGGTCGGTGCGGAGTCCGCAGAGGATCTCTTCGACATCCCGGCCGACGTCCGGTTCGACGGGCGGTTCGACATCGACACGCGAACGGAACGGGAGACCAGACGGCTGGTTCGCTCGATTCTGGGTCGCAACGACGACCTGACCGAACTACTGGGACGGGGCCACTACGGCTACTACGTCCCGTCGCTGGTCGATCACCTCGCGGATCGCTCAGAGTTCCTCACGTCCTACACGCAGTACCAACCCGAAATCTCTCAGGGATTCCTGCAGGCCCTCTTCGAGTACCAGTCGCTGCTGGTCGAGTTGACCGGCCTCACAGTCGCAAACTGCTCGATGTACGACGCCGCGACGGCTCTGGGCGAGGCTGCCACGCTGGCCGACCGGGTCCGGAATACGACGGGCCACCGTGTACTCATCCCCGACCTCCTGCGTGAGGAACGGCAGAGCACGCTCGAGAACTACGTCGCCGGTACCGATCTTGACGTCGAGACCTACCCCGTCGACGACGGCAACGTCGATCTCGTGGGACTCGAGGAGACCGTCGACGAGGCGGTCGTAATGATCTACGCCGAGAATCCGACGGTTCGCGGAACGATCGAGGAGCACCTCGATGCAGTCGGCGACCTCGCCGACGACAACGACGCGCTCTTTACGCTCGGTTCGGACCCGATCGCGCTGTCCCTGCTCGAGCGGCCCGTCGACGTCGGTGCAGATGTGGTCGTCGGCGACGCGAGCGTGCTCGGCCTCCCGACGAGCTACGGGATGGGGCTGGGCCTGTTCGCGACGCGGGAGGACTACCTCCGGCAGGTCCCCGGCCGGCTGGTCGGGGCCAGCGAGGACGCGACCGACCGCCGAGCGTTCACGCTCACCCTACAGACTCGTGAACAGCACATTCGTCGGGAACGCGCAACGAGTAATATCTGTACGAACCAGGCCTGGGTCGCGCTCCGAACTGCGATGCACGCGGCCGTCCTCGGGCCAACTGGCATGGTCGATCTCGCGGAGCGAGACGTCCGGCGAGCCCGGACCCTCGCGGAGCGACTCGACGACATCGTCGGCGTGAAAGCGCCGGTCCACGACCGCCACCACCTTCGGGAGTTCGTCGCTCACGTCGACCAGCCCGCGGGGGCCATCGCCGATGACTTAGAGCAGCTCGGATTCGCGGTCCACGTCGTCGGCGACCACGAGATCCAGGTCTGCGTCGCCGGCATTTCGGACGACCGGATCGATCGGTTCGTCGAGGCCACAACGGAGGTGGCACGATGACCGATGAGCGATCCGATGCCCCAGACGACCGCGACGCCGCACAGTCGTGCTATGATCAGGCCCGGTACGTCGAGAACGGTGAGTACGAGCCGTTGCTCTCGGAGAAGGATCAGACGCGTGTCGAGATCGGCGATCCCAGTAGCAGCCGTGACGGAGACGGCGAGGACGGTTCGCCGCTCCCCGATGACCTCACCCGCGACTCCCTCGAACTCCCCGAACTCTCCGAGCCCGAACTGGCTCGCCACTACACGCGACTTTCCCAGATGATCTACGGGATCGACAGCGGGCCCTACCCGCTGGGGTCGTGTACGATGAAGTACAATCCCAAGTTCACCGAGGACGTGGCCGCGCTGCCGTCGGCGGCCGTCCATCCTGACCGGTCCGAGGGGTCCGTTCAGGGCACCCTCGAACTCCTGTATCGGTTGCAGGACTATTTGGGACGAATCGGGGGCATGGACGCAGTGACACTCCAGCCGCCCGCCGGCGCTGCCGGCGAGTTTGCCGGAATTCAGATCGCCGCGGCCTACCACGAGCACAACGATGAAGGCCACCGCGACGAGGTCATCGTCCCCGAGAGCGCCCACGGGACCAACTTCGCCAGCGCAGCCCTCGGCGGCTACGACGTCGTCTCCCTGCCCAGCGACGACGAGGGGCGAGTTGATCTCGAGGCGCTCGAGGCGGTCCTCTCGGAGAAGACGGCTGCGCTCATGTTGACCAACCCGAACACGCTCGGGCTGTTCGAGCGCGATATCACGGAAATCGCCGAGATGGTCCACGATGTCGGTGGGCTGCTCTACTACGACGGGGCGAACCTGAACGCCCTGCTCGGCCGTGCCCGGCCGGGCGACATGGGCTTCGACGTGATGCACTACAACGTCCACAAGACGTTCGCGACGCCCCACGGCGGCGGTGGGCCAGGTGCCGGTCCGGTCGGCGTGGTCGAAGACCTCGCGCCGTTCCTGCCCGTGCCCCGCGTCCGCGAGCGCGCCGGCGAATCGACGTCCGGAGACCCGATCTACGAACGCTTCGAGCCCGAACACACCATCGGTAAGGTCCACGGATTCGACGGCAACTGGCTGGTACTCCTCAAGGCCTTCGCCTACATCGCACGACTCGGCGACGAGGGACTCGCGGACGCGAGCGCCTCTGCGGTGCTCAACGCGAACTACCTCGCCGAGGGACTCGAGTACGACGTCCCCTATGGCCCGTTCCACCACGAGTTCGTCGCCAGCGCTGGCGATCAGGACGCCGCCGACGTCGCAAAGCGAATGCTCGACTACGGCGTCCACCCACCGACGACAAAGTGGCCCGAGATCGTCCCCGAGGCCCTGATGACCGAGCCGACTGAAGTCGAGAGCAAGGACACCCTCGATCGTCTCGCCGCCGCGTTCAACGCCGTCGCACGCGAGGACGACGCAACGCTCGAGGCGGCACCGGAACGGACCACCGCACGCCGGATTGACCAGACGAGCGCCGCGCGGACCCCGCGGCTCTCGTGGCAGGCGCTCACGGACGATACATAACCGGGACCGACTTTATAGCCTCTTCCACTATTTCGAGATTTATACAGAATCGGGGAGAATACCTGCGGCTTTAGCCGCAGGATGAATCCGACAACCCATGTCACCAACTACGCTCGACGCGCCAGTTCGAGTTTCCAATCCATACTTTGAAGTGCTAAGAACCGCTATACTGCGGTAAGGTCAGGTCGGAACGGAGCGGATTCCGAACGACCGTCGGAGGCGGCCAGCCCGCCCACGATAACGAGGCAGTATCCGAAATGCCGACGCGGTGAACGCGAATCCTCGAAGGGTTCGCCTTGTGCCCGTCGGCCTGAGCAAGCCCGACGATAACTCCAAGTCTGGCGACGTGTCAGTGACTCCCTGCTGGCAAAAACAACAGATGGGGGGCAACGACACCGAGGATAGGAGTAACGGCGGTTTGGCACCGGCCTCAGAACGCAAGGCGTTCTGATGGGCTGCACGAGAGCTTCGCTCTCGTGAACGCCAGTCAGCCACCGACCACGATGGCTGGGTGAGACGCGGACTCCCGTGAAGTGGCGGCATCCGTGGTTGCAGACCTGAAACTCCCACCGCTCGGGATTCCTCCGCGTTCACGCGGAGGAGGATGTCAATCGGTTGCGATTGTTTTAGCATGCCCCTCGGAGAGACATGATGTGATTTTCAGGGGACAGGCCCGTTATCTATTTATTAACCATTAGTTGAAATAATAGATATTTGGATGTATCGGAAAGGGTATACATAGCCGCGCGTATCATCCGTAGCATGACTTCCATCTCATTGGAATACACAAGAGATGATGCAAAAACCCTGACCAAAGCCGCCTTCGAACGGATGCACGACATTGAGACTTACTTTGATGACGGCCATCGAATTATTGGAAAGACTGGATCCAATTTCAGAAGCTATGGTGAGAAAATCATCGTAGACATTCCCGAAAATCAGTCCTCAGCCGCCGAGACGATGATCACAATTAGAGCTAAAAAAGAAGTTGAGATGAACATGACTGCCAACCCCGAACAATACAAGTCACAGTTTCTTGCGGAACTCGAACGCACTCGTGGGTACCCGGTCGAACACGTCCTCAAAACATTTGATGAAAATTGTCAAAGCAAAGAAGTGTTTCACCCTGACGAACAGACGAACGGCTACGATACGGTTAAAGTCGTCCTCGCAGTAATAGCTATATTCATGTTCATTTCATGTTCACGCCTTTACTCTTCATTCCATAACGATGAACAGTACCAAAATTATTGGCAGCATTGTTCTTGTCATCGGACTCCTCGTCCTTCTCGGTGGTCTCACTATGCCGAGTACAACGACGACTACGAGTACCAGCTGTTACGACAATCCGATGGGATACGGACAAGAGTGCGTGGAATCAACATACGAAACCACGAATACCAGTAAATCCCCAACTATTATCTTCGGATTGATCATCACGATCGCAGGTGGTTGGCTGATGAAAAGAGACGGTACCAATTCAAATCCCGTCCGAGCGCAGAAACCGTCATCAGCTGACTCAGAATGGACGGGGGATAGCCGGGATACACGATCATCATCAGCCACCCCACAATCGACAGACAACGATTCAAACAGTGGGTTTGCACAGCAGGTGAAAGAGGCACATAAGGAAGATAAGTAGCATAGTTGATGATATGATGGCAGTAATACAATGACTGTGTGACTGCGTCTTCGGTAGATAGAGCTGATTTGAACCAGTTATAGAGGATGAGTCCCCTCTCACGAACCCTCGTTATAATGACCCAATCGACCAGTATGATCGATATTTACCATAGAATTAAAACAGGACGAGGGAGCGTACGAGTCGGAATCGGAACTAACGCTATGAATGCCACAAAGCTAAGAGAAACTGATGAAATTATGCGCTACTCGAGTCGACGGCAGCGCCGTTGTCGCCGATGCGGACAAAGCCGTAGTCACAGTCCGGGCAGTGCCATTTGACCTTCTCGCCGAGGTGAAGTGTCGTGCTGGCGGCGCGGTAGAACGTCTTCTCGCCCCCGCAGTCGGGACACTCGTGTTCGAGTTCCAGAGCCATACGAGGCGATAGTGAGCGAAGCGAGTTTAACGTACTGGTTCCGGCGGCGACCGGATCGCTGATCGCGGCCACCGACTGCAGCAAGCCGGGCGACAGGGAAGTTAAGTGGAATCCCGACGTCGACCCAGCTATGTCGATTTACACCGGCCGCGGCGACGACGGAGAGACGGATCTCCGGGATATGACTCGTGTCTCGAAGTCGAGTGCCCGCATCGAGGCCTACGGGACCGTCGACGAACTCAACGCCCTGCTCGGCACGGTTCGGCCGACCGACCACGACGACATCAACGACCGACTGTCCGAAATTCAGAACCACCTCCACGTGGTACAGGCTGACCTCGCGAACCCCGATCCCGACGAGGACGACCCCGCGATCCGCCCCGAACACGCCGAGACCGTCGAGAACTGGATCGACGAGTACGACGAGGAACTCGAGCCATTGACCTCATTTATCCTGCCGACCGGCAGCGAACACGGTGCGGCGCTGCACCACGCCAGGACAGTCTGTCGGCGCGCCGAACGACGAGCGGTCGCGCTCGCGTCGGAGGAACAGATCAACGAGGATGCGGTCCAGTATCTCAATCGGCTCTCGGATGGCCTGTTCACGTTTGCCCGCGTTGTCAACGCTCGCGACGGGGAACTGGAGGAAGCGCCCGAATACTAGATTGAACGACTGCGATCCTATCCTCGACTTCGACTTCCGCGTTCGCCGGGCCGAAGACGGACTCACCGTTCAATACCGAACGAATCGGCGTGGCTCCCTCAGCTCGCCGCCGCGTGTCTCTGTCCCTCGAGCGCTACGGGAACGGCCCTACGCGTCCCCGATCGACGGCGGAAGTTCGATAGCGACGAGGTCGTGACCTGTTTCCTGCCGATGGTCCGTTCCGATTCGTGTCGCTTCGTCGCGGCCGTCAGCCGGTCGTTCGTACGAACAGCCGTCGCACTCCACGAGGAACTGCTTCGTCTCTCCGCGATCGGGGGCCATTTCGTTCGTTGCCATGCTCGACTAGTCGACGACCCACCGTTTGAACTATCCTCCAAAAGAAATTGGAATGACAGGAGCTCGCCACGCAATACGAGATAGCACACAGTGAACGCACTCCCTCTAATGGAGGGCTATTGTGTAATCGCGTTCGCTATCGGTGCCGATTCGAGAGAATCGAAGTGAACTATCGATTATCGTTAGAGGCCGATATTTAGCGCGTAGCCCCAGGTCTCACCGGCGAAGACTAACACGAGCAGGGAGACGCCAAGCAGTTGGACGTTCTTGAGAAAGTGGTTCATCTCGTTTTGCTGCTGATCCTCGGGGACCGCCCAGAAGTCGTGCATGAACGGTGTGACGAGGAGGAAGAACACCGCCAGCATCCCCGCGGCGATGATGGGATAGACGCCGAGAACGATGCCGAGCCCCGCGAGGACGAGCACCACGCCCGACGCGACGACGCCGAACTTGGCCGCGGGAACACCCTTTGACTCGGCATAGCCAGCCATCATATCAGTTGCAAGGAAGTGATTGATTCCCTGATAGACAAGGAGGCCACCGAAGAGCAGTCTACCCACGAGCAGGAGTACCGCACCGATACCGCTCTCGAGCGCCATCAGTCACTCACCTCCAGACTCGAGGCCGTTGCGTGTCCTCCGTTCGTCTGCTGGAACCGATTCTGATCTGCGAGTCGCGTTTGTAGTTGCATTACGTTATCTGATATGTACCTGAAACAGTTATATTCTCGCTAACGTGAGTGTTACCGGGTGAAAGGCCGGTTATCGGCGAACTCTGGACTGCTGGATGAGGTCATGTGACATATTTCTATTCGGGAGACCGCTTCCGGTAGATCGTTCGAAACGACTCGAGGCGACCGTCGAGGGACCCGTTACTTCACGGAATCCGAATCGAAATCAGGGTCAGGCCTGCGGCCGACGAGTGATCGGCCGAGCACGTCCGCGTACCCCGACGGCGTGAGCTCCAATGCGGGGACGCCGGGAACGTCAGCGTCTGCGTAGTCAACAGCGGCCGCTCGATATCGCCGCCGCTCTCGCGGAGGGACGCCTCGAGCGCCGCGAACTCGGTCGTGAACGCGTCGGGGCCATTTCGGCGGCGGTCGCGGTGATCGGCATCGTGAGGTCCGCGACGACCTCGTCGTCGCGAGCGACCGCGAAGCCCCCGCCCATCGATGCGACGCGGTCGGCAGCGACGACCAGATCGGCGGTCGCATCCTCACGCTCGAGGGCGACCGGCTGTAACTCGTTCATGGCGGGTAGGTCTCGTGCACCGTCCGCTATTAATTGATCGCGCGAAACCGTGGCGTTCCCCACGGGTTCGGGGACGCTCTGGGCCACAGGTAGTTCGAGGTCGGATTGTGCTGTCCGCGAAAGAACTCTACCCACGCTCGCCCTCTTCATGTATGTGAATTACATGGACAGGCAGTTCCACGACAGCCGATACTCCCTCGCTCGAGCCGTCGAACATGCCCGTCTGGGGTGACCGAATCCCTCGCGGTACCTGTGGCCCGGGCTCAAGTCCTCCTCGGACGAGAAACCGAACCGGAACCCGAACGCGGTCGTGTCGAGGGTGCAGTGGCGGATGTCACTGTAGTCAGGCAGCGAGCAGAGACGCGCGGGCGGGCTTGGCTTGGCACGAGCCCGGGTAGCGGCGAGTTGCTCGAGTGGGGCCGACGACGATCGGTGAAAGGAAGTCTTAAGTTAAACGCACGGGAATTCTCTCGTGCGGGTTGGTGATCTAGTCCGGTTATGATACCTCCTTCACACGGAGGAAGTCGGCAGTTCAAATCTGCCCCAACCCACTCGTCACCTTGTTCCCTGTGAACCCACAGACTGCGTAGGAGTGTTTATATTTGAAGCCAGCATTGGCAAACTGGATTCGATCAAGTCTCTTGTCTGGGGGCGTCGCCGTTGTGCGATTATACACACTAGCTTCTTTGGGGGATGGCTATACCTGCTTTATCCCGTTAGGCTACTCCCCTCATGACTTCCTTACGAATCTGAACAGCACCTGAGAGACTAGCGGTGAAGCTTAAGCCAACACGGGTGATAGTATAACACATGGCATACCAGCTGCAATGTGACAGCTGCGACCTCGAGAGTGAGCACACCGACTGGGCCGACGCGAACAGCGACGCCAGCGATCACGAAGCCGAGTACGCCGACCACTGGGTAAGTATCGTTGACCTACGGGAGGCCTGACCGACGGGTTTGACTGGCGATCTCTTATCGCTTCTCGAGCCCGTTTTCTCTCGCGAGATAGGCTGATAGGAGCGCAGTGTGGACTGTTCGACTGTCCGTCTCCTGAATCGTGGCGGCGGCCTGAAAGCGTTCGCGAGCGCGCGTCACCGTCTGTGGCTCGGCGGCGAGGTGGGCAAGTACGAACGTGTCGGCGTCGACCCCTCGAGCGGCCTCGAAATCCGCCTCATCGTACAGGGCCGCGAAGTTTGCGACCACGTCCGAGACGAGCCGATCGGTCGCGTCGCCACCGGGATCGCCCACGGGGACGTCGGATTCGGATGGATCGAAATAGTTCTCGTAGTCGACGACGCCGGCTTCCTCGTACAGAAACCCCTCGAGCGCGTCGGAGACTGGCTCCGAGACGTAGACGCCGAACAGTTTGTATCGATCGTCGCTGGTCATCACGTGAAGTACTGTGTCGCTCTTCCGTAAGGGATGCCCTCGAGGACAATAAATCTGCAAGGGGCCGCAGCGATAGTCGACCCAACGATACCGGAGTCCCCAATCGAACTCGACCTCGAACAACAGCGAAGAGTCCGTGCAACCGTCGAGTCCGTCAGGTATCGGCCTGCTCGATCCAGCTTGCCGCTCGCTTCTCGGTGACCTCGGCCGCGTCGGCAACGGTCTCGCTGTCGGCTTGAGCGAGGTCGTCGAGCGAGGTGATGCCCGCATCGACGAGTCGCTCGCGGTACATCGAATCGAGTCCGTCGACGAGTTCGAGCCGCCGGTGCGTGGCGTCAGGGTTGGCCGCTAACTGCCGGTGCAGCTCCTCCAGCCGTTCGACGTGTCGCTCGAGTAGCGCCACCGTCCGGTCGTGGTCCCGAGCGATACCCTCGTCGGGCCGATCCGGTCCCGCGTGCGACTCCTCGCGTCGGCCACGAGACGGTTCCTCTCTCGATCCCATCATCGTGGCGGCAAGTTCGACGGGCGTGCTGGCGACCGTCTCAGCGAGTCGCAACTGCTGGCGCTGCAGTGCCATCCCGCTGGAGACGGCGTTTCGGGCGAGTCGCTGCTGGAGTTCGACTGCCTGTTTGCCCGGCTCTAGCGCCGCTCGCTGGGCGGCAAACATGGCCGACAGCGGAGTGGCTGATTGACTCCGATCGTTGCTCGCGGCCACCTCCGATGCCCTCGTTTCGGTTTTCCTCTCTTCGGGCTCCATCTCGAGGTCTTCGAGCGCTGTTCGATCGCGGTCACCGGCCGTCTCGGCTGGGCGGTGGTCGATATCGGCGTCGTCCTCGGTGACGATTCGGCGGTCGACCATCTCGACGCCGGCCTCAGCTCCGGTCTGTTCCCCACTGATGGCATCAGGATCGATATCGGGATCCGTCTCACGGTCGTCATCCGTGACCGACTCGATATCCGATCCCCGATCCAACTCATCGACTAGATTCTCCTCTTCCGACGGCCTCGAGTGTGCCGTTTCCTCGTGTTCGGCGGTTTCATTGCTCTCTGCAGTCGATTCGATATCGATCCCGTTGTCCAGTTCGTCCGCAAGGCCCATATCCTCGGCCGGATTGCGCTCCTCGGCGTCGTCCAACCCGTCGCTGACGTCTTCGAAGGAGTTGCTCTCGACGGTTCGATCGATCTCGTTCGCGTCCGCGGACCCTGCCGACGCTGACTGGCTTTCGCCCGCCCTCCCTTCTTCAGTAGTGCCCGTCTCGGTCGACTGGATCCCGTCAGTCGCGCCCCGTTCGTCCGCCATATCCACGGTCGATGCGGCCTCGTCAGGGGCTCCGCTCTCATCGGCGTTGTCCGAAGAGTCGATCTCCGTCCGCCCCGATTCGTCGGTTCGGGACGGGTCTTCGAGGTCGGTACGCTCGTCCGAGTCGCCGATCTCGGTGCTCTCGTCGACCGCGTTCGCCCCCGCGGCTTCGTCCGTTTCCGCCGCATCCGGCTCGTCTGTCGATGCCGTCTCGTCGATCGCTGCAGTGTCCTTGAGCCCATCCCGCGCATCGGTATCGACGATCTCGTCGGCCGCGCTCGGGGCATCGAACTCGCGTTGCTCGTCTGCCTCGAACGAGTCGTCATCCGCGACCGGCTCGTCGAATGCAGTGTCGGCATCGGCGTCGTCGGTATCCGCCGCCGGATGCGTTTCCTGCGTCTCCTCGAGTTCGTCGGCACCGCCGATCTCGTCGTCCGGATACAGTTCGTCAGCGCCGCCCCTCTCCTCGACGGGATCGCCCGGTGGGTTTCGATCGCCCGCCGCAGCCGACTCCGATGGCTCGATCTCGTCCGCTTCGTCAGAGTCTGGACCCCGGTCCACGATGACGTCAGGCTCGGAGTCTCGGCCGGCATCGTCGATATCGGTACGCGCCGCCGTCTCCGGATCCTTGGGCTCCGGCCCAAGTCGGATCACGTCGTCCGAGATGGTTCCGACCGCGCCTTCGCGAATTACCACGGTATCTCCGGTGGCTCGCTCCCAGCCGAGAGCCGCCCTAATCGAATCCATGACGCCGGAACGCGGTTTGACGTGAGCGGTGCCGCCCTCGATTTCAGTAACGGTGCCGATCACCTCCCCGTTCGCGTTCTCGACCGTTTTGTCGATGTCGTCCGGCGAAAACGTTGCACACATAATCGGTGGTGAGCGGGTCCGAGACAAGCCAGTACTGCCTGCACCCGCGTGGGTCGTCACACTGTGCTGGCTGGTACTATCCACCGCTCGCCTCGCTCGGCTCTATCGAGGTATCCTACCGTACAGACGACTCTGCATCTCGGTCAGAGTCGATTCGAAATCGCTCGTTCTCGAGCGGACATCCGGCCGTAGGGACACATACTAGCTGGCCCACAGATGAGTCCGTTTCAGTCTCCGGAAGTATCCGTCTGATTATGTTGAAACACAGAGATGCGTGAGCTATTCGATGGCATACAGCCAGCAATACGGCCTATATCGCGTGATCGACCATGACGTATCACTGAGGTATAAAGCGTTTTAGCGCTGAGACTCGAACGATCGAGTGTGGCTTCTCGAGTGCCGAATCCATTCCGTTGGCTCCTGCTGTCGATCGGCTCCCTGCTCGCGCGGGTCGGGATCGTCGACTCTCAGCGCGTCGAGCGGACCACCGATCTCGCCTGGCCGCGGATCGTCACCGGCATCGCCCGGATGTCGAAGTCCGCGGCGGACGTGGCCATGGTCGGGATCGCGCTGGGTCCGGCAGCGATCGCTGGCGTCGGCTTTGCGACCCCGTTCTGGTCGATCGCGTTCGCGATCGGTGGCGGGGTCGCCGGCGCGACGATCAGTCTCGTCTCGCAGCGCTACGGCGCGCAGGCGACCGAAAAGCTGTCGCTGGCGGTAACGACCAGCGCGCTCATCGTCGTCGCGATTACCATTCCCCTCGCGGTCCTCTACTGGACGGTTCCCGAACAACTGATCAGACTCGTCGGGAACGACGCGGCGTCGACTGCGTACGGTGCGGACTACCTCCGAATCCTCGCGCTCGGCGTACCCTTTGCCGGCGTGAACCTGATCGCCAGCCGGACGCTCGTCGGTGCCGACGACGCGTGGACGCCCATGATGCTCCGCGCCGGCGGCGCAGTCGCCAACGTCGCCGTTAACGCCGTCCTGCTGTTCGTCCTCGAGTTGGGCGTCGTCGGCGCTGCGATCGGGACGGTACTGGCGAACGTCCTCGTCCTGGCGGCGTTCGTCACCGGGTTTACCGTCGGCCGGCTCCCCGTGATCGGGGAGTTCCCTGTGACAATCGACCTCTCGCGGCCGTACACGACCCTCGAGGACGTCCGGAACGTGATCGACATCGGCGCGCCGCTGGTGTTTACGAACGTCGCTCGGCGGGCCGCGCAGTTCCCGATGCTTGCCATCGTCGCGCTGTTCGGACCGAACGTGGTGGCCGCCTACGTCGTCGCACGCCGCGTCCGGGATCTGATGGACACGCCGGGCTGGGGCTTCTCGCTGGCCTCGAGCAGTCTCGTGGGTCAGGAACTCGGAACCGGCGATGAGAGTGACGCCGACACGTACGGCTACGAAGTGCTCTGGTTCGGGACCGCCGTGTATCTATTCAGCGCGACCATCGTCCTTCTCTTCGCCGAACAGGTCGGGCGGCTCTTCGTCGACGATCCGTCGATCCTGCCGCTGGTAACCACCTTCATCGTCGTCGCCTGCGTGAGCGTCGTCTTCCGCGGCATTAGTGGCGGCGCGACCGGCCCGCTCCGTGCGAGCGGTGACACCCGCTGGCCGTTCTACGGCCAGGTACTCGGACTCTACGTGTTCGCGCTCCCCGTCGCCGCTCTCGGGGCCGTTTCGATTCCCGCGGGGCCCCTCGAGGCCATCATGCCGCTGGGAATCGGCGCGCTCTACGCGGCGCTGATCCTCGAGACGTTCGTTCCCGCCGTCGTCACGTACTATCGGTTCGCTGCCGGCCACTGGAAGGTCATCAGTCGCGGCTATCGACCCGAATCCGCGCCTGGTGATTGAACCGTCGCCTCGGGAACCGAGACTGCCTAAAGCAGGTCGCCGCTACCCCGCGCGGATGGATTGTGCTCTAAGGTCGGAATTTCGCCGGTCTCGGCGAGGCTCTTGAACCGATGGAGTGCCTTCTCGGCGATCGTTTCGGGAACGATCCCCAGTCGCTGGAGCAGCGCGGTACCGATGGTGCCCCCGGCGGGTCGAACTGCCACCGAAGCGTCACCGTCGTCCCCCGTTCCCCTGGTGCCGGCTGGAAGCGCACGCTGCCTTCGTTGGCGATCATCGCCCCCTCGCGCGTCTTCCAGTGCAGGTCCGGTTCGGACTCGGCGTCCGTTATCTCCGTCTCCCAGGTCAGGTTGGGACCGCGGGGCGTCTGGACGTCCCAGTGGTGGCGGTCCTCGCCGGCACCGGTCACCTCGGCGACGGGACCCATAATCCGCGTCAGTCGCTCGGGGTCGCGCCAGTACTCCGCGAGTTCGTCCGCGGGCGCGCCGACCGTGATGGATCGTTCGACCGTCACCGGGCCGCCAGCATCCTCAGCCACGGATTCGTCCAGTTCTCCAGAGACTCCCATACTGCGGTCTCGAAGCGGACGGCGACGCCCGCTGACGCCGCGAGCGATGAGCCACCCACCGCCGAGCGCCATCGCCGCACCGCCGATCGATCGCCGTCTGAGACCGGCGACGATGAGTATCCCCCCGACGGCCGTGGTGGCCAGCCGTCTGCCGCGTCCGCTCGAGCGCTCCGACTCGGTACGAGTTTGATCGCTCGCATGGCCCTGGGTCTCGATCGGTATCGTCTCCGACGAACGATCGCTCATGGGTTCCCCGACGGAACGCGTCGTTCGAACGACCGACCGATTGACCACTGACGGTCCGCCAACTCAACGGTCCGTGGCCGCGTCATTTCGAGTGGCCGCGACCGTGGTATCGTGGAACAGTTCATACGGGGAACACGATAGCGGCAATATTGTAGCTTACAACTGCACATGCAACGGCGTGTACGTCGTTGGTCGACGGCGACCCCAAGCAACTCGAGTCGCTCAACCCAGTCCGATATCCAGTACTCGTCTTACCGTTGCGATCGAGTGAGAGCGGAGATCGATTCGATCGATCCGCTCGAGAGATGGACGTAACGGTTACTGGCGGTCTATCAGTTTCAGTTCTATTATCTCTAGGTGGTATGTTCGAGACACGGAATCGAGGGTGATTCGACTCACTTCTTCAGACAGTATTCGATCCTGCTACCGTTACGTACCGCATACGCGATAGTACAGCGGACTCTGGATCGATTCGACGATCTCGAGTTCCTCGGTTTCTCGTCCGATCGACCGTCCTGACCGAGACGGTTCGTCGAAAGGTGCTGCCCCATATTCCGTTGTCCAAGGCGATCTATTCGGCTTTCAGTGGTGTCTGTGAGCGCAAGAGGGGCTACAGAACATTCTACATCGGAATACATGGATTTCTATACTATATCTCTATTGTGTCTATGCCCATACCGTATCGTCTGGTTCGATTACTCCGATGAGCAAACTCTGCCGATCGACGCTGTGCACGAGGATCACGGATGGAGACCGAGTCGGAACGAACCGGAAATCGTTGACAGCTAGATCTCCTCGACGTACGTATACGACTCCGATAGCGCCTCGGCGTCCTCGCGAAGCAAGGCGACGACGAGACAGTCGACGTACTCCTCGAAGTACTCGACGAGGTCGGCGATCCGGTTCGAATCGATCGCCTCGAGCGAGTCCAAGAGCATGAACGGCACGATCTCGTGGACGTCGTGGACCAGATACCCGGCCAGCGCGAAGACGAGCCCCGTGACCTCGCGTTCGCTCTCCGAGAGGTGATCGACGGTGTCCTCATAGGTCCGGCCGTCCTCGGTCGTCCGGACGATGTGGAGATCGAACGCGGTCCGCGTGACCTTCCGTCGCCCCTCCCGGACCGTCTTCTCGCGGCGTTCGATCCAGATGCGATCGATGTTTCGATACTCCAGAATCGAGAGGATCGACTCCATGTGCTCGTTGAACGCGTCGACGGCGTTCGCTTCGATCCGATCGACGCGCGTTCTGAGATCGGTCAACTCGTCCTCGACCGTCTCGCGGCGGTCCTCGAGGTCGCTGCGCTCGTCGATCTTTGCTTCGATCTCCTCGATTCGATCCTCGACCTCGTCGCGTTCCTCCTTGAGGTCCTCGAGTTCGAGTTCGAGCCGATTCAGTTCGCGGTGGGTCTCGATTACCTCACCGTACTCCGCGTTTTCGAACGTCTCAGCGTCCGATTCGAGCTCGTCAACCCGCTCTTGCTGGTCCTCGAGATCCGCCTCGAGTTCCTCGATGCGCTGGGATCGCTGCTCGAGTTCGTCCTCGATCGCCTCGAGTCGCGTTTCGACCTCCCCGCGTTTCCGGCGTCGCTTCCGAAGCTCCTTCTGTCGGTCGGAGAACTCGTCGATCTGCTCTTGCAGGTCGCTCCGCTCGGAGAGCTTTCGCTGGCGGAGCGAGCGCAATCGGTCGAGCGTCGATTCGATCCGATCGCGGTCGACCTGAGAGCCACATGTCCAGCAGACGACGTCATCCGAGTCCGCGAGTAGCTGTTCGGTGATATCGCCGTCGTCCGTCTCGTCCGACTCGACCGATTCCTCGAGATCGAGGTCGAGGCCGTCGTCCGCGAGTCGCTCCTCGTTGAATCGGATCACGCTCTGGAGTTCGCTGACGGTCGTGTCGAGCGACCGCTTCCGGTTGCGAAGCTCCTGTACGCGCCCCTCGAGTCGGTCCGGTGACTCCTGCTCGTCGTCGAATGTCTCGAGTTCCGCCTCGAGTTCGTCGCGTTCCCGTTCGAGTTCGTCGTGACTCTCTCGTTCGGTCTCGAGATCGTACTCGATGGACTCGAGTTCGGTCCGTGCGTCCTGGAGGTCGGCGAACGCCGACTCGATCTCTTCCTTTCGCTCGCGACTCGCCTCGACGTCGAGATCGAACGCATCGAGTTCGGCTTCGAGCTCGTCGATCCGTTCGGTGGTGGTCTCGATCTCGTTCTCGAGTGCGACGCGGTCCTCTTCGAGGTTGGGGAGTTCGCTATCGAGCTGGGCGAGTTCCTCGAGCCGATCGTCGAGTTCGCGCTTTTCAGCCTCGAATTGGCTGATCTCCGCTTCGATCTCGTCGGTATCGATCGGTTGCATGATGAGTTCGCGGAGATCGTCGCCCCGTCTGACGGTGCGACGTGCCTCGTTGGACTCAAGCAGGAAGGCGAACAGATCCGCGAGCTCCGGATCGTCGAGGTATGGGTCGCCGTCGAAGACGACCTCGCCGTTGCGTCGCTCGAGATATCGCGTGTACTGCTCGTCGTCGAACGCCAGTTCGACGTGACCGGCGTCCGCGTCGCCTTTCAGTGATGATCGTCGACTACCAAGCGCCGCCATGATCGTCTGGAGGAACGACGTTCGGTTCGTCGCGTTCCGGCCAGTCAGGACGTTCATGCCGGGCTGGAGCATTACCTCAGTACTGTCTATCCCGCCGATGTTCTCCGCCGTAACGGTGATCGACGAGGTGACTGACTCTGGAGATGACACGATATCCTCTTCTCGCCGCTGAACTAAATGCTATTTGGTTACGGCCGCTTTTCGGCGGGTGGCTCACGCGGCGTCAGCGCCGTCACAGTCACAGCCGCCCTGATCGAGCAGGTCAGCGATCGGGTAGTCGGCACCGCAGTTCCCACAGATCGTTCGAACGTCGACGAACACCTCGTACTCCCGATCCGTGATCTCGCCGGCATTACCGAGTTCCTCGAGCGTGGATTCCGTGATGACTTGCGTGCGGCCGGCAAGGCGCTGGACGGTTTCTTTCTTTCGTTCGATTCGGTCCTCGGGGTCTTCCTCCGGAAGAGAGGCGTCGCGGACGTTCGTGAGATACGTATAAATCGTCTGGTGGGTAACAAAGTCAGATTGAACGTCGTCGATATCGACACCCGAACGCTCGAGTTCGCGCCGTTTCCGAACCGCATCGGATCGCGACACGTCGTCGTCCGTTAGTGTTCGATAGAGCGAGTCGATGTCCGTCTCGAGGACGGACGAGCCCGCGTCGCGCACAGCCGCGCTGAGTACGGCCTGATTGAACTCGGTCGCGAGATCGCGTAGACTCGTTCGTTCCGTCCCGTCACCGATCCACTCGGCCTCGAGACGCTCTCCCCAGTCCTCGAGGCCGTACCGGTCCATCACTCGTTCGACCTTCGTTCGTCGCCCACCACTCGAGTCGTCTGTCATACCGGATGTCACTGATGCCTGTCGTACAAATGTTGTGATTACCTCCGGGACTGACGAGCGAGTTCGATACCGGACGGGTGCCGTAATCAGCGATAAATTTCGCCAATAGTATAAATATAGTGTCATGGAACGAGAGCAACCAGCTGTCAGATCGTACCGATATCGGAACCGTTCAGAGACCGCCTCTCACAGCAATATAGGCGTTCAGAACTACTGAAACGGGATCTATCCCAGCCAAAATATCGGATTGTATTTAGCTCTAATTTCGTCTCTTTGCCATATTGGTCACGCATATTGTGGGGCGGAGACGAGGAGGGACCGATTGGAACCGGCCGACGACGCGGCCGGTTACAGAGCTATGTTTGTAAACCACTAGCGGCTGCGTTCCGTCCGATCGATGTTCGCTATTGCTGAATTGTCGGGAAGACCTGTTCGGAGAGTACCCCCAGTAGTCCGTCCGCCGATTCCGTGGGTGATAGCCGATGAAGTCGACACGGGCGCTGTCCCTAGCCCGGCGTGTCTGCCGATACGATCGGCGATTAGCTGCCTTCCGTTTCCCATTAAGTAACGGTGTCGTTCTCGGTTCGTGATCCGGGTTGTGACGCCTAGGGAGAAGGTTTAAGCCCAATTCCATCGAAGAGGTGATAATGACGGCCCACCAGCAGCTAGTCGTACAGCCGTATCGATGTCCCGATTGCGAGGGCGCGCTCACCTTCGAAGAGCGATCGTGGCAGTGTCTCGACTGTGGCCACGTTCCGCGTCACGCCGCGGACTAATCGGGTTTCCATCGGACGAACGTTTCGATTGGTGCAGATGACCGAGCGCAGCCGTACACTTTTGTCGGTCCGCCGGAGACACACGATCATACCAATGGACGAAGACGCACTCGAGTATCACAGGATCGACCCGCCGGGCAAGATCGAGATCGCGACGACGAAGCCGACGAACACGCAACGGGACCTCTCGCTCGCATACTCGCCGGGTGTCG
Source organism: Natrinema sp. SYSU A 869 (assembly GCF_019879105.1). Lineage (NCBI taxonomy): Archaea > Methanobacteriati > Methanobacteriota > Halobacteria > Halobacteriales > Natrialbaceae > Natrinema > Natrinema sp. SYSU A 869. The sequence goes on along the minus strand of NZ_CP082249.1, from coordinate 221,950 downwards.
CCGCACCGTGTCGAGAGATCGACGCGGATGCGGGCGAGGCCTACCAGTACACGACGAAAGGGAACCTCGTCGGCGTCGTCTCGAACGGCTCAGCCGTGCTCGGCCTCGGCGACATCGGTGCACAGGCCTCGAAGCCAGTTATGGAGGGGAAAGGCGTCCTGTTCAAGCGCTTCGCGGATATCGACGTCTTCGATATCGAACTCGATCTCGACGATCCGGACGCGTTCGTCGAATCGGTCGCGGCAATGGAGCCGACCTTCGGCGGGATCAATCTCGAGGACATCGCGGCGCCGGACTGTTTCGAGATCGAAGAACGACTCCGCGAGCGCCTGTCAATCCCGGTGTTCCACGACGACCAGCACGGCACCGCCATCATCAGCGGTGCCGCCCTGCTCAATGCCGTCGAGATTTCTGGAAAAGACCTCGCGGACCTCGAAGTGACGTTCGCCGGTGCAGGCGCGGCGGCGGTCGCGACGGCCAAGTTCTACGTCTCGCTGGGTGTCCGCCGGGAGAATATCACCATGTGTGATATCGACGGTATTCTGACGGCCGAGCGGGCCGAATCCGGCGACTTAGACGAGTACAGTCGACAGTTCGCCCGAGACCTCCCCGAGGGTGATCTCGCGGACGCAATGCCGGGTGCGGACGTCTTTGTCGGCCTTTCGGCCGGCGGCATCGTCAGCCAGGAGATGGTGCAGTCAATGGCCACGGACCCGATCATCTTCGCGATGGCAAACCCCGATCCGGAGATCGGGTACGAGGAAGCCAAGGCTGCCCGCGACGATACGGTCATCATGGCGACGGGGCGGTCCGACTACCCCAACCAGGTGAACAACGTTCTCGGATTCCCCTTCATCTTCCGCGGTGCACTCGATGTCCGCGCGACCGAGATCAACGAGGAAATGAAGGTCGCAGCGGCGACGGCGCTGGCTGATCTGGCCAAACAGGATGTGCCCGATTCAGTGGTCAAAGCCTACGGCGACCAACCGCTGCAGTTCGGGCCCGACTACATTATTCCCAAGCCTCTCGACGCCCGCGTTCTCTTCGAACTCGCACCAGCAGTCGCGCAGGCGGCGATCGAGTCGGGTGCGGCCCGCGTCGAGCCCGATATCGACGAGTACGTCGAACGGCTCGAGGCGCGCCTGGGCAAGTCCCGCGAAATGATGCGGGTCGTGCTCAACAAGGCGAAATCAGATCCGAAGCGGATCGCGCTGGCCGAGGGAACCGACGAGACGATCGTGCGAGCGGCGTCACAGATGGTCGAACGGGGCATCGCAGAACCGATCCTGATCGGCGACGAAGACGAGATTCGCAGCACCGTCGCGAACCTCGGTCTGGAACTCGAGCCGGATGTCGTCGATCCCGCCAGCGGCGACTACGAGGTGTACGCCAACCACCTCTATGAGCGTCGAAAGCGAAACGGCGTCACCCGCCGCGAGGCCGAATCGATGATCCGCGACGACACCAACTACTTCGGGAGCGTCATGGTCGACCGCGGTGACGCTGACGCGATGCTCACGGGACTGACGAACCACTACCCGTCGGCGCTCCGACCACCGCTACAGGTGATCGGCACGGCAGACGACGCCGACTACGCGGCCGGTGTCTACATGCTCACGTTCAAGAACCGCGTCATCTTCGTCGCCGACGCAACGGTCAATCAGGCTCCCGGCGAGGACGTCCTCGAGGAAGTGACTCGCCACACCGCAGAGCTGGCTCGCCGGTTCGACGTCGACCCCCGTGCCGCCCTCCTTTCGTACTCCGACTTCGGCAGCGTCGACAACGAAGGAACGCGGAAACCTCGCGAGGCGGCCCGCCGCCTCCGCGAGGACCCAAGCGTCGAGTTCCCCGTCGATGGCGAGATGCAGGCCGACACCGCCGTCGTCGAGGACATGCTGACCGGCACCTACGAGTTCACCGACTTAGAGAAGCCGGCGAACGTGCTGGTCTTCCCGAACCTCGAGGCCGGGAACATCGGCTACAAGCTGCTCCAGCGGCTGGGCGGTGCGGACGCCATCGGTCCGATGCTGGTCGGGATGGATGAACCGGTTCACGTCCTCCAGCGGGGTGACGAGGTCAAGGATATCGTGAACCTCGCGGCCGTGGCGACGGTGGACGCACAGGACGACGAGGACTGATCGGGACCGCGGCTAGAGGTCGAGCGGCTCGTCCCGTTCGGCGGATTTGTGGAGGGTCTCGATAATCCGCATATCCTGCAGACCGTGTCGGCCGTCGGGATAGATCTCGCCGTCACCGAGGAGGCGGTCGGCGAAGTAATCGAACTCCTCTTCCATTTCGCGTTCGGCGTCGAAGCTATCGTGCTCGACCGTAACCGAGAGATCACCGCGTGAGAGCTGTAGCGAACACTCCCCGTGGAACGCCGGCCGCAGTTCGATCTGGCCCTCCGTTCCCGTGATCTTGAGGTGGGTGTCCTCGTGGGCGTTCTGGCTCGAGGTCGAGATCATCTGGACGTCATCCTCGAAGACCAGCAGCGACGAAGCGCGCTCGTCGGGCATCTCTGTGAAGGCCTCGTGGCTCGAGGCCATCTCGGAGTGGACGCTGACCGGGTCGCGCCCGAGCAGGAATCGCGTCGTGTTGATCGAGTAGATTCCCAAGTCCATCACCGAGGTCCCGTAGCCGCTCAGATCGGGGTCGAGCCGCCACTGGTCCGGATCGGGGATCATCTCGAGGAGCGGCTGGCTGTTGTGGCCGTAGACCGAGACCGGGTCGCCGAGGAACCCGTCCGCGATCAGTTCGCGGGCTCGCCGTACCGCGGGATCGGTCTGCATACGGTACGCAATCATCAGCGGGACGTCCGCGGCCTCGCAGGTCTCGACCATCGTTTCGGCGCGCTCGACGGTCGCCTCCATCGGCTTCTCACAGAGGACGGCCTTGTCCAGTTCGGCCGCGGTCTCGACGTACTCGAGGTGGTAGGCGTTCGGCGTCCCGACGTAGACAGCGTCGTACTCGTCGCTCGCTTCGCCGTCGTGGAACTCGTCGTAACTGATCCCGCGTGCCACGTCGTTCTCGTTGGCGAGCCGCGTCGCTTTCTCTGTCGAACTGCTGACGAGCGTCGTCACTTCACCCAGCTCCGACGATTCGATCGCCGGTAGCGCGACATCGATCGTCCACCAGCCCAGGCCGAGCAGGGCGTATCTGACGGTACCGCTCTCGGTCGTCTGCCAGGTTCGTTCCTCATAGTTGTCGATCCAATCGAGCATGTTCTTGTGTATTTTCCGATCTGATAAAAAATGACCGATGACAGTGAGTGACGATGACAGGGTTCAACTGCCGTTCGCGACTCAGTGTGTCTACGAATCGGCCGCCCGCCCGCCGTCCTCTTCGAGCGAGACCGTTACGGCCCCGTCAAAGTTCAACAATACGCGTTGGATCCAGTCGCCAAAGATCGCCTTCCCGGTCGGCGAGCGTTTTCGACCGGCGATGAAGACGTGATCGCAGTCGTATTCGGCCGCGGCGTTGAGCGTTCCCATTCCGTATCCCTCCGAGAGGACGTTTACGGCGACGGTATACTCGACTGCGGTCTCATCGAGCGTTCGTTGGACGAATTTCTCGAGTTCGGTCTCGGCCGCGTCGATAATGGCGTCTTCGCCGTCGTCGTCAGAGATTCCCTCGATCTCGCCGATCGATTCGATCTTTCGAACGCCGGGGCCGATCTCCTCACCGGTCGCGAACGCCAGTACGACCAGTTCCGCGTCGCCTCCACGTGCGTACTGTGCCGCTTCACGGAGGAGGGCCGCGTGGTGAGAAGTTTCTTCGACGACGACAAGTCCGTTTTCCATACAGGACCGTCGAGCGGGATCGGATTAAGTATTCTGTTTGGTAACATGCAGCTTGTAACGAAAGAATCGGCACGGATCGGGTTCGAGCCCGATACCGCCGTCCCGATGGTCGACCGGCTATCGGCAACGCAGTTGGGTTAGACGAGGGGGAAAGCCGTCGAGTACACGAGGAGTAAGCCCAGACTCGAGAACGAGAGCACGATCGTGAGTGCGGTCCACGTCTTCAGCGTCTCGGCCTTCGTGAGCCCGCCGATTTCCTTGACGATCCAGAAGCCGGAGTCGTTGAACCACGAGCAGATGACGGCACCCGAGCCGATCGCCATCACGAGGTAGGCCGGGTGGACGGTGAGTTCCGGAACCTGCGGGGCCATGATCCCGCCCGTGGTCAGCATGGCGACCGTGACCGACCCCTGCGCAACGCGAAGGATCGCGGCGATGAGCCAAGCAGTCACGAGGAGTCCGATACCGATACCGTCGAGCGTCGATGCGACGACTTCGCCGATACCGGCCTCAGCGAGCATCGCGCCGAACGCACCGCCGGCCGCGGTAATCGCGGCGATATTCCCGCCGTTTCGCAGCGCGTCAGTGATCTCGTCTTCCCAGACTGACCGCGGGAAGTCGTCCATCCGAAGGTACGTGAGCGAGGCGATCACCGCGGCGAGGGTCAGCGAGAAGTTGACGTTGCCAACGTAATCCGTCGCTGGCTGGACGGACTCGAGCGCGGGGTAGACGTCCACGAACGTGTTGACGACCGTACTGGCAGCGATAAGGGAGACGGCGACGATGACCGGAAGGATCGACTCGGTAAACGACGGCAGGTTCGAGGCGGGTTTGGACGCCTGCTCCTCGAGGTCCTCGACGGTCGTCCCCATCGTATCACGGAGCGGGATATCGACGTACTGGTTGATGAATCGGCCGAAGAGGATTCCGCTGATGAGCGCTGCGGGAAGAGCGACCGCCAGTCCGATGATGATGGTCGTACCGAGGATGGATCGCTCCGGATCGAGTTCCTGGGCGACCGCGAGCGGCCCCGGCGTCGGTGGCACGAACGCGTGCATTGCGACGCCACCGCCGCCGACGACGACGATGTACAGCGCGTAGTTCTTCCCGATTCGAGCGCGCATGGCGCGGGCGAGGGGAGCCATCAGGTAGAACACGTTGTCGAAGAAGACGGGGATTGAGAGGATCGAACTGCTCACCCAGAGCGAGAGGTCGGCGTTGTCGTCGCTGACGAACGACTGAAAGGACCGAACGATCCGGTTGGCCGCTCCGGAGTCCGTCATCGACTTCCCGATCACCGCCGCCATCAGGATTGGGATCCCGACGCCGGCCATATTGTTCCCGAACGCCGTCGCAACGGCTTCGGGAATGCCGCCGATGCCGACATCGGTCAGGAGGAATGCATTGGTCGTCCCAACGAGCAGCGCCGAAAGTATCAATCCGACGAAAGCCGGAACGTCCCATACGACAAGGAACAAGATCACGGAGACGAGTCCGATACCGAACGCTATCAGTGGTGCGGTGGCTACCATGTGTCCGTATACCACATTTTCGCACGTCCATAAAAAACCATGCATTTGTCCTGTGTGATATCCGACCATTGGGTTTCACGATCTGAATCTTCACACAATTATTTCAGGAAAATCACACCAAGGGACTGATTCGATGGTCCGTCGATGGCCTCGAGCGATCAGTCTAACGTTCACGCCACTCATCGGATGGGAAAACCGATTCGTTCAGACGAAAAGTGTTCTACTCTACCGAGAACGTGATCGTTCTCAGCGCTGATGGAGCGTTCGTATATGGTGAACGGACATTCGCTTCGCTGAGACGAAACTGTCGGCTCCCAATCAGTGATGCCCACGCACGCTACGACGGCCGCTACTGACACGCGCGTTCGAGTCTCACACTGTGATAGGTGGATATCTACGTCTCAGTTCGTAACAGACGCTAATTCTGACGTGAGAATTTTCCTCCTCTGTTTGGAATTACGGCCTTATGTTTGTAATCCCCTAGTAGGAGTGTAAACGTGTCCTATATCTTGACGGATATTAGATAACACGGACCGTCCCTGAAAAACGGAACCGGTACCATCCGCCGACCGGTCGCGTCTCACTGCGTTCGGAACAGCGCTAAAACGGCCTGTATCGGCGTGAAACAGGGAAATACGACATTTGAACATCTGCGTCCGTGAGTCCTCTCCGCTGAATGTCGCTCCGACATCGGTAGTGTCTCGGTTAGTACCCGGACGAAGAATCGGTTCCGCCGATCGAGGGACGGCAGAAGCATCAGTGTCCTCTTTCCGTTTCCCTTCGGAACGGCCCGTAATCGCGGTTATGAGACGTATCTCGGTTCTCCGAGAGGGAAGGATACGCCCATCCATCATCATAATTGGATAGAAAGATATGATAGATGTCTGCCGGAGCGAAAGATACCGGTGACAGAGCAGTCACTCAGCTACGAGAATAGACGGCAGACCGTCCTCAAATCGATCAGCGTGCTCGGCGTCTTGGCGGCCGCCAGCCCAGCCGTAGCAGCGCAACTGCCATCGACGAGTAAATTGCGAGTAGAGAACGAGATCGGCGTCCGCGCCCATCGCACACGCTGTGGCTTCGCGGACGCGTCTGCCGAGGGAACTGCTCTCAACCCCACAGCGAACACGCGCTCGTCGACAGGCGGGCCCTCACGTCTATCTACGAGGCGGCCGAGACCGGTGTGGAAGTCTCAGTCCGATCATCGGATTACCAGGACACAACGGTCACTGCTGCCTCTCGTCGGACGACGCGTCCGTCCCCTGTTGCTCGAGGACGGTGGTGAGTCGATCCGCGAACTCGACGGTTCGCCTGGGAAGCCCGTATCGCTCGGTTTCCATGTCGTACTCCCGGAGTTCGGAAACCGTCTCTTCGGTGTGCGGGAGCGTCGTCACCGTCTCGCGAACGTCTATCTCGAGCACGCCGTCGTCGGTTTCCAGCCACGGCTGTGTCCGCTGTGTCTGGTCGTACTCGATCGAGTGCGTCTCGTCACCGATCACATCGACGATGTCGTCGATCGCACCGATCTCGATTCGATCGTCCTCGGCAGAGAGGAAGAGCGTTCCGTCAACGGAATCCGGCTCGTACCGTGTCATCGGTGCGGAGTACAGCCGCTCGCATAATAATAGTGTTGTCGCCGGCCAGGTCCCGAGAACCGAAGGGGAGTCGATCGAACGTGAGGGGAACGGTGCGTCTCAGTGCTCCGCGAGATCTTCGCGCGTCTCGACGGCCCCGTCTAGAGGGTCGCTGTCCCAGTACTCGTGATTCGGATCCTCGCGGAAGCAAGCGGCCTCCCCGTCCCCGTCGGAGACCGCTTGCAGGTTCGGGTGCTCCTCGCGACAGGCCTCTCGGGCGACGGGACATCGCGTGTGGAATCGACAGCCTGAGGGCGGATCGACCGGGTCCGGGACGTCGACTTCCCTGAGCGGTGGGTCACTGGCCTCCATCGAATCGAGATCGAGGTCCGGTGTCGCCCATCGAAGCACTTCGGTGTACGGATGCCGAGGGTCGTGAATGAGCCGCTCAGCGGAGCCGATCTCCACAATCTCGCCCAGGTACATGACGGCGATCCGGCCGTCACCGTGTTCGGCGAAGTACCGCGCGTTCGAGAGGTCGTGGGACACGAACAGGAACGAAGTCTCGAACTCCGACTGTAGTTCCAGCATCAGGTCCATGATCTCGATGCGCAGCGAAACGTCGACCGCACTGATGGCCTCGTCGGCGAGGATCGCGTCCGGGTTCATCAGGAGCGCACGAGCGAGCGCGACGCGTTGCTTCTCGCCGCCTGAGAGTTTGTGGGGATACCGATCGAGGAACTCCGTCGCCGGGGCCATACCGATCCGTTCAAGCAGGGAGTGCATTCGGCTCCGACGCTCGCTTTCGCCGATGTTCGGATGTGTGTCTGAGCGACTCCGAGAGAATGTCAACGATGCGCCGGTTGGGATTCAACGCGCTCCCCGGGTCCTGATGGATGATCTGGAGCGCTGACCGGATGTCGCCGTACGGGATCTCGCCGCCGCTGTCCTTCGTCTCCCAGATATCCTGTCCGCGGTACTCGATCGAGCCGCTGGTCGGGCGCTGGAGTCCGATCAGTGTCTTCCCCAACGTCGTCTTGCCACAGCCGCTCTCGCCGAGGAGACAGACGAGGTTCTGTTCCTCGATATCGAGCGAGATGCCGTCCACTGCCCGGACCTCGTTCGGGGCTTCAGTGAACCGCTCGAGCAGTCCCTGCTCCTCGGTGAAGTGGACCTCGACGTCGTCGAGCGATAGGAGCGGCGTTTCGCTCGCCCCTTCGTCGCGTTCCACCGCTGGCGATTCCGATGTCCCGGCCCGGGTGGCGCTCTCGACGTCGTTGCTCGTCTCGCCGAAATTGAGTTCGATCTCCTCGCGCGCCTCTCGCCAGTGGTGACACGCCGTGCGGTGATCGGTGTGTTCCCCGTCGAACGAGGCCAATGGCGGATCAGTCGTCCGGCACTCTTCCGTCGTGAGCGGACACCGCGGTTCGAATCGGCACCCAGACGGAACGCTCACCGGGGCGGGGCCTTCGCCCTCGATGGGTTGCATCTCTGTGAGCGGCGCATCGATGTTCGGCGTCGCGTTCAACAGCTTCCGTGTGTACGGATGCGCCGAGTTCCCGATTATCTCGTCGCGCGGCCCGATCTCGGCGAACTGGAACGCGTATATGATCGCCATTCGATCAGCCAGCGACGCGACCAGTGGCAGGTCGTGGGTGATGAAGACGATCGTCAGGTCATACTCGCTCTGTAAGTTGTCGAGCAACGTCAGGATCGACCGCTGCATTAGCAAGTCGAGCGCGGCCGTCGGTTCCGTCCATCACCAGAACCTCCGGGTCCAGGACCATACTCAACGCGATCAGGGCACGCTGTTGCATCCCGCCAGAGAGTTCGTGGGGGTACGCGTCGAGTACCCGCTCCGGCTCGAGATAGAGGTTCTCGAGGAGTTCGCGAGCGAAGTCGAGTCCCTCCGAGACGTCCTTGTCATGGGCCTTGAGTGTCTCAGTGAAGTGAGCCCCAATCTTCATCGTCGGGTTGAACGAACTCATCGCGCCCTGGAACACCATGGACACCTCCTCCCAGCGGAATTTGCGGAGTTCCTCGTCGCTCAACTCGAGGAGGTCGACCGTGGACCCGTCTTTCGGGTGGTACCGAATCTGTCCGGTGAGGACTCCAGGATCCGGAATAGCGTCGAGCAGCGCGGAGGCGAACATCGATTTGCCGCTCCCGCTCTCGCCGACGATGCCGAGGACCTCGTGTCGGTCGATGCTGACGTTGACGTCGTCGAGCACGCACGTTTCGCCTCCGTTGTAGGTGACGTTCGTGTTCTCGATCTCGAAGATCGGATCTTCGACGGTTTCCTGCGATACGACTCGTTCGCTGGATGAGCTATCGGTAGCCATTATACTGAGGAACAGGCGTAATACACGGTCTTCAGGCCGTGGATACGCACCGTAAGCTTGATTGGTCATCTACTCGTCACAACAGTCGTGCGCGGAAAACTGGCAGTTGACTCGGTGTTTGCCACGGCGAGAGCCGAAATCAAACAAGTAAGCCGACCGCGCCGACCGACACAAAATAAGATACCTCCAAGCCATCGCTGTGGTAGGAGTAACGGCTTCGTGGCAGAGCCAGTGCTGTCGGTCACAAACCGTAGACCCCCAACCGTCAGGATTGACCTGCCCGGCAAACACCGGGTGGGAGGCCCGCGCCTTTAGGCGCGGGAGGATGTCACATCGTCTCCGTTGTCGACGCGTCGTTTTCCTCCGTTACGGATTCGGATTCGCCGGTAAGGCGAGTCCGGACTCGGGGATTGAAGATCCGGTCCATCCCCTGACTCAACAGGATGAGTCCGAAGGCCAGCCCGACGATGGCGATGATCGGGACGAGGAGCCAGTGGACTGCCTGCATCGTGAACAGGCCACCTTGATAATACGCGTTATTCAGCGTGACGCCCCAGTTCTGCCCCGTATACGGTAATACGCTGATGAAGTACAGGCCGACGGCCGCGAAGATCGTGTAGCGTGCGGCGAGCACGAAATTGACCATCACGTACGGCATGAGATTCGGCACTACGTCCTTGGTGATGATGCGCCACGTACTCGTTCCCATCGTCCGGGAGGCCTCGATGTAGCTTTCCTCCCGTATTGAGAGGACTTGTGACCGTATCGAGCGGCCCAGTCCGGCCCAGTAGTTGATCGTCAGCACGACGCCGAGCAGTATCGGATTCTCCGGGCTGAGCGCGATCGTCAGGACGATGACGAGCGGGAGTCCCGGGATCGCCATGAAGAAGTCGGAGATCGAGGTAATGACGGTGTCGACCATACCCCTTTGTATCCCGAGACGGTGCCGACCACGACTGCGAGGGTGGTCGCCCACACCCCGCCCGCGAGTACCATCAGTAGGATGAACGGCGTCGAGTCGATAATCAGGGCTAACAAATCGACTCCCGATTGGGTCGTCCCGAGCGGATACTGCATGTTCTCGAACGGGCTGAGGAAGCGCTCCGCCTGATTCGATCGTCCGCGGCGACGCCGTGTTCGCTCCGGAGGAACTCGACGCTGTAGTAGTCCGAGACCACCGTTCCGTCAAATCCCCACTCCCTCCGAAGCACGTCCGTCAGGAGCCACTCGTCGCTGGCACAGGGGACTCCGTCGACGTCGTGATAGGCGTTCATGACCGACTCGGCGTCCGCCGTTTGGATCGCCGCTTCGAAGGGGAACAGATGCGTCTCGAGGAGTTCACGTCGTCCAAGGTTGACCGAACTCCGGTTCTTCCCGCCCTCGCCAGCGCCGTGGCCGACGAAGTGCTTTAGCGTCGCGGAGACGCCATCGCCGTCCCCCTGAAGCCCGTCGACGTACCCGCACGCCATCGCCGCGACCAAATAGGGGTCCTCGCCGAACGTCTCCTCGACGCGTCCCCAACGGAGATCGCGGGCGACGTCGAGGACCGGCGGCAGCACGTGCGCGGTCCCGATGTCCTCTAGCTGGTCCCAGACGGTGTCGGTAACCGTCTTGAGGAGGTCGGGCGACCACGTGCTCGCCATCCCAATCATCTGCGGGAACGTCGTCCCCTCGGGACCCATGTACCCGCTGAGACACTCCTAGTGGGGGATTGCGGGGACGCCGAGACGGGTCTCGTCTCGCAGATACGCCTGCAGTTCGTTCGTCCGTTCGGCCGCCTCGGACGGCGAGAGGCTTCCCTCACCGCCGATACGAGTCAGGTGGCCGATACCGGTTGAGAGATGCTCGTCGACGGCTTCCTCGTCAAGCTCGCCGTTTTCGTCTAGGAGTTTGTCGGCGTTCACGGACCCGAGTTGAACCGCTTTCTCCTCGAGCGTCATCTCCTCGAAGAGTTCCTCTACGCGCTGCTCGGCCGGCGTCCCCGTGACGCCGCAGTCTGAACTGGTCTGCATGAGCAGAATTCACTCGACCCAGAGTCTTAATGATTCGGACTAGAGCGCTCTACGGCGAGGTTATCCGCTTCGTTCGATCGCTACCCGGGAAGAGTCCGGGGCTTCGCTCAAGCGACACGGCGGAATCCTGAGACGCCGTATCGACGTCTGGTAGCTTATCGACCACGCGTCCTCGAGTGGGCGCTCGAACGCTAACGTTCGGGTCTCGAGTCGTCGGTGCCACGGTCTCGTTCTCTATCGGGCGTCCGAGAGAGGTTCGCTGCTAGTGCCAGCCCTCAGTCGGTTTTCGATTGGCGAAGTGATCATCTGTACTGCCAACAGAGCGTTCATCTATGACGAACATCAATTAACTATCGCTGAGAGAAGCTATCGGGATTCGTCGATCAAGACGCAATTATGAGCCGCGAGAACCCGCTCTAAGCGTGAGCTCTCGGTCACAGCGTCTCGTTCCGCCGGTATTTCTGTCCGTAATTCCTGAACGCCACCGGTTTCGATACGACCGGGTGATGGAATGGCTGCTACACCATTTCACGAGAGATCGCTCGGTTTCGAGCTGTAACGGGCGCTAATTCTGCCGGATTGGGCCGTCGGCGATCCAGCACTGGATTATGGCAATATGGGTGTAAAGAACCCCAATTCAACGTGAGACCGCCGCACTATTCGTTCGTAATTGCATAACGGAGTTGAGTCCATAGAAATGAGAGACACTACGGGACCGGGCTACCACCTGCGCGGGTCCCCTCGAACACGATGCAGTACAGCAGTGGAGTGATCGGTCGTGACGCTGGAAGGCTCGCTGGTGAATTCGTCTTCAGTACGCAGTCGGGGTGTAAAAGCGAAAAATCGTGTCGCGTCCGAACTCAGCTCGGGCGGTTCTCAGGCCGTCAGTAGTTGTCGTAGACCGTCTTGCTGATGCTGTAGAAGTCCAGTCCGGCGTCGCCCTGCTCGCGGTAGGTCTCGCTTGAGGAGTCCTTCATGCCGCCAAAGGGGACGTGGAGTTCGAGGCCGGTGGTCTTCTCGTTGACCTTCACGACGCCGGCTTCGATCTCGTCGACGAAGCGGTTCGCTTCGCTGTGGTCGTCGGTGACGACGCTCGCGGAGAGCCCGTAGTCGACGTCGTTGGCGACGTGGAGCGCCTCGTCGAAGTCGCTGACGGGGATAATGGCGAGCGCCGGCCCGAAGACCTCCTCCTGAGAGATCCGCATCTCAGGGTCGACATCCGAGAAGACCGCGGGCTCGACGAAGTAGCCCTCGCGGTCGAGTGCACTGCCGCCGTACTCGAGGGTCGCACCCTCATCCTTGGCGATGTCGACGTACTCGAGCGTGCTCTCGAGTTCCGATTCGCTGACGTGGGGCCCCATGCCGGGGTCGTCGAGTCCGTGGCCATGGTCGATCGCGGCGGCGCGGTCGACGACGGCGTCGACGAACTCGTCGTAGACGTCTTCGTGGACGATGGCGCGGGAGGCGGCCGTACACGCCTGCCCGGTCACGCCGAACGCGCCGTCGGCGACGATCTGGGCAGCCTCCTCGGCGTCCGCCGTGTCACTGACGACCGTCGGGTTCTTCCCGCCCATCTCGAGTTGGACGCGCTTGCCGTCCTCGGTCGCGGTGTCGTAGACAGTGTTACCGACCGCTGTGCTGCCGGTGAAGGAGACGGCATCGACGCCCTCGTGACTGGCAATCGTGCTGCCGACCTCGCTTCCGGGCCCGGTGACGACGTTGATGACACCGTCCGGAAGGCCGGCTTCCTCGAGCGCGCTCGCCATCTCGTGGACGACGCCGGGCGCGAGTGTGGCGGGCTTGATGACGACCGAGTTACCTGCAGCGAGTGCAGGGGCGATCTTCCAGGCCGGGATCGCGATGGGGTAGTTCCACGGCGTGATTAGGCCCGCGACGCCGAGGGGCTCGGTTTTCGTATAGAGGTTCGTATCTCGTGCGCTCGAGCTCTTGACCGTGCCGCCGATGTCGCTGGCCTTCGACCCGTAGTAGTGGAAGATGTCGATGGCCCGCTGTACCTCGCCGCCGGCCTCGCTCCGGGTCTTGCCCTCTTCCCGTACGAGCAGTTCGGTCAGTTCGTCCTTGCGCTCGTCAAGGAGCGAGCCAGTCTTCGCGAGGATCCGGCCGCGCTCGGGGCCAGGGGTCGATCCCCACTCGTCGCTCGCGTCACGTGCCGCTTCGATCGCTCGATCGGTATCCTCGGCGTCGGACTCCGGATAGGTCGCGATGACCTCCCCGGGGTTCGCGGGATCGGTCGTCTCGAACGTTTCGCCGGTATGCGATTCGGTCCACTCGCCACTAACGTAGTTCAACCGCTGGTCTGCCATACATGTGACCGTCGTCACGTCCGCTCATAATTCTTGCCGTTCCGACGCTTCCGATCGGCTGAATCGTCCAGTGACGAGACATTTATAATGGACTAGGGTGTTGGTGCCTTCATGCGGTATCAGCGCCTATCAACTGGCGATCAGTATAGACTGATCGCTGTCGATGACGAGACAACGTACGATCTGACGGCCGTCAAGCCGCGACTGGACGGCTTCGGGGAACTCGCAGCAGCGGCGGACATCGCGAGCTGCGGAATCGACGAGCTAGCGAGCGAGATTACGGCCGAGGCACCGACCGTCTCACGCGACACGCTCACCGACGGCACGCTGCCGGTCGTCCCGGAGGAAGTGTGGGCGGCAGGTGTCACCTACGAGATTAGCGAGGAGGCGCGCGAGGCAGAGAGCGGGATGCCGGAGATGTATCTACACGCCTACGAGGCCGAACGGCCGGAGATTTTCTTCAAAGCGACACCGAGTCGAACTGTCGGGCCAGGCGAGGCCGTCGGAATCCGAGCGGACTCGACGTGGGACGTACCCGAACCGGAACTCGGTATTGTCCTCTATGACGGCTCGATCGTCGGCTATACGATCGGCAACGACATGAGCAGCCGCGAAATCGAGGGCGAGAATCCACTGTACCTGCCCCAGGCGAAGATGTACGAGCGCTGCTGTTCGATCGGTCCCTGCATTGCCTCCGCCGAAGCCGTCGGCGACCCCAACGAACTGTCGATGTCCATGCAGATCACTCGCGACGATGAGGTGCTCTACGACGGCGAAACCTCGATCGGAAACATGGCACGCAGCTGTGAGGAACTGGTCGACTATTGGCGTGACCACGACGTCGTTCCCGAACTCGGCGTCCTGCTCACTGGCACCTCGCTAGTCCCGGACGACGGCTTCACCCTCCAGCCGGACGACGAGGTCCACATCGCAATCGATGAGATCGGTGAACTCTCGAATCCCGTCATTGAAGTCTAGCTGAGATTACCTACAGGGGCCGTCGACCCCTACAGAGCCATTCGAGTGCGATTCTTTTGCGGTCGAGATGACCCGGGAGAGCACATAGTGGTCGCTATCGAATCGTCACCATTCCTCACAGTCGATGGCTGAGTATCCGCCCTCAAATCGTGACTGCTGGTCGCCGCAAAAACTCGGTGTCCACCCACGAAACTCGATCGCCACCGGTCGAAACGAAGCGTCCGCCTTACGGCAGCGTTCCGTCGTCGGCACCGGTGAACGCTAACTGGCGATTCTTCATCGCCATACCGGTCTCACCGTCGAAGAGGTGGATCGACTCCTCGGGGAAGTCGACACCCACTCGATCACCGCCGCTGACCGACGGAACGCCTTCGGTCGTCGCGATGAACTCGTCGCCGTCCGCCGCACCGTCGAACTGGAGGTGGACGATGTTCTCGTTCCCCATCGGCTCGACGACGGAGACCGTCGCCGCGAATCTCCCATCGCCTGCCCCTCGCTCACCGAGCCGGACGTCTTCCGGACGGATCCCGAGCACGAGGCCAGCCCCGCCCTCGAGATCGGTTCTCAGCCCGGTCGAGAGCGGATACTCAAACTCGTCAGTCACCAGCGCATCCTCCTCGAGGTGGCCGTCGAAGAAGTTCATCGACGGCTCGCCGATGAAGCCCGCGACGAACAGGTTGTTTGGTTCGTGGTAACACTCGAGGGGCGTGCCGACCTGCTGAAGCTCCCCCTGATCCAAGACCGCGATCCGGTCGCCCATAGTCATCGCCTCCGTCTGATCGTGTGTGACGTAGACTGTGGTCACGCCGAGTTGGTCCTGCAGATGTTGCAACTCCGTCCGCATTTCCGCTCGCAGCTTTGCGTCGAGGTTCGAGAGCGGCTCGTCCATCAAGAACACGTCGGGATCGCGGACGATCGCTCGGCCCAGCGCAACCCGCTGTTGCTGACCACCGGAGAGTTCGTCAGGTTTGCGATCCAGCAGGTCGTCGATTCCCATCAGTTCTGCGACCTCCGTGACCGTCTCGTCGATCTCCGCAGCGGAGCTGTCGGTCGATTCCTCGAGCCCGAAGGCCATGTTCGCCCGGACGGACTTGTGGGGATACAGCGCGTACGACTGGAAGACCATCGCGATGTCCCGGTCCTGTGCCGACACGTCGTTGACCGTTCGGTCGCCGAGTCTGACCTCGCCGTCCGTGACCTCCTCGAGGCCGGCGATCATCCGCAACGTCGTCGACTTCCCACAGCCCGAGGGACCGACGAGGACGAGAAAGTCCCCGTCCGGAATATCGACCGAGACGTCTTCGACCGCCATAACGCTCGCTTCACCGTCCTGATACACCTTGGTTACGTCGTCGAGTTCTAAGCCCGCCATGTTACACCTGTGTGAGTTCGCGTTCGGTCTCGAGCTGACGGTTCCGGAGCGCGTCGCCGCTCGTGCCGTCGAAGACGTGGACCCTGTCGGGATCGATAGTGACCACGACCGATTCGCCCGGTTCCACGACGTGCATGCCGTCGGTCACCGCCTGCAAGACGTCGTGATCGTCCGTCTCGTCGGGAGTGAGATGGACCACGTTCTGGTCGCCGTGTGTTTCCGCGACGGTCACCGTCATCCGATACTCGTGGTCGCCGAGTGCCGACGCCGCGTCCTCGTCACGTCGAACGTCGACCGCTTCGGGGCGAATCCCGAGGACGAGCTCGTCCGCGTCGCCGACGGCGTCCGCGAGCGTGGCATCGAACGGATACTCGAGGTATTCGCCGACGAACCCGTCTTCGGAACGGCGTCCGCGGATGAAGTTCATCATCGGCTCGCCGATGAAGCCCGCGACGAACTGGTTTGCGGGCTCGTGATAGAGCTCGAGGGGTTCGCCGACCTGCTGGAGACGACCGTCGTTCAGTACGGCGATCCGGTCGCCCATGGTCATCGCTTCCGTCTGATTGTGGGTAACGTACACCGTCGTCACGTCGAGGTCGGCCTGTAGGCTCTGGAGTTCCGTCCGCATCTGCGATCGGAGTTTGGCGTCGAGGTTGGCCAGAGGCTCGTCCATCAGGAAGACCTCCGGATCGCGGACGATCGCCCGGCCGAGTGCGACCCGCTGTTGCTGACCGCCGGAGAGTTCGCCAGGGTTGCGATCGAGCAGGTCTTCGATCCCGAGGTCGGCGGCGACCGCTTCGACTCGCTCGTCCATTTCGTCGCCGGTATACCCCGCTTCCTCTTCCAGCCCGAACCGAACGTTTTCTCGGACCGTCATGTGGGGATAGAGGGCGTAATCCTGGAAAACCATCGCGATGTCCCGGTTCTGGGGAACGCGATAATTCATGTGGTCGCCGTCGATGTAGAGGTTGCCCTCGGTCGGCGACTCGAGACCGGCTACCATCCGCAGCGTCGTCGACTTGCCACAGCCCGACGGCCCGACCAGGACGAGGAACTCGCTGTCCTCGACGTCGAGCGTAACGTCCTCGACGGCGACCGTGTCTCCGAACCGCTTCGTCAGGTGATCGAGTTGAATTCGTCCCATAGGTTATCCACTCTCCGTTCGCAGCCCTTTCGCGAACTGTTCGGCGAACGCGACGTACAGGATGATCGTCGGCAGTGCCGCGAGGAACGCTGCCGACATCCGGATACCGAAGTCGATCCCGGAGGTCGACGCGCCGATCGCGGGGAGGACCAGCGTCACCGGCGCTGCCGGATCGTTCGCGCCCGTGATGAGGGTAAACGAGAACAGGAACTCGTTGTAAATCTGGGTGAACTGGTAGATGAAGACGACGCCGAACATCGGCTTCGAGATTGGCAACACGATGCGCCGATAGATCTTCGTGATACTTGCCCCGTCGATCTTGGCCGCCTCGACGTACGAGTCCGGCATCCCCTTGTAATACGACCGAAAGAGGATCGTACAGATCGGAATCCCGTACGCGACGTGGGTGATTATCAGCGGAACGAGTTGGGAGTGATACCCCTGCAAGAGCGGGAAGGCCGCGAAGAGCGGCTCAAGCATCCGCGCGAGCGGAAACAGGTTGTTCCAGAACCGTGCCAGCGGCACCAGAACGGCCTGATAGGGCACGAAGACACCGATCAGGAACAGCGACAGCAGTGCGATCTGGCCGCGCCAGTTGACCATCGTCAGCCCGTAGGCGGCCATACTCGCTAGCAACACGTTGATGATCGTCGCCGGAATCGCCATGAGCAACGAGTTGACGAACGCGTTCGTCAGCTGGCTGAACGCGTACTCGAGGTTCGAGATCGTGAATCCCTCGTTGAGAGGTGGTGCGAACGGCAAGGACCGGGCGACGGCTTCGTTCGTTTTCAGTGCGGTCATGATCCCGGTCTCAATCGGGATGAGGAAGAATCCCAGAAAGAGGATGACCAGCGTGTACTGGCCGATCCGTCTGAGGTTTACGTCCTCGACGAGCGATGCGACGTCGATATTCGATCCGGGTGTTGACTGTGACATGTTAGAGGCTCCCCTGTCGGTGCTGATAGATCAGATATGGCGCGATGACGCTGAGTGCGAGCAACAACAGCATCGTCGCAATCGCGGCCCCGTACGCCCATTTCCCGAACTTGAATGCCTGCCGGACCATCAGCGTGGCCAGGATGTCAGTCCCGTTTGGTGGCCGGTACTGCCCGACGAGCGCGTAAAGGAAGGTAAACGCCTTGAGCGCGAACACCATCAGGACGACGGCAGCGCTGACCGACGACTCCTTTAACTGGGGCACGATGATCCGCAGGTACGTGCGGAGCGTACTCGCGCCGTCGACTCTCGCCGCTTCGAACTGGTCTCGTGGGATCGACTGGAGGCCCGCCAAATAGACGACCATCGCGTATCCACTAAACTGCCATACCAGCGCGAAGATAACCGCCGCGAGCGCAATATCCGGGTTCCCAAGCCAGTCGATCGATTCGAACCCGAACGCTGTCACGATGACGGTGAGGACCCCGCTGTCCTGATTGTACATCCACAACCAGAGCTGGGCCGTCACGACGAACGACAGTGCCATCGGAAGGAGATAGATCGTCTGAATCTTGTCCTTGTATCTGATCCCGTGATCGAGGAGAATCGCCAGGAACAGACCCAGTGCTAGGGAGACCGTCGTGAAAACGACGAGCAAAACGAAATTATTGAACGCGGCCTCGCGGAACGCCCCGCTCGCCAGCGCCGTCCGGTACATCTCGAGGTCGAGACTGGCGAACGTAGGGCGGCTGATTCCGGCGTAGTCGGTAAACGAAATCGCGATGTTGTAGCCGATCCCGCCATAGACGGCGATCGCCATCAGGATGAAGGGAATCCCCCAGTATGGCGACGATCGAACGAAGTCGCTGTTCAGGAAGTACCTGAGTTTCGTCTTCCAGTCTACCACCTCCTCTGTCGGTATTGTCGGAGAGTCAGTTGTGTCGCGTGTTGCCATCGGCCTAGATATTTGCTCCCTCCATAATAAAAATTGAGTTATGGTTCGGTGGTCTCGTCCGTTGCCTCGAACGTGTGTCGTTACTGGGAGACGGCCTCGAGCAGGCCGTCGGCTGCCGCTTCGGCGTCGTAGGGACCCGTGAAGTTGTTCCCGATCGCGCTCTTGCAGTCGTTCATGGCTTCGGGTTCGACAGCGAGGCCGTGAGCGATCGTCGGCGGATACGCCTCAGAGTCGATGAGGTCCTCGTAGGTCATCGCCAGGAAGTCCGTCAACTCGTCGGAATCGATATCGGTTCGGAGCGGAACCGATCCCTTGAGGTTGTTGAACGCGACCTGAGCCTCCTTCGTACCGACGAACTTCTGCCACGAGATCGTCTCTTCGGAACTCGGATTGTCGGTCGGCGTGACGAACGCGTCGACGTGATAGAAGTACAGTCCCTCCGTACCCGGGAATGGGACCCAGTCCCATTCCTCGCCGTAGTTGAAGTTCTCGTCGGCCCGAAACATCCCGTACTGCCAGTTCCCGCCGTGAATACACGCGGCTTCCGACGGGTCGTCGCTATCGCCGATTATCTTCTGTGAGGCCTCCGAGTACCCGATTGAGGACGCGTCGTCGTTGATATAGTTCTCCTGAATCTCCTGTAGCGTTTCGAGCGCATCGATAACGGCGTCTCTGTCGCCGTCGCCCTCGATGAAGTCCGTATACGCGTCGACGCCGCTCTGGCTCGTGAGGATCTGCGCCCACGTCTGCAGCCCGAGGAATGGCGCTCGCATCCCGTGTGCGAACGGCGTGTAATCGGTCTCCTGGTCGATCGTCTCGAGTGCGTCGATGAGATCCGGCACGCTCTCGAGGCTCTCGGCATCGATGCCTGCCTCGTCGAAGGCGGCCGTATTGTAGAACAGGTTGTTCATTCGGTGAGAACCGATCGGCACCGCCGGCATCTTATCGTTGAAATTACAGATTTCGACGACACGGTCCTGCATGCTCTCCTTGTACCCCTCTGCCTCCCAAACGTCTTCCTCGAGGTCCATCAGACTCCCGCGATATCGTTCGAGGTTCTTTCCTGGCCAGTTAGCGAACCCACTCATCGGATTCGAGTTCGTCAACCGGCGAAGGATGGTCGAATTCAGTTCGACGTTCCCGTCCCCACCAACGGCCTGGAAATTCGGATCCAGGTCGGAGTGATTCTCCTCGAACGCGCTCGTCAGTGCATCAACCGCGTCGGCACCATCCCCCCTGTCCAACCGTGCAGAACCTCGAGTCCGCCAGAGGTATTCCCGCCGAGACAGCCGGCCAGCCCGAGTGCGGTACCCGTTGCAATCCCACCGAGATACGTTCGCCTATCAACACTGGTGACCGGTTTGTCATTGTCAACCATACTGATTAGCAAACGTCCGTATATAATTATAAAACTATCGGTACTCAGTTGTCAAACAGTGTCACTTTAGGTAGAACGAGGGCGTGTTCCTCCTCGAATTGCCCGAATGCGGCGTGTCTCCTCTCGAGGCCGATCTGAAGCGGCCGCTGCAGAGAGCCGCTGCTCAGGCTGTCTAGGCTCGACGGGGGAGAATGAATGTGGGACAGACTCCCTCGAAGACGGTTTTGGCTGGGCGGGGCGAGACAACTCGTCCGAGACGCGAGGCACTGCCTCGATCCGGGAACGCTGTACGGACTACTGGACTCGGCTTCGCTTACGCCTCATCGAACAACGCAAATCCGAGATTTGCGAGCATGACGAAGCTCATGCTTCGTCGAACAACCCGGAGCAACGCTCCGTGACGTGACGTCGGTTTACGCCTCATCGAACATTTCAGCACCGTCAGCCAGATGCTCCTCGACGGCGTCGAAGTCGAGCGTCAGGCCGAGACCCGGCTTCTCCGGCACTTCTGCGTACCCTCGTGGATGATGTCTTCCTCGACGAGATCCGACCACCAGCCCAGTTCGTAGGAGTGGTACTCGACGGCCAGCGAGTTCGGAATCGCCGCGCCGACGTGGATACTGGCCATCGTCCCGATCGGCGAGGAGACGTTGTGCATCGCGACCGGCACGTAGTACATGTCCGCGAGATCCGCGATCTTCCGCGTCTGGCGCATCCCACCGACGCGAGGCACGTCCGGCGCGACGATATCAACCGCCTGCTCCTCGAGGAGGCGGCGGTTGCCGTGATTGCGGTAGACGTTCTCGCCGACGGTGATCGGCGTCGAGGTGCGCTTGGTGACTTCGGCCTGGACGTCGTGGTTCTCCGGCGGGATTGGGTCCTCGAGCCACCAGACGTCGTAGTCCTCTAAGCGCTCGGCGAGGCGGTGTGCGCTGCCGGAACTGAACGACCAGTGACAGTCGAAGGCGACGTCGGCGCGGTCGCCGATGCGTTCGGTGACCTTCTCGACGATTTCGGCCTTGTGTTCGATCTCGGGGCCCCGGAGGTGGCGGTTCGCGCGGTCTTTCTCGTGGCCGCTGGGGACGTCAAGGTCGAACTTCAGTGCATCGTAGCCGAGGTCTTCGACGACACGCTCGGCCTCGTCGGCGCAGGCGTCGGGGTCGGCCTCTTCTTCAGTGTGGCAGTCGCAGTACATCCGCATCTCGTCGCGGTACTTGCCACCGATGAGCTGGTAGGCCGGGACGTCGAGAATCTTGCCGGCGACGTCGTGCAGTGCGAGCTCGATCCCGGAAATCGCGGAAATCGCTTTCCCGGCGATCGAGCCCTCACCGGAGAGCTTCTGGACGAGGTGTTCGTAAAGTCGGTCGATGTCGAGCGGGTTCTCGCCCTCGAGGAAGGGTGCCATCCGCTCGATGATTTCCTGTTCGCCGGCTCCCCAGTAGGACTCGCCGTTCCCGACGAGACCCGCGTCAGTGTAGACACGGACCAACGTCCACGGATAGTTGCCGTCGACGATGGTCGTCTGGACATCCGTAATCTCGACATCGCGCGGCCCGCGAGAGCTGGAAACCCCCATCGTCTCCGCGGAGAGGTCGCGCATCGTATACTCTGCGTTCGGGTCGGACAGCTGTCTGTAGTCCATCGACAGTCGTGAATGACGGCAGGTGCTACTAAAACTTCCGTCTGAAACGATGCCACGTACCGAAGAAAATTCGCGCGCAGTCTCAGTCTCGAAGGACCGACACGTCGAAGACGGGCTTGCACGTTCCGCCCTCGAGGAAGGTTTCGAAGGCCTCGTCGGCCTCGAGCAGGTTAAAGCGGTCGTCGACGAACGTCTCGGCGTCGACGTCGCCCGTGTCGATCAGGCGCAGCGCGTTCTCGAAGTCCTCGTACTTCGACGCGTAGGAACACTGCAGGTCGATCTCCGCGCGGACGAGCGGCGAGTAGGGCATCGTCGTTTCGCCGGTCTGTCCGATGAGGACGATCTGACCGCCCTTCCGGACCTCGTCGACGGCTGACGGCAGCCCCGACGGGTGGCCCGTCGTGTCGAAGACGACGTCGTAGCCGATGCCGTCGGTCAGTTCGTCGCGGACGGCGTCGAGATCGTCGTCGGCCACGTTGATCGTTTCGAACCCGAGCTCCTCGGCGAGCGGGAGGCGGTAGTTGGCGTCCTGGCCGACGCCGCTGACGACGACCTCGCCGCCCTGCGCGCGGGCGACCTGGGCGGTGAGGAGTCCGATCGGACCGGGCCCCTCGACGAGGACTCGCGTGCCGGCGCGAACGCGGGAGTTCTGGATGACGGCGCGGGCAGCGATGCTGGTCGGTTCGACCATAGCCGCGTGTTGCTGTTCGACGCTGTCGGGGACGGGGTGGAGCGCATCCTCGGGGACCGCGATATAGGGCTCGTAGGCACCGTCGTGATCCACGCCCGTGATGACCGAGTTCTGGCAGACGTTCGATTCGCCGATCTCGCACTGGTAGCAGTCGCCGCAGCCGCGGATCGGCCGCTCGACGACCCGGTCGCCGACCGCGAACTTCGTCACGGTGTCGCCGACCTCGACGACGTGACCCGAGTACTCGTGGCCGATGACAGTCGGCAACTCCATTCGTTCGAACGCCGATTCGAACTCGTAGATCCCCGCGTCGCTCCCGCAGAGACCCGCGTAGTCGACCTCGATCAGCGCTTCGTCCGGCCCGGGTTCGGGCCGCTCGCGGTCGACGAGTTCCATAGCTCCGTCACTCCGACTAGTCTTGGCTAATCCACGCATGATACCGGATCGTTCGTCGTCAGTTATAATTCTGTGGGGTTTGGTCCCGAATCGGTATCGAACCGATCGACTACCGGCGCAGTGGACCGTCCCGGCCCCTCGAACGGCCGTCCGGAGCGGAAGGTAAACGTAATGTGGACGGACGGTCTCGCTTGCCGTATGGTCGATTATCAACACAGCCCGGTGACTGTCAGTGGCAAACGAGCCGTCGTGATCGGCGGGACGAGCGGTATCGGACAGGCGATCGCCCTCGGCTTCGCCGAGGAGGGAGCCGACGTCATCGCGACGAGCCGAGACGAGACGAAAGTCGCTGAGACCGCGACGGAGATCGAAGATCGAGGGGTTGAGACGGCGCAAATCACCTGCGACGTGACCGAACCCGACTCGCTTGAACGCGTCCGCGAGACAGCCGTCGCCGAACTCGGTGGCATCGATATCGTCGTCGCGTCGCAGGGAGCGATCTCGCGGGCGTCGGTCCAGGACATTTCCGATGAAGAGTGGGACTTCGTCACCGATGTCGCGCTCGATGGGGTTCGCCGCGTGACTCAGGCGTTCGCACCCGCGATGGAGGAGGGCGGTTCGATCGTCAATATCTCCTCGCTGTCGGCCCGGCTCTCGATGGCGAACCTGCCGGCTTACACCGCGGCGAAAGGCGGCGTCGAGGCCTTCACCCGCGCGTCCGCGAAGGAACTCGCACCCGATATCAGGGTCAACGCGATCGCGCCGGGCTTCGTCATTACGCCCCAGAACGCGGACACGTACGCTGACGGGACCGAGAAGCGCGAGCGGATCGACGAGCGAACCCCGCTCGGCCGGGTTGCCGAGCGCAAGGAAATCGTCGGCGCGGCGATTTACCTCGCCAGCGACGCCGCATCCTTCGTGACCGGTGAATCGTCACGGTTGACGGCGGATTTGCGGACAGCGCGTTCTAACCGGACCAACGTCTTTGTAGTCTCGTTGGCGAATTTTAGCCGAACGAATGCGAGAGAGTGAGAGAACGACTCGAACGTGAGCGGCCGGAATCCATCGAATCGAGACCGTCATCGACGACAAACGCCACGGCTACCACGTCCTCGAGGGGGTGGATGTCCCGATCATCGTCGATCCCGGCATCGTTGACGCACCGACAACGGTCTATCGGCCGTTCCTTGAGGAGCGGAACTGGTCGCTCGAGGACGTTTCACTCGCCGTGATCACCCGCGCGGACGCCGACCATCACGGCGGGACTCACGAACTCCGTGAACATGAGCCGTCGGTCACGTTCGCCGCTCACGTCAGCCGCGGCACCCTCGAACGGACGACAACCGACGGCGTCGTCGCGTGACGGCGAGCGTGAGACAGAGGTTCGTCATTAGTGAACATGAGTTTATGGGACGAGTTGACGAACGACTTCCGACAGGCCGTTCAAGAGTAGGTGAGGTTCAGTTCGATGACGTTCGCCGCACTCTTCAGCAGTTCGGGCAGTTCAGTCTCGAACCGCTCTCCCTTCATGCGACTCGTCGGTCCGGCCACGCTGAGGGCACCGATCGGTCGGTCCTCGAGGTCCAGAATTGGCACGGCGACACAGCAGAGGCCGCCGATCCGTTCCTCCCGGTCGAACGCGACGCCGCGATCGCGGATCTCCGCGAGTTCGGCCTTGAGTTCGTCGCGATCGGTGATCGTGTGTTCGGTATCGGCCGACATCCCGTGGCTATCTAAGATTTCGTCGACACGGTCCTCGGGCAAATACGCGAGGATCGCCTTCCCGAGTCCCGTATTGTGCAGGAGAACCCGATGACCGGTACTCGCGGCGACGTTAACCGCTTGATCACCCCGTACTCGGCAGACGTAGACCCCCTGTCCGTGTTCCTCGACGAGCAAATTAACGAGTTCGTCGGTTTCGTCCGCAATCGACTCCATCTCCGGGCGGGCCGTCTCGTAGAGGTCGTCGCGCTGGCGCACGTACCGTCCGAGGTCGAGGAATCGAAGTCCGATATCGTACTGTCCGTCCTCTTTGACTACGTACTCCTCCTGCTCGAGCGTACTGAGGTAGTTGTAGACGCTGCTTTTCGGGAGGTCGAGTTCAGTGGATAGTTCGGTGACGCCGGCCCCATCGAGCCGACGCAGTGTCTGGAGAATGTCGAACGTCGTGACCACGGACTTGACTGGATTGTTCGCTCGTTTACCCATATATCGGCTAGTCCGTGTTTCCTATAAATATCTATGTGTTCATTATTCACGAACAAATCGGTCCGTCCGTGACTCAGTTTTCGGACAGGCTGTCGGCGGTACGAGACTGAGAGCTACTAAATGTGTGTGGTTCTCTACCGCAACCATCGACGTGCGATGCGGGTAGTGTTCTCTAATAATGAACACCCGTTTTCTATAGTGGGTGAGATGAAGTGACACGAAATCGAGCGAAGAGCTACTGAATTCGACTCGTTCCGGCATGACAGGATACCTATCGAAGCCGAGTTCGATCTCGGTAGGCGCGAGAACCCGGCTCTTCAATCATCGACCACAACGAAAACCGCTGACTCCCTGTTCACTATTACATAACACATGTTTACTCCCGCCAGAGCGGGTGCATCCGTTCGGGTACTGCGTCTTAATTGTCTAACTGGCATGATCGCACATACCAGTAGCAATTTCACTGAGAGAGGAAAGTGACGGTACTTCGACATCCAGATTACAAGTATATGGGTGTAATCTGAGAGCGAGGTGGTCGCAGTTATTGCATACACTAGTAGTATCTCATACGATATCTCAAATATCAGTACACTAGTATAGTAATATATATGATTGTAGTACCATTTCTGATATTATACAAGTACATGATATTATCCGAGAGGGCGTGCAAATATCCTAGATAATTAGTGATCCTACTGGTTGATCACCATGTGGCTACTGTATCAACAGTAATCAAAGACTTCCACCCATTACTCAGAGGTATATTGAGACGGTTCTTCGGAATCGAGAATAGCGCACAGAACGGCCAACAGCGGTCACCGGTGGGCTCGTAATTCCGCTATCGAACCATTCGTAACTGAAATGAGTGTATCTTGGTATTTTCAGCGAAAACTCCGCATTTCCACAGTCCGGAATGGTGCTGTGAAGACATAGTTACTCGAGCAGATTCTAGATCCATCTCGACGAGCAGTCAAAGTGAGGTCGAGTATAGCGCAAATAGTGGCCCTCATACGGATTAATCGCGCACATACGTCGAATCTGGACGGAGACGAAAACTCGCGACTGCATTGGATCGCTTCCCCGATTGTCTGCCGGTTCCGTGAAAGTAACAAAGATAATATTATTATGTGGAAAAGATATTTTCCGGAGCGGATCGGCGGGAATTCGAATAGTACGATAGATTCGGATGGTCGCAAACGAGGAATACGCGTGGCCGACGGAACGGCTCATCGAGCGCAACATCTCGAACGGCACGGCCCGGTTCGATTCGGTTCGCGTTACAGAACGAACCCGCCGACCATCGCGAGAATAAAGAGGGCGGCGATGATCGCGAGTGCCTCGAACCGGTACTCAGAGCGCCCCTCAAGGTCCGGCGTCGCGAAGACGACGCCGAGGAGGCCGCCGACGGCCACGATCAGGATCGCGACGGCGTAGATCGAGTACAGCATCTCTGCCATACTATCCCAGACGTGTCGAAATCACGTAAATCCCCACCGGAGCGGTCGGAAATCCGACGGAATCGTCGCGAAACTCGGACGCGATTAGCCGCCGGAGTCAGTGTCCGTCCGCCCGCTATTCGTCCCGTCGTCGGTCGCCGATCGACCGTCGGTCGTTCGCGTCCCACCGTCAGTTCCGGATCGGTGTCCGTCCTCATGGTCACCGCTACGGTCGGATTCTCGCCCTCCACCGTCGGCGGCGGTCGTCTGCTCGGCCGTGTCCCGCCGCTGTTGCATGTACCGCGCCCGCAGCACGTTGCCGTACATCGAGAGCACTAGCCCGATGAGCAAGACGAGCATGCCGACGTTGACGCCGATGGTTCGCAGGACGCTCCCCTCGTTGAACTGGAGTCGATTCGGAACCGGGTAGCCGCCGTACGAGAGGCTGGCCATCATCACGCTAACGATGCCGACGACGACCAGTACGGCCATCACATTGGTCGCCCATCGCCACGAGGAGCGGAGCCGGAGCCGCTCGATCCCAGTGGTCTCGTATTCGTCGGGGTCGTCGTGGAAGTTCGGCGTTCGGTCCTTCGGCAGGAACGCCTTCATCTCTACCGGGTAGAAGGCAGGATGGAAGCCGTGCTCGAAGGTGTGGAACATCACGCCCATCAGCATGATGACCCCGAGTAGGCCGTGGAAGGCAACGAAGGCCATGACGACCGTCTGGGAGTTGTAGAAGTCGATCAGCCAGGTTTTCCGCCAGATCAGGAGGCCGGAAATCATCAGCAAGAGGAGTTCGACGGTAAAGATCCAGATAACTCCCTTGCCGATATAGGAGATCAGCGGCACCTCATCGGCCTTGTAGCCCGCGAACTGGCGGGCGGCCGGGTGGCGCTCGTCGGCCCGCCCGAGCGCGAACTTGACGTCCTGTATGAACGCCGAGATATCAGTTCGATTGGGCAATACTCCGCGGAAATTCGAACGACTCGTCGACCGCAAGAGCATGTAGGACACCCAGAATCCAGTCAGGAAGATCAGTGAGAATCCCGCGAACCGGTGTATCAGGAGCACGCCCTCATTACCGCCCATCAGTTCGACCATCCACCACAGTTCCGTGTTGAACGCGATGGCGTATCCCGTAAAGAACAGGAAAAAGACCGTCAGCGCCAGCAGCGAGTGGAACGTGGTGGTGATCCGCGAGAACTTGCCGTGGTCGAGATTCGTCATCGGGATTCACCTCCCTCGGACCGAGTCGGATCGTCGTGCGGTGCCGAGTCCGATTCCGACTCCGGTTCCGCGGCAGCGCTCGAGTCAGCCGACGGTCGTCCCGTGGCACTCGGCGCACCGCCGTCGGTCGCCGCGGCCGATTCCCGCTCGCGAGCCGTCGCCGCTGGCGGCCGCATTCGCGCGGCCAGCCGCCGGAACGCCGCCCAGTGGATGAACACCATCAGGAGGATGAAAATTCCCATAATGACGTCCGCGAAGTGGACCACCGCGATCGCGATCTCGAGGGCCGGCACGGTGTTGCCGAAGACCCAATCGGCGGCGACGCCGCCGCCCTGGACGGTCGGCCGGACGCGTAGCAGGTTCTCGAAGAGCGGTGCGCGCCCGGAAACGAGCGCGACGGCACCGCCCGCCAGCACGAGTCCGATGAGCGCGCTGATCGCGAAGGCGATCCGATCCCAGCGGCCGCCGCCGTCGCCTCCGGTTCCTGACCCGGAGTTCGGGTCACGGTCGGGGCTCGATCGTGATTCGTCGGTCAATACCTCGCTACTCTCGTCGCGTCCGGCGGCAGTCTCGGTGGTGTCGCGATCGTCCCAGTCGACCGCATCCGTCGTCCGGTCCTGATTCCTCGCGGCTCGGACGTCGTCGCCCTCGTGCGGTCCGTTGGGTGGTTGTTCGTCGCTCATTGGTCACTGAACAGTTGGGCGTCGTCTGCCCCGAAGATGATCTCCATGGCCTCCTCGTTGAAGAAGGGGCCGCTGTCGCGTTGCTCGAGTTCGTCGGCGATCTCGCCGGCACTGCCGACGAGGATCGCGTCAGTTGCACACTCTTCGGCGCAGGCGGGCCCCTTCTGGACCTCTTGGCGCTCGCGACAGCCGGTACACTTGTCCATGATGCCGCCGGTGCCAAAGAGTTGGGCCGTTCCCTCGTTGCTGTCCGGGAACTGCGGCGCACCGAACGGACAGCCCGACAGGCAGTACTGACAGCCGACGCAGAGGTCTTCGGTCACCGTTACGAACCCGTCGTCCTCTTTTTGGAGCGCGTTTGTCGGACAGACGGAGACGCACGGCGCGTTTTCGCAGTGGTAACACTGCATCGGGAGACTCGTCTCGCCGGGCCGTTCACCGGCTGCGAGTCGGTCCGTCTTGTCGGCGTTCTGGCCCTGTGGCCCGGCGCTCCCTTCGGCCATCGTCGTGATGTCGATGCGCTGGTTGTGTATCTCGCGGTCCCAGGTGCGCTTGCAGGCGACAACGCAGCCGCCGCAGTCGATGCAGGCCTCGACGTCGGGAAAGATCCGCATCCCCTCGCCGGTGCTCATCACGCCCTGACTCATCACCTGTCCGGATCGATTGTCTTGTGTCACGGTGTGTCACCTCCCTCAATCATGTCCCATTCGCGGACGTCGTATCGTTTCTGCGCGCCGAGTCCGTGCTCGTCCTGCGGATAGTCGATGAACTCCATCCCGAGGTCGTCGACCACGCTTTGCGTGGCCTTCTGGACGTGGACGACGCCCGATTTGGTCTCCTGCATCTGGGTCTCGGCGTCGAACCCGCTCGGCGTGATGATGTTCGCGCTCTCGCCGATGGCCAGCGGCGTGGTTCCCTCGGGCCAGTTGCCCGACCTGTCCTCACCGTGGAAGACGCCGCCCCAGTGGTAGGGGAGGAAGACCTCCTCCTCGTTGACGCGGTTCGTCACATAGGCCTTCACCAGGATCGACCCCTTGTCCGACGAGGTGACGACGACGTGATCGTCGCCGCCGACGACGTTGAGTTCTTCGGCGAGCGAGGGGTTAATCTCGGCGTACATGTGGGGCTGGCGGTCGGCGGTGTACTCGTTGTTCCGCGTCTCGGCACCACCGCCCTGGTGTTCGACCTGCCGGCCGGAGGTCAGAATCACCGTTCGGCCGCTCTCGGCGTTGCTGCCGAGTTCGGTGTGAACCCGTTCGGTCGCGTCCGCCTGGACCGACGCGTTGTTCTGGTCGAGTCGCCAGAAGTTGACCTGTTCGCCGTTGGCGGGCCACTGCTCGACGAGATCGGGGCGTGGGCTCTCGACGGGTTCCCGGTGGACGGGCACTGTGTCGAGGAAGTTCCAGACGACCGCACGCGCCTTCCCGCGTCCCGTCGGCGGGTCGGGCTGTGCATAGTCGTACTCCTCGTAGGCCGCAGGGTCGATGTCGATCTCGTCACCGTACTGATTGTTGATCGCCTGTGCAGCGGAATACACTGACTCAGTTTCGTCGAGCGCATACCGGACGGGAAGCGTCTGCGTCGACGCGTTTACCGGATCGTCGGGCAGCATCGTCGCGTAGTTCGGATACGATGGCACGCCGTTGATCTCCTGACCGTCCCACCACGGTGCCTCGAACGACTCGGCGATCAGATCGAGTCCATCCTCGCCGTTCTGATTGTAGGTCTTCTGGAGCGGGTAGTCCTTGTCGATGTTGAGGTCGTTCCACTCGTTGGGAGTCGGCGCTCTGACGCCCCAGTTCTCCCGGAAGTCGTGGCCGCCGTCGCGGGGGTCGGCCTCCTTCGTCCAGATGATCGGCGACCCGGGATGGTCGTCGCCCCAGTACGGCCAAGGGAGCATCCAGTAGTCGCCGTCGACCGGCAACCCGTTGGTGTCCGCGCGCAGGTTGTCCGTGTTAAACGCCCAGTCGTACTCCTGATGTTGCTGGAGCTTCTCGGGCGACTGCTGGTAACCGATCGATCGCGTTCCGAGATTGATCTCCCGAAGTGCGTCCTCGTAGGAACTCTGGCCGTTGTGAACCTCCGGACCGCTCCCCCAGTCGAAGTGCTCGCCGAAGCCCAGATGATGGGCCAGTTCCTGCATGATCTGGAGGTCGGGCCTGGAGTTGTGCGCCGGCGGCGAGACCCGCTCACTCCACTGGACCGAACGGTGGGAGTTCGTCACCGTCCGGACGTGTTCGTACTGGCTCGAGGCTGGCAGCAGGATGACGTTCGCGTCATCGGGCAGCGTCCCAGCGACGGCCGGGAAGACGTCGACGACGACCATCAGATCCAACTCCTCCATGGCCTGCTTCATCTTGTCCATCTCGCTAATGGAGTTCGCGGAGTGACCCCAGAAGAACGCCATCTTCAGCGGGTCGGACTGGTAGAGGTTCGACTCGAGCAGCCGATCACCCTGCTGGAGAGCCGCTTCGTACCAGCGGGCAACAGTCAGCCCGATCTGGAACATCATCGACCGTTCGTCGACGTCGTCGATCGGTGCCTCCTGATCCAGACCCTCTTCTTCGTCGTCGCCTTCCTGCTCTTCGCCCTGCTCCTCGTCTCCTTGGCCCCTCCACTCTCTTCGCCTTCGCCACCTTCCCCTTCCTCTTCCTCCTCGACGCCGACGCCTGCACCCCCCGCCTCGACCTCGGCCGGCGTCTCCATGCCGCTCCACATGTCTTCCGGCATCATCTCGAACTTGTCGTACAGCTCCCGGAAGGAGGTGCTGCCGCTGGTCCAGGGACTCCGGTCCCAGACATCCGCCCAGTGCTCCCACGACCCCGGCGAGTCGACGCCGTAGTAGCCCGGGAGAATGCTGGCGTCGACGCCGAGGTCGGTCGCCCCCTGAACGTTTGCGTGGCCGCGCATGACCTGCAACCCGCCGCCGGAGCGGGCCGCGCTCCCGGTCGCGAGGCTGAAGAGGGCATACGAGCGGATGTTCTGTGTTCCGTTGTTATGCTGGGTCCCGCCCATCGCCCACTCGAGCTGTATCCGGGGCACGTTCTCGATGACCAGGTCGCCGATTTCCTCGAGGTCGCCCTGATCGATCCAGGTGATGTCCGAGACCGTCTCGAGGTCGTACTGATCGAGTTCAGGTTCGACGTCGGGCCAGCCCAACACCCGGTCCTTGAGGAAGGTGTTGTCGAGTCCGTCCTGCTCTCGAATGTAGTTGAGCAGGCCCATGACCAGCGCGACGTCCGTGCCGGGTCGCAGCCGGTAGAAGTAGTCTGCGTGGGCCGATGTCTTCGTGTAGCGCGGGTCGATCGAGACGATCGTTCCGCCGCGCGCCTGGCCCTCGAGGATGTGCTGCATCGCGATCGGGTGGGATTCGGCCGGGTTCTGCCCAAGGATGATGAGCAGGTCGAAGTTGCGGTAGTCGTTAATCGTGTTCGTCATCGCGCCGAATCCCCACGTGTTCGCGAGGCCGGTCACGGTCGGCGAGTGACAGATCCGCGCCTGGTGATCGACGTTGTTTGTGCCCATGAAGGCCGCGAGCTTGCGGATGGCATAGGCCTCCTCGTTGGCGTGGTGGGCACTGCCCAGCAACATGGCGCTCTCGCGGCTGTACTCGTCGACGGTCTCCTGCCAGGTCTCGGCGATTTCGGAGTAGGCCTCGTCCCAGGAGATCTTCTGCCACTCGCCGTCGACCTTCCGCATCGGATGTTTGAGTCGCTTGACCGAGTGCTCGGTCTCGAGAATGCCCGCGCCTTTCGAGCAGAGCGAGCCGTTGTTGATCGGGTTCTCGAACCACGGCTCCATCGCCGTAAAGGAGTTGCCGTCCTTGACGGCCTTGAAGCCACAGCCGACGGCACAGTAGTTACAGATCACCTTCGACGTGTCGGCGTCGTCGACGACGCCGTCCTCGCCCTCTTCCTCTTGACTAAGGACGTGCCCGGTGACGCCGCCGCCGAGGACCAACCCACCGGCGAGAGCACTGGCTTTCATGAACGATCGACGATCGAGGTCGATGGTCACCGGGTCGCTGTCCGCGCTCATTGGATGCGGTACCCCACTACTCGGCGAACACTCGTTCGCGTTACCATGTGGACAGTACCCGTGACCACAGTACCCATGACCATGACTCGCACTTCACTAGACGGCGCTATGAATATTTGCTATGGATGTTTTCGGTAATATATATTCGAGCTAGCTTTCTTCCGGCTAAGAAACGAAATACGTTATTACTATCGAGTAGTGTTCGAACTTTGCCGGACAGTCACGGTATTTTTACGGAATACTATTGTATTGTCACGGTATACCACGATAGGATGAGAGTCGGGAGTTTCGTCTGTTCGTGTGCGGACACCTGCGACATCGATCTCGAGGGCGTCCGCGAGGGGATCGAAGATGTCGACGTCGCGGCGAGTTCGAGTCTGCTCTGTGCGGACGGTCTCCCCGCGATGGAGCAGGTCATCGACGAGTACGACCTCGATCAGCTGATCGTCACGTGCCCCGAGTCGCGGTCGCAGCAGAAGATCGAACGGGTCGCCGAACAGCAGGGACTCCATCCGGACGCGGTCTCATTCGTCGACCAACGCGAGCGCGCCGGGTGGGTCCACGACGAGGCCGGTGCCACGGCGAAGACCGCCCGAATGGTCAACGCCAGATACGCGGGACTCGAGTCCGAATCGGTCTCCCGGACGGTCTCGCGGGACGCCGGCGAACGGGTCGCGGTCGTCGCCGATCCGGAGACCGCGGCGGCGCTTGCTGACGACGCCGACGTGACGCTGCTCGCCGATGGCGAGGAGTACGTCGACGCGGCGGCCGATCTCGACGACGTGACGATCGAGCGCGGGCGCGTCATCGACGTCGACGGCCGGTTCGGCGAGTTCACCGTTCGCCTCGAGTCGCGCGTCACCGAGGAGTGCATCTCCTGTATGAAGTGCGTCCACGAGGGGCCCGACGGTATGGTCACGCGCTACCCGGTCGATATCGATCCAGACGCACCCGACGGCGCGTGGACGGACGTCTGCCCCACCGACGCGATCGAGATGGACGGGACCGAACGGACCCTCGAGTTCGACCAAGTCATCTACCCAGCGGCCACCCGTGCGACGCGGGGCGGCCGGATCGGCTTCTACACCGCGCCGATCGACGCGGCGACGATCTCAGCCGTGAGAAAGCACCTCGGCGGCGTCGAGAAACCCGACCACCTTGACCTCGCAATGGACGTCTGTGCGG
Source organism: Natrinema sp. SYSU A 869 (assembly GCF_019879105.1). Taxonomy (NCBI): domain Archaea; kingdom Methanobacteriati; phylum Methanobacteriota; class Halobacteria; order Halobacteriales; family Natrialbaceae; genus Natrinema; species Natrinema sp. SYSU A 869. Next base: position 188,094 of record NZ_CP082249.1, on the reverse strand, counting down.
CCGGCGACTCGAGCCAGGCGGGCTGCAACGAGTGCGTCGAGGCCTGCCCCCACGACGCGGTCGAACGGGCGCGGATCGACGAGGTCGAGTTCCACAAAGAGGCCTGTCAGAACTGCGGGGCCTGTACCAGCGCCTGTCCGACGGGGGCCACGATGCTCCGCGAACCCTCGAACGAGCGACTCGCCCGCGAGGTCGAGGCGCTGCTCCGGCCGACGGACGACGAGGGCGGCTGGCTCCTGAACCGCTCCGGCTCGGACATCGACGCCGCGATCGTCGCGTTCGTCTGCTCGGAGGAAGCCGACGACGCGCTCGCCGAGTACGGCCGGCTGGCCGCCGCGGGGAAAGCGGCCGTCGAGTACCCGCCGATCCTCCCCGTTCGCGTGAACTGTACGGACACCGTCGGCGAGGCCCACGCGATGCACGCGCTCGCCTGTGGCGCGGACGGCATCGCCATCGTCGGCTGCGGCGGCGACTGCCGTCACTCCGGCCCGGATCCGAAAACCGCCCTCGTCGATCGGCTCAACCGCGCCACGACGGACCTCGCGCTCGGCGAGCGGATCGGCTTCTTCGCTCCCGATCCGGACGAACCGGCTCAGTTCGTTGATGAACTCTCGACCTTCGCCGTCGAACTCGAGGACTCGCCGATTCCGGTCGGCGACCACGAGGCGACCGGGGAAATCGACGCCGACCGGGATAACCCCGCCTTCGACAGTCACGGCTGGACGCTCGAGAGCGTCCGCGCGATCCTCGAGCACGTCGAACCCGACCGCGAGGTGATCCGCGGGCTCAAAGACTTCGGTCGTATGCAGGTCGCCGAGGGCTGTACGCTCACACCGACGTGTTCGAACCTCTGTCCCACCGATGCGATCCGCCGGAACGAGCAAGACGCCGTCCTCGAGTTCAACCACGAGAAATGCGTGAACTGCGGGCTCTGTGAGGAGGGCTGCGTCGAGGACGTCATCGAGATGCGCGACGGCCTCGACCGGTCGTTACTGCCGGAGAACCGCGACGGCGACGATCCCGCCTGGATCGAGGTCTTCGACGGCGAGATGCGAGAGTGTCGCCACTGCGGGAAGCCGTTCACCAGCGAGGGATCGGCACAGAAGATCCAGGCGGAAGTCGGCGATCTCGTCGCTGGCATCGCGCCGAGCGCGCAGGGAAACATCTTCGAGTACTGCGGCGACTGCCGCGCACAATTGCTCTCCGACCGAGGTGACTGACCATGAGTATGGATCAACAGGCCCTCTACGACGCCCGACTCGAGCTCGTAAACTTCCTGATCGACGCGTTCGCGGACGTTCCCAGCGAGGCGTTCGTTGAGACCCTACTGTCGGGGAACGTTTCGCTCCCCGACGAGAGCGTCAGCGAGCGACTCGATCGGGGATTCGCGGAACTCGAGACCTTCATCGACGAGAACCGGGATCGCGACGCCGACGCCGTCCGGGATGACTTGGAGAGCGAGTTCACGCGGCTGTTCGTCGGCCCGCGGCCGCCGGTCCTCCCCCACGAGACCTACTACCGAGAGGATACCGACTTTCGCGGTGGCGGGTTAGCGGCAGTCGAGGCGAGTTACGCCGCGGCGGGCTGGTCACCGCCCGAGGAATATCCCGAGGAAAACGACTACGTCGCTGTCGAACTGGCCTTCCTCCGACACCTGATTCGCCGGCAGCAAAACGGCGACGAGGAGACGTTCGGCTACCAGCGAGTCTTCCACGAGGAGCACCTCTCCGAGTGGATCGACGACCTCGCGGCGGACGTCCGCGAGCGGACCGACGAGCGGTTTTACGAGGCCGTCGCCGCGCTGCTCGAGGGCGACGTCGCGTTCGAGGAAGAGATCGCGATGCAGATGGCCTGAGCGAAGCGACGGCTCGAGGCCCGAATCCGCGGCCCGGTTACTCCTCGCCGTCGGTCTCTTCGTCGTCCGTCTCCTTGTCGTCGATGAACGGCTCGAGAACCTCATCGCTGAACGAAATGTCGCCGTCGATCTCGCCGTCGTTGATGTCGTGTGGCGCGGTGTGCGTCCAGACCTCCTTGTCGCGTTTCTTGTCGAGTTCCGGATCCGGTCGCCAGCTCGTGTGCGTCATATCTGTATGTGTGCGATTGACAGCCTTAGGCTTTTGTTACGATTCTCGTATACGTCTCGTCGTCGGTCGAGGGTGGCGGTGGACCGACAGCGTGCGGTTCAGAACGGCCGCGGGTCGTCGGGGTCCGACGCCGACGCGGACTCGGTTTCGTCGTCGAGGAATGCGCGCGCGAATAGGTCGACGTGCAGCGCCAGCACTGCATCGGGCTCGAGGCCGAACTCGTCGGCCTGTCGCTCGAGGTACTCCTCGAGGACATTGGTCGGCTCGTGATAGATCTCGCCGCTGGCAGCGTCGACCGCGAACTCGACCTCGTTCGCGCCAGAGACGAGGTGTTCAATCTCGAGCAAGGCCTGCTCGGCTTTCGTCTCCAGCGCTGCTTCCTCATCCATGAGTCGGTCGTCACCCCACGCCGTCGCGGCCTCGTGAAACCGGTCGCTGACGGTAATCGTGAGGGTCACGGCGACATCCTCTCCCCGTCGAACGCCAGTTCCCAGCGCGTGTGATTCTCGCAACTGGCACAGGGACGATACGCCTCGTCGGGCTCGAGGTGGCCGAATCGATCTAGGCGGCCACACCGAGTGCACTCGTAATACATCGTGGTCAGTGTCGTGGTTGCTCGGTTGTCAGTAGCGGGCGGCGGTCGCAGGCGATCAGTCAGGTGGCCACTCGTCGGGTGCCGGTTCGGGTTCGCCGAGGGCCCCGAAGGCAGCGATTACGACGCCGAGGAAGATCGCCAAGACGATGAGTCCCATCAGACCACCGAGGCCGTGCTGTCCGACCCAGTTGCCGCCCGTGACGCTTCCCATCGTATTGACGATCTGCAGTCCGACTAGAACGACCCAGCCGGCCGCGATCAGGAAGCCGAACGCGAGCAGCGGGTTGTGTTCGATCGCAGTACGGATTCCCATGCGAGTTACAACCACACGCAGTGTAAAATGGCTTCCCGAACTACTATCCAGCGCTGACTATCACGGATGCGGAGACGACGGAATGAGATACCTGTCGCAATCAGCGGTCCGGTTACGACGGCTCCGTCTCGAGTTCCCACGCTGCTTTCTCGGCCGCCGTCTCGAGCGGCACGAACTCCCAGTCGGCCGCGTCGGCGACCGGTTCGTCCTCGCCCGCGATGCCCACGACGACCATCCGATCCGCGTGAAACATCGATGTCCGGTCGATCTCGGCGAGTCGCTCGCCGGGACCCGTCCCCGTTCCGTTAAAGAAGTCGGCGTCGATCCCGTGTTCTCGCTGGAACTTCTGGACGACGTGAGCGGGGACGTCGCCGACGATACCGATCCAGTCGGCCCAGCCCCCGGCGTCGCCGAAGACCCGTCGCGGGTGCTCGAGGCGGCGCACGGCCCTGTAGGTGAGTGCCATCGTCATGTCGTCCGTCCCGCCCCCATGCGGGCCAGACGCAGCGGGCGATCCCGAATCCGTCCGAGAGCCCATCGGGCGCGGCGTTTCCGGTGAATCGGTCCGGGTGGACGGCTCGCCGGTCGTTTCGCTCGCAGTCCCCCCGGTATCGCTGCCTCGCATTGGAATGCCTGCCGGGGTTTTGTCGCCCGTCTTGGGAACGTGCGGTGTGGGAGCGCGGGTGGGGCTCGAGCCCTCCCTCGCCGCGTCGGAATCGTCGGCCTCGGTCTCGTGACCGCCGTTCACCTCTCCTCCCGTTCGGTCTTGGTCGCTGGGAGAGCCAAAGCCCATCGGCGGCGAATCGAGTTCCGTCTCCGGATCCCCGTGAGTATCATCGCGCCAGACCGGATCGCCGACGGCCCCCTCGTTCCCCTCGTCGACGTCGGTCTCGAGGTCGTCCAGATCGATTCGGTCAGTCATCGTCGTTCACCTCTGAGCGGGCTGGATCGCGATCTGACTCGGGGACGGGCGTCGCGTCGTCGACCGCGATCTCGAGATCAAGTCGCTGGATCGTCTCCCGCGTTGGTCGGCCCTCGCTGTCCCACCCTCGATACCGGTAGTAGCGCTCGAGCAGCGATCGGAACCGCTCGGCCTCGAGCGCATCACCGTCGCCCGCGTGCCCCTCGTCCGGGTTCGACTCGCTTGGCTCGGCTGCGCTGGACTCGAGCAACGCGTCCGGGAGCGCGTCGTCGGTTCGGTCGAACCCCTCGCGGACGTTGAACAGTCGAACCAGCGTCCAGATTCGCTCGCCGGCGGTCGCGAGCGCTTCGCGGTCGTACTCGCGGCCCACCGCCGCGAGCCACTCCGCACCGAGATCCTCAGTCAGTACCTCCTCGAGGAAGTCGTCGGCGATCAGGCTCCAGAGGACGGCCCGACGGTTCTGTTCGCCGACGACGGCCGCGATCCTGGCCTCATCGTCGGGCCAGGCGCGGCCGACGGCCTCGGACTCGACCGGTCGCGCGCGTCGATGGCAGGCACCCCGGTCGCTCGTCGCGTAGGCCAGTGCCATCGTCTCGGCACCACGAGGGTCGTACGACGAGCAGTCCATCCCCTTGACCGTCGGGATCAGGTCCGTGCCGCCGAACTCGGCGGCCGCCGCCTCAATCCCGTCCGCGAGCGCATCGCCCAGCGGCGACTCCCGGGCCGCGATTTCGCGGATCAGCGCTCGGGCGGCCTCGTCGTCGCCGAAGGAGAGGTCGCGCTCGAGGAGCCCCTCCTGGCTCGCGCGGACTGCCCAGGCGACGGCGTTGCCCGCGGTGATGACGTCCATCGCGAGGCGATCGCAGAGCGCGCCGAGCGCGGCCACGGCGTCGAAATCGTCGATCCCGAGCCCGGCCCCGAGGACGATCGACGTCGCACCGCGCGGGACGCTCTCGCCCTCATCGCTCTCGACGCGGAAGCCGCCAGGGACGCGTTCGTCTTCACGCTCGCGTCCGTGAGCGCACTCGCGGGCCGCCTCGATACCGATTTCGCTCGCCCCATCGAACCGGCTTGCCTGCCATCCCCGCGTCGGTAACGCGCCGACCGCGTTTGCGAAGTCGATCGTCTCGAGAGTGGCGCTCGCGGACTGCCAGCGACCGGTATCGCTCTCGGCGAAGGCGGTCTCATAGCGCTCGCGGAGGTCGTCGAGCCCGGTCGGTGGCTCGCCGCGAGTGACAACCGCCTTGAGCCGCTTGGCTCCCATCACCGTTCCCGCACCGCCCCGTCCCGCGTGGTGGTCGCCCCCATCAGAGGCGATGGTCGCGTACCGCACGCCGCGTTCGCCCGCGGGGCCAATACAGGCGACGGCGGCATCCGAAAACGCCTCGCAGGTCGTCGCCGCGTCCGCTCCCCAGTGATCGTCGGCCGACTCGAGTCGGCCGTCGCCGTTCTCGACCTCGAGAACGACGGGCTCGTCGGCGACTCCGGTGACGAGAACGCCGAGGTGGCTGCCGAGCGACCCGGCGAGACGGCGGGGGAACGAGCCGCCGCCGTAGGAGTCGAGAAAGGCCCCGGTCAGTGGCGACTTGGTGATCGCGGCGTACCGCGCCTCACCGGGGATCAACCCCGAGACCGGGCCGAGCATGAACAGGAGCACGTTGTCGGCCGAGAGCGGCTCCGTTCCCGGCTCGAGTTCCTCGTAGAGGTATCTCGCACCGAGTCCCTTCCCACCGACGTACCGCTCGAGCCACGCCTCGGGTACCCGTTCGCTGGTCACGGACCGAGTCGAGAGGTCGACCCGAAGGAGGCGCGCTGGTTCCTCGCATGCCATTAATTGGCATGTACGCCGCGAGCGACCTTTAACGGTTCCCCGGAATCGGAGACGAGCGGCGGATTTCCAGACTCGAAACTGATAGTGCTAATGGATAGATCGAAGACGACACCGGTTCGATGGATCTCTCAAATACTATCAGTTGGTTTTATAATAACGAGATAATATCTCAATTTCCTGCAAAAATTGCTTGCACTCCCGTGCTGACTCTTGTCATATGCGGATGGAACTCAGGGTCTGCAAACACTGCTACGAGGGGACGCACGGAAACGAACGGAAGACGGCGATCACGAGGGACATGGTCGCATGTGCGGAACGCGTCCGCGAGTACAAGGACCTGATCGGGCTCGACTCGCTGTACATTGCGAAAGTCGAGGAAGGCGATGTCGGCGGTGCGGAAGCATTGCCCGCGATCGTCGCACGGATCGAGGACGAGCAGGTGACCCTCGCGGATACGCAACTCGTAATGGAAGATGGGGACGGAAATCTGCTCGTTTACCCCGAGCCCGAGGACGTACTCGAGGTGCTGACGCGGAATATCGACCAGATCAGCGATCAGACTCGTCAGGACGTGACCGTCGAGCTCTCGGCGGACGGTACAGAACTGATCACATAGCGGCTCAGCACCGAAACCGCTCCCGGTCGCTGCTCGCGATCAGGGGGTAGTAGGAGGGGCGAACCGCCTATATTTTTATATGTTCCATTTAATTATCAAATTATGCGAGCTGCCGTACTCGAAGAACATGGAGAACCGCTCTCGGTCACAGACGTCGACTACCCGGAGCCGAAACCGGATCAGGTCATCGTCGAAACCGAGGCGTGTGGCATCTGTCGCAGCGATTGGCACGCTTGGCAGGGAGACTGGAGCTGGATCGGTGCAGGGGTTCCGGAAGGCCAAATCCTCGGCCACGAGCCCGCGGGCATCGTTTCGGCGGTCGGTGACGACGTCGAGACGCTCGAGGAAGGCGACCGCGTAGCGGTCCCCTTCCACCTCGGCGACGGGAGTTGTTCTCACTGCCGCGAGGGGCGAGCGAACAACTGCGAGTCAGTCATTCCGCTCGGCCTCTCGGAGTTCGCACCGGGCGCGTTCGCGGAGGCCTTTCCCGTTCGGGAAGCCGATTTCAACTGCGTGAAACTCCCCGACGAAGTCGACTTCGCTGAGATGGCCGGGCTGGGCTGCCGGTTCATGACGGCCTACCACGCACTGGCCGACCGCGCGAACCTCCGACCCGGTGATTGGGTCGCCGTCCACGGCTGTGGCGGCGTCGGACTCTCGGCGATCCACATCACACAGGCGCTCGGCGCACACCCGATCGCGATCGACGTCCTCGACAGCAAACTCGAGCGCGCCGAAGAGCTCGGTGCCGTCGAAACGATCAACAGCACCGAGGTCGATAGCGCTCCGGCAGCGGTTCAGGAGATCACCGGCGACGGTGCCGACGTCTCGATCGACGCGCTGGGGATCGCGGAGACCTGCCAGAACTCGGTCAACAGCCTCGGCACGCAGGGAAGCCACGTCCAGGTCGGGCTGACGACCGGCGAGGAGGCGGGCCAGATCGAGCTCCCCGTCGACGTCATGACGATGCAGGAGATCGACTTCCACGGCTCCTTCGGCATGCCACTGGTCCGCTACGAGGAACTGTTCAACCTGATCGCACAGGGCACGCTCGAGCCGAGCAAGATCATCGGCGAGACCCTCTCGCTCGAGGAGGCACCCGAGACACTCGCCTCGATGGACGACTACGAGACGGTCGGTATTCCGGTCATCACGGAGTTCTGAACTAGCCCTGCGGAGACGACCGATCGACAGCGCTTTTTTTGCCGACTCGAGCCACTAGGTGCGACCCGCGTTCGGGCCAGCTAATCGTCGAAATTCCTGGGCCGCCGCTGTTCGGTATCGGTGTCGCGAAACCCGGGCGGGGCGGGAGCCGCCCTGGGCGTGAGAGACATGAGCGTACTCGAGGCGGGGGCGAGTCCACGTCGAGCGATCCGGGCACGAACGCACACAGTCGGCTGGTCAGCGCGTCGATCGGGCCGAGCGCGTACCCGGCGGGGCCTTTCCTCCCCGCAGGTCGGCTAATGCAAGTCCCGGATATTGTTATGCGGGCGTTTGGTCGCCGGTAGCCGGTCCGAACCGTCCGCAGGTGGCGTCTACTCCGCTCGTAGACCGCCGCTACGGTCCGGAGTCCGCGCCACCGCTTCGAATCCTGTTCGTCAGGCGAGCGTCCGGTCGACGTACTCGAGAATGTTTTCGGACTCCGCCATCGTCACGCCGCGCTCGTCGTCGACGAGCACGGGAACGGCCCGCTGTCCCGACACTCGCTTGACCTCGTCTCGACCCGAGTGCAGCGCGGGGACCTCCTCGCGCTCGTACTCGATGTCTTCCGCGTCGAGTCGCTCGGTGACGGCCTCACAGTACGGGCAGCCCTCGAGGACGTACATCGTGATGTCGATTGCCATACAGTCACTTCCCGGTGGAGACGGAAAGCGCTAGCGGCGCTCCGGGAGACGCTGCGACGGCGAGACAATCGACCAGGAGCATGTCTCCGACACCGCTAAAGGGATGGCGCTGGCGACCGTTCGGACTCGTATGAGCGACGGCGCTTCGCAACGCCCGGTTCAGTTCGGTATCGTCGGCCTCGGATACATTGGAACGACCGTCGGCGGCCAACTCCACCGCCACCCGGACGCGACCGTCCGGGCGGTCTGCGATCTCAACGCAGACCGACTTTCGCAGGTCGGTCGAGAGTTCGACGTTCCCGACGACCGTCAGTACGCCGAGTACTCGGCGATGCTCGCGGACGCATCACTCGACGCGGTCCTGATCGGAACCCCTCACACCCTCCACTACGAGCAGGTCATCGCCGCCCTCGAGCGGGGCTGTCACGTCTACTGCGACAAGCCGTTGACGACCGACCTCGAGCGGGCGCGCGACCTCGCGGAGCGGGCCGAGCGGAGCGACCGGACCGTGATGGTCGGCTACCAGCGTCACCTCCAATCGGCGTTCCGGACCGCACGCGAGCGGTTTGCCGATCGCGAACCGACGTGGCTGACCGCCTCGATCACGCAGGGATGGATCGATGATTCGCGGGGGACTTGGCGGCTCGATCCCGACCTGTCGGGCGGCGGGTTCCTGTACGATACCGGGAGCCACGTCCTCGACGGCGTGCTCTGGACGACCGGTCTCGAGCCCGAATCCGTCGCCGCGAGTATGGACTTCCACGACGATGATCGACGGGTCGATCGCCGTGCCCACCTCGACGTCGAGTTTGCGAACGGCGCGAGTGGGACGTTCTCCTTCCACGGCGACGCGCCGTCGGTTCGCGAGCACATCCACCTCTGGGACGCGGAGGGTGCGGTCTACCTCGAGGGAACGCAGTGGGGCTCGCGAGACGTCCGCGAGATCGATTCCGACGCCGGAGAGTACGCTCCCTATATCGACCCCCGGGGCGAGAAATCCCGCGCCGATGCCTTCCTCGAGAGCATCAGGGAGGGAACCGAACCGCCAGCGACGGTTCGAGATGCGCTCCGGGTAACGGCGCTGACCGAGGCAGCATACGAGGCGGCGAGGACGGGTGATCGAATCGCCATCAATCTCTCGGCAGCCACTCTCGAGGAAGAGGATTGATCACGGGATTTGATCACCGATCAGGTGCCGGTTCACCGGTCACTATCGGGCATCGTGACGCTATCGGAACCCGAGAACGGACCGCAGTAACTGACTCATTTCATCGGGAAAGCCGAGTTTTCGGCGGCCGAATCGGTTCGCGGATTGCCGCCATCAATCCCGGTTCTACCCGGTGATTATGGGGTAGTTACTTGCGTTCAGTCCGGCTCGCGAGGCAGCGGCTACCGGCCGCATCCGCTGGACTCCGCGTTGCCGGCTGCGACCCGGGTAAGAACGTGATAGTCGGTCGTCCCTTTCGGTTACAAGCCGGATAACTACAACCGGTGACGGCTATCGAACGGGTATGATCACCTGCACTAACTGCGAGACCGCCCAGTTCCTGCAGATCACGCAGAGCCGCGTCTACTTCGAGGACGGCGAGATGATCAACGAAATCTCCGAGACCTACGAGTGTACCCTCTGTGGCGGGACTGGCCAGTACGTCTACGACGACGACAGCGACGAGGAGACCGTCACCGGCGACGTCGAACACACGACGGAACGCCCGAAGTACGCCTGACTGGCAGCCCCCATCCGGGGGCGCAGTCGGTCCGCCGTTCGGATCGGTCCCGGCCGAAGCGACAATTCGCGCCTCATCCCCCTCTATGCCCGTATATCGCCGTTATTCTCCTTCCGACTGGTCGTCCTGATCTTCGGCACCGTCGTGCGAACTCCCGATTCCGAGTTCCGTCAGTTCCTCGAGTTCTCGCTCCGAATCCGGCTCGTCGTACTGACGGCGGTCGACGGCCGCCGTCCGTCGACTGGCGTCCCACTCTTCGAAGAGCCCGTACTCGTTCATCGTCTCCATGCCCGCGATGGCCGCCGTGAGCTTGATTCCGACCAGCGGGATCTCTGCGACCGAGACGATCACGTCCGCACGCAGGATCGCGCCGTCCCTGAGCAGTACGTCGAGCACGTCGACGAACGCATCGTCGTCCTTTCGCGGTCTCATGGCTGTGGGTTCGCGTGATCGCTCGCAGCAGAGGTCCCGTCACCGTCGCCGCCACCGCCGAGCTCCGGTGCGAACGTGTACGGTGGCCACGGTCCGGTGAACCTGACCTCGAGCCCCTCGTTCGCTGCGACGTCGTCGAGTATCGATCCGATCGCTCCCTCGTCGTCCTCGTGAGCCAACAGCGTGAGCCGGCAGAGAGTCTCGCCGTCGTCCGAGTCAGCGCCTGTACCGGCACCACTACCGGCCACGTCATCGGAGAGCGTTGCGTTCGGCGACCGCTCGAGTGCGTGGACTTCCCGCGCTTCGGCTGCCAGCCGCTCCTCGAGGTCGGCGGTCAGCGACTCCCGTCGGGCGGCCCGGAGTTCCATGAGCCGCTGGTCGAACTGCTTCTCGAGTAGGAACGCCGTTCCCTCTGTGGAATCGCCGATCTGCTCGTTGAGCTCACGCAGTCGATCGTCGCGCTCGATCAACGACTCGTCGCTGATGGGATCGATTTCGACGACTTCGACCCGGTACTCCCAGTGACCTGCGAGTCCGGACAGCGCCCGCTCGAGGATGTCCGATTCTGTGCGGAGCCATTCGCGGACGCCCGCATCGTCGCCCCGAAGAATTGTATCAAACTGGAACGGAATCGGCGTCCCGAACACCTGACCGGCCTCGTCGACGACCGTCTGGTGGCGGACGAGCCAGCGCCTGATCTGTGCGAGATTCCCCGAGTCGTAGATCCCCTCACAGGCGTGGACGACGGCTCCGATCCCGTCTTCGGCGATGACCGAGACCGATTCGTCGTCGACGCCGGTGATCTCGAGGGCGGCATCTTCGTCGGCCCGCACGATACAGTAGAGATACCGACCCTCGTCGATATCTGGGGTGTCGGTCGACGCAGCAGCGGGCTGCTCTTCGAGCGACTCGAGGCGGTCAGCGGCGTGTTCGGGGTCGGTAGATTCGTCGTGACTCATTCGTTCTCACCCCCGAACACGGAGTAGCCGGGTTTGTTCGTAGCCGTCGGCTCGCCGTGGAGCTGTTCGATCGCGTCGTTGACCAGCCCGTCCAGATCGCTCCGGAGGTCGTCGACGCCGTCTTCGATCCCCTCGTCGTCTTTGAGCCGCTCGATTTCAGCCTCGATCGTCGCGAGCTGATTCCCGAGGCGTTCGATCTCTTCGTCAGAGAGGTTCCCCGACTCCATGCGACGAACCGCCTCGCGCTCGAGAGTCCCGATCAGGATCTCGACGACGGCGATGACCAGCGTCATCAGCCCGTCACGTGCGTCCTCGCCGTCGCCGACGTCGATCGCCGTCACGATCCGTCACCCTCCGCTTCCGGGGCGGCCTCCGCTGCTTCGGCCTCCTCGTCGGTCGAGTCCGTCTCGTCCTCGCTCGAGTCCGCCTCCGAGTCGTCACTCGAGTCCGAGTCATCGCTGAGCAGGTCGAACCCGCCGCTGGTGGGTCTGTTCGGGTTCGGTCTGGCACCGAGGCGTTCGCTCACCAGTTCCTCGTCGTCGACTGCGAGATCGCTCTTGCTCTCCTCGACGCTTCCGCTGCTGTCGACGCTCTCCTCGCCGTCCGCGTCCGACTCGTCCGCGGTGACGTTGACGCCGCGAGTGGGGTCGATCACTGGATTCGGCCGGTCGGTCTCAGCGAGTTCGGGCTCGTCGACCGCTTCCGCGACGCGGCACATGTCCGTTCCCTCGGGGAACTCGAGACCGTACTTCGCTGCGGTCTCGAACGAGGCGATCGCCGCTCGGACCTGCACGCCGAGCAGTTGCGTGTCGCCGATCGAGACGGCGATGTCGGCGTTGATGACGATCCCCTTGTCCAGTAGCATCTCGACGACCTCTGCGAGGTCGGCCTTCTGCCGGCTGGGCTGGAAGTCATTGGCCATCGCAATCACCCCCAGTGGTGTGCAGGGTCGGCCCACAATCAGTCGTCGCACTCACCTCGCAGCCGGTCGGTTGTCGGAGTAGTGGGTCAGTCATTGTTGTTGCTCTGCTGTCGTTTGTTCCGCCGTTGTCGTTCCCGCTCGAGTTCGAAACGTCGGCCGTAGATTCGCTTCCGCGTAGGTGCCGTCGAGAGCTTGACCTCCTGTGGCACCGTCGAATAGCGGGCTCCGCTGCCGAGGTCACGTCGCTCGGTGGGCATCGTCGCCGCCGCCGTCGGGTTCCGCGAGTTCGTACTCGAGTCCTGCCGACGCATCTTCTTGCGGTTGAACTCATAGAGGTTCTCGAACGTCTCGTGGGTCTCGAGCAGCGCCGTCCGGAAGGCGTCGATCCCCTGCATCGCCTGCTGCTGGATGGCGACCTGATAGGCCTCGGGATCCTCGGCGACGTCGATGTCGCCTAGAGCCTGCTTTGCCATGGAGCCGGCGTCCATCCCCGTATCGAGCACGCCATCCTCGTCGTCTCCGAGCAGTCCGTCACCATCCTCGTCACCGTTTGCGATGTCCGACACCGCGTCTTCGACCATCCCGGCGTCGTCGCCGTCCTCGAGGTCATCCACGGCGTCGTCCAGTTCACGTTTGTTCTCCCAGATGTCGGTCAGATCCGTGGCGTTCCAGGCGTTCAACAGATCGATCGCGTCGAACAGCTCCGTGAAGTCGACGAGTTCGCTTACGCCCTCATCCTCGTTCGCCAGCACGTCGGGGATCTCGCCGAGTTCGATCGAATCGAGGAGTTCGTCCCCGTCGACGGCATCCGGTAACTCGCTCAGATCCATCGCCTCGAGGAGTTCGACGACCTCTTCGGCGACCCGCACGAGGGTATCGAGGTCGCCGACGACCGTTTCGAGAGTGTCGTCGTCAAGGTCGTCTAACGCGTCGCTCTCGCCGAGTGTCTCCTCGAGCCGGTCGAGGCTCTCGGTCGCGTTTTCGAGCAGCGCGTCGAACGTGTCCGCGGACTCGGCGTCGCTCATTCGTCGTCCTCCGCCGCGTCGGTCTCCTCGCCCGCTGCGGGCTCAGGGATGACCTGAACGGTAAGGACCCCGTTCTTGATCATCGCCTGCGATTCCGTTTCCTGCCAGGGGATCTCGATGCGGTCCAGTTCGGATCCTTCGACGGCGATGACGAGCATCGAGTCGTCGAAGCCGACCGTGATGTCGTCCGGATCGGCACCGGCGACGTCTGCGGTGACGACCAGCTCGTCATCGTAGGTTCGGGTCGCCACGTTGTGGTCGCTCGAGGGACTCGACGATCGGATGCGGCGCTTCCGCGATCGATCGCTGTCCCCGTCCCGCGACCCGTCGCCGCCGAACCGATCCCGATCGAGCGGCGACTCGTCCGCGAGATCGTCGGCCGATCGGATCGAGATGTCGTAATCGAAGACCGTCCGGTCGCTCCGTCGCCGTCCCGAGGTCGACTTCGGACCGCTCTCGAGCGATTCGAGGGCGGACAACAGGCTCGAGAGCCAGTGGTCGTTCTCGTCGGCGAGCTGATCGTCGGTGCTGCGGTCGTCGTCCGATTCGTCGCGGTCGTCGTGCGAGGGGGTATCGCTCATTATCGTTTCACCTCCACGCGGCCACTCGAGAGCCGCTCGTGAACGTCACGAGCGGTCTCGAGTTCCGCCTCGAGTTCTTCCTTGCGACGCCGGTACTCCTCCTCGGAGCGCTCGCCGAGTTCGTACAGCAACTGGTTCTCCTTGAGTTCATCCTCGAGGGCCTCCATATCGTACATCTCGTCGAGTGCGATCGAGTGGAGCGCATTGACGATACCGAGGAACGGTCGAAACAGGAGGTCATCGAGGACGAACATGGTTACTGTTTGGCTCCGATTTTCACGTCAACGAAGCTGTACGGCGCGAACTGACCCGTATACTGGACTATGAGGTCCTCGTGTTCGTCTTCGAAGTCGGCGACGGCGTCGTCGAAGGTCTCGCGCTCGTCCTCGTCGACGAGATACGACCGATTGAGTACAAGGCGGTCGCTGAACAGGTCGTTTTCGACGGACTGTGCGGCGATGGGGTCGAAGACGTCTGCGACGTCCGCCTCGATCGATTCGCGGTCGACATCGGCGTCTGCCTCGCGGACAAGTTTGAGTCCGAGTTCGATCTTGCCCTCAATATCTTTTATCGCGCGTCGGAACGCCGGTCGCGCCCCGCGCAAGACGTTCTTCAGTTCCCGGTCGCTCTCGAAGGCCATGCCGAACTGCATAGGGACGATCGTCGTTCCGCCGTCGTAGTCCATGATCTCCCGGAGGACCTCATCGTGAATCTGGGCGTCCTCGTCGGTCTCTTCGGGATCGGTCGTGTCGATATCGGAGACGACAGCACCGAGTCGCCGATGCGAGATCGTGTAGACGCGTTCGGCACCGGCGACGGCCTCAGTCTCGAACTCGACGGTATCCGACTCCACGATGCCGTAGACGTATCGGTTACTCATCGCGGATCACTCGCTGAACGGTCATGACGCCGCGTCGTAGCCGACGCGAGCCCAGTAGTCGCCGCCCGTTACGGATCCGTCGCTGAGACCCGCGGGTATTGCGCGTCGATACACGCGTGCGTAATACGCCGTTTTTGGTGGGACAGGTCGATGACATGGAACTGCGATAGCTGGTACTCTCGCGACCGACATCGCGGTGGCCGGAGGTACCCGAGTATCGTCATGAATAATTGGTCATCGCCGCGGGTTATCATGGTGCTTGCAATCGCAACCCGGCGGTACGTTCACACGGTAACGCTCCCCTCCGAGACGATAGCGGCAAATTCGGCTCACTCGGCTTGCAATAGCAGCGCGAGCCGTGTTACGAGCCGGCAGTCAAACGAGAGTGTCTATGGCACAACGAACACCAAACTCCTCTAGCCTGGCAGAAGTACTCGACCGCGTCCTCGACAAGGGCGTCGTCATCGACGTCTGGGCGCGCATCTCGGTCGTTGGGATCGAGTTGCTGACCGTTGAGGCCCGCGTCGTGGTCGCCTCGGTCGACACCTTCCTGCACTACGCGGAGGAGATCGCAAAAATTGAGCAAGCCACGGCGGAGGGCGACCTCGACGAACTCGAGGAGCTCGAGGTCGAGCCCCGGCCCGAATCGTCACCGAAGTCAACCTCGCAGTAACACCCGATGGCCGACGATGCCTCGCGCAAGCGCAAGGTCCGTGGCAGGAAGATCACGGCCAATCGCGAGCAGAAGGAGGGTCGTAGAGCGAAGAAAGAGCTCGCGCGAAAGGCACCGAGCGACGGCAACCAGAACGGCCCCCTCACCGATCCGGAGGCGGTCGTTCCCGAACCGTTCGTCGAGACCGACGCCGTCCGGTCGCTGCGCGACCGAATCAACGGCTGGCTCGAGGCGGACCAGCCGGTCCACCTGATCGGCCCGACAGGATGTGGCAAGACGGCGCTCGCGTTGTCGGCCGCCGCAGAGCGCGGTCGACCGGTCGTCTGGCTCAACGGTGACGAGGCAGTCGACACCGCCGCGCTCGTCGGTTCTCACGCCGGCGGCGAACGCTATGAAGAGAACGATCAGTTCGTCAGCGGCGTCAGCAAGAAGACCCAGATCGTCCGCGAACGCTGGGTAGACAACCCGCTCTCGGTCGCGGTCCGAGAGGGTGCGACGCTCGTCTACAACGAGTTCTCGCGTAGCGACCCCGCCGCCCACAACGTCCTCCTGTCGGTCTTCGAGGAGGGCGTCCTTGAGCGACCGGGCAAGCGCGGCGAGGATCGGACGATCGACGTCCACCCCGAATTTCGGGCGATCCTCACGTCGAACGACGTGGAGTACGCCGGGGTCCACGAGCAACAAGACGCGCTGCTCGACCGGTTCATCGGCGTCCACGTCGACTACTACGACGAGGAAACCGAACGTGAGATCGTCGGCGCGCACGTCGACCTCTCCGCGGACGACATTGCGTCCATCGTCGAGACGACGCGGGCGCTCCGCGACGAACTCGAGATCGTCGTCGGAACCCGCACGGCGATCACCGCCGCGAAGGGACTGGCCGTCTTCGACGGCCACGCAGACTCCGAGGAGAACGGCGAGTTCGACAACGAGACGCTGGCAAACGTCTTTACGGACGTGCTCGCCCCAAAGGTCGCGGGCGAAAACGGCGGCGACATCGACGAACTGCGATCGAAGATTACCGAGACAGTCTGATCCAAACCGGCGGTGATCAAATCAACCTGCGTGAACGACACATCGAACTGAACCCAGACCAATGGCTGAAGCCGACGCGCAATCACGAGAGCAGTGCAAGGCCCTCACTACGGACGGCGAGCGCTGCTCACGGCCGGCCCAAGACGACGGCTTCTGCTACCAACACGACGAGAGTAACCCAACAGTGAGCGACAGTCAGGCAGCCCAAGAGGAAGAACAGGCCGACGAACAGGCCGAAGGCGACGAGGTCGAACAGCCGAAATCCCGCGGCACGGCGAGCATGACCGCGGAGGAAATGACCGATCCCGACGAAGTCGAGGCGGACGTCGACGTCGAGCAGAAGGAAATCGAAGGGATCCTGGCGGTCCGCGAGACCGTCCGGTCGACCGCCGGCAAGCTCATCGGCCACGAGTTCGACGGCGTCAGCGAAATCTCCCCGACCGACGACGGCTGGCGCGCCGTCGTCGAGGTCGTCGAACGCCGAGCCGTCCCCGACACTCAGGACATCATCGGCCGCTACGAAATCGAACTCGACACCGAGGCGACCGTCCACGGCTACCGCCGACTCGACCGCTACCGCCGCGGTGACACCACCGAGTTCGAGTAACGCTCGAGCGAGCCTCGCCCGCTCGCGGGCCCTCGAGTGGGAACGCTGTCCGTCGCTCACTGCCGTCGTCTCCTTTTCGTCGCGTTGTGCCCCGGCCGATCGCTCATACTGTCGGATAGAACTAGTTGACTATCGATCGCTGAATTCGTCCGTCTCCACAGTCGACGGACGATCGTTCGCGATCGACTCTGCAGTGACTTCCATCCGACAGTATCGATAGTTTGGAGTTGGAACGAATCAATCTTCTATAAAGAGGAGTCGCTGACTGATTCGAAATCTTCTGATTTTATGTAGACTTCAAGGATACCGTTCTTGAACCAAGCTTTCTTCATTTCGGGTGAGGCCCACGGAAGGTCAACTCGTCCAACAACAGTACCAGTCTTACTAATAACGAGTTCGTTTGTTTTCGGGTTAATACCAAATGAGATGTCGTCTATACTTGTACCAAACATATCAGAAATTACAATAAACTCGTCGTTGGTGAAACGAGTGTCGATTAAACACTCTTCAGATTCTGATTCATACGTCCGTTTCTTCCGCTTACGTTTCACGGACTCTGAACGCTTATTCTGCTTTGTTTGCTTTCTACCAGCAGAAGGGCGTGATTGAGGGGGTTTTCTTGAGGTCGTTGTACCACTTATGCCTCCTTCAACTACATTTCTCAATCTATCAGACAATGATTGCAACCCAGCTTGAAGAGAGGATTCAAGAGCGGCTCCAAGAGAGTTCCCCTCTTGTTGCCTGTCGAATTTCGACGATTTACTGGTTCCCTGCTCGGTTTCGTCCTCATTGCTCACGAATGTTCACCTTTTGCCATGGTATCATATGGCTCGAACCGGCATAAAGTACTGGATTCACCATTTATTGTGATTCATCAACGCATTCATCTATTGACGATAGACCACACGATATATTTGCATGTATACTTCCACTATAACGTTCAAAACAGCCTTATCCCATCTGACACGCTCCTCTCCCAATTCCCCTAAGGGTTTCCGCTAGTTCTGGTTGTTACGGCCCCGCTATCATCTATCACCGCTACTTCTTGTCTCTCATGGCAGGTACCGGCAGGTTCGTCTTTCTACCAGCACGGCGCGCGCTCTGCGCGCCGCGCAATTGCCCTGCCCCCTTAGGGGCACAGCCAGTGGAACGTTCGCACTGCATATGAACTGACCCTAGAAGCGATTGGTCACAACCACGATTGATGAACCCAACCTCGAGACCTCTCATCTCCCAAGACTTCTAAACCCGACCCCAGACGCGTGATCTCCTAACAGTACCAACCCGCGACCGTCTCAAGGCCGAGCGCCAGTACCGTCCAATCACAAAACCGAAGCACCTGCTAGCCGTCGATCAACTCGTGCAATCGATCGAGGGTCACGAAGTCCACGGCGTCGATGTCGGTCCGGAAACGCGGTGTGCCCATTACGACACCGACCGCGACGTGGTCGCCTTCAAATTCGCCTGCTGCGAGCGCTATTACCCCTGTTTTCGCTGCCACGAGGAAACAACGGACCACGAGGCAATACCGTGGCCTCGAGCCCGGTTCGACGAGCCGTCCGTCCTGTGTGGCGTCTGCGGGGCCGAACTCACTATCCCCGACTACCTCGAGTCCGACTACAGCTGTCCGGCCTGCGACGCCCCGTTCAATCCCGGCTGTGCGACCCACGCGGAGTTGTACTTCGAGACAGCGGACGCAGGCGCAGAATAACGAAACCGATTCGAGTTGTGGTGAGACTCCCCTCAAGCACTTCAGTCGCCGGCCGGAACCGCTCGCGGGTCGGCATCGGGTTCGGGGTCGTCGATCAGGGCCGCTTCGACCCGGGGTGGCAGTTCGTTGACGATCGAGCGACCGTCCTTTTCGCGGACGACCAGGTCGTCGTCCTCGAGCGCGGAAAGATGGTGCGAGACCGTACTGGGATCCCGACCGAGTGCTTCGGCGAGCCGGCTATTGGGTGCCCGACCGAGCTCAGCGAGGGTCTCGAGCACCTCGCGTTTGGCGGGTTCCGCGAGGGCAGCCTGCAGTTCGGCTCCCTCAATCTCGAGGAAGTACCGGCGTTTTCCGTTGCGTTTGATCGGCGTCACCAAGTCCTCGTCTTCCAGAATCCGGACGTGGTAGCGAACCGTCGAGAGGGGGATATCGGCCCGGTCGCTGACCTGCGAGAGGTAACAGCCAGGCTCGTCCGCGATCGTCTCGTAGATCGCCCGGCGGCGGTCGTGCTCGAGCGGATCGGAATCGTCGTACTGACTGTATCGGAAGAGGGGGAAGAGCTTCCAGAGGTCCGTCCCCGCTCGTCGGAGCTGCTCTCCGCCGCGGACCTGACTCAGCCAGCCGGCCGTCGCGGTGCTCGTACCTCCGGCGGCCCCGGACGCACTGGCACCGCCTGCCGCCGCACCGGAGGCGCTGATCGCTCCTAACAGCCCGACCAGCACGGCGTCAGTCGCTGTCTCGGTGTTTCCGGGCACCGCGGACGGGCCGAATTGGTCACCGCTCTCGCTCCCGACACTCGCGTTGTCGGCCGTCGATTTACCGTCGCTCTCGCCGGTGCCGTCGGCGCTCGAGTCCTGGTCCTCGGTCCCGATTTCGGCCTCGAGAGCGGTGTTGACTCCTGTCTCGTTGGCGATCGTCTCGACGGCCGATTTCATTTCATCGACCGCTGTGCCAACCGTATCCTCGGTTTTGTTGATCGCTGTATCGACAGTGTCCGCCGTTCCGTCGACCGCCGTATCGACAGTGTCCACCGTTTCATTGCCTGCCGAATCCACGGTATCTCCCGGTTGGTCGGCCGTTTCTCCGGTTTCATCGACCACTGTATCGACGGCATCGCCCGTTTCGGAGACGGTATCGCCGGCTGTTTCGGTCGTCTCGTTCTCGACAGCGTCAGTCGTACTACCGGTGGTGTTTTCGACCGTATCAGTCGTACTGTCGGCGGTACTTTCGTCTGTATCGGCCGTATTGTCGGTGGTATCCTCGGCGGTATCTGCAGTGCTATCGGTAGTGTCCGAATTGGTGTCAGTCGAACTGTCAGTCGTGTTCTCGGGTGTTCCCGTCGTCTCGTCGCTCTCGAGGAGGGAATCGCTGGCCGGGTGCGTGACCGAACTCGTCAGTGTCGAGTCGCCACTGGAGACCGCGGCCGCGCCACCCGCAACGACGCTGGCGAGCACCGCGGTGACGACGAGACACGCGAGCACACGCATCACGATCGACGAATCCCGTTCCATACCAGTCACCAACTATGTGTGGTCGACCGTAATACGTTTTTCCCGTTTCGTGACAGTCAGTGAACCCGATAGGTGGAGCTAGAGTCACCGGTGGGACGGATCCAGCAAGGTATTTGAGCGTCGGGCGGCCGAATTCGGGTATGGACCCGGCGCTTGGCCCTCCGGAGGCGATGGCCGAGAAGCGCGATGAGCTGACGCCCATGATGGCGCAGTATCACGATCTCTGTGCGCGCTACGACGATGCGATCGTTCTCTTTCAGGTAGGGGACTTCTACGAGACGTTCTGTGGCGCGGCCGAGCGCACTGCGCGGCTGCTCGAGATCGCGCTGACCAGCCGCGAGGACAGCACCGGCGAGTATCCGATGGCCGGCATCCCGATCGACAACGTCGAGTCATACATCGAAGAGTTGCTCGAAGCGGGGTATCGGGTCGCGGTTGCCGATCAGGTCGAGGAGCCCGGCGAGACCTCGGGGGTCGTCGAACGGGCGGTCACGCGCGTGATCACGCCTGGGACGCTCACCGAGGACGAACTGCTCGCGAGCGACGACAACAACTTCGTCGCGGCAGTCGCTCGCGACGATGCATCTCCCGGCGAGGACGATGCGCTTGCACTGGCCCTACTCGACGTCTCCACGGGTGATTTCCTCGCGACGAGTTCAACCTCGAGGGAGTCCATCGCTGACGAGGTGAGTCGGTTCGCGCCCGCGGAGGCCGTCATTGGTCCGGACGCACCCGCTGATCTCGTTCCGGCGAACTGCATGGTCACGCCGTACGACGAGGACGCGTTCGACCGCGAGCGAGCGGGCGAGAAACTCTCGGCGTACTTCCGAAATCCCGACGCCCTGCTGGCGAGCGACGCCGAGATTCGGGCCTGCGGCGCGCTCCTTTCCTACGCGGAGTACGTCCGCGGCGGCGAACACGAGGGCGAATGCGGCGACGAAGACGACTGCACCGAAGCGAGCGACGACGATGCAGACGCGACCGGGAGTCCGGACGAGGACGCTCACCTCGAGTATCTCACCCACCTCACGCGGTACGATCCTCGCGAGTACCTGCTGTTAGACGCCGTCGCCCTGCGGAGTCTCGAGCTGTTCGAACCCCGCGCCATCAACGGGCGGGACGACGCGACGCTCGTCGGCGTTCTCGATGAGACCGCCAGCGCGCTCGGCGGGCGGAAACTTCGCGACTGGCTCCGACGGCCGCTGCTCGAGCCCGATCGCATCGAGGCGCGACTGGACGCCGTCGAGGAACTCACGAGCGCGGTCCGGACGCGCGAACGACTGCACGAGCACCTGCGGGATGTCTATGACCTCGAGCGACTGATCGGGCGGATCTCCCGCGAGCGAGCGAACGCGCGGGATCTGCGGTCGCTGCGGGACACCCTCGCCGTGGTGCCCGACATCCGCGAGGGGCTCGCCGACGCCGACTGCGACCGGCTCGAGCGGCTGCACGCCGATCTCGATCCGCTGGCGGATGTCCGCGAGTTGATCGACGACGCGATCGTGTCGGATCCGCCGATCGAGATCACCGAGGGCGGGATCATCGCCGAGGACTACGACGAAGACCTCGATACTCTGCGTGGGACCGCCCGCGACGGGAAGCAGTGGATCGACGACCTCGAGGAACGAGAGCGCGAGCGGACTGGGATTACCTCGCTAAAGGTCGGCTACAACTCAGTCCACGGCTACTATATCGAGGTGACGAATCCGAACCTCGAGTCGGTGCCCGAGGACTATCAGCGCCGACAGACCCTCAAAAACTCGGAACGGTTCGTCACGCCAGAACTCAAGGAACGCGAGGACGAGATCGTCGGCGCAGAAGAGCGCGCCGACGAGCGTGAGTACGAACTCTTCTGTGACGTTCGCCGCGAGATCGCCGACGAGGTCGAGCGCGTGCAGGGACTCGCCGAGGCGCTCGCCACGCTCGACGCACTCGTCTCGCTGGCGACAGCCGCCGCCCAGTACGACTACTGCCGGCCCGAGATCCTCGAGCGCGACGGGAGTCAGACCCTCGAGATCGAGGGCGGTCGTCACCCGGTCGTCGAGCGCACCCAAGAGTCGTTCGTCCCGAACGATGCCCGCTTCGCGAGCGATCGCCGGCTAGCGGTGATTACGGGACCGAACATGTCCGGTAAGTCGACCTACATGCGACAGGTAGCCCAGATCGTCCTGCTTGCGCAGGTCGGGAGTTTCGTTCCTGCAAGCGCTGCCCGGATCACGCCCGTCGATCGAATCTTTACCCGCGTCGGGGCCAGCGACGACATCGCTGGCGGTCGATCGACGTTCATGGTCGAGATGGACGAACTCGCGACGATCCTTCGGGAGGCCGACGAGAACTCGCTCGTCCTGCTCGACGAAGTGGGCCGAGGCACCTCAACGGCCGACGGAATGGCCATCGCACAGGCGATCACCGAACACCTCCACGATCGGGTCGGAGCGACAACGCTCTTCGCGACGCATCACCACCCGCTGACCGAACTGGCCGACGTCCTCGCGGCCGCGTTCACGCTCCACTTTGAAGTCGATCAGGAAGACGGCGACGTGGTCTTCTACCACGAGATCGCCGCCGGCGCGGCGACAGGCTCCTACGGCGTCGAGGTCGCGACCGCGGCCGGCGTTCCCGAGCCGGTGGTCGAGCGGTCGCGGGAGCTGGTCGCGGACGCGGCCGACGAGGGGATCGAGGGAGGGGGAGAGACCGATGTAGCGTTCGACAGCGACTCGAGCGATGGGGCGGCTTCCGATCCCGACGGCGAGCCACCCGCGACGGCGACTGCGGACGGCGGTGAGCAAACCGCAGGTGAGCGCGAGCGAAGCGATCGCGATCCACATCGGAACGCAAAGCGTTCCGAGGAAGGTTCGCGATCCTCGTCGGAGCTCGACTCCGACGTCGGTGACGTACCAGCAGATGTCGCCGCCGAACTCCGCGCGCTCGATCTTGCCCACCTCACGCCCGTCGAGGCGCTAACGGAGCTCGATCGACTGAAGCGGTTGCTCGAGGAGTGACGACAGTCAGCGACGGCTAACCAGCAATTTTTCGGTAATGGGGAGTTCGAACGGCTCGTCGAAATACCGCCGGTCCCTGCGAAGCACCCCGAGAAGACTGTGTGTTGCAACGCCCTGCACAACACACAACTGACTTGGCATCAAATTGATTCTATGACATATCGTTCGACGATCGGCTGGTCGCTCATCACGTCGGGTATCGTCACGCTGTTGCTCGCCTTTCTCCCGGGCGATTCGCTGTGGTGGGGAATCGGGCTACTGATCCTCGGAATCGTCATCTTCGTGGGTCGTCGGTAGCCGGCCGCTCTCCGGATGCTGCCTGTAAGTTTATTCTATCTGGCGAGCGAACACCCGACCCGGGACCGCACACGGAGGTGGTGATCGAAATGGGAGACCTGACACTCAAGAGCCCCGAGTTCGACGACGGGGAACGAATCCCGGAGGAGTACGGCTACACGGAAACGAACGTCAACCCGCCGCTCGAGATCAGCGGCGTTCCGGACGACGCCGAATCGCTCGCGCTGGTCGTTGACGATCCCGACGCGAAGGAACCCGCCGGCAAGGTATGGGATCACTGGGTCGTCTGGAATATCCCGCCGGCAACGGCGACGATTCCGGAAGACTGGGATGCCGATGACGCGATCGAGGGGACGAACGACTACGGCGACCACGGCTACGGCGGCCCGAACCCGCCGGACAGGGAACACACCTACCGGTTCGAACTGTTCGCCCTGGATACGACGCTCGACCTCGGAACTGACGCGAGCGCGGACGACCTCGAGTCGGCAGTGGAGGGCCAGGCCCTCGAGCGGGCGCAACTCGAGGGAACGTATCCGGCATAATAGTCAGTGAGGGAACCATTAAAAAACACGTACTGATAGTCATCGAATCCGTCGAACTGACGACAAACGATGACTGAGGGCCCGGCTCGTCCGCATCGCATCGGTGACAGTACGACCCTCGAGACGGCCTACAGCGCCGGCTTTTTCGACTGGCCGCGAGAGCAAAGCGGCGAAGACGTCGCCGAGATGCTGGATGTCCCCGCCGGTAACGTTCTCCCAACATCTTCGAACGGCCCAGCGAAAGGCCATGGAAACGCTGCTCACAGCGGCGACTGACGCGGATAGCTAATCCCCAGCGAGCGGCCGGGAGTCCGTTCACTCGGCCGGCGGCTCGAGCGAGACGAACTCGAGGCTGTGTTCAGTCAGGAGCCGACTCGCACGGTCGGTGACTGAAGGGGAGACCAGAATCCCGCGAACGGCGGCGTCGGCATGGAGGTCGCGCTCGAGGGCGTCAACGTAGCGCCGGAGCTGGCTCACCGCGTCGGGCCCGACTCGGCGACGCTTCAGTTCGACCACGACCGCCCGGCCGGCGGAGTCCTCGCCATAGATGTCAACCGCACCCGCGGGTGTGTCGCGTTCGGTCGCCAGCGGCGTGAAGCCGGTCTCGAGCAGGGCGGGGTCCTCGAGGATTCGCTGTCGGAGGTCCTCCTCAGTGCCGACGAGGGCGAGCTCGTTCTCGTCGGACCCCGAGAACGCGGAGACCTGCAACACTTCCCGAAACCTGACACAGAGCCGTTCGTCCGGCGTTGATCGCAGGCTCTCGAGGATGAGTGCCCCGTCCTCGCAGGACACATCGTGGTCACAGCCTGGCGGCTGCCAGTTAACCGGCTGCTGGCCCTCGTCGGTGTGGACCAGCGCTGCGCCGTCGGGCTTGAGCATGACGTGGCGATGGCCCGCCTCGAGGCGGCTTGAGGCCCGGCCGTCGTAATCGACAGTACACCGCCCGTAAACGGTCACGATCGCGTTGCGATCGATCCCGCTGGCGACGACGTCGCGAGCGGCCACTGGCGTCGGCTCCTGGAGGGTTTCCGTTCGCGTACCGTCCTCTGGATCCGTCACTGGACCGTGGTAGTAGGGGAACGGATAAAAGGTGCCCGCTGTTGGGCGGATTCGCGGCGATTCGGCGGACTCAAGTCCGGACCAACGCAGAAGGTATATCCACGTTCGTCCCTGCGCAAAACACGATGTCGAACCTATCGACCCGTCGTGGGTTCCTCGCACTGTCCGGTACCGGCGCCGCTGCATCGCTCGCTGGCTGTTCTCAGCTCGATTCGATTGGGCAGTCGAACGACGAGGGAGCGAACGGGGTCACGCTATCGGTCACGCCGGACCAGGAGGAATTGGTCAGTCTCGAGGAAGAAATCCAAGCCGATATCGACAACGGCAATCTTAGCGAACAGGAGGCGGGACAGGAGTTCCAAGACAGGCGACTCGAGTTGATGAAAGAAACCACGACGTCGTTCGAAGAATCGGCCGGCGAGAGCGACCTTTCGGTCGAGGAATCGAAGCCGAAGTACGGACTGCTCCGTGTTACGGGGCCCGACGAGGCGATCATGGATACACTTCGAAACGGAGATGTCAGTGGCATCTATCCCGGTGAGCAGTACGATATGTTCATCCAGCGACAACAACAGCAAGAGCAACAACAGGCGATGCTCGAAGAACAGCAGCAAGCACAGAACGCGGGCAACGAGACTACCGAATCGGGCTCCGACAACGTGACCAATGGATCCGGCTCCGGCAACGAGACTACCGAATCCGACTCCAGCAACGAGACGGCCGAGTAACTCGAACATCGGCCAATAGTCGGCTACTCCCCTCTCCCAAGATTTACCGCTCGAGGGCGAACGGGCTCTCTCGTTCGGTCCAGTTCCAGCCCGGCAACCGCTCTTGAAAGCCGGCGGCGAGGGCTGCCTCGCAGTCGTCAATGCCGGCGTTTTCGTCTTCGTCGCCGTGGACCTGAATATCGGCGTAGTGAAAGGTCGCTTCGCCGAGCGTCCGTAACGGTTGCGGGCCAGCGATCGTCGCAGCCAGTTCGCGCCCGAGGAGTTCGTCGACGACAAACCCCGGATAATCGCCCTCGACGTCGAGTTCTCTGAGGATCATGACCATCGCTGCGACGTTGACCGCCAGATCGCCGTCCGCGAAGACGGCATCGACTTCCTCGCGGTACTGTGGTTCGGTGACCGCGTCGACATCGGTTCCGAAGGCCTCGCCGAGATCATCCCGAACGTCGTTGATGAGGGGAACGACCGTGTCGGCTCGATTCGCGATCCACTCCCGCTCCTCGCGGACTCGAGTCGGGGTAACGTACATGCGATACTGACTGGTATCACCCCCATGGCCCTGATTTTTGCGAAGGCTTTTATACCACGCAAAGAATAGCCTCGAGTAAGCGGGTTCTCCCTGGAATTGTCCCGCACGGACCAGGATAACCGATCCGGGAGCGTGTTCGTCAGGTACGGAGTAGGATACGATGAATCGGGAGATGAGACGGAGTACGAGCGATGTTGTCCCACGTGGGCGGCGACGCTCGCAGTCGGTTCCGACGCGACGGACGCCGCTTGGCAACCCTCGTGGAACCGAGATTCGTTCTCCAGACCCGATCCTCTCTCCCCGGCCCGATACCACGTTCGACCCCGGACGACGAGTTCACGCAAGCCACATTGGCGACTTATGAGCACTGTAGAGCAGCAACTCGACGATCTCAAAGCACAGATCACGAGCGAGTTACCGAGCGATATCTCGGTCTCCTCGGTGAAATACGAAGGCCCCGAACTGGTGGTCTATACGCGCGACCCGAAAAAGTTCGCCCAGCAGGGCGATCTCATTCGGCAACTCGCGAGTAAGCTTCGCAAGCGGATCACCGTCCGGCCCGACCCTAGCGTCCTCTCGCGGCCCGAACAGGCTCGCGAAGAGATCATGAACGTCCTCCCCGAGGACGCGGGCGTTACTGACCTCGACTTCCATGCCGACACCGGCGAGGTCGTTATCGAGGCCGAAAAGCCCGGCATGGTCATCGGTCGTCACGGGTCCACGCTCCGCGAAATAACGAAGAGCGTCGGCTGGACGCCCGAAGTCGTCCGCACACCGCCGATCGAATCCTCGACCGTCTCGAACGTTCGGAGCTTCCTCAAGCAGGAACGTGACGAACGTCGGGACATCTTGGAGAAAGTCGGCCGACAGATCCACCGCGAGGAGATGTCCGACGACGAGTACGTCCGCATCACCACGCTGGGCTGCTGTCGCGAGGTTGGGCGAGCGTCGTTCATCCTCTCGACGCCCGAAACGCGAATCCTCATCGACTGCGGCGACAAACCCGGCGCGGAGGGCGAAGTACCGTACCTCCACGCGCCCGAGGCGCTCGGTGCAGGGCCACAGACCATCGACGCGGTCGTCCTCACCCACGCCCACCTCGACCACTCCGCGCTGATCCCGCTGCTGTTCAAGTACGGCTACGACGGCCCGATCTACTGTACCGAACCCACACGAGATCTGATGGGGCTGCTGACGCTCGACTACCTCGACGTCGCAGCCAAGGAAGGACGGAGCCCACCCTACGAAAGCGAGCAGGTCCGCGAAGCGATCAAACACTGCATCCCGCTCGAGTACGGCGACGTCACCGACATCGCGCCGGACGTCAAACTCACCTTCCACAACGCCGGTCACATCCTCGGCTCGGCCGTCTCCCACTTCCACATCGGCGATGGCCTCTACAACGTCGCCTTCTCCGGTGACATTCACTACGACGACACCCGCCTGTTCAACGGCGCGGTCAACGACTTCCCGCGAGTCGAAACACTCGTCCTCGAGTCGACCTACGGCGGTCGCAACGATTACCAGACCGATCAGGCCGACTCCGAGAAAAACCTCAAGGAAGTCATTCAAGAGACCTACGAGAAGGACGGGAAGGTCGTTATTCCCGCCTTCGCGGTCGGTCGCTCTCAGGAGATCATGCTCGTCCTGGAGGAGGCGATGCGCAACGGCGACATCCCTGAGATGCCGGTCCACTTGGACGGCATGATCTGGGAGGCGACGGCGATCCACACCACCTACCCCGAGTACCTCCGGGACGACCTGCGGGACCGCATCTTCCACGACGACGAGAACCCGTTCCTCGCCGAGCAGTTCAACCACATCGACGGCGGCGAGGAGGAACGACAGGACGTCGCCGACGGCGAACCCTGTATCATTCTTTCGACCTCCGGGATGGTCACCGGCGGTCCGATCATGTCCTGGCTCGGCCATCTCGGTCCCGATCCAGACTCGTCGCTCGTCTTCGTCGGCTACCAGGCTCAAGGAACCCTCGGCCGACGCATCCAGAACGGCTGGGACGAGATCCCGACCAGCGAAGTCGGCGCCATGGGCAACGGCGGCGGCCGCGGCACCCTCTCGCTGAACATGAACGTCGAAACCGTCGACGGCTTCTCCGGCCACGCCGACCGCGCCGGCCTCGAGAACTTCGTCAAGACGATGAATCCCCGCCCCGAGAAGGTCCTCTGTGTCCACGGCGACGAGCGGTCCACGCAGGACCTCTCGAGCGCACTCTACCACGACTTCGACATGCGAACGTTCGCACCGAAGAACCTCGAGACCTTCCGCTTCCTATAGAAAGCCCTCGGCGAGCCCTGGCGGGCTCGCCTCGCCCTTTTAGTCCGCCAGGACCGAACCGAGGCGCGGCGCGCGGATCCGCGCGCCGCGCGGCGGCCTGCCCTCCCCCGTTACTTGAGTGGGGGCTCGATGATGGATAGACTAGGAGGGACTCTGCGTGCTGCTAGTGGTATTCTTTGGTATCCATTCATTTCTGGATCTCGGTCAATACTTCCTGACCAAGTTGCTCTGAATTACTCTTTTCTCATTAGATGAGAAGTGAAATATATGAGAGGTGTTAGCAGCAGTGTAAGCGCAAAATAGGGACTTCTTGGATAATCGTAGCCCGGTAGATGAACATAGCCTACAGCAGTGAAAAAGGAATGTGCCAGAACGAATAGAATCAGGGTATAGAAAATACCGTCTTTAGGATCAATGTATTCACCTCCTTCAAGGAATAGCGAGCCGCGCCATGCCAATGCAGAAATCCCAATAACACTAATTGCATTGAGATACCTGACCAAGGTCGGAGTAGAATGAACCTCCACATAGCTTCCAGAACCAATTAAATCCAAGACTCCTGTAACTGATGCCCAGACCATTGCTATTAGCACAGCGATAAGCCACAAGCCGTATTGGCGAATTTCTACAGACGTACGTTCAACAATAGACATATTGGTATCGTTTTCATTCATTTGATTGTTCTAATAGTTATCTATTGGACCGAAAATCGAAAGAAGCAACGAATCAGGAGAGCTGTTTCGAGAGCCAGTCCAAGTTCGTCGCGATCGTCGCGATCACGATGGCGACCACCGAGATCAGGATGAGGAACGTCGAGACGACGCTCACCATCGGGTCCAGCGACTGTCGCAGCGCTTTCCAGGCGACGACCGGAATGGTTTCTGTGCTGTGACTCGAGAGGAACAGGGCCATCACGAACTCCTGAAGGCTGACGATGAACGCGAGCAGCGCGCCGACGAAGATTCCGTGTTTGACGTTCGGGAGGACGGCGTAGACGAACGACTGGATCGGCCCCGCGCCAAGGTCGCGCGCGGCGTCGAGCAGTTGCCAGTCGAATCGGCTGAACACCGACCGCATCACGAAGTAGACGAGCGGTGTCGCCCACAGCGTGTGTGCGAGGATGATGCTCAGGTACGAGGCGTCCATCCCGACCCTGACGAAGTAGACGCGCATCGAGATCCCGAGGATGATCGGCGGGATCAACAGCGGCACGAGGACGAGCGGCGCGAGCAGCTGTCCAGCCCAGCCGTCGTCGAGTTCGTGCCCGAAGGCGGCCGTGACGCCGAGCGTCGTCGCAACGACCGTCGTCCCGACACCGACGAGGAGACTGTTGTCAAACGCCGAGAGCCAGCTCGTTTCCTCGAGGAACGCGCGGTAGTGGACCAGCGAGTAGTTCTCGGGCGGGAAGAGCAACTGCCCCGACTCTGCAAAGGAGGTCACGACGACCACGACGAGCGGTAACAGCATGAACGTCAGGATCGCCAGATAGCCCGCTCGGAACAGGGCGTTCTCGAGGGTCTCTCTATGCATACTCGAACTCACCTCCGAAGCGGCCGAGCGTGACAGTGAGAACGGCGACACTCACGAGCATCAGCACCAGCATGATGATCGAGTACGCGGTCGCAATTTCCCACTGGAGGTTCGACAGCAACCGTTTCTCGACTTCAATCGCGAACGCCTGATCCCGAGCGCCGAGTAGCCCTGGCGCGGCGTACGCGCCGACGCTCCAGGCGAAGGAGATCACCGTCGCGACGATGATCCCGGGCATCGCCTGCGGGACGACGACCTCGAGGAACGATCGCGGACGGCTCGCTCCGAGGTCGCGGGCGGCTTCGACGAGTCCCCAGTCCATCGTCGATAGGACGCTGTAGATCGCCAGCACGGCGTAGGGGAGGACGATGTAGATCTGGCCGACGATCACGCCGACCGTCCCGGGTGCGAACTGGATCGGCTCCGAGACGAGATTCAACGACAGGAGGATGTCGTTGAGCGTCCCGTTTGGTGAGAGGAGTGGCCGGAACGCGTACGTCTTGATGACGAGCGTCGTCAGGAGGGGCAAGATCACCGAGAACAGCAGGAGGGATTTGATCAGCCCTTCAGCTCGCCAGATCACATAGGCGTAAAACAGCGCGATCACGACCGTGATCGCCGTGGCGGCCAGCCCCAGTTTGAACGAATAGATGATGGGATCGAGCAACACGCCGTTGGTGAATACCTCGACGTACCCGTCCAGCGACCACGTCCCGTCGACATACCGGAGATCCGGCGACCCCTCCATGAGGCTGATCCGGAGCAGGATCAGGAACGGGGCGACGAAGAGTAATAACTCGAATACCAGCAGTGGGGCCATCAACAACAGCGCCCGTTTCGAGCGCGACCGCTTCCGAAGCGGTTCCCAGAGCCGAGCGACCGGTGCCGGCAGTGACGATTGCGTGCCGGACATCGTTACAGATCGACCCTCGAGCCGTTGTCGCGGAACGCGAGGAGGTCCGCGCCGTCCCAGTTGATCCGGATCTCGTCACCGGCGTCGAACGCGCCGGCGTCACCGACGGTGCGTTCGACGAAGACTGTGGTCCCGTTGACGACGACAGAGTAGCGAACCGTCGAACCCCGGTAGAGAACGTTTTCGATCGTCCCGACGACAGAGTTCGTCGTGCTCCCGTCGGTGCGAACGGCGTGGGCTGTCTCCCCGTCTTCGGACCCCGCCGACTCCGCCGGTTCGATCGAGAGGACTTCGGGACGAAGTGACAGGGTCACCGAGTCACCTTCCGCGAGCGCATCCGCCTCGCCGCTCGCCGTCGGAAGGATGACTTCACGACCTAGTTCAGTCTCGACGCGGATGGAATCCAGCGTCGTCCGCTCGACCGTCCCCTCGACGAAGTTCGTATCGCCGAGGAAGCCCTCGATAAACTGGTTCTTCGGGTTCTGGTAGACCTCGTTCGGCTCGCCGACCTGCACGAGGTTCCCGTCGGCCATGATGCCGATCCGATCGGCGAGGGTAAAGGCCTCGTCCTGATCGTGGGTCACGTGGACGAACGTCTCCTCGAGTTCCGCGTGGATCTCGCGGAGTTCGATCTGCATGTCCTCGCTGAGTCGCTTGTCGAGGTTCGACAGCGGCTCGTCGAGCAACAACACGTCGGGGTTGACGGCGAGCGACCGCGCGAGCGCGACCCGCTGTTTCTGGCCGCCGCTCAGATTCATCGGATTGTCGTCGGCGTACTCCGCCATTCGGACGCGCTCGAGCATCTCGTGGGCCTGCTCGCGGCGTTCGTCTTTCCCGATTCCTTGCATCTTCAGCCCGAAGGCGACGTTCTCGAGGACCGTCTTGTGGGGGAACAGCGCCCAGTCTTGGAACACCGTCGCGGTGGTGCGTTCGTAGGCCGGCCGATCGGTCACGTTCTCGTCGCCGATGCGTATTTCGCCGTCGGTCGGCGTCTCGAGGCCGGCGAGCATCCGCAGCGTCGTGGACTTGCCGCTCCCGCTGGGCCCGAGCAGACAGAGCAGTTCGCCATCGTCGATCGTCACCGAGACGTCCTCGACGGCGAGTTCATCTCCGTACCGTTTCTCGAGTCCGGAAAGCGTAATTTCTGACATGAATGTGGTGTCGCGACCCGTTAGGAACTTCGCTGTATCTCGGTGAACTCGTCGGAGAGTTCGCTGCTGTGATCTGCGAGGAACTCCCAGTCTGGGAAGGCGATCTTTTCCGCTTCCTCGCTGTTGCTCGGCAGATCGTCGGCCAGTTCGCCGGCGTATTCGGTGTTCTCGTTACAGAACAGCGTGGGCATCTTCTCGGACCAGGCCGTCTGGACTTCGGCGTCCATGAGGAAGTTGATGAACTCCTCGGCTTGGTCGCGCTTGTCGGTCCCCTTGACGACACACCAGTGGTTCAGGTAGCCGGTCGTCTCCTCCGGCATCGTGTGGGTCAGGCCGTCGTAGCTGTCGATGTCGTACGCCGTCTGCTCGTAGTACCACTGTGCGATATCGATGACATCGTTTTGGAAGGCCTGCCAGATGTCCTCGCCGGAGCTCGCCCAGCTCTCGATTGGCCAGTTGCGGACCGTCTCGAGGATATCGTCGTGGAGGGCGGCGTCGTGCATCTCCTCGCCGAGTTCCGCATCGTCCATCCCAACGGCAGCGGCGTACATCGGATACCACCAGAAGCCGGTGTCAACGCCGACGCCGTTGCTCTCTTGAACGGCAGTCGAGGAGAGGTCGGCCCAGGAGTTCGGCTCGAAGTCCAGGTCCTCGCGGTGGACGATGGTACAGGGGGCACCGTCGACCGGCATCCCGTACTCCGTGGTCCGGAAGTCTGCGTAGTAATCGATGAGTTCGTCGGCGTTCGGGACGTTCTCCGTCCGGATCTCGTGGAAGAGATCGTCCTGTCGGCCGAGGTAGTAGAAGTTCCCCTCCGTGATGGTGACGTCGTACGGCGGATCGTCGTCCGGTGCCGTCTGAATGTCGGTGAGGATGTCGTTCCAGCCGGGCTGGACCGTGACCTCCGCGTCGAACTCGTCTTCGTATCTGGAGACGACTGACTCCTCGAACCGATCCGCGTAGTTTCCACTCCAGACGCTGACGCGCAGCGGATCGCCGCCGCCGCTGGAAAGCAGTTCCGTACAGCCGGCAAGAGCGGTTACCGATCCCGCCGCCGTCACCGACAACACCCGTCGGCGCGAGGCGGACGTCTCCCCTCGCTCGCTCGTCGATGGTGACTCCGACTCGCACTCGCTCGTCTCTGCAACCCGATCTGGGCCTGCAGGCATTGGTACCCCGGGTCTACCCCGATACCGACATAAAACCGTTGTGGAGTCTTCGAAACGTATCACGAGACGTTCATAATGGATCTAACTCTCCGAATTGAGTGGGGTCGATGACTCGGCCGATTCAATTCGATGAATATTATGGCATGAACAAACATGCCGTATCGGCATCGTCGAGGCCGAATCTATCCGATTCCCGTCTCGACTGATGGCTCGGCTACCCGCGGGTTCGGCCGAACTCGAGTGCCAGTGGGAACCTCTCTCGATCCTGTCTCGTTTCGGATAGCGGCGTCGCTCGAACGGTCGTCGAAACGAGTGTGATCGTCTCGCTCGACGATACCGTCGGCTGGTCGCGTGCCTCGAGGTCGTCGACCAGGCTCGTACACAGCGAGGAGTAGCCACAGAGTACGACGCGTGGTTCCCGACGTTCTCGATCATCTCGGGGATGGTCGGATCGGTGCACGTCCTGATCATAGCCGGTCGTTATCAACGATCGGACGATACCGCTGAACGAGTTCCCCATCGATGGGGTCGGTCCCTTCAACGTCCGCATTCCAACCAGTACAGTATCGCCTTCGCAAGCGCTACAATCAGGAACGACAACAGGGAGAGAACGAAGCGCTCGTTCTCGGCCACCCACTCGGTTGGAGACGCTTCCCGATACTCCCGTACTGTGGCCCGTACGGGGATTCGAGCCGGCGGGGTTCTACCTGCAGCCGAAACTGGGGACCGCCGGCACAATCAGTCGAGCGTCTCGGCTGGATCGACGACCTCGCCCGTCGCGGGGTAGACGCCGACCTGGTCACACAGGTCAGCCATCGGGCAGGCGTCGGGATCCTCGAGACAGGCGGGCTTGCGCGCCGTACAGTACTCGCGACCGAACTGGATCGTCGCCGTGTGGCCGAACCCGCACTTCGCCGCGGGGACATCCTGTTCGAGGACGGCCCGAACCGCTTCGTGGTCCGCGTCCGCTTCTGCGATCCCCATGCGCCGGTAGATGCGGTGGACGTGCGTATCGACGGGGAAGACGCCGCCGCGGCCACCCGCGAACAGCAGGACGCAATCGGCGGTCTTCGGGCCGACGCCGCGGACCTCGAGGAGGGTCTTGCGGACCATCGACGGCTCCTCGTCCTTGACGAAGGTGGCGAACGCTACGGCGGAGCCGAACTCCTCGAGGACCCACTCTGCGGTGTCGATGATGGTCTCAGACTTCTGGTTGTACAACCCAGCGCCGCTGATCGTTTCCGCGAGCGTCGACTGCTCGGCGTTCGCGAGGGATTCCGCGAGGTCGACAGCTTCCCTACCGTATCGCTCGATCAGCGCATCATGGGCCGGCTGACTCGCCTTGTCGCTGGTGTTCTGGCTCAGGATCGTCCGAACGAGACAGGTGAAGGCGTCCCGGCCGCCGTACTCCTTCTGCCAGAACAGTTCACCCAGTCGATCGACGACCTCTTCTGCGCGGGTCGCTGCGGTCGCCGGGTCGAACTCGGCCGCTGCCCCGCCGCCCGTCGCACCACCGCTGATGTTGACTGCAGGCTCCGGATCGTCGCTCATATCGCTGCGTTGGGGCCATGGGATCAAAACCGCGACGGAATTACCGGCGACTCGAGACCGGAGCCTCCTGATATCGCCGGAGATTACTCGACGCTAATCGTCACCGTCACCTCGGCCCCGCCGGCGAGCGCGTCGACGAGATCGCGGTCGAACCCTTCGGCTGCGAACGCTGCACCCACCACAACCGTCCGGTCATCGACGTAGTCGCTCGTCCGGCCGACCACACTTCGCTCGTTGGTGAACTCGAGGTCGGGATCGCCCCGTCCCGTCACCGACTCGCTGTGGCCGTCTGCGTCGATGGTGACCGTGATCGTTGCGTCGGCGTCCCGGCAGGCGTCGACGAATTCGGGATCGAAGTCCGCCGGAGCGCGGTCGGCCTCGATCGCGAGGATGCAGTCCCCTGCGGGAGTGAGGTAGTCGTCGGTTGTCACCTCGAAAGTGCTCGCGTGCTCGGCGCTGACATGCTCGTGGCCGCGAGCGTGAATGACTTCGTCCATGCTCGGCGGTTCGTTGCCGGGCGGAAAACGGGATCGAATCGGATCGGTCGTAGCGGTCGGACTACGGCTGTGACGCTGACCGGTACCCCGAACGGAACTCGCGAACACCGGCACCGAGGGCGGTTCCGAGAACGATGACAGACAAGATCGCAACGAGCCCGACGCTCCGTTCGGCGTTCAGGGACCCTGTCGCGACGCCCGCGATCACGACGAACGCCGCGCCGGCAGCTGCGAGACTGGCCAGGCCGAGTCGAAGCGCCGAGCCGCGCCGGCGCGCCAGGAGGTACTGTGGCAGCGCGACGCCGGCGGCCAGGTAGATCGCGATACCGATCGGCGTGACACCGAGCACTGCCGGGCTCTCGGTGACGACAGTAGCGACGCCGGCGAGCAGGAACGCGACGACCAAGCTGCTCCCGACGAGGAGGGCACCTCTCATATCAATCGGTTGAACTCCGGCGAAAATATAGCTTCCGACGATTCGGCCGACGCCGCCGAGGCGGTCGTTAAATGAGGCTCGCGCCGTCGAAGTCGCCGCGGCTGTACTCGACATCCATCAGATCGAGGATCGTCGGCGTGATGTCGAAGAGGTCGGCGTCATCGATGGTCGCGTCGGGATGGTCGATGTACAGCGACGTGTTGTCGAAGCTGTGCATCCCATTGCGCGGCCCGGTGTCGAAGATTTCCGCGTCGCCCTTGAAGCCGGACTTCAGATCGAAGCCCTTGTTCGGGATTGCGACTAGATCCGGCGCGATGTCGTCGTGATCGCCGCGGAAGGCTTCTTCCTTCTCGACGACACGCTCGACAACCTTGTTGCCATCCGGCCCCTCGAGCGCCTCGAGGTCGGCCTTGAGTTTGTCGCGGACCGCATCGTACTCATCCTCGGGGACGGAACCGCGGGGTTCGCGGCCCTCGAGGTTGATGTAGAAGCGGCCGGGGATGAACGAGTAGGCCTTCGTGTCGTCGGAAATGTCGTTCAGTTCCTCGGGATCGTCGGCCCGGAAGGAGAGCCAGCCCTCCTCTCGGAGCCACTCGTTGAAGTGGACCTCGTAGTCGAGGCTGGTGAAGCCGTGATCGGAGGCAACGATCATGGTGACGTCGTCGGGCAGCGACTCCCGGAGGCGGCCGATGTAGTCGTCGACCTTCTTGTAGAACTCGATGAACGCCTCCTTGTTCTCGCCGCCGCGTTCGTAGTCTTTGAACAGGAAGTGATTGACCCGGTCGGTAGTCATGAAGACGCCGAAGAACAGGTCCCAGTCGTCTTCCTCGATGTAGTGCTGGAAGGCTTCGTATTGGGCGTCGATCGTCGCGTGGGCGTCCTCGATGAACTCCGATTTATCGTCCTGATGGCCGAGTTTTGGGTTGACGTCGATCCGGTAATCGAGCGTCTCGAGGTAGTCCCGAACGTCGTCGGGGTAGGCCGCCTTGTCGAGGCCGGGCGAGAGAAAGCCCGAAACCATCCGCTGGACGTCGCGCTGGGGTGGGAACGTGACGGGGACGTTCATCACGGTGGCCTTGCGGCCGTTCTCCTGAACGCGATCCCAGACGCGGTCAGCCTGGACGTCCCGACCCATTGGGACGTAAGTGTCGTAGGTGCCGACTTCTCGGTCCTGAAAGCCGTAGACACCCGTCTCGCCGGGATTCATCCCGGTTGTCAGGGACGGCCAGCAGGCGCTGGATTCCGGCGGGACGATGCTCGAGATCTCCTCGGCGGTCCCGTCGTTAGCGATTGCAGCAAAGTTCGGGAACAGTTCCTCGTTCTCCGATAGGAGACTATACGGCACGCCGTCGACCCCGATAAATGCGACCCGGGGATCGTCGTCGCCCCGTAATCGGTCGAACAGACCCATGGACGGACGTAGTTCGACCGCATACAAGAAGGTTCGTTTCGAGACAGTGTTTTGCGAATGGCTGACACTCCGTGTGTCGGTTTGACAGTCACCAATGATGAATCGCGGCGACGAGCGATCAACCGACGAGGGTGGCGGCGGGCAGGTTCCCGGAAGCCATTCGAGGACCGTCGAGCGGGCTCGAGGGCGATGGGCGGCTACGAGTCGTGGTCGCTCGAGTCCTCGGGATTGAAGTTGGTCGGAACGACCGTGGGGTGGGCCATGCCGACGGCGGATTCGGCCGTGTCGTCGGCCGATGATGCCGTTTCCGGACTGGAATCGGATGCTGCCATACAGGAATGACTACGGCGGGAGCGGGGATAAAATTACCCATGCTCATAACGCATGTCCCGGTCGGGTACGGATAACTCTCGGGTATCCGCTTGCGACGGCGACGACAGAAGAAAGGATATACCGCAGACGCGGTGCCGAAACGCTCTCGTCGAGTTCGACTCTAGAAGTTCTCGTCGTAGAGATCCTGGGCGTGCTCGATCGCATCGTAGGCTGCCTGCTTGTCCTCCCACCCCTGCGTCTCGACTTCCTTGCCTTCTTCGAGATTCTTGTAGGTCGCGAAGAACTCGTCGATCTCGTCGAGTTGCTGCTGGGTGATATCGTCGAGATCGTCGATGTGATCGTAGCGCGGATCCTCGCTTGGGACGGCGATGACCTTGTCGTCCTGTTCGCCGTCGTCGTCCATCTTCATCAGCGCGACGGGACGGGCCTCGATGATGCAGCCGGGGAACGTCTGATCCTCGACGAGCACGAGCACGTCGAAGGGGTCCTCGTCGTCGTAGTACGACTGCGGAATGAAGCCGTAGTCGCTCGGATAGTGCACGTTGCTGTGAAGCACGCGGTCTAAGACGACGCCAGGCACGTCCTTGTCGTACTCGTACTTGTTGCGCTCGCCCTTGAGACACTCCACGACGGCGTAGATCTCTTCTGGCGGATTCGGTCCAGTCTCGAGGTCTTCCCAGAGGTTGACCATGTACCTGAGAATCCACGGTCGATCAAAAAGTACTTTCGTAATCGAGTGTCACTAACTACGTGACGGTTGCCAGATACCAAATAGACATGAATCGGGCACATACACCAGTGTCCGGCGGTGTAGTGGTCGGTAGCGGCCTGTCCAACCGACTGATACGAAGGATTAGTTGACAAGTCTTAAATAGTCTGGTGACATTAACACACGTATGTCAGAGGCTCAATCAATCACCGGCGAACAGAGTATTGCACGCGAACTCACAGCCTTCCAGAACAACATCCTCGTCATCCTCGCTAAGGAGCCGATGTACGGCCTAGCGATCAAACGCGAACTCGAGGACTACTACGGCACGGAAGTCAACCACGGCCGACTCTACCCCAACCTCGACGAACTCGTCGATCTGGGACTGGTCGAGAAGAGTGAACTCGACAAGCGAACCAACCAGTATTCGCTGACTGACGACGGCTACGACGCCGTCCTCGACGGCATCCAGTGGTCCCTCTCGAAGGTCGTCACGGGCGACGACCGTGCCGACGAGATCCGCGAAATCGTCGAAAACAGCTACTAGAACTGGCCCTCCGAGACCGGCTCCTCTGCCGTCTCGAAGACCAGACTTATCGATTCCGCGATCACTTTCTGTTGTTTTTCCGACGGCCAAGCGTTCCGAACCACGTAGTCCGTGCGAAACTCCGTGAGCTCCTCGCTGGTCAGCGTGTCCATCGGCTTCGCGTAGTGGTTGCCAGCGAAATCGGCGAGCAACGCTGCGTTGTCGCCGTGAACGTCGCCGTGACCCTCCCTGACCGCCGCGACGAGCTCTCGATTGTATTCGTCGACTGACTCCCAGTCGTCCGGATTCTCGGATCCCTCGAGTGGAATCTCGAGCGCGCGGTCGATGTCTTCGATTCGGTCGGTCCGGATAACCCCGTCCTCGTGCCACTCCTCGGGATGGAGTACGAGCACGTCGTCGCCGTCGTCACGGATGCGGGCGGTGAAGTCGTGGTCATCGAGCAACTCGTCGCGCCGGTCCTCGTAGGCCTCGATCTCGTTTTCGTCGACCGCAGTTCGCTCGAGTCGCGTCAGCCGTTCGGCTTCGTCGACGACCTCTCTGGGGAGTTCCTCGCTTCGATTCTCACGATCGTCGGCGGGGTCTGCGTCCGGCTCGTCGTCCACACCGTCGGCGTCGACTGCGTTCGGATCGGCCATAGGAGAACGTATGTACTCGACCGGTTTTCCGCTTGCCGATCCGCTTCTGTGGTGTGCCCTCTCGAGTTTTCTGCTGATCGGGTGAGAGTGTGAATGGAGCAGTGGATTCTGGGGGTGAGAAGAAGTGTCCTTCCACCATGGGAACAGGGAATCGCCACGCCCTCCCCAGCCGATTTCTCCGCACGGGCGCTGTGGGACGGTTTCACCGTCGTCTCACGGGTGCTTCGCACCCGTTCGACTGCTCGCGGAACTCCGGTTCCGCGCTAACAGTAGATAGTAACACGATTTCTTTATTCAGAAAGTATTCTGAAACCGAATCGGACGATTTGGTAACTACAGATGCGAACTGAACGATACGAGGTGTCATCAGAAACACCTATTGGGATGGGAGTGCCCGGTGGCAGCCATGAGTAGGGAAAAAGAAAAGATGCTGGACGGGGAGCTGTACGACCCGACCGACCCCGAGCTTGTGGCCGACCGGAACCGTGTGCGAGACCTAACAAGTCAATACAATAACACGGCACCTGACAACCAAACTGAACGGCGAGATCTGATAGAAGACCTCTTTGGGTCGGTAGGCGAGGACTGTCAGATCGAGCCTCCATTTCGCTGTGACTATGGATACAATATCCACGTCGGTGAGAACTTCTACGCAAACTTCGACTGTGTCATTTTGGATGCGGGCCGAGTAGAGATCGGTCGGAACTGCATGATCGCACCTGGCGTCCACATCTACACGGCGACCCATCCGCTCGACGCCACCGAGCGAATCAAAGGGTCAGAGTACGCTAAACCGGTTACAATCGGTGACAACGTCTGGATCGGTGGGAAGGCTGTTATTAATCCCGGTGTGACTGTCGGAGACGACAGCGTCATCGCCTCCGGAGCAGTCGTGACCGAGGATGTTCCCGACGAGGCCGTCGTACAAGGCAACCCCGCGACCGTAGTAAAAGATCTGAGCGATAACTGACGCTACGAAACTCCGAGCTCGGTGATAGATCTACTTCCTGAACTTACCGCGAGTTTCATGACCAACTTTAAATAAAGAAACCGTATTACCAACTACTGCTAACGCTCACGCCTCCGGCGTCTTCGCCCGGCGTTACCGCGCGAATGGTCCGAGGGACCGCGGGTCCCTCGCTATTCGCTCATCCACTGTCAGAGCACGCTCTGACAAGCTCTGAAAAATCTTCGATTTTTCGCTCACGAGGCGGCTTTGCCGTCTCAAACGACTTCGCTCACACGCTCGCGAGGACCTCGCATAGTATCATCGGCCGCCCTCACTGGCGTTCGGCCAGCCGCCAGCGCGCGCCGCACACGCCGGCTAATCAGTCCGAAGTGAGACGTCGCTCGCCTATACTGAGCAAATCTAGGCCTGGTCGAGCGCCTCGTTCACGAGACCGTCCGCACGATCGTTGACCTCTCGAGGAACGTATTCCAGCGTCCACTCATCGAACGGCCGCAGTAGTTCGTGGACGGTCACGCGCTTCTCGCGGAGTTCGGGGTTGTTGGTGTCGTACTCGCCGCGGACCTGCTTGACGATGAGTTCAGAGTCACCGCGGATATGAACCTCGTCGTAGCCGTAGTCGCGCGCGGCCTCGAGCGCCGCGATCAGCGCCTCGTACTCGGCCTGATTGTTCGTCGCCGTTCCAATCGTCTCGCCGCCCTCGGCGACGATGCCGTCGCCGGTGACAATCACCCAGCCGATCGCGGCCGGGCCGGGATTGCCTCGGGAGCCGCCGTCGAAATAGACGTGGGCGCGGCCGCCGCCTTCGCGGAGCAGTGCTTCGATGTCGCGCGGGTCCGATCCCTGGATGACGACCTTATCGTCGTAGGCGATGGCGGTCGCGCCGCCGCGGCTCGCCCGCCAACGTTCGTGGTCAGTGTTTCCCGAGTCGACGGCGACACCCGCCGCCTCGAGTCGTTCGCGAGCCGCCTCGACGTCGCACTCGATGACCGGCATTCGTCCGTCTGATCGGCTGGTCCCGGATAAAGGTGTTCCGGTTCCGAATCGTAAACTTCGACTTTTAACCTCCCTACTGGCTGTTTTCGGCGGATTCGGTGCAGTAACCGAAACACCCCCACCAAATATTTATATAGTATGGTGATACTACTATAAAGTGCGATGACACGGTCCACCCGCCAGCGGGAGCGAACGCGCGAGACGGACGAGACCGAGGATCAAGAGGGGGTACGTGCCTGCCCCGAGTGTGAATCGGATAATCTCGTTAAGGACTCCGACCGGGGTGAGCTCATCTGTGAAGACTGTGGGCTCGTCGTGGAGGAAGAACAAATCGATCCTGGCCCGGAGTGGCGGGCGTTCAACCACCAGGAACGACAGGAGAAGTCCCGCGTCGGCGCGCCGACGACACAGACGATGCACGACAAGGGACTGACGACGACCATCGACTGGAAGGACAAGGACGCCTACGGGCGCTCTATTTCCTCGAAAAAGCGCAGCCAGATGCACCGACTGCGGAAGTGGCAGGAACGCATCCGCACCAAAGACGCCGGCGAGCGCAACCTGCAGTTCGCACTCAGTGAGATCGATCGGATGGCCTCCGCACTGGGCGTCCCGCGCTCGGTCCGCGAGGTCGCGTCCGTCATCTACCGACGTGCGCTCAAGGAAGACCTCATCCGCGGGCGTTCGATCGAAGGTGTCGCGACGTCCGCACTGTACGCCGCCTGTCGAAAGGAAGGGATTCCCCGCTCGCTCGAGGAAATCTCGGAAGTCTCCCGCGTCGAACGCAAAGAGATCGGTCGCACGTATCGATACATCTCGCAGGAACTCGGCCTCGAGATGCGTCCCGTCGACCCGAAAAAGTACGTCCCGCGCTTCTGTTCTGAACTCGAACTGTCCGAAGAGGTCCAGACCAAGGCCAACGAGATCATCGAGAAGACGGCCGAGGAAGGACTGCTCTCCGGGAAGTCACCAACGGGCTACGCCGCGGCCGCAATCTACGCTGCGTCCCTGCTCTGCAACGAGAAGAAGACCCAACGCGAGGTTGCCGATGTCGCACAGGTGACCGAGGTGACGATCCGGAACCGGTATCAGGAACAGATCGAAGCGATGGGAATTCACGGCTAAGCCGTCCGCTCACCGACGCTGATCGACTTTTTTATCACAGGTCTCATCCGTCTCACAGCTCCCGCAGCCAGTCATGACTGGGCGACGGTTCTTGGCCGACCGCTGTCACGCGATCGTCCGATCGAGGAATTGCTCGATCGCGTCCGGTCCCGCGGGCGGGGCGCGCTCGAGCAACCCGTCCGTTGACGCTCCGGTTTCGGCTCCGGCCTCGAGGTGGGCGGTCGCGGTGACCGTTTGCGCGGGCCGCGGGTCCACAATGAGTTGCTCCATCGCCGTTCGTTCCGACTCTGCCCCGAAAACGTGACCCAAGTCGTGGAGTTCGTACATCGTCGCGCCGACGGCGGACGCTTGCAGCGCCTCGAACAGTAGTCGGCTCTGCCGGATGGAGACGACCTGGTCCTCGCGGCCGTGCGTGATGAGGAACGGCGGCGTCTCCGGACCGACGTAGGTCGTCGGACTCGCCCGCTTGGCTTTGTCCCGATTCTCCGAGACGTCCCCACCGAGGAGGAACGATTCGAATCCGTCCGGTTGACTCGGAAGTTCGAGGAGGTCACTGATGCCATACCAGTCAACGACCGCCTGCACGGT
The DNA here is from genome assembly GCF_019879105.1 of Natrinema sp. SYSU A 869. Classification (NCBI taxonomy): domain Archaea; kingdom Methanobacteriati; phylum Methanobacteriota; class Halobacteria; order Halobacteriales; family Natrialbaceae; genus Natrinema; species Natrinema sp. SYSU A 869. Next base: position 144,813 of record NZ_CP082249.1, on the reverse strand, counting down.
GCCCGACTGGTCGGGGGCGACGACTTTCGCGATGGCGTCGTCCGGATAGGCGTCTCCGGGGAGGGTCTCGATGTCATCGAGGGTGCCAGCGAGGGCTGCCAAGTGACCACCGGCCGACGCGCCCCACGTCGCGACGCGGGCCGCGTCGAAGCCGTACTCGTCGGCGTTCGCTCGGAGCCACCTGATCGCGGCCTTCACGTCGATAATCTGGTCCGGGAAGACGCCCCTCGGCGTCGGATTGTTCTCGATGCTTTCGGTCGGGAAATCGGCGTCGTCCGGAATCGCCGCTAATCGGTAACTCACGCTGGTTATCGCACACCCCCACTCTGCGGCGTACCGCGCCAGATCTGGTGCGTTCTTTCGAGTTTCGAAGACCCATCCACCGCCGTGGATATAGACGACGAGCGGCGGGTTTTCGTCAGTCTCCGGGACGTATAGATCGAGTTTCATCTCGCCCGCGTCGCGCGCTGCATACGTGACGTCTTCGTGAACCGAAACGGATGCCGCCCGGTCGTCGTCCGTCTCCTCGCCGTCCTGCTCGTTCGACTGATTCGCGTTCGACTCATCGCGCAGGTCCAGGCGCGAACAACCCGCGACTGCGACCGTTCCGATCGTTCCGGACGTTCTCAGGAATTGCCGTCGCAACACCGCCGCATGGTCTGTATCGCTCATGGTAGAGGGCTGGATACAATTTTTTGCGTAGGGGGTATATCGTTGGTGGAACGGTGCGCTGGGGCGGAGAATGCCCTGTCGATAATAGAGATGGGACTCGCGCCGGGTGCCGACACGGCGGCATGGCGATGTCCGCGCGAGCGATCAGTCGTCCTTACCGACGCTGATGACCTGCAACAGCGAGTAGATGGGGACGCCCTCGAGTTCCTCGAGTCCCTGTTTATCGGCGAGGACGACACAGGCGAGGGGTTTCCCGCCCTCGGAGCGGATGGCCTCGATGGTCTCGCGCATGGTGGTGCCGCTGGTGATGGTGTCGTCGACAATGTAACACTCCCGATCGCGGATACCGGCGAAGTTCCGGCTGAACGTGCCGCCGAGTTCCTCGATATCGCCCTCTTCCCACTGGTGTTTCGCGGGGGTGTAGGTCCCGAGATCGGTCTCGAGTTCGCGCGCGACGAGGGTGGCGATGGGGCCGCCGGCCTTCTCGATCCCGATCGTCAGATCGATGTCGTCGCCGTGTTTGGCGAGCATGTCGGCCATCGCTGAGGCGATGGCACTCATTCGCTTGCTGTCCCGGCCGATTGCGGACCAGTCGACGTGGATGTCCTGTGGGCCACCCCCGCCGTTTTCCGGTGGTTCAGCTGCCTGATCGGTTGGCTGCGGTGTCGTACTGCTGCGCTCGACGAGCCAGCTCGCGGTCTCCCGGGAAACGTTCAGCTCGTCCGCGATTTCGCCCTTCGAGAGTCCGCGGGCCGCGAGTTCGGCCGCGCTCTCGATGAGGTCGTCGACGTTTTTCATATGTCTTCGAATTCGACCGCCGTTTTTATAGTCGTGTCGTCATCCGAACTTGCTGCCGACCCGTGCCCGGCCGCCGCGACGGGTGCAGTCGCTTCTGGGAACGCCCGATCGACTGATTCGAGGCCGTAAACGCCGGAGACGGTCTCCTCGAGCACCCAGTTGGGAAGTCCTGAGAGGGTGTCGATGGCCGCCTCGAAGTGGCCGTAATTGGAGTTGACGCTGCCAACGAGGGACTTGTTGTGGAGGACCAGTTCGCGGTGGAGACGGCCACCCTCGACCTCGAACGACCAGTCGTCAGGGACACCGAGCAGCGCAGCAACGCCGTTGGGAGCGAGCGCCTCGATCGACTCGAACGCGTGTTTCGCGTGGCCGGTCGCTTCGTAAACGATGTCCATCGGCTCGTGGACGTCCGGGATCTCGGGGACCGGTGTCTCCCGCGAGTCGATGTAGGTCGCGCCGAGTCGCTCGACGATGTCGATCGTCGGATCCGGTCGGTCGGACCGACCGAGACAGTAGACCCGGTCGTAGTCAAGCGTTTGTGTGAACATCGCGGTGGTCAACAGCCCCAGCGAGCCGGTGCCGAGGACGAGTGCGGACTCGGGCCGCCAGTCGAACGCCGAGCGAGTCGCGCGGGCGTGCTCGATCGCTTTCTCAGTGATACTGATCGGCTCGACGAGAAAGCCCCACTGCGCTAGTTCGGCCGGAATCGGGACGAGGTCGTCAGCCGGACTCGTGATGTACTCGGCCATGAATCCGTGCGCCCCGACGATACCGCGTTCGACGTACTCGCCGTCAGGGGCCATGTCGGGCTCACCGCGCTCGAAGTACTCGTTGGTCTCGACGTCGGCGGGCGGTCGTCGAACCGTTGGGACGACGTACTGGCCCTCCTCGAGGGCCGTTCCGTTCGCCTCTTCGACGACACCCACGGCTTCGTGACCGAGAACCAATCGATCGTCTCCGTCCGGGACGCCGCCGTGCGTTCCGCGGATGACCTCGTAATCAGTGCCGTCGACGCCCACGCGACAAATCCGCACGAGCGCTTCGCCTGATTCCGGTTCGGGAACGGGCCGCTCGACGACCTCGGGAACACCCGCCCCGGGCGTAACTGCAATGGCTTTCATGCTCCCTAGTAGGAACCATGAGGATAAATATTTATTCCTATTCGAGTAAATCGCTGTGCTGCGGCTGTCGAATCCGTCGACTTCGCGCGAGAGAGTCGCGCTCGACGGTCGAGGCGGGCGTAACAGCAGTATAGCGCGGACGCCCACGGCTTCAGCGTGAATAGCTAACCAGAAACGATTATCCGCCTGCCCACGCCTGTAGTTCACATGGAGCGATACGATCTCGTCTATCAGCTCTACGACGAGTACGACACGAAGGCGTTGCAAGAGTACCAGGAGTTCGTCGACGTCTTCCCCGCCGTCGATTCCCGGGTCGCGCTCGAGCACTGGCAGGAAGCGACCGAGGAACTCGAGGAGCGGAAGGACGAAATCCGGTCGTCATTCGCGGCCGGCGAGACGTTCGCGGAGGTCGCCGCGCGAGCGACCCGCGATCAGGCCTTTACCGCGCTCGATCTCGAGGCAAAGTACGGCCGCGCAGTCAACGTCCTTGTGCTTGACGTCGACGAGACGCTACGCTCTGCGGGCGGGACCGACAACGAGATCCCGCGGGAAACGCTGCACGTGCTGACGGAGTTCCACGAGGCCGGCGTCCCGATCGTCATCTGTACGGGCCAGACCCTGGAGAACGTCAAGGGGTTCGCGATTCAGGGGCTGGGAAGCGAGATCGTCCACTCGGGGGATCTCTCGATCGTCTACGAGGCGGGGACGGGTGTGTTCACACCGGGCCACGGCGCGGAGACGAAGCAGTTGCTCTATGAAGACCTGGACGAGTCGATCCGGACCGTCTTCGACGACGTGCGCTCGCGCGTGTTGCCCAACGCTCCTGAAGAGCTCCGTCGGGGCTGTCACCTGCAGGGCAACGAGTTCAACGTCACGATGAAGCCCAACTACGAGACCGGCTCCGGGGACGCTCGCGAGATCATCGACGAGGCACTGGTCTATCTCATTGATCTGCTCGCGGACGCCGTCGGCACGATGCTCGCGGGTGCGGAGAGCGAACCGGACGGTTCGGACAGTACAGCGGCGGACGTCGGTGCGGAGGGCGATGGCGAGACGAAACTGGCCGACGAGTCGATCGTTGACTGGACCCGCGCCTTCTATGCCACGCAGGACCCGGAAATCAGGGCCGTCCTCGAGGGCGAAGGGGCCTATCCCGATCTCGACGACGCAGTTCCCGAGCGGCTCGCGGCGGTTCTCGAGCGCATCGACGTCGCCTATTACGAGGCCGACGCGGCCGAGATCGGCAGCCTCGAACTGAACAAGGTAGTCGGCGTCGAGCGCGCGCTTGACGTACTCGGAGTCGACGATCCGTTCGCGCTCGTGATGGGCGACTCCAAGAGTGACCTGCGCGTGATGGAGTGGGTCGCCGCAAACGAGACGGGGATCGCGGCAGCCCCGGAACACGCCTCGCAGGATACGCTGGAACACGTCCTCGAGACGGACGAACTCGTCTTCGATCGCGGGAAGAGCGTCGACGTCCTTCGGACGGTGTACGCGCTCAATCGGCTGGCCCGCCTCGGGTGAGACGCCGCGACCCAGACCCGTTCACGGTCGCCGTTCCATCATGGGATTTTGACCGTCGCGAGGGGTGACGCACTTCCTTAAACGGCCGGAATACAAAAGCCCGCTCATCAAGCGTGTTCGAGTCCACCTTTCTATCAGCACGATCCGAGCGAGCGTGGTCGGCAACAGTGGTTTCATAGCCGCTGTGGCAGACGCGTTCATAACGATACCGAGCGGATCGGCTGGATACTTATGAAACAAATCGGGTCCACAGGCCACTACGACAGCGGTGTTGTTCGCCAACCGGACTCGGGTCAGCGTTCCGAGGTGACCTCCCAATGACGACGATCGCAGAACTTTCGCTTTCGACGGACGAGTTCGCACTCGCAGAGACCTTCCAGCAACTACCGGCCCTCGAGGTCCGCGTCGAAAGCGTCGTCGCGGAGGGACCGGTCCGAACGGTGCCGCTCGTCTGGTTCTCAAACACCGACCGCGGTGACCTCGAGGCGGTTCTCGATGTGGACTCGACCGTCCACGAGTACCGCCAGTTGCTCGAGAACACCGAGGATGACGAACTGTTCTACCGGCTCGAGTACACCGAAGAGGTCGGGTCGGTCTGTTGCTGTGTGTACAGCCACGGCGGCACGGTGCTCGACGCACAGGTTTCGGACGGTCAATGGACGCTCCGCCTGCTCTTCCCCCATCGCGAGGAACTCTCGAGTGCCGTCTCCGACATCGAGGAGCGGGACGTCCGGATCGACGTCAAGCGCATGGTCGAGGCCGGCCAGGACGAGGACCTCGAGACGACGGCGGCGCTGACCGAGCCCCAGCAGGAAGCCATCGCTGAGGCCTACCGGCAGGGCTACTACGACGTCCCCCGCGAAATCTCGCTCGAGGAACTCGCGAACGAACTCAATATCTCCCACCAGGCGCTCTCCGAGCGGCTCCGCCGGGCGAATCGCGTGCTCGCGGGCGAACAGTTAAACGAACCGGCGGGCGAGATGGCGGCCCCGGACTAACGCGAGTCCGAGAAACGAACCGACGGGCGAGACGGCGGCCTCGGACTAACGCGAGTCCGAGAACGTCTCCGCTCGAACGGCAGGCGCTGTGACACTGACAACAGGCGTTTTTTGACTGTGCCCGGCGGAAGACGACCATGGCGAATCACGATCCCGGTAGTGCCGATCCGTTGTCGCTGCATGGCGTTGTCCCACCGACTATCACCGCGTTTCACGAGGACGAATCCGTCGACTACGAGACGACGGCTGACCACGCTCGGTTCGTCGTCGATCGCGGAGTCCACGGCGTCTTTCCGCTGGGGACCAACGGCGAGTTCCCGCTACTCTCAGGCACAGAGCGCGATCGGGTCGTCGAGACTGTCGTCGACGAAGTCGGCGACGAGGTCCCGGTCATCGCCGGCGTCGGCGCGCCCAGTACGTACCAGACCGTCGCCCACGCCGAACACGCCGAGTCGGTCGGTGCGGACGGAATCGTCGTCGTCACACCCTACTACTACCCTCTGGATCACGAGGGAGCCCTCGAGCACTACCGTCGGGTTGCCGAGGCCGTCGACCGCCCGGTCTATATCTACCACATTCCGAGCAAGACCGGGAACGAACTGTCCCTCGAGACCCTCGCCGGTCTCGCAGCAATCGACAATATCGCGGGTGTCAAGGACTCGAGCAAGGACGTTCCCTGGCTCGCACAGGCGATCGACGCCCATCCCGACCTGACCTTCCTCGCGGGCTCGGACTCGCTGCTCTTCACTGGGCTCGAGATCGGCTGTTCAGGGCTGGTCAGCGCGGTCGCGAACGCGTTCCCGGAACTTGTCGTCGACTGTTATGACGCCTACGACGCGGGCGACGAGGACCGCGCACGCGAGCTTCAGAGTGAGGTCTTCCAGGTCCGAAACGCGTTCAAGAGCGGCGGTGCGTACATGTCCGGCGTCAAGACGGCGCTCCGAATGCGCGACTTCGACGCCGGCCCGCTGCGGAGCCCGCTCCGACTGAAAGACGACGAATCGGCGGGAGAGATGCGCGAGGAGCTTCGAGCACTCGAACTCGACGGGGTTTAATCCCCACCGGTCGCGGCCGATTCCGACACGGGGACTTTTGCTACGGCCGTCGAATGGCCGCCATGGAACTCACCGCGGAACAGGAAGCGGTCCGCGACGTCGTCCGGGAGTTCGCCAGCGAGGAGATCAGGCCAACCGCACTCGAGGCCGACAGGGACCAGACGTTCCCCGAAGCCGTCTGGGACGGACTCGCCGACCTCGATCTGACGGGGATGACGGTCCCCGAGGAGTACGGCGGCTACGACGCGGACCCGGTCACGGCCGCCGTGGTCAACGAGGAAGTCGCGTACGGGATGTTGGCCGTCGCGACGGCGCTGTCGGTCCACTCGCTCGCGACCTCCTGTATCGCGGAGTTCGGGAGCGAGGACCTGCGGGAATGCTGGCTGCCCGAGATGGCCGAGGGCCGCCCGGTTGGTGCCTTCGCGCTTTCGGAGCCCCACGCGGGATCGAATCCAGCGGAGATGTCGACAGAGGCGAGAAAGGACGGCGATGAGTACGTCATTACCGGCGAGAAGCAGTGGATCACGAACGGCGAGCGGGCGGGCGTCTACGTTCTCTTCGCGAAGACCGATCGCAACGATCCCTCGACAGTCACGCAGTTTCTCGTCCCGGACGACGTCGACGGGCTGACCGTCGGCGAGAAAGAGGACAAACTCGGCCTGCGCGCGAGCGACACGACGAGCCTGACCTTCGACGGCGTCCGGATCCCCGCCGAGAATCGGCTTACCGAGGAAGGGAAGGGGCTCTCGGCCGCGTTTCACATCCTCACTGGCGGCCGGATAGCCATCGCGGCTCAGTCTGTCGGCCTCGCACAGTGTGCGCTCGACGAGGCGATGGCCTACAGCCAGGAGCGCGAGCAGTTCGGCGACCCAATTTCGGACATTCAGACGATTCGGCACAAACTCGCCGAGATGGCGACTCGTATCCGAGCCGCACGACTGCTGACCCGGGATGCCGCCCAGAAGCGAGCGGCGGGTGGTGCAGCGCTCGAGGCGAGCATGGCGAAGTACTTCGCGAGCGAGGCGGCGATGTTCGTGACCAACGAAGCAGTCCAGATCCACGGCGGCTACGGCTACGTCACTGAGGGCGAGGTCGAGCGCCTCTACCGCGACGCCAAGATTACCGAGATCTACGAGGGGACGACCCAGATCCAGAAGACGGTGATCGCGCGGGAGTTGCTCGGGGAACGGTAATCGGTATCGTCGCAGGAACCTATTTACGCTCCGGCTGAGGGATGTTTCTATGGTCGACATACCCGTTTATAACTCATCTGTCCCCGGCTCGAACGACCGGTCGCGTGCTCTCTGGCAACTCCTCTATGCGACCGCTCTGACGCCGATTCTGTTGCTGACGGAACCCAGCCGGGAAATCGCCTCGATCGAAGCGACAGTGGCGGCCGTCGGGCTCGGATTGATCGTCGGGGCCGTAGTCAGTCTCACGCTGTCCGGCGCTCAACTCGGCCCGCAGGACGACGCGCTCGCGACGGTCGTGGGAATCGCGACAGTCGGCGGTGTGACTGTCCTCCTCTGGCTGTTGCTCCCGAGAGACCACATCTCGACGTTTCTGCATTTCGCGATCGCGTTTCTGTGGGGGACAGCACTCGCATCGGCGGCTCGCCACGTCGTCTGGCCGTCGCTCAGTTCGTCGGAGTCGACGGAGTGAACGAGCCACGGGCCGGACGCTGCCGGAGACCGAAGTCACTAATCCGTCCTCTCCCTATCGAGCCGTATGACCGAGTACGACGCCGTCGTCTACGATCTGGACGGAACCCTCGTCGACCTCGACGTCGACTGGAACGCCGTCGCCGTCGACGTCCGCGAGGTGTACGACAGCGCGAACGTCGAACCGCCAAGTGACGGCCTCTGGGACATGCTTGAGGCCGCGGACGACGTCGGACTGGCCGCCGAGGTGGAGTCGGCCATCGCGGCCCACGAATACGACGGTGCGCGAACCTCGAGCCGACTTGCCCACGCCGACGAATTGCTCGAGCAGTCGCTGCCGGCAGGCGTCTGCTCGCTGAACTGCGAGCAGGCGTGTCGGATCGCGCTCGAGGAACACGCGCTGGCGACGGTGGTCGACGCCATCGTCGGTCGCGATACGGTCGCGACGCGGAAGCCGGATCCGGAACCGCTGCTCGCGACCGTCCGCGAACTCGGGGCCGAGCCCGAACGGGCGCTGTTCATCGGTGACTCCGCGCGGGATCAGCAGGCTGCAGAACGTGCGGGAATCGATTTCGAGTACGTCGGCGAGGGACCGTCCGGTGTCTGAGTCCGAACTCCTGCTCGAGTGACTGAGTCGACTACGTCTGTTTTCGTTTGGCGTACGCAAAGACGACGATCGACGTGACCAACCAGATGGGAGCGCCGACCCGGATCGCGAACTCGACGCGGTCGGCCCACGTGGGGAGGGTCGCGGTCGTCGACAGGGCGGCGACCAGCGGCGCTCCAACGAGGATGGTGGCGACGAAGGTCGTCTGCATTACCCAGCCATAGTCGACCCCGTCGGGCGAGGTCGTTCCGACGCGTTCAGGCACGCGTGAGTATGGCGACCGATCCCTCTTAAGCGCGCCGGGTCCGCGCGAGAGACACGAACGCGAGGGGCGTCGAGACGCGGGAACGGTTGCCGAAGCACAACGAGGTTTAATCATGGGGTACTAACCTGTGTGTATGCCTACCGTGCGGGATCTCCGGGCGAACGCGGGCGAGGAACCGATCACGATGTTGACGGCCTACGACGCGCCCACAGCGTCGATCGTCGACGAAGCCGGCGTCGACGTCATTCTCGTCGGGGACAGCCTCGGCAACGCCAGCCTGGGCTACGAAAACACCCTTCCAGTGACAGTCGACGACATGGCTCGTCACACCGGCGCGGTCGCGCGAGCGACCGACGACGCCCTCATCGTCGCCGATATGCCCTTCCTCTCGGTCGGGATCGACGAAGCAGCCAGCCTCGAGAACGCGGGCCGGATGCTCAAGGAGGAAGACGCCCACGCGGTCAAACTCGAGTGTGGTCCTCACACCGTCGACCTAACCGAGAAACTGGTCCAACTCGGGATTCCGGTGATGGCCCACCTCGGGCTGACTCCCCAGCACGTTAATCAGTACGGCGGCTATCCCCGACAGGGGACGGATCAGGCGGCCGCGGAACGTATCCTCGAGTTAGCCGAGGCCCACGAGGACGCCGGTGCGTTCTCGCTAGTCTTGGAGCACGTCCCGTCGAATCTCGCGGCCGACGTGACCGCGGCACTGGACATCCCGACGATCGGAATCGGTGCCGGACCGGACTGTGACGGGCAGGTACTCGTGGTCGACGACGCGATCGGGTTGAGCGAGTGGTCGCCCTCGTTCTCGACGCAGTTCGGGAACGTCCGCGCCGAGATGGAGTCCGCGGTTGGGGAGTACGTGTCGGCAGTCGAGTCCGGTGAGTTCCCCGCCGAGGAACACAGCCACGAGGAGAGCGACCTCGACGACATCTATTGATCGGCTGACGGTCGCGGCAGAGAGTATCTCGAGCGTCGTTGCGAATCGTCCCCTCGAGCGTGGTCCCGTCTTTCAGTCGGGAGCATTCGAGGCGGATCTTCGACCGGCGGTCGTCCAAAAGGGATGTCGACTCGAGCCAGAGGCTACTATAGCAACCGACTATACGATATCGGCATCCGCCGGATTTAGCGGGGGAGTTTATATATCGTGCTGGAGTACCTCGAAGACAACGCGGAGGACCGATATCATGTCAGAACCGTCGACCGAGACGTCTCCTGAGTTCGGGTCGCCTACCGATCGTCCATCGCGGCTACAGCACGTCACCGTCGAACAGGCGGACGTGGCGGTCTGTACGATGTTCCCGGAGGAAATCAGCGAGGAGATAGTGTCGGCACAGTGGATCACTGCGACCACGGATTCGTTTGTCTCCCTCGAGCAGCGCAGGTAGTCCCGCGGCGTTCGAATCGCCACCTCGTTGCGGCAGCCGTTTTTCGCCAGCTCTCAGTACCAGTCTCGGTTTCGATCCCTGGCGATTCCCGCCAGGAATTCCTCGACGACGCCGTTGAACGCGGCCGGTTGCTCGACCATCGCCAGATGGGCAGCATCCTCGATTTCGGCGATGCCGGCTCCGTCGATTTCGTCGGCGAGATACTCGTGGAACCACGGCGGCGTCAGTTGGTCGTACTCTCCGTACACCGCGAGGGTAGGGATGTCGATCGAATCGATGCGATCGCGGACGTCGAACTCGTGGCAGGTCAGGAAATCCCGGCGCGTGACCGCCTGTCCGGTGTCGTACATCCGTTCCATCGATCGCTCTCGGAGCTCCGGATTGGGGTCGTGAAAGAGCCGATCCGGGCCATGGAGGAACTCGACCGCCCGCTCGAAGTCGGACTTGAGCCATGCCAGCAGGTCCTCGAGCACGCCGAGTCGCGCACCGGTTCCCGTCAGCACGGCCGCTTCGGGGTTAAACTCGCGCTCGATTAGGATCTGGAGGACGACGGCACCGCCCAGCGAGTTGCCGACGAGGACCTCCGAATCCGTCGCTTCGACGACGGCCAGCACGTCGTCGGCGTAGGCCGACAGCGTCGAGTAGCCGGCGCTCGCATCGATATTGTCCGAGTCACCGTGGCCGCTGAGATCGATCGTGACGATTGGATGAGCGTCCGCGAGCGGCCGCTGGCCTGCCCAGACGTCGCGCGATCCCCCGCTCCCGTGGACGCAACAGATCGGCGGTCCGTCCCCGCCTCGGTCGACGACATCGTATGCCGTCTCCCGGCCGTGGTGTGGTACCATTTCCATACGGAACGCCACACCGGGGACGGGCATAAAGACTCGATTCGACAGCAACCGGAGAACGCCAGCAGCGGGGCTATGATCTGTCCGACCGAACTCCGCGGTACCGTTCCCGGACGAGCGTCCGCGGTGATCGAAACCGTGAACTACGAACAATCATCTTCTCATCTAGTACGCTGCCTTCATGCGATTAGCCGCCGAAAGGCTTATATATTTTCGGCGCTTACCTTGGGTTAGTTACAGCATGACTCCCGAACAATTCACCCCCGAAGAGGGACAGGTGGCTCGTCGATACGAATACGACGACAGCACAGTGATGGCTGTCGACTTCGGTACCGAGGAGGCCGACGCATCGGTCGACATCGTCGACGGTACTGTTATCGTCGTCATCGCCGATGACCAGTACGAGATCGAACTCCCTGCAGATACCGAGAACCCGCACACGTTTATCAAAAACGGCGTTCTCACTATCGAACTGGAGGAGGAACTATGAAACTTACTGTCAAACCACTTAAACAAAAGGACGCCGGTCGCGGACTGGCCGCGATCGATCGTGTCTCCATGAACGAACTCGACCTCGAGAACGGGGACTACATCGTCATCAAGGGCAAAAGCGAGAGTCAGGCCGTCGCTCGCGTTTGGCCCGGCTACCCCGAAGACGAGGGACGCGGCATCGTCCGAATCGACGGCCGCCTGCGCCAGGAGGCCGACGTCGGTATCGACGACAGTGTCACCATCGAACCCGCCGATGTCAAACCGGCCAAATCGGTCACCGTCGCCTTGCCCCAGAATCTGCGGATCCGCGGTGACATCGGTCCGCTCGTCCGCGACAAGCTTTCCGGTCAGGCCGTCACCGAGGGTCAGACGGTACCGTTCTCGCTCTCGTTCGGGCCCATGGCCGGTTCCGGCCAGTCGGTCCCGCTGAAGATTGCGAGCACCTCGCCGTCGGGCACCGTTGTCATCACGGATTCGACGAGCATCGAAATCTCCGAGACCCCTGCCGAACAAGTCCAGTCCGGTAGCGGGTCCGCAGAGGGCGTCCCGGATGTCGCTTACGAGGACATCGGTGGCTTAGACGACGAGCTCGACCAGGTCCGCGAGATGATCGAACTGCCGATGCGCCACCCCGAGCTGTTCCAGCAGCTGGGGATCGAACCGCCGAAGGGCGTCCTCCTGCACGGCCCGCCGGGAACGGGGAAGACCCTGATGGCCAAGGCCGTCGCCAACGAGATCGACGCTCACTTCGAGACGATCTCCGGCCCGGAGATCATGTCGAAGTACTACGGTGAGTCCGAGGAACAGCTCCGCGAGGTCTTCGAGGAGGCTGAGGAGAACGCCCCCTCGATTATCTTCATCGACGAACTCGACTCCATCGCGGCCAAGCGCGAGGAGGCCGGCGGTGACGTCGAACGACGCGTCGTCGCCCAACTTCTCAGCCTGATGGACGGCCTCGAGGAACGGGGTCGCGTGACAGTCATCGCTGCGACCAACCGTGTCGACGCGATCGATCCAGCGCTCCGCCGCGGCGGTCGCTTCGACCGCGAGATCGAGATCGGCGTGCCCGACAAGGAGGGCCGCAAGGAGATCCTGCAGGTCCACACCCGCGGGATGCCCTTAGACGAGGGGATCGACCTCGATCAGTACGCCGAGAGCACGCACGGCTTCGTCGGTGCCGACCTCGAGTCGCTGGCCCGCGAGAGCGCGATGAACGCGCTCCGTCGCATCCGCCCCGAACTCGACCTCGAGTCCGAGGAAATCGACGCCGACGTGCTCGACTCCCTGGAAGTGAGCGAGCGAGACTTCAAGGAGGCGCTCAAGGGCATCCAGCCCTCCGCGATGCGCGAGGTCTTCGTCGAGGTCCCCGACGTCACCTGGAACGACGTCGGTGGACTAGACAATACCAAAGAGCAACTCCGCGAGACGATCCAGTGGCCGCTGGACTACCCCGAGGTGTTCGATCAGATGGACATGCAGGCCGCCAAGGGCGTCCTCATGTACGGTCCACCGGGCACGGGGAAGACGCTGCTCGCCAAGGCCGTCGCCAACGAGGCCCAGTCGAACTTCATCTCGATCAAGGGCCCCGAACTGCTGAACAAGTACGTCGGCGAGTCCGAGAAGGGCGTCCGAGAGGTCTTCGAGAAGGCACGGTCGAACGCACCGACCGTGATCTTCTTCGACGAGATAGACTCGATCGCAGGCAAACGCGGCCAGCACCAGGGTGACTCCGGCGTCGGTGAACGCGTCGTCTCCCAGCTCCTGACCGAACTCGACGGCCTCGAGGAACTCGAGGACGTCGTCGTGATCGCCACGACCAACCGGCCGGACCTGATCGACAGCGCCCTGCTCCGTCCCGGACGCCTCGACCGTCACGTTCACGTGCCGGTTCCCGACGAGGACGGTCGCAAGAAGATCTTCGATGTTCACACCCGCGACAAGCCGCTAGCCGAATCGGTCGACCTTGAGTGGCTCGCGGGCAAGACAGAGGGCTACGTCGGTGCCGACATCGAAGCGGTCTGTCGCGAGGCTTCGATGGCCGCCAGCCGCGAGTTCATCAACTCGGTCGACTCCGAGGAGATGGGCGACACCATCGGCAACGTCCGCATCAGCAAGGAACACTTCGAGCACGCGCTCGACGAGGTCAACCCGAGCGTCTCTCCCGACACCCGCGAGCAGTACGAGGAACTCGAAGGCGAGCTCCAGCAGGCCGAACCCGGGCAGGACGAACAGCTCGGCCGCACCTTCCAGTAAGGTCGACGACCGCGGTCACGCGCTGACCGCTGGCTCGTCGATTGCAACTGCGCCACTCATTCTTCGCACGTCGTACACTCCGCGTTCGGGTCGTACGGCCCGACCGGGTCACCGGTTTCGAACTCGAGCGCTGCCAGTCGTTCCTCGAGGGTATATCGGAGCCAGACGACGAGCCCGTGACCTCGCTCGCTGGACCAGACCCCCGTTTCGGTCGTTTCGCTCGGGACGAGTCCCTCCGTCAGCGCACTCAACACGATCGTCTCCCGGTCGACCAACAGCAGTCGACCGAGTTCCCGATCCGTTTCGCTGTACGAATCGAAGTCGAAACCGGTGACAGCAACGTTCGCTGTCGAGACGACATTGTGGATGGCCTGTCGAGCCGATACCGACGGAACTTCGACGAAGACTGCAACGCACCGCTTGCGCGCGGCATCGAGTCGCTCGAACAGGGCCGGCTCGAGCAGCTCTTCGTCCGCGACGAGGAGATAGATCTCGTTCGTGGCGTTCTCGATGGCCGCTGCCGTCCGGTTATGTACGTCTTGATCGCTGGCAACCTTCCAGACACCGTCTTCGTCGGTCGTCCGTTGCTCGAGTTCCTGTAGATGTGTGGTCGCGGTCTCGAGGTGGCCGCGATACTCCTGTTGCAGTCGTTTCCCGGCAACCGCAACGGGGACGACGCTGTATCTGCGCGGCTCCGACTCCTGGACATCGACGAGGCCGATCCGGTGTAACTGTTCGACGACATCGTAGACGCGTGATTGGGGGACATCGGCGACTTGACTGATCTCCTTTGCCGTCCCCTCCGAGAGTTGTGTGAGTGCGACGAAACACTGCGCCTCGTACGTTCGAAGCCCTAGCTCCACCAGTGCGTCGACGGCATCGGCTTCAGACATGATCGATTCGACCCTTCGTTGCGGGAGACATAGTGGAAGAGAGATGGACACGAAACGCGGAAAAGCTATTCCACTTCTTCAGTCCGGTAAAATCCGACAGTAATCGGTGCATACTCGAGTCACAGGGCGGGACACACCAGTGCGACGATCATCGTGACAGAGCTGGTACGTCGATCGAACTCTCCTATTCAAGGCAAAGCTTCGTAGTGAATGATCGGGAACCATCGGTAATGGTCGGACCACCGATCGACTGTGGCGAGGCGATCGACGATCGACGATCGAGAGACAGGAGGACGAGCGACTAATGCCCGGGTCCGATCGCGATCCCCCGGGCGAACGGCCCCTCCTCGCCGAACGGACGTACGACGACACGACGCCGGCCAGCATCGCCGTTGTGTACGCGATTTCGGCCGCACTCGATACCGATCCGATCGACTGTTCGACCGAACACGGATTCACGCTGTACGACCATCTCGACCCGGAAGCCCTCAACGCGCTTGTGACCGACGATCGACGGAACGGTTCCGTCACCGTCGAACTCTCGCTGAACGATCATCTGCTCCGAGTCACGGATAGCGGTCGCGTCCGCGTGCTCGGCCCATCCGGGTCCGACTCGTGAGCGGACGCGGACGAGCAAAACCGCGTACTGAGAGAATGCGTCCGCGTCAGTGTGTGATGTCCGCCGGCTCGAGAGCCGCGAGCACCTCATCAGCGTGGCCGTCCGGCGAGACGCTCTCATAGACCGCCTCAATCTGCCCGTCCGGGTCAACGACGTAGGTGTTCCGAAAGACGCCGTCGAAGGTATTTCCGAACATCTGTTTCTCGCCGTAGGAGTCGTACAGTGTCGCGACCTCGCCGAACTCGTCCGATAGCAGATCGAACTTGAGGTCGTAGTCTGCGGCGAAGTCGGCAATGTCGTCGACAGAGTCGTCGCTAATGCCGACGACTGTGGCATCGCAGTCCTCGAGCCGCGGGAGCGTGTCGTTGAACCCGCAGGCTTCGGTCGTACAGCCCTCCGTGTTAGCGCGCGGATAGAAATAAATAACGAGCCGCTGCCCCTCGAAATCGGAGCGGGTGACCGTTTCGCCGTGTTGGTTTTGCAGTTCGAACTCGGGTGCCTCATCGCCGACGTCGAGCATGCATGCGAGTTAGCGACCGGTACTGTATACGTTACGGTTTCACACGGCAACGGACTGGAGACGAAAACGAGATAAAGCGCCGAGAGACGGCTTACTCGAGCCGTTCGGCGGCCTCTCGCTCGACGAGTGGGGCGGCGTTTTGTTCTGGCAGCGTGACGACGTCGTCGCTCGTCAGGGTATACTCCCGGTCATCGACGCCGAGAATGGAGCCGATATCGCTGGTGATTCGAACGGTTGTGCGATCGATCTCGGCGGTCGTGTCCTGAGCGTCGCCGGCCGCTGGAGCGGCGTCGCCTTCCGCGGCCGGCGAGTCGACAGGGCGGTCGGTACCGGTGTCGGACTCCGGGGGAGTCGCGTTCCCCTCGTGATTGCCGGGACCCTCGCTCGGTGGCTGGCCCGGCGGTCCGTCCGCCGGGTCGATACTCTCGGTTCGATCCGCCGTGCTCCCATCAGTCGCCCCGACCGACGGATCGTCCCCGCCCATGACGTCGGCAGGGGAGACGCCACTCGAGTCGTTCGCTCGCGCATCATCCTCCGCAACGGGATCGACGTTCGACGAGGGTGCGTCGGACGGTGCCGATGGCGTGTCATCCGCGGTCGCATCGCCGGCCGGCGGATTCTCGGCTCGCGGCTCGATATCACCGGGCGCACCGGTCGGCGGGGTATCGGATGCAGCCGTTGAGCCAGCGCCAGCGCCTGCGTCCGAACCGGTGACCGAGTCCTCGACGCCCTCGAGGACGTCGAGGACGCGGCTCTTGTTCGATCCGATCCGCTCGACGAGATCGTCGAACAGATCGGCTTCCTCGGCGGTCAGGCCCTCGTCGTCGGCCGGCATCCCGGCCGCGGCGAGGCTGGCCTGTTTGACGAGTTTGCCCATCCGGCGCTCGTAGATCGCTTCGACGACGTCCTTGGCGGTCTCGATTTCGTCGGTCAGGCGGCCGACTTCGGGCGAGGAAAAGGGATCGTCAGCCTGATCGGCGACGCGGTCGCGTTCGTCCTCGAGATCGGCGATATACTCGCCGACCTCCTGATAGAACGAGGGGCGCAGATTCTGGAGGCTGTCCTTCTGGCGCTCCTTGCTCTGGACTGAACGCAGCTCATCTAAATTCATTCTTTCTCCTTCTCGGCGCGGCCGCGTGCCATCAGGAACACGGCAACGTACTCTGGTAGTGACTGGTCTCCCTCCGAGACCGTAAAGGTATCTCCTCCAAGTTCGACCTCACCGCCGTCACTGACGTCGACCGTGATCTCGTGGCCCTCGAACGTCTCCGGAACGGCGTCGACCAGCGGGTCGAAGTCCGCGATTTCGTCGCGCTCGAGTCGTACCGTTTTCAGCCCGCTCCCGCCGTGGAGACTGCCCGGGAGTCGGATCAGTCGGTTCGTGTCCGTCGTGACAGGTTCGTCGATGGGCGCGTTGTCCCGCTCGACGGCCGTACTTGCGAACCGTTCGGCTAACTGCGCGATCGCAGTGTGGACGGTGACGTTGCCCGCCTCGAGTTGCTCGTGATTATTACGGGCGGCGTTCAGCGTGGCCTGGGCCTTCCCCTCGCCGATGCCGTCGAAGGACTGGAGCCGCTCAAGGGCGGCATCCTCCTCGAGTTCGAGCAACTCGTCGACGAAGGCCATGAAGTGGTCGTGAATTCGAGCGCCCCACCCGCCCTCGATCCGGAGCGTACGGCGCTCTGTCGGGGTCTTCCGTCCCAATCCGGACACCGTCTCAGTCTCGATCAGGTCCTCGAACTCGAGACCGATGCCGCGGACGTAGTCGACGATCTCGCGGCGGTGCTCCCGCTCTAAGTGTAAGACGTTCTCGTCGCGGACGTGGACGTGATACCCCCGGCCGCCCGAGAAGACGATCTCGAGAATCTCGAAGGCGAAATCGTCCTCGAGAAACTCGAGCAGCCGGAGCAGGGCATCCTTACACTTCGCGAGCATCTCGCCATAGCTGTCCTCGCCCAGCGTGACGCTGGGAAGGTGGTCGGCGTCGAGGTCGAAGACGAGATCAGCGGACTGCCACTCCTTCTCGGACATCGAACTCGCGCCGGGGTCGCGAAACCGGCCGGCGGAGAAGTAGACGTGTCGCGGGCGCTTTCGGACGAGAAACTCCGAGAGATCGCCCAGCTCGAGCAGCGAACGGTGGCGAACCATCGTCGTATCGGGGCCCTCCGTCCACGGGATGAAGCCCCACTCGCGTTCGTTGGCCGCGGGCGGCGGCGTGATCTCTGTGCGTCGATAATGGTCGCGAAATCGCCCCCGCAAATAGGCCCTCGTTCGCTCCTCCATACGACTCGAGTAGTCGTGGATGGGGGCGTATAATCTTGCCGAATGATCGACCCGGCTGGAAGGGGTCTCGAGATGTGGCGCGTGCGGTTGATTCGTGTAGAATTGCCACCAATTATATATGATGCCCCGAAAGGTATCAGTATGAAACCACGTGGCGTGGGGTGGGGGAGATCCTGGCCAGTGGTCTCTTTGTGTTCGCGGTGACGTATCTCCTCCTAATACCCGGACGCGGGCTGTGGGCCGTGCTCGTAGACCGGAGCGAATCGGCTTTCTTCGCCAGTTCACTGGCCACGTGTACGATTTTCGGTGGCGCGTTCTCAGCACTGACCGGGGCTCGAGTCACGCGCTTCGTCGGTGGTGGATTTCTCGTCTACGCGCTCTGGCTCGTTTATCGTGAGGTCACGGCCGGACCGTTTGACAGTCCAGCCCACATCATCGTCGGAATCGTCTACCTGATCGGATTCGGGATCGGTGCAGGACTGGTTGAAGGCGCGGAACGCGCAGGACTCGTGAGGCGGATTCCCGTCTTCGAGTAACACGTTCCGCGCAGTTCGAGCGTCGACGGACGAAGGAAATTCGGATCAACGCGAGTCCGCGGATGACCCGGATTCACGCGAATCGACGGTCACGTAGTGCTCGTCGACGGTACTGTCCGGGACGATACCGACGGGTAGCCGGGGCTTGTGAGAGCGTTGACCCGAGACCACAGAACCATCTGTTACCGTCGAATCAGGTCCGAAATCCGGTCGGCGATGCCGACATCGGCACCGAGTTTCAGATAATATGCGTCGCCGCCGTCCTCGTAGTAGTCGTCGATCCGGCGCTTGATCTCGAATCCGAGGTGTTCGTAGAACTGTAGGGCGTTCTCGTTGCTCGTTCGGGCATGACACGTGATCGTGTCGTGGTCGTCCGCCACGTGCGCGACGAGTCGTTTGCCGATGCCCTCACTGCGGTACTCGGGATCGACGGCCAGAAAGAGAATGTATCCGTCGCGTCGAACGGCGGCGAATCCGATGAGTTGGTCGTCTTGGACGTAACAGTGGACTTTCGACCGTCGATACGCGTCAGTAAAGAAGTCGTACCGCTGCTTGAGTACATCCTCCTGACGATTGATCGTCTCCTTGAGCTGCCAGGCGTCGTCGACGAAATCGTCGCTCCCCGGTGCGACGACGCGACTGTCGATATTGACGCTCACTACCACAACCTACCAGCGTCGTCAATATAATTCCACCGGCAGTCGATCCTCGGGAACGTCAGACGTAGTCGACATGTCCGGACTGATTTGTATTCTGTTCGGACAAAATTCTGGGCCCACTCGATCGAAACGACGGGCATAGGACCCCGGCCGGAGAAGGGGTTCCCAGATGGGGTTCGAACTGCGCGACCACACTGCCGACGTCGCGGTGGCAGCGACCGGTGACTCGCTCGAGGCGACCTTCGCGGCGGTGGCCGATGGCCTCGCAGCCGCGTCCTGCGACGAAATCCCGGCCGATACCGGCGAGCGCTTTCCGCTTTCCGTGACGGCCGAGAGCCGCGAAGCACTGTTGTTCGACTACCTCGACGAACTGATCTACCTGCGAGACGTTCGGGCGGAGTTGCCAGTCGATCATCTCGTGGAGTCGATCGAGACGCCCGCGTCGGACCAGAGACCGGACGCGACCGACGAATCGGACGAATGGACCCTCGAGGCCAGCGCCCGCGGCGTCCCGCTTCCCGAGATCGACGCCCGCGAGGTGAAGGCGGTGACGTACTCGGAAATGCGTCTCGAGCGCGTCGGCGGGGACGGCGGTGGCAACGAGGACTGGGAAGCATATGTCGTCTTCGACGTTTAAAGTCGAATCGAACTGCAGTCGTCCAGACACGCGTTCGAGGGGCAAACACGACGGTACTCGCCCTATCGGACAGTCGTATTTTCACTGCGCCGGTCGTACGTCGCAGTGATGGGGGACAGATCGCAGCGGATTCGAGACCGGCGACTCATCGGAACGGTTGTGCTCGGTCTCGCGTTCCTGCTCCGAACAGTCGGAACGGCCCGTGCACACGAGGAATACGTTGTCGACGAGGAGCGTGACGTCACTGTCGGCGAGTTCTTCGCCGAGTCGCTGACCGATCCGTTCGTCGTCGGCCCGCTGCTAGCGGGCGGGGTCGCTGTCGTCGTCGTGATCGCGATCTATCTCGTCGTTCGTCCGCTGCCCCGGGACATCGCGTCGTTCCGGGCTGCCATGCAGGAGTACACCGAGTACGTCCCCTGGCTGCTCCGAATCTCCTTTGGCATTCCGTTGATCGGTGCCGGGTTCAGCGGCTACTTCATCAGCCCCGCACTCCACGTCGAACTCCGGCTCCTGCAGGTCACGCTCGGCTTCTTCCTCCTCTTCGGTCTGGCGACGCGAGTCGTCGCGATGTTCACGCTCGCTGCCTACCTCGTCGGCCTCGCATTTCGGCCGATTCTCGTGTTGCAACTCGAGTTCGTCGGCGGGCTGCTCGCACTCGCGTTACTCGGCAGCGGGCGTCCGAGCGCGGACCACGTCCTCCAGTACGTCGCCGGGACATCGGGGACGGTCTACGGCCGGTTCGATCCGGTGTACGACCGTGCCCGCGCGTTCCAGGGATGGATTCGCAGGTACCGCTCGCTCATGCCGACGATCGTTCGCATCGGCCTCGGCTGTACGTTCATCTCCCTCGGCCTCGGCCAGAAACTCCTGCGACCCGGCATCGCGCTCGCGGTCGTGGACCGGTACGATCTGACGGCGGTCGTCCCCGCCAGCCCGGAGCTGTGGGCCCTCGGCGCAGGGCTGGCCGAGGTCGGCCTCGGTCTCGCACTCGTCATCGGGGTTTTCACGCGAACGAGCGCAGCGACGGCGATTGGCGTGTTCACGCTCACACTCTTCGCGCTGCCCGACGACCCCGTCCTCGCTCACGTCGGCCTCTTCGGGCTTGCGTCAGTGTTGCTCATCACCGGGAGCGGCCCCTACGCCGTCGATCGACGGCTCGGGACCGCCGAGGTCGATGAACGCACCGACGCGGTACCAGGTTCCGCGTGAGCGTGACTGACGAAATCGTGATCTGACGGTGCTAGTGACTATCGCAGACGCTGGAGAGACGAACATCTTTCATCGCTGGGGGCTGACTTCCACGTATGACTACCTTCGACGCCAACGGCATCACGTTAGAGCGGGTGCGCGAGTACGTCTGGGAGATCCCTCAAGAGGGCGATATGCGCGCCCCTGCCCGGGTACTGGCGAGTGAAGCGCTGCTCGAGGAGATCAAGGAAGACAAGTCCCTCGAGCAGATCAAAAACACGACGCACCTGCCCGGCATTACCAACCACGCGATCTGTATGCCCGACACCCACCAAGGGTACGGGTTCCCGGTCGGTGGTGTGGGTGCGCTCGACGCCGAAAACGGTTGTATCTCGCCGGGAGCGGTCGGCTACGATATCAATTGCGGCGTCCGAATGATGCGGACGAACCTGACCTACGACGAGGTGCAGGGTCACGAGGAGGAACTCGTCGACTCGCTCTTCGCCAATATTCCGTCAGGGCTCGGCGGCGGCGGAATCGTCGAGGCCGGCGTCGACGCGATCGACGAAATCCTCGCCCGCGGCGTCGACTGGGCGCTGGAGAACGGCCACGCCGTCGAGGAGGACTTGCTCCACTGCGAGGACGAGGGGATGCGCGAGGGTGCCGATCCCGAGAAGGTGAGCCAGAAGGCCAAGGACCGCGGCAAGAACCAGATCGGATCGCTGGGGTCTGGCAACCACTTCCTCGAGGTCCAGCGCGTGACCGACGTTTTCGATTCGGGCGTGGGCGAGGCCTACGGGCTCGAGGAAGACCAGATCGTCGTGTTGATCCACTGTGGCTCCCGCGGACTGGGCCACCAGACCTGCAACGATTATCTGCGGAAGATCGAGCAACAACACAAGGGGCTGCTGGACCAGTTGCCTGACAAGGAACTCGCGGCCGCGCCCGCGGGCTCACAGCTCGCCGAGGACTACTACGGCGCGATGAACGCGGCGATCAACTTCGCGTGGGTCAACCGGCAGCTGATCATGCACCGCACGCGGCAGGTCTTCGAGCGCGTCTTCGATCGTTCCTGGGAGGAAATGGAGATGGACCTGCTCTACGACGTGGCCCACAACATCGCGAAGAAAGAGACCCACGTCGTGAACGAGGACGGCGACGAGCGCGAACTCTACGTCCACCGCAAGGGTGCAACGCGGGCGTTCCCCGCCGGCCATCCCGAAGTCCCCAAGGCCTACCGCGACGTCGGCCAGCCAGTGATCATTCCCGGCAGCATGGGTGCGGGCAGCTACGTCCTCCGGGGCGGCGAGAACTCGATGGACCTCACCTTCGGCTCCACCGCCCACGGTGCCGGCCGCCTGATGAGCCGCACCCAGGCGAAAAACGAGTTCTGGGGCGGCGACGTCCAGCAGGACCTCGAGGACCAGCAGGCGATCTACGTCAAGGCCCAGTCCGGAGCCACGATCGCTGAGGAAGCGCCGGGCGTCTACAAAGACGTCGACGAGGTCGTCCGCGTCTCGGACGAACTCGGCATTGGGGATAAGGTCGCGCGGACATTCCCCGTGTGTAACATCAAGGGGTAATCGGGTCGCATCGTCCGTCCACTTGGACCCGTTCGTTCCGATCGCTGATACCGCGGGAAGTCAACCGTGGCCTGACCCGAATCACGGTTCGGCCAGCGATCCGGTTCGAGCTTGTGCGGCGAGATACAGGACGAGTGCAATCGCTTGCACGACTAACACGAGAAGAATCCCGCTCATCACGATGGCCGCAGCGATGCCGAAAACGAACGTGGTACCCGCCAGAATCAGCGGTGACCGACGGTCGTGGTGTTTGGCTTCTCGGTACACGTAGCCCGAGAGGAGCGCCTGAATCCCGGCGTAAATCGGGGCACCAATTCCAATTGCAGCCATTTCGTTCCGATTCCAGTAGCGAGTACATGACTTTTGTGTTATGAAAAATCCACTGCTATTTTCGGCTGCTCTCTATGAGTGACTCGTCATCGCTTCGCGAACCGAAAGCGGGGCGACCACGCTTCACAGCGCGACGCTCGTCGCTACTTCAGCCGATACGGACTCTCGTCATCGCCGTCTTCGCCGTCGTCCTCGCCTTCGTACGGTTTCCGGGCAGTGATCGTCACGGTCGCTTCGGGGTCGTCCTCGTCTGCCCACGGACTATCGTAGGCCGAGAGCTCGAGGTCGGTGACGTCCCATCCCTCCTCCTCGATGAGTTCTACGAGGCGACGCTGGTCCGCGAGCATATCCTCGTCCATACGCCCTCGTTCGAGCGTGGGCGGGGTTAGGTCTTCCGCCGGTCGATGCGGCGCGGCACTCCATGCAGATCACTCCTTGTCCGACTCGCCGACGTCGACGATCTCCGCGACAAGCGTTCGATGTGCGCGCCGGAGTCGCTCGGAGAGCGCCTGATGCGAGATACCGAGTTCGTCCGATAGATGGTCCATATCCATCTCTCGGGGGATCTCGTAGTAGCCGCGCTCGAGGGCCGCAACCAGCGTCTCGTACTGAGCGTCGGTGAGGCCAAACCGACCGTGGCGATTCTCTTCTAGTCGGTGAACCTTCTGAATCCCGATGGAAAGTCCCTGCTCGGTCGCGAAGTCGTAGGTCCGAGAGAGCGCCTCTCGTTCGGGAAAGAGGACCCGGAATCGCCACGCTTTGTTCTCGACGTGTGCATCGAGGATCGTCGCCTGTTCTTCGGTCAGCAGGTGCAGTATGACGATCACGTCGTCCACCCAGTTCATTCGATAGAGACACTCGTCGGTGAGATCCGTCAACGGTTCGAAC
Organism: Natrinema sp. SYSU A 869; assembly: GCF_019879105.1. Taxonomy (NCBI): domain Archaea; kingdom Methanobacteriati; phylum Methanobacteriota; class Halobacteria; order Halobacteriales; family Natrialbaceae; genus Natrinema; species Natrinema sp. SYSU A 869. The sequence goes on along the minus strand of NZ_CP082249.1, from coordinate 120,989 downwards.
TCGTCGACGCTAGGGTCGTCCGACAGTGCGTCATCGGCGGTCGCAAGCGTCGATTCGTCGCCAGCGAACCAGACGTACGGCATTACGTGATCCGGATCGTACGCGACGACGCGTTCGATCTCCACGGCGAGGCCGTCCGTCGCCTCGAGCGTGTGATGAAGCGCGAACTCCGCGGCGGGAACCGAGAGTGCCGCGATGGTACTCATGGAGAGAACCACCACGCCGATGACCAAGATACCGGGCCCAGCCGGGCAGCGAGCGACGCATCGATCCTCTAGTATGCTGACAACATATGGAAACCGAAATCGGTTACGAGCGGCCGAAATTCCCGGCGTGTTTAAGCGGATCCGTCTGCAAATAGATGGTATGCTCACCGACGAATTCGGGCGGGAGGTCTCTGGGGTTCGCGTCTCCCTCACCGATCGGTGTAACTTCGACTGCGTCTACTGTCACAATGAGGGACTCGGGGACACTCGCGGACCGATGGACCCGCAGGACGACGAGATGTCGACCGACGACGTCGTCCGGTTTCTCGAGGTCGCCGCGGAGTTCGACGTCAACGCAGTCAAGTTCACCGGTGGAGAGCCGATGCTTCGGCAGGACTTAGAGGAGATCATCGAGCGCACGCCGGATGGGATGGAGGTCTCGCTGACCACGAATGGCACGTTCCTCCCCGGTCGGGCCGAGGATCTCGTGGACGCGGGTCTCGAGCGGGTCAACGTCTCCCAGGACGCGCTCGATCCGGAGGACTTCGCCGCCGTGACGAAGAGCGGGGCCTACGAGACGGTGCTCGAGGGGGTCGAGGCCGCGCTAGATGCGGGGCTCGACCCAGTCAAACTCAACATGGTCGTCTTCGAGCACACGGCGGGGTACGTGCCGGAAATGGTCGACCATGTCGCGGAAAACGACGGGCTCCAACTGCAGTTGATCGAGTATATGCCCGAACTGACAGGCAAGCCGGAGTGGAATATCGATATCGGGCGCGTCCACGAGTGGCTGGCGGAGCAGGCCGATGAGATCGAACATCGGGAGATGCACGACCGGAAGCGCTACTGGATAAATGACGGCATGGTCGAGATTGTCGACCCCGTCGAGAACCCCACCTTCTGTGCGAACTGTCACCGCGTTCGGGTCACCCACGAGGGCTACCTCAAGGGCTGTCTCAACCGCAACGACGACCTCAAATCGATGGGCGAGATGACGAAACCGGAGATCCGCGAGGCCTTCCGTGATACCGTCGCCGGTCGAGTGCCCTACTACGGGGAGTACATGGTCCAGAACGAGGAGGGCCAGTGGGAGATCAACGAGAAGTACATCGAGGAGTACGCCGGCGCGTAGCACCATCATCGGCCCCACGTCGTCGGTCGCTCGGTCTTCATCTCGAGCAGGAGTAACACGGGAGACAGAGTCACACGGCCCGCCGCGACCTTTCGTTGCCCTTAAGTAGGAGACGGGGATAGATTCGGATGCAATACGTGCAGGGGAGTGATCCCCGAGTCCGAGAGGGCGATGATAGACGAACGGTGTTGTGGTAGCCAAGCGGCCCAAGGCGCATGGTTGCTAACCATGTGGCGTTAAGCCTCCGGGGTTCAAATCCCCGCCACAACGTCGGACACTTCACTGGCGTTTTCCCGCCAGTCATTTGCAACGCACGCAGACCAGACACAGATACACGACACATGAGCGCCGAAGAACCTCAAGAACAAGAAGACGACGAAGATCTTCGATACTTCGTTCGCATCGGGCAAACCGACCTCGATGGGACGAAGTCCGTCGAGCGCTCGCTCTCGGAGATGAACGGGATTGGTCGACGAACCTCCCGGCTCATCGCCGAGGAAGCGGGTGTCGACCGAACGGCGACGTTCGGCCGACTCGACGATGACGTCATCGATGGCGTCATCGAAGTCGTCGAGAATTACGCCGACGAAGTCCCAGACTGGCTCAACAACCGTCAGGACGACTTCTACAGCGGCGAAACGACTCACGAGATCGGCAACGATCTCCAGTTGACTCGACAACATGACATCAACCGGATGAAGATGATCGACTCCTACAAAGGCTCTCGCCACAAGCGGGGCCAGAAGGTTCGCGGTCAGCGAACCAAGTCCACCGGTCGTACGGAGGGCACCATCGGAGTTAACGTCGAAGAGATCCGCGAAGAACAGGCCGAAGAGGCCGCCGCCGCCGAAGAAGAGGACGAGGGTGAATAATGCCACTCGGCACTGACACCAAGCAATACGAGACGCCGAACCACCCCTACCAGGGTGAGCGCATTGCCTCCGAACACTCCCTCGTCGACCGCTACGGGCTCTCCAACAAGGAAGAGCTCTGGCGTGCTCAGTCCGAGCTTCGCTCCTACCGGCGCGAGGCCCGAGAACTGCTCGGCCAGGCCCAGGACGACGAAACCGTCATCCGCCGCTCCGAGGAGTTCCTCGGTCGGCTCAAACGCGTCGGCATCCTCGACGAGACCGACGAACTCGGCGACATCCTGTCGCTCGAGATCGAGGACATCCTCGAACGCCGACTGCAGACGATCGTCTACCGCAATGGGCTGGCGAACACGGCCCAGCAGGCTCGTCAGTTCATCACGCACGGCCACATCATGGTCGACGGTCAGCGCCACCTCGTCCCCTCCTACGTCATCGATATCGACGAGGAGGATCTGGTGGCCTTCGACGAGAACAGCCCGCTCGCGGACGATCTCCACCCCGAACGCGCGGAGGGTCAGTAACATGAGTCAGGACGAAAAATGGGGCATTGCCCACGTACACGCATCGTTCAACAACACCGTCATGACCGTGACCGACCTCACGGGCGCGGAGACGATCGCCAAGTCCTCCGGTGGGACGGCGGTCAAGCAGAACCGCGACGAGGCGTCGCCGTACGCGGCCATGCAGATGGCCGAGTCCGTCGCCGAAGAGGTCAAAGCAGCCGGCATCACGGGCCTGCACGTTCACGTGCGCGGCCCCGGCGGCAACCTTCAGAAGTCCCCCGGTCCGGGCGCACAGGCGACGATCCGTGCGCTTGCCCGCTCGGGCATCGAGATCGGGCGCATCGAGGACGTCACGCCGATCCCACACGACGGATCGCGCGCTCCCAAAGGGAAGGGCGGCTACTAGACCATGAGTGCAGAGTACGACGTCGAGTTCGTCGAACGCGAGGATCGTGAGGCACGGTTCCTCGTTCGCGGCGTGACACCCGGATTCGCCAACGGCATCCGTCGAGCGATGGTCGCCGACGTGCCGACGATGGCAATCGACACCGTCCGGTTCGTCGAGAACTCGTCAGTTATGTTCGACGAGCAACTCGCCTTGCGTCTCGGGCTCGTCCCGCTGACAACGCCACCGGTCGGCGAGTTCGGCGAGGACGAGACCGTCACGCTCTCGATCGACGTCGAAGGGCCGGCCACCGCGTATTCCGGCGATCTCGTCTCCAGCGATGATCTCGTTCAACCCGCTGAGGAAAACGTCCCGATCATCGAGCTCAAGGACGGCCAGCGCTTCGAGGCCGAGGCCGATGCCGTCATCGACCGCGGGAAAGACCACGCCAAACATCAGGGCGGGGTCGCAGTTGGCTACCGACACCTCCAGCGCGTGGAGGTCGACGGTGAGCTCCCCGAGTTCGAGGACCAGGAGAGCCGGATCATCCGCGGCGTGATCGAGGACGATGGTGAGCTTGTTTCGACGAGCGAATTCGACCACGATCTCTCGAACCGCTACCCGGGCAAGGAGGTCCGGATCGAGGACGTGCCCAACGCCTTCGTCTTCCACGTGGAGACCGACGGCTCGTTCCCCATCGAAGAGCTCGTGACGCGGGCCGCGGACACGATCGCGGAACGCGCGACCGAACTCGAAGACGCAGTACAGCTGTAGATATGAACCGACGCCCCCAACCCATTCAGGACGCGCCACTCGCCGACGCCGTGAGCGACGAGACCGGCGATTGCGCGTCCGCTGGAATCGAAAGGGGTTTGAAGGGGCGACGGGTAGACGGAAGTGCGAGCAGGGATAGCCAAGTCAGGCCAACGGCGCAGCGTTCAGGGCGCTGTCTCGTAGGAGTCCGCAGGTTCAAATCCTGCTCCCTGCATCACTTCTCTACGACCGACCGACAGTCGAGAGGCGCTCGAGCAGTATGCGATCGCTTCACGACCGAGTTCGGTCGGCAGTACAACAATTTCGATTCCACAGTCGACGGCGCAGTTCCTCGCGTCGTCGATCAGTTAGCAGTTGGAGGATACCAATGAGTAGCAAGACTAATCCGAGGCTCAACGATCTTATCGCCGAGCTGAAGTCGACGTCCCGCGAAACGGACGCCGATGTCTGGCGAGACGTTGCGGATCGACTCGAGAAGCCCCGGCGCACCCACGCTGAGGTGAACCTGGGCCGCATCGAGCGATACGCACGCGAAGAAGAGACTGTCGTCGTTCCTGGCAAAGTGCTGGGATCCGGCGCACTACAGAAAAACGTTACCGTCGCCGCCGTCAACTTCTCTTCGTCCGCAGAGACGAAGATCGATCAGGTCGGCGAAACGGTACCGCTCGAGGAAGTACTCGAGAACAACCCCGAAGGGTCTAACGTCCGAGTGATTCGATGAGTCTCGCAGAGTTTGACGCAGATCTCGTCGTCGACGCACAGGACTGTATTCTCGGTCGCGTCGCAAGCGAAGTCGCCCAGCGCGCGCTGGACGGCAACCGTGTTGCGATCGTCAACGCCGAGGACGCAGTTATCACCGGCGACGAGGATGACATCTTCGAGACGTACCGTACGCGGCTAGAACTTGGCTCGGACCGCGGGCCGTACTACCCCAAACGACCGGACATGATCTTCAAGCGGTCCGTTCGCGGGATGCTTCCGTACAAGAAAACCCGTGGCCGCGAGGCACTCGACAGCGTCCGCGTCTACGTCGGCAATCCCTACGAGAACGACGACGATCACGAAACGGAAGTGATCGAGGGGACGTCGCTGGACCGCCTGTCGAACATCCGCTTCGTCCACCTACACGAAGTGTCCGAACAGTTAGGTGCTAACGTCACATGGTAACCAACACGAGTGGCAAGAAAAAGACGGCCGTCGCTCGCGCTACGGTGCGCGAAGGCGAGGGTCGCGTTCGAATCAATTCCCAACCCGTCGAACTGGTCGAACCCGAAATGTCCCGGCTCAAGATGCTCGAGGCGTTCCGCATCGTGGGCGAGGACCTGCGCGACGAGATGGACATCAACGTCAGCGTCGAGGGCGGCGGAATCAGTGGACAGGCCGACGCTGTCCGGACCGCCATCGCACGCGGGATCGTCCAGCACTCGAACGACGCCGAACTCCGCGACGCGTTCATGGAGTTCGATCGGTCGCTGCTGGTCAACGACGTTCGTCAGTCCGAACCGAAGAAGTGGGGCGGCCCGGGCGCTCGGGCGCGCTACCAGAAGTCCTACCGCTAAGGTGATTCAAGCATGATGGTACCGGTCCGGTGTTTCACCTGTGGCAACGTCGTCGCCGAACACTGGGAGGAGTTCGACGAACGAGCAAACGAGGGCGACGAGGATCCCGAAATGGTCCTCGATGAGCTCGGCGTCGATCGCTACTGCTGTCGACGCATGCTCGTCAGTCACAAGGATCTAGTCGACGTCGTCTCCCCGTACCAGTAACAATGCAACAACAACAGCACAATCGCTACGAGAAGGCACGCATCCTCGGCGCTCGAGCGCTGCAGGTCTCCTATGGCGCGCCGGTGTTGATCGAGACCGAGCAGACCCAACCGATCCTCATCGCCGCCGAGGAGTACGATGCCGACGTGCTGCCGTTTACCGTCAAGCGGGGGTACGATCGAAAATGACGCTCATTACCGACATCCGGCTTCGTCGGATCCTCGACTCGCGAGGAAACCCGACGGTCGAGGCCGATGTTGTAACCGAAAGTGGCGGCTTCGGCCGCGCTGCGGCACCCAGCGGTGCCAGTACAGGCGAGTACGAGGCCGTCGAGCGGCCGCCGAGCGAGGCGATCGCCGCGGCCAGGGAACACGCCGTTCCCCGCCTCGTCGGCGAGGTCTACGCGGGTAACCAGCGCGACGTCGACGCTGCGCTCCACGCCGCCGACGGTACCGACGACTTCTCGGAGATCGGTGCCAATAGCGCGGTCGCGATCTCGATGGCCGCCGCGAAGGCCGGTGCCGACGTGCTCGGTGCCCCGCTCTTCCAGCACCTCGGCGGCACGTTCCGTGGCGACAACTTCCCGATTCCGCTCGGCAACGTCGTTGGTGGCGGTGAACACGCCGCCGACGCGACCGACATTCAGGAGTTCCTGGCTGCACCCGTCGGTGCACCCAGTGTCGCGGACGCCGTCTTCGCCAACGCGGCCGTCCACGCCGCCGTCGCCGACCTGCTCGAGGAACGCGACGTTCCTTGTGGCAAGGGCGACGAGGGTGCGTGGGCACCGTCGATCGACGACAGCGAGGCCTTCGAAATCGTCGCCGAGGCGGTCTCGATGGTGCAGGACGAGGTCGGCTTTAACATTGGCTTCGGACTGGACGTCGCCGGCGCTGAGTTGTACGATTCCGAGTCAGAAACGTACGAGTACAGTGACCGGAGCCGTGACACCGACGAACAGATCGCCTACATCGCGGAACTGGTCGAGGAGTACGACCTCGTCTACGTTGAGGACCCGCTCGACGAGGACGACTACGACGCTTTCGCCGATCTCACGGACGAGGTCGGCGATCAGACGCTGATCTGCGGTGACGACTTGTTCGTCACCAATACCGACCGTCTCGTCGAGGGAATCGATCGCGGCGCGGCCAACAGTATCCTGATCAAGCCGAATCAGATCGGGACGCTGACGGACGCGTTCGACGCGATCGAGCTCGCGACGGAGAACGGCTACGACTCGGTCGTTTCCCATCGGTCGGGCGAGACCGAAGACGCGACGATCGCACACCTCGCCGTCGCGACCGACGCACCCTTCATCAAGACGGGTGCCGTCGGCGGCGAGCGAACCGCAAAGCTCAACGAGCTCATTCGAATCGCAGACGACGCGACATGACAGAGAACGACGCAACCCAGGAAGGGCTCGACGCCGCCGAGGAGGCGATCGACGAGGAGCCAGCCGAAGGGGCTGGCCCCGCCGCCGACGCCGACGACGTCGAGCCAGTAGACGAACAGCCCGCCGACGCCGAGGAATCGCCCGCGGCCGACGCCGAACAAGCCGACGACGTCGACGAGGAGGACGCCGGTCCGACCCTCGACGACGACGTTATGTCCGACGAGGAGGCGGACCTACTGATCCCCGTCGAGGATTACCTCGGCGCTGGTGTCCACATCGGGACCCAGCAAAAGACCAAGGACATGGACCGGTTTATCCACCGCGTCCGGACCGACGGGCTCTATGTGCTCGACGTCTCGAAGACCGACGGCCGCATCCGTACGGCCGCGGACTTCCTCGCGAACTACGACCCCGAGCAGATTCTGGTCACCTCGAGTCGCCAGTACGGTCGGTTCCCGGCGGAGAAGTTCGCCGAGGCCGTCGGCGCTCGCGCCCGCACCGGTCGCTTCATCCCGGGCACCCTGACGAACCCGAAGTACGACGGCTACATCGAGCCGGACGTGCTCGTCGTCACGGACCCGATCGGCGACGCCCAGGCCGTCAAGGAGGCCATCACGGTGGGTATCCCGGTCATCGCGATGTGTGACTCGAACAACCAGGTCAGTAACGTCGACCTCGTCGTCCCGACGAACAATAAGGGTCGCAAGGCCCTCTCGGTCGTCTACTGGCTGCTGGCCAACGAGGTCCTCGATCGGCGCGGTGCCGAGCCGTCCTACTCGCTCGAGGACTTCGAGAGCGGCGTCTAATTCGGTCGATTTCAACACTGTCCGTTTTCTCGCTGCCCTGTCGCGAAGAGCTGCCGCGCTCGAGTGCGAGTCACAGCTATTGCCCCGAGTGAGCGATTTCTCGGATCAAATTGGTTCGAGTAGTGGGTGGTGAGTTACGGGTTCGATCAAACGGATGGGGTTACCGGTTTATCGAAAGAGACGTCAACCGGAAGCAATGGAGAATGTTCACGATGCGATAGACATTCTCGTGGCGGTATGGATAGAGCGCCATCACATCGACCTGCTACGTAATTCTGGTGAGATCGAGTTTTACTGTCCTCTCGGCCGAGCCATGGCGACAGACCGGCGACGAGATTCCCGACCAACTGGTCGTCGGGTGTCGGACGCTCGAACGAGAACGCGAACGTGGCAGTTCGGAATGTGGACTCCGTGACTGAGTGTCGGAAAATGGGTTCTACGACGAAACTCGAGCTGCTCGTACCGAGAATTGAGCGCAGGAGTAAAGCACAGCGTCAGTGAGGCGGTGTCACAGTGACGATGATTCTGTGAGCAACGTTTCGATCCGGTTAGCGGCGTCGGCGGCCGTCGCGCCGAAGACGTACGTCGCAGGTTCGATACCGAACGCGCCGCGGTGGTAGGCGACGGCTGGTACCCGCCCCTGGTCCGCAAACCGGCTTCGGAGGTGTGCGCCGCGGTCCTCGTAGTCGGCGTCGAACTCGAGCGGGTCGATGCCCATCGTTCGTGCAGCTTCGAGTAGGTCGTCGTCGGTTGCGATGTTGATCGCGCCGCGGATTTCGGAGTCGACGCTGTTGGCGGCGAGGACCGCCGTCGAGACGTGTTTGGACGCGCCGAACTCGGGGTTGGCGGGAATCTCGATCCGGCCGTTCATCGCGTAGATCCGGCCCGGAACCGCAGCGACGTCGGTCTCGTCGCGGGGATCGGGCAGGCACATCCCGACGTTCGTGCCAACGTTCGGGATATTGCCGGCCATGCTGGGAATCGAGGCGAGCGTCCGCGCGGCCGTCCGAACGTTCGCGAGGACGTCCCGTTCGGCGCGCACGTCGGGATCGAGACCGCGGACGCACAGATCACAGCCAAGCCCCTGCAGTTCGGGCATCACCTCTTCGTGGAGTTCACAGATGGGGCCCCGATCCTCGAGACTGCGGACGAGCGAGAGGAGTTCGGCGAGGGCGTCGTAGCCGTCCATCTCGTCGCCAGCGAGTCCGTCCGCGATGCGGTCGACGGTGGCAACGGTTTCGGGATCGTCCCGGAAGCGATCGTCACCGCCGCTTTCGCCGCCGATATACTTGCTGACCGCGGCCTGGGTGACGCCGAGTTCGGCGGCGATCTCCTGTTGGGTCAGTCCGTGCTCGGCGAGGCGAGTGGCCAGCATTGCCCGGACCGTCGGCAGGAATCGATCGACGACGAGTTCACTCGGGACGACGAGCGACATACCACCGACGTTCGCCCGCAGGGGCATAAGTCCGACTCCAGTGGGCCGACCGACCCACCGCTGGGCGATGCGACAAAGATAGCTATTAACCGTCGTCGGACGAACGGCCGGGCATGACACGCTCGAGCGCTCCCGGGAAGGTATACTTGTTCGGGGAGCACGCGGTGGTTTACGGCGAACCAGCCGTTCCATGTGCGATCGAACGGCGGGCGCGAGTAGCGGTGCACAGACGCGATGACGGACGCCTCCGGGTCAATGCCGAGGATCTCAGCCTAAATGGGTTTACGGTCGAGTACGGAGCCACGGCGGACAGCCGACCTGACGTCGACGTGCCAGAACCGCTGGTGACGGCGGCGACGCAGTACGTTGATGGTGCGATCGAACAGGTCCGAGACGTTACCGGCGAGGACGACGCCGGCTTCGACGTCACGATCGAGAGCGATATCCCGCTGGGTGCGGGACTCGGTTCCTCGGCGGCGGTCGTCGTCGCGGCCATCGACGCGGCGACCCGCGAACTCGGCGTCACCCTCGAGCCCGCCGAACTCGCTGAGCGTGCCTATCAGACGGAGTCGCAGGTTCAGGACGGTCAGGCCTCGCGGGCCGACACGTTCTGTTCGGCGACCGGCGGCGCGGTCCGCGTCGAGGGCGACGACTGCCGCTCGCTCGAGGCCCCGGAGCTGCCGATCGTGATCGGGTTCGACGGCGGCGCGGGCGATACCGGTCAGCTGGTCGCGGGCGTTCGCGACCTGCGCGAGGAGTACGATTTCGCGGCCCACACGGTCGAAGCCATCGGTGACGTTGTCCGGAACGGCGAAGACGCCCTCGCGGACGGCGACATCGACGAAATCGGCCGGCTGATGGACTTCAATCACGGGCTCCTCGCTGCGCTGGGGGTCTCTTCGCGCTCGCTCGAGACGATGGTCTGGGCGGCCCGCGACGCGGGTGCCCGCGGTGCGAAGCTCACCGGTGCCGGCGGGGGCGGCTGTATCGTCGCGCTGGATCCCACAGAGGAGACGGAGACGGCTCTCTCTTTTACGCCGGGCTGTGAGAACGCTTTCCGCGCAGAACTCGCCGAAACGGGGGTCGAACGGCTCGAATGATCGTCCTGAAACTCGGCGGCAGTGTCATCACCGAGAAGGACCGAGCGGAGACCCTCGACGGCGAGGCGCTCGAGCGGACGACAGATGCGATCGCGGCGGCACAGAAGGACAGTCGAGAGGATCTCGTAATCGTCCACGGCGGCGGGAGCTTCGGCCACCACAACGCCAGCGAACACGGCGTCAGTACGACCGACGGAACGCACGACGCGAGCGCGGCGCTCGCCATCCACGGCGCGATGAAGACCTTGAACCAGTTCGTCCTGAGTCGACTGCTCGAGCGCAAGGTACAGGCGGTGCCGGTTCATCCCTTCTCAGCGGGCCACCGCGACGGCGAGGGGGAACTCGACCTGCCGACCGGACAGGTCGAAACGATGCTCGAGGAAGGGTTCGTCCCCGTGCTCCACGGCGACGTGATCGCCCACGCCGGCGCAGGTGCGACCGTCATCAGCGGCGACGAACTCGTGGCAGCCCTCGCCGGTGCGCTCGAGGCAGACCGGGTCGGACTCTGTTCGACGGTCCCCGGCGTGCTGGACGAGGCGGATACCGTGATCGATCGGCTCGACGATTTCGATGCCGTCGCCGACGTGCTCGGAGCGAGCGAGGCGACCGACGTGACCGGCGGGATGGCCGGCAAAGTACGGACGCTACTCGGACTCGAGGCCGAGGCGTCGATCTTCGGGCTCGAGTCACTCGAGTCGTTCCTCGACGGCGAGAATCCGGGGACGACGATCGACTGAACGCGGGAGCAGAGGTGAGAGAGGACGGACGGTCTTTTTAGCGCGTCCAGAACCCGCCGGTGAACATGACGAGGACAGGGATGATCTCGAGGCGGCCGATCCACATCAGGAAGACCATCAGGAGCTTCGAACTGTACGATAAATTGATATAACTCCCGAACGGGCCGAGCGAACCGAACCCGGGACCGATATTTCCGATCGTCGCGAGGCTCGCGCTGAACGCCTCGAGGGGCTCGAGAGAGTAACCGATTCGGCTGGCGTCGAGCATGATGACCAGCGTCGCGAGAGCGAAGATGAAGAGATACATGAAGGTAAACCCGAGGACGCCGCGAATGGCGTCTTCGTCGACCACGTTCCCGCCGAGCCGAATCGGCCGGATGACTTCAGGGTGAGCGGCCGTGAACAGTTCACGCCGGAGTACTTTGAGCACGATCAGCCATCGAACGACCTTGACACCGCCACCGGTCGAGCCTGCACAGCCGCCGACGAGCATTGCGAACAGGAGCACGACCTTGCCGGTCGCAGACCACGCTGCGAAGTCACTGGTCGCATATCCGGTCGAGGTCAACAGTGACGCAATCTGGAAGGCGCTTTGTCGCAGTGAGTTCTCGAACACGCCCTCCGTCACGCCGCCGAGCTCCGCCAGCGCCGGCGCGGTACCGACGTAGAGCATCCCGGCAAGAAGGACCGTAAGCCCGGCAATCGCGCTAATGTAGGCGCGAAACTCGGAGTTGCGGACGAAGCGATGACCCTCGCCGCTGAAGACGTGCCAGAACAGGGCGAAATTGGTCCCGGCGATGATCATGAATGGAATAGCAGTCCACTGCACGACCGCAGAAAACGCCGCGACGCTGTCGGCCTCCGGCGAGAACCCGCCCGTCGGGAGCGTCGTAAACCCGTGGGCGATTGCGTTGTAAAGGCCCATATTAGGAGCCATCCCTGCGAGGTGGAACCCGTAAAGAAGGCCGATGTAAACGATGGTGAACGCGAAGTAGACGAGCCAGAGGATACGCGCCGTCTCGGCGATTCGCGGCGTGAGTTTCTGTAACTGCGGCCCCGGCGCTTCCGACTCGACGAGCTGTGCGCCGCTGACCGCTAACTCGGGCAAGATCGCGACCATCAACACGATGATCCCCATCCCGCCGAGCCACTGGGTGAGCTGTCGCCACATCATGATCGCGTGCGAGTGACTGTCCAGTGAGATCTCCCCAAGGACCGTCGCTCCAGTCGTCGTAAAGCCGGACATCGACTCGAACAGGGCGTTGACGGGATGAGCGAGCGTCGATTCGGTTCCCCAGCCCGCGAGCACGTACGGCACTGCGCCGATGACCGCCACTGCCAGCCACGAGATCGCCACGAAGAGCATTGCCTCGCGGATCTGCAGGTCCGGGTCCGGACTGAGCTGCTCGAGGCCGTAGCCGACGGCGATCGTGAGAGCGATAGTTGCGATAAACGGGAACACGGGGTCGCTATAGATGAGGGCCACAACGAGGGGAATCACTAGCGGGACGGAGAGGTACTTGAGCACGGTTCCGACGAGCGCAAAACTAGCGCGCCAGTCGGTTCGAAGCCTCATAGAAACACCCCACTCATAGAGTCGCGTCTGGACACGGTATGTAACGGCATTTGGGTTAGGTCGTATTAATCCATCGTAAGCGGGCCTCCGTCGCGGCAGTGTCCTCGCTTTGGAACAACTGGAATCCTGACGCGGATCGGACCGGTTCGGAGTGAAGAACGCCGTTTCACCTCTCTGAGACGAGGACCTATATACGAATCGCGCGTATATTGACATATGGGCGTTCGATTACCAAGCGTTCGCCACCCGCACTCGTTTTACGACGTCTTCAGCGTCGTCGTCGCCGCGGTGGCGATCATGGCCCTCGTCCTCACCATCCGGTACGGGTCAGTCATCCGGCTTGAGATGGCCGTCTTCATGACGGTCGTCTTCCTGTGGGTCGGCTGGGCTATCGAACGGATTCTGGCAGAATCCAAAGACCGATCGAGACGGCAACAGCGACGGAAACGGCCCTGGGAGTAATATCCTCGCAAGAGATCCCGTCGTTCATCCGCCGCAGTCGACGGGATTCGGGATTTTCAGTTAGTACTACTTGAGCCCACAGCGAGCGATCGAAGTCACTAAAGCGATATATTTCAATGGTTACGCAAGAAGACCGACGCAATGTATATCGTCATCGTCGGTGCGGGCGATATCGGGATGCCGCTCATCGATATCGCAACCCGCTCAGGAAACGAAGTCGTCGTCATCGAGAACGACCCTGAGCATGCGGATCAGGTCGCTGGTGAATACGACTGTCTGGTACTCAACGACGATGCGACGGCCCACGGTGCACTTCTGGACGCTGGAATCAAGAACGCGGATGCCCTGATCAGTACGACTGATCGAGACGCGACCAACATCATGGTCTGTCTGCTAGCTCAGGAACACAAAACCACCCAGTATCGTGTCAGTAGTTCACGACCCTGAACATATGAACGTGTTCCGCCAGATCGGCGTCAACACGATGGAAAACCCACAGGAACTCATTGCCGAGTACCTCTACCGAGCGGTCGCTCGCCCGGCAATCGTCGATTATATGCGAATTGGAGAGAATGCAGAGGTGTTCGAGATTGAGGTCACAAAAAACGCGCCGATCGACGGGAAGACACTCATCGAGGCCGCGAACGAAGAGTTGCTCCCCGAGGACGTCCTGATCGTCGCGATCGAACGCGAAGGGGAGGACCCACCGATTACGCCGCGGGGAAGTACGACGATCAAGGCAAACGATCTCCTCACGATCTATTCGGCGTTCGGAGCGGAACCTGAACTCACAGACGTGTTCGGGCACCCCGAAGATCAGTTATAATGATGATCCAACGAAGCGGATCGCAGTGGCGCATCGGTCGACCACAGCGGTCGTCATTGAGCGACTGGACTCAAGCATATCGTCACGATCCCATCGCGTTTGTGAGCCCAGAACGGGCGGAGAGTGACACATGAACGAGGCAACGGAAACGATCGGCCGAGACTTGGGGCGAATGTTCCAGGCGCTGTCCGGGTTACTATTCGTCTCGATCCTGCTTCTCTGGGTCGTGGGCATGCCGATCTGGGGAGCGATCAACCACGGCATGACGGGACTCGCGACCGGCGGGTTCTCGATTACGGACAACTCAATTGCGACCTACGACAGCGCGGCCATCGACTTCGCACTCCTCCCGGTCATGCTGCTCGGCAGCATCGCGTTCCCGGTCCACTACCTCATCCTGCAGGGCGACCTACGGAACCTCTACTCGGACCTCCAAACCCGATGGGTGTTCATCTACATGAGCCTCGGGACGCTCGTTCTGACCGCGCTCGTGTATATCGGTGACACGTACAACTCCCTGTTCACGGCATTCCGCTATGGGTCGTTCCAGTTCGTCTCGGCAGCGACCTGTGACGGCTTTCAGACCGCCGCCGACGCGACCAACGTCGCGCTGGGCCGCTGGTCAGCTCAGGCCCAGCTTACCGTTACCTTCGGCATGCTCATCGGTGGTGCGGCCGGGTCGACGGTCGGCGGAATCAAGCTAATCCGCGCACTCACGCTGTTGAAAGGCATTCGATATCGCATCTCAGACGTCTTCTATCCCGAGACTGCCGTCCGGCGACTGAACATCAACGGTCGCCGCCTCACCGAACAAGAAGTACGCCAGGAGTTCGAAGAAGCGGCGATCATCGCGGTGCTCTGGTTCACGTTCCTCGCTATCGGGACCTTCATTCTCCTTCTGATCCTCCCGCAGGGCGAGTATACGCTCGAGAATCTCATCTTCGAAGTCGCCAGCGCACAGGGCAACGTCGGCCTCTCCGCGGGCATTACTGGACCGGAATCGCTGCCGACGCTCGGCAAGCTCATGTTCCTGTTCAACATGTGGATCGGCCGGCTCGAGATCATTCCGGTGTTGGTAACGCTACGGGCAGTCTTCCGCCGCGGAGGGATCTACCAATGAGGCCCAGCGAACTCCCGCTCGTCGGACAGGTTTTCGAATCAGGTGCTGAGGATCGGGTCTTCGACTCGCTCCTGCTCGTTGGTCCCGTCATCATTCTCCTCATCGTCGCTGTCGGACGCTCGCTCCTCACGACTAGTATCGCGGTCGGATACGTCCTGTTCTTCGTCGCATACGTCCTCTATCGAGGCGTGCGTAACTGAACGCGAGTCAGCTATTCGCTATCGGGCGATTCGATAGTCGGGCCCGCCGGAAATCGGACGGCAGTGAGTCGTCACTCGTGGCGCATTCGCTTGCGGATCGAGACCCGGTAGAGAAACGATGCTCGCCCGAGAGTAGAGCGATGAAACGGAGAGACGGCTCCCGTCGCGTTTCGGGGCGGCTAGATCAGTTCGATAACGTCGTCGAGAGCGGCCGCGTCGACGAAGACGATCACGTGATCGTCGGGTTCGACGACCGTCGACCCGCGGGGCGTGATGTGTTCGCCACCGCGGGAGATCGCACCGATGACGACCCCTCCGGGAGGTCGTTCGTCGCGTCGGCGATCTCTCGACCGACGAGGACGCTGTCGGGACCGACCTCGATCTCGAGGACCTCTGCGCGGTCGTGCTCGAGCATGGCTACCTTCTCGGTATGGTCGGTCCGGGTAAAGCGGATGATTTCTTCGGCGGTCTCCTCGCGGGGGTTGATCGCGACGTCGACGCCGACGGTCTCGAAGAGGTCGGCATACTCTGGTGTTTCGATGATAGCGACAGTTCGGTCGACGCCGAGGCGGTCGGCGAGCAGGGAGACGAGCAGATTCTTCTCGTCGCTGTCGAGGGCGGCGATCACGACATCGGCCTCATCGACGTGTTCGCGGGCGAGAAAGTCGGTATCGGTCGCGTCGCTCTCCATGACCATCGTGTTCGGCAGCGCTTCGGCGACCTCGCGGGCCCGGTCGTGGTCCCGTTCGATCAATCGCGGACGGAACCCGTGATCCTCGAACTCGCGAGCGGTCTGGAATCCGATCTCGCTGGCACCGACGATGACGACCTCTTCGGCCTCCTCGGGCATCATCGCGACCTCGTCGGCGAAGTCGTTGATCGAATCGGGGCTACCGATGACGACGACCCGATCTCCGGCTCGAATGACCGTGTCACCTCTCGTGACGACCATCTCGTCGTCCCGAAAGATCGCGGCGAACGTGAGCGAATCGTAACAGTCGGCCTCCCTGACGGTTCGATCTGCGATCGGGCTGTCCGCCGGAATATCGAACTCGGCCATCCGAATGAGGCCGCCAGCGAACGTATCGACGTCGTGTGCGCTCGGCAGGCCGGAGATCTGGAAGATCGTCTGTGCGGTTAGCAGGTCAGTACAGACCATAAAGTCGACGCCGAAGGCACCCTGCGATCCCTGCCACGTCTCGAGCAACGTCCGGCGTCGCACCCGTGCGACGGTGAACACGTCCGTCGCTGCCTTCGCAGCGCCACAGACGACCGCGTTCGTCTCGTCGTTGTCCGTACAGGCGATGACGAGTCCCGCCTGCTCGAGCCCCGCATCGCGAAGCGTCTCGAGATCGGTTCCGTCGCCACGGATCGTGAGTACGTCCAGTGAGTAGGTGAGTTCCTCGACCATATCGTCATCGCGATCGATGACGACCACGTCGTGGGTATCCTCGAGGTTCGCAGCGATCGAACGGCCGACCTCGCCGGCACCGACGATAATTACGTACACGACGATCCCTCCGAAAGCATAGTCACTGACACCCGTTTCGAGGCGACCGGCAAATGAATTGCGGTGTCAGAACGGTCACCTCGTCTACCCGAACGGGTCGGAAACCGCCGAGACGGCCGGTGTCGCGGCTGACGATCCAACCCACTGCGTTTTTAACACCCGGGCGTGTACTGGCCACTAGCGAAACCCGCGGGCAAGTGCGTTCGGGGCTTGCGATGTCGCGAGCTATCGAAGACGGATCCGCCGTCGCACCGAGCGCATAGCGGGATGGCCGACGCGCTGCAAGACGCCGGGGCCGTACGACTAGGCGTCCGCGGACCGTTTCGATGAGAGTCCAGACAGCGGCTTTCAATACAAGGAACCATGGAAATCGAAATCGCAACCATTGGCGGCTACGAAGAAGTCGGACGGCAGATGACTGCCGTCCGCGCCGGTGACGATGTCGTCATCTTCGACATGGGTCTGAACCTCTCGCAGGTCCTGATCCACGACAACGTCGAAACCGAGCGAATGCACAGTCTCGACCTGATCGACATGGGTGCAATCCCGGACGATCGTGTCATGAGCGACCTCGAGGGCGACGTGAAGGCCATCGTGCCGACCCATGGCCACCTCGACCACATCGGTGCCATCTCGAAGCTGGCTCACCGATACGATGCGCCGATCGTCGCGACGCCGTTTACGATCGAGCTGGTCAAACAGCAGATCGAGGGCGAACAGAAGTTCGGCGTCGAAAACGACCTCGTCAAGATGGAAGCCGGCGAGACGATGTCGCTCGGCGACTCCGGAAAGGTCGACCTCGAGTTCGTCAACGTCACGCACTCGATCATCGACGCGATCAACCCGGTCCTCCACACACCCGAAGGCGCAGTCGTCTACGGGCTGGACAAACGGATGGATCACACGCCCGTCATCGGCGACCCGATCGACATGGAGCGCTTCCGCGAGATCGGCCGCGAAGGTGAGGGCGTCCTCTGTTATATCGAGGACTGTACGAACGCGAACAAGAAGGGACGAACGCCCTCCGAGAAGGTCGCTCGTGAACACCTCCGGGACGTCCTTTACAGCATCGAGGACTACGACGGCGGCATCGTCGCCACGACGTTCTCGAGTCACATCGCCCGCGTGAAGTCGCTGGTCGAGTTTGCCGACGATATCGGCCGCCAGCCCGTACTGTTGGGTCGATCAATGGAGAAATACTCCGGGACTGCGGAGCGACTGGACTTCGTTGACTTCCCCTCCGACCTGGGGATGTTTGGCCACCGCAAGTCCGTCGACCGCACGTTCAAGCGAATCATGAACGAGGGCAAGGAGAACTATCTGCCGATCGTCACCGGCCACCAGGGCGAGCCCCGTGCGATGCTCACTCGAATGGCCCGCGGCGAGACCCCCTACGAACTGGAAGACGGCGACAAGGTCGTCTTCTCCGCCCGCGTCATTCCGGAGCCGACCAACGAGGGCCAGCGCTACCAGGCTGAGAAACTGCTCGGCATGCAGGGCGCACGGGTCTACGACGACATTCACGTCTCGGGTCACCTCAATCAGGAGGGCCACTACAAGATGCTCGATGCACTGCAACCACAGAACATCATCCCTGCTCACCAGGACATGAGTGGCTACTCGAGCTACGTCAACCTCTGTGAGAGTGAGGGGTACAAGATGGGCCGAGATCTTCACGTTACGCGTAACGGGAACCTCATCCAGCTAGTCGACTGATATGACGAGCCCCGAGGCACGCGAAGAGGCGGTGCTCGAGGCGGTCCGGCAGCGCCGCGAGCAGGTCAACGACGCGATCCCAGAGGAGTTGCCAGTCAAGCGGCCAGAACGACTCTACGAGGCTTCCCGGTATCTGCTTGATGCGGGCGGCAAGCGGCTACGGCCGGCCGTCCTGCTGACGACGGCGGAGGCGCTGACTGATGTCGAGCCGCTGTCGGCAGAGTACCGCTCGTTCGACGCACTCGACGGGAGCGGGCCGGTAGACGTGATGGCCGCCGCAGTCAGCGTCGAGGTCATCCAGTCGTTCACGCTGATCCACGACGACATCATGGACGACGACGACCTTCGACGGGGCGTCCCCGCCGTCCACAAGGAGTACGATCTCGAGACGGCGATCCTGGCCGGCGACACGCTCTACTCGAAGGCATTCGAGATCATGCTCGATACGGGAGCCAAACCGGACCGCATCGTCGACGCACTGGACGTCCTCGCGACGACCTGTACGAAGATCTGCGAGGGGCAGTCGCTCGACGTTACCTTCGAGGAACGTATTGACGTCTCGCCCGACGAATATCTGGAGATGGTCGAACAGAAGACGGCGGTGCTGTACGCCGCCTCGGCGTGTCTCCCCGCGATCTTGCTGGGAGCCGACGACGAGACGATCGACGCGCTCTACGGCTACGGGCTCGATGTCGGCCGCGCGTTCCAGATCCAGGACGACGTTCTTGACCTGACTGTGCCCAGCGAACAACTCGGCAAACAGCGAGGGAGCGACCTCGTCGAGAACAAGCAGACGCTGATCACCGTCCACGCCCGCGACCAGGGCGTCGACGTCGAGACCCTGGTCGACACCGACGACGTCGACGCGGTCACTGAGGCCGAGATCGACGACGCGGTCGCCGAACTCGAGAACGCGGGCTCGATCTCCTATGCCAACGAGACGGCCCGCGATCTGGTCGAGCAGGGGAAGAACCGCCTCGAGGTCGTGCCGGATAACGAGGCCCGCGAGTTGCTCTGTGAACTCGCGGATTATCTGATCCAGCGCGGCTACTGAGCACGCTCGCGGGCCGGTCAGTGGTGAGCCGATCCCCATTGGGCGGATGGCCGACTCGAAAGCGTCGGCCCCTCGACTCGTTTTTCCGGACACAGGTCACGGACGTCCCGCCGGTCGACATACCGTGAACGTATCACTACTGCAAGCATGTCATGAGCGAAGTGGAAGGCGGAGTCAGGGCTGGATGACTCGTCGGACGATCTCGGGCCGCACCAACGAGGTCATCGGCTGCTCGAGTCTGAAGACGCGATAGTACGTGTCCGTCAGCGTCCCGTCGGTGTGGGCCTTCCGAATCAGTCGGTTCACGTACCGATTGAAGAGATCCGTCCCGAACGGTTTCGGACCGGTCGTTTGCGGAAACGCGAAATCGGCCCCGACGGCTATTTTCCAGACCTGATCGATCAGATCCGTCGCCCGCTCGAAAAACCGCGCTGCGAGATCGTTTCCGCCGGTGGCCACGAGGATATGGTGTAACAAGAGGGCCTCGAGGGCACCCACGGACATTCCCTGGCCGTAAATAGGGTTGAAGCTGGCAATCGCGTCGCCGGTGACGACGAGTCCGTCGGGAAACCGCTCTATGGCCTCGTAGTGACGGCGGACGCTCGACGGGAACGGGTAGTGGTGGATCGCGTCCGAGTGCCACTCGCGTTCGGTCACGAGCCGTTCCACATCCGGGACGGGAAGGCTCGAGGCGAACTCGACGAGCCCTGCCCGATCGGTCGGCGTGTCGTCGCCGTGGATCCCCTGAACGATGAACTCCCACTGGTTGTCTTCTATCGGAATCGCCGCGGCACCGCGCGTTCGCGGCGGGGAGGGCGGAACGAATAGCACGGTCCGGTCGTCCGGTGGACGGTCGATTCGGACTGTACTGTAGGTCACGTCGACAGCCACCTCGTCTACGTCGGGCGGGGTGAATCCGTGTTCGTCCAACCAGGTCGGCGTCCGACTGGTCCGGCCGGTCGCATCGACTACGAGGTCGGCCGTCAGGGTCGCGCTCGCCCCGCTCTCGTCGCGGTAGGTCACACCGGTCACGCCGTCGCCGGCTTCGAACCGATACGCCGTGAACTGACACCCATCGTAGAGAGCGACGTCGTCCAGAGATCGGACATGTGTCCGGGTGACGTGTTCGAACAGTGCCCTGCTGGCACACAGCATCGGTAACCGATTGGGCCCGTCCGCGAGGAAACCCCCCTGATCGTAGTACGCCATCTTCGTCGCGGCGTCGACCATGAGTCCGCCGTTCCTGATGACGTCTTCGCTGAACCCGGGGAAGAAATCCTCTAACGTCGCCCGTCCAGCCTCCAACAGTACGTGTGGGTGTCGGGTCTGTGGAGCGCCGTCCCGCGTCACCGGCCCGTCGGGCAACGAATCCCGCTCGATGACGACGACATCGTCGAACCCATCGGAAAGTACCCTGGCAGCGGCGAGGCCAGCCATACTCGCTCCGAGCACGACCGCCCGTCCGCCGAGACGCGGCATTTCCCTCGGCCTGTATCGTTTCAGATTATCTAATACCATTGGGGACCCATGACTATCGATTGACGACCAGCGCGCATAAAATCGCACCGCGATCATCGACGGGAAACCGGACCCGCGATCCGACACCGCGGGGGTTTTGGTCCGGGCGCGAATATCCTCGAGTAATGAACGACGAGTTGCGCGAACGCGTCGAGCGCGAGGCCGAAAAGCACGCGCTGTTGAACGCCGTCAAACACGAGAGCGACGCTGCGGTCGGTGCCGTGATGGGGCCGCTGATGGGCGATAACCCGGACTTTCGCGAGCACTCCGACGCCGTCCCCGGCGTCATCGGCGGTGTCGTGGGTCGGGTTAACGATCTCACATACGAGGAGAAACGGGCCCGTCTCGAGGAACTCGCACCCGAGGAACTCGCCGAGATCGAGGCCGAGGAGGAGGAAGACGAACACGACCTGCCGGACCTGCCCAACGCCGAGGCGTACGACGAGATCCGGATGCGATGTGCGCCGAACCCGAACGGGCCCTGGCACGTCGGTCACGCCCGGATGCCCGCCGTCATCGGCACCTATCGCGAGCGCTACGACGGCTGGTTCTGCGTGCGATTCGACGACACCGACCCCGAGACCAAGCGCCCTGATCTCGAGGCCTACGACGCGATTCTCGAGGATCTCGACTATCTCGGCTTCGAACCGGATGCGACCTACAAGGCCAGCGACCGTCTCGAGACCTATTACGACCACGCCCGCGAACTCATCGGGATGGGCGGAGCCTACACCTGCTCGTGTTCGGGCGAGGCGTTCTCGGAGCTGAAGAACTCGGCTGAGGCCTGTCCCCACCGCGAGAAGGACGAAGAGACCGTACTCGAGGAGTTCCAAGGGATGATCGCTGGCGACTACAGCAGCGGCGAGATGGTCCTGCGGGTCAAGACCGACATCGAACACAAGAACCCGGCGCTGCGCGACTGGGTTTCCTTCCGGATGATCGACACGCCACACCCGCGAGAAGAGGCCAGCGAGTACCGCTGCTGGCCGATGCTCGACTTCCAGTCGGGGGTCGACGATCACCTGCTTGAGGTCACCCACATTATCCGCGGGATCGACTTGCAGGACTCCGCGAAGCGCCAGCAGTTTGTCTACGACTACTTCGGGTGGGAGTATCCTGAGGTCATCCACTGGGGCCACGTCCAGCTAGACGACTACGACGTGAAAATGAGCACGTCGACCATCTCGGAGCTGATCGACGACGGTGCACTCGACGGCTGGGACGACCCGCGAGCGCCGACGCTCAAGAGTCTGCGCCGGCGCGGCATCCGCGGCGAGGCCATCGTCGAGGCGATGACCGGACTCGGCACCTCGACCACCGACGTCGACCTCGCGATGAGTTCAATCTACGCGAACAACCGCGACCTGATCGACGAGGAGACCGACCGCTGGTTCTTCGTCCGCGACGGCAATCAGATCCCCCTCGCCGGCGACCCGCCTGCCGAAGCGAACCCGCCGCTTCACCCCAATCACGAGGACCGCGGCGTTCGCGAGATCCCCGTCAGTGACTCCGTCATGCTCGAGCTCGGGGACATTCCCGACGAAGATGAGAGCGGGGAGCAGCGCATCTGGCTGAAAGGATTCGGCTGTTTCCGGTTCGATGACGGCGTCCTCCAGTACACCGGCGACGATATCGATGTTGTCCGCGAGGGCAGTGTCGACGTCATCCATTGGGTACCAGCGGACGGGAGAGTCCCCGTCCGCATGCGAACCATGGACGGCGACGTGACGGGGCACGCGGAACCGGGCGTCGCCGACCTCGCTATCGACGAAATGGTCCAGTTCGAGCGAGTCGGGTTCGCACGAATTGATCGACACGAAAGCGACGATGAAGCCGAGGAGACGGTCGCATACTACGCGCATCCCTGACTCGCATCCTCGAAGCGATATCGACCTCAATCCGGATCAGTTCGCGGGCGTTACTGCGAGTTGTGCGACCGGAGCATGACGGTCAGTTCCGTCGTCCGACGAATTTGACCTGAACGTCGCCCGCGACTCGCTCGTATCCTGCCACGTTCGTCACGATGCGGTGTCGACCGTGCTCGAGCTCGAGTTCGAGCTCACCTCGTCGACCGACGCCCATGCGCCGTCCGTCCGAACGGTCGCGCCGTCGACAGGGGCCCGGTATCGTCGACGACGGTACCGGTGATCCGGCCCGTTTCCGGAATCTCGCCGTCGCCCTTGGCGAGCTGGACCCAGCGAAGACCGTCTCACCGTCCTCGACCAAGACTTCCTGATAGCCGTCGCTGTATCCTCGGCGTTCATGACAAGGATCTCCCACCAGCCCTCGCTCACCTCGAACCCGTTCTCCCAGTTTTCGTTGTCGGGGACCGATCCGGTCGGTGCAGTGGTACCGTAGCGCTCGTCACCGAAGACCGTGATCTCACACGGAATCGTCCGGCCGCCGCCGACGGGCGTCGCTGAGACCTCCAGATCACCGCTGCCGGGGCCTCACTCGCGCTCGAGATAGACGTCCCTCGTGACTACCGTACCGTCCGCGACGCTGACCGCAATCGATCGCGATTACTCGAGTAAGTCCTCGCTCCGGTCGGGGAGCGGGTCCGCGACGACGCCGTCCCGTCGACCCAGCACGCGGGCGTGGGCGGCACAGACGAGACGGTTCTCGTCCCAGGGGATGTGTAACTCAACCGCCGCGGGGCGCTCACAGTCGGACTCGGAACACTCCATTCATTCGTGTGAACTGCACCCACGGATTCAGTCTTTCCGGTGATCAGAGCAGGAAGACGGCCACGACGAACCCGAGCAGGATCGACGCCGTCAGCAGGACCTGGACCGCCGTCGACGCGAGGGTCCCGACGGTCGTGTAGACTGCCGAGCGTGCGCTCCCCTCGAGTTCCCCCTTTCGGACGAACTCGAGGACGAAGACGGTGCCGAAGAGACCGGCGAGCAGCCCCAGCGGGCCGGTGACGAGCATGAGGACGATCCCGACGACAGCGGCGACAGCCGTCGTCAACCACGATGCGCCGCCTGCGCGTGCGGCGATCGAGCCGCCGAAGAACTCGACGAGTGCGGTGACGACGGCGATGAAGACGAGGACAGCAAAGGTGAGGGCGCTCAGGTCGGCGAATCCAGAACCCCACCAGTAGACGCCGAGTCCGGCCAGCGAGAGGAGACCGCTCGGCACCATCGGGACGGCTGCGCCGACGATTGCACCCACGAGCAACGTGACGGCGACGACGAGAACGACATCGACCATATCGGTGGCGACGACGGACCGAGGCAAAGGCGTACCGCCTTCAGTAGCGTTAGGTGTGGTGCACCGAACGTGTGGGGTATGACCCACCAGCGCGGCGCGATCATCGTCGGCGCATCGTCGGGTATCGGTGAAGCGCTGGCCCGCCGACTCGCAGCGGACGGCTACGAGATCGGTCTGACAGCACGGCGAACGGAGCGAATGCGAGAGATCGGCGCGGAACTGCCGACCAAATCATACGTCGCGACGATGGACGTCACGGAACCCGAGGACGCTCGAGACGGCTTTTTCGAACTCACCGAGGCGATGTCCGCGGTCGATCTCGTCGTCATCAGCGCTGGGGTCGCGACCGTCAACCGGGACCTCGAGTGGGAGCCCGAACGGCAGACAATCGACGTCAACGTGGGCGGCTTTACCACCATCGCAACGGCGGCGATGGAGTACTTCGAGTGGAAGGCCGATCATGCGAACGAAGACGGTGGTCATCTCGTGGGAATCTCTTCGGTCGCGGCTCACATCGGCAACGGCGACGCGCCGGCGTACAACGCCTCCAAGGCCTACGTCTCGACGTATCTCGAGGGCCTTCGCTATCGGCAGACCGATCGCGATGCCGACGTGGCGATCACGACCATCGAGCCGGGGTTCGTCGACACCAAGCTCTCGCTGGGCGGATTCTGGGAGTGTTCGCCCGAGACGGCGGCCGAGCAGATCGCTCGAGCGATCCGCAAAGAGCGGAGTCACGCCTATGTGACGCGGCGATGGCGGGCCATCGCGTGGGTGCTGGATCTGGCTCCGGAGGGACTTCTTCGACGGCTGTTCTGAGGCGCTTCTCGAGTCTCAATACTCTGAGTCGAGCAAACGAGATCAGTCGTCGGCGAATCGCTCCCGAACCTCGAGCGCCGCGTCCGTTCCGTAGTGGTCGACTAGCGGGCAGAACGCGTCGCCGATCGATCGCATGCACTGGCCCGATGACGGGTACTCGAGTCGGTCCGCGACCGTCTCCCAGTCGTAGCCTTGGAGGGCTCGCAGGACGAGCAATCGTTCCTCGCGGTCCGTCAGGGCGACGGTCTCGGGGTCGTCGACGAGGTATCGGACGACGAGGTCCCTGAACGGTCCGGGATCGACGTCGAACAGTCCCGGGCCGTAGGCCGCACCGGCGACGACCTGCCACTCGTGGTCCGTCAACTCGAGGGGTGGTCCAGCATCGGCGTCGACGGTTCGGAGGAGCGCTCGAGCGACGTCGGGTGCGAGGTCGTCGAGTGCGTCCGAACTGAGTGCGGCGAACCGGCGGGCGAACCAGTCGGCGTGGCGTTCGTGGAGTGCCTGACCGTCGTCGGTCATCGGCGCGAGCATGAGTGCGGAGTACTCGCCGCTGGCGTCGTTGCGGGTCGTCGAGACGTGGACCGTCCGATAGCCGTTCTCGCGCCAGAACTCGAGGAGGCCGGGCGTCGCGCCGAAGCCGGTGCCGAGCCAGTCGACTCGCTCACGGGACCGTCGGTCCCGTTCGTCGTTCGAGACGCGGGGCGTCTCGCCATCGGCGAACTCCTCGCGGATGCGCTCGAGGAGGCGTGAGCCGAGCCCGCGCGAGCGGGCCGCGTGATGGGTCGCGATCCGGACGACGCGACGGCCGACGGGTTCGCTCGCCGCCTCGTCGCGTAACTGGCTCGTCAGCACGTCCGGGAGCATGTTACCGCGGACGCGGCCGCCCTCGTACATCATCGCACGAGTGTCGGCGGGCAGGTCCCCCTCGCGAGCGAGCAGGGCGACGCTGACGACGTGGCCGTCGTGGAGTAACGCGCGCGCCGCGAGATTGGGTGCGTCGAGCAAGCGCGCGAGGTCGTTCGGCTCAGTCCGGTAGTGTGCGATGACGAGCAGGCCGAATGCCTCGCGAAGCAATCGGTCGTCAGCGAGGAGGTCGTCGGGCTCGAGTCGCCGATATGTGACCGTCTCAGGCGTCGCGTCGGCCACGAGCGGTTCGACCGGTGGGCGAGCATCGAGCAACAGTGCCCGGAAGGCCCACACCTCAACGGGGTCGCCCGCTGCGTAGCGGATCGGCTCGACGAGCGTGCAGTCGGTCACCGCGTGATCACTCTCCGAGAGCCGATCCCGGAAGCGGACCGAAAAGCCCCGCCCTGCGCCCTCATAGCCGTGGATCGTCGTCGCGAAGGCGACCCGATCCGCCGCGAGTAACGACTCGAGCGTCGCGACCGGCAGCGCCGCGGCCTCGTCGACGATGACGACGTCCGCTGACTCGAGGCTTTTGATGGCCGCGGTCGGCTCGAGGAATTCGATCGAGCCACCGGCGGCTGTCTCGATCCGATGGGGTCCGACGGTCGCACCGTCGCCCTCGAGCGCCTCGCAGAGTTCCCCCGCCCGATCGAACAGTTCCGCCGCGTTTCGGGCGTCAGGAGCGGTTACCAGGACGTTCTCGCCGTCGAGAGCGAACGCTCCCGCGGCCAGCCCGGCAGCGCTTGATTTGCCGCGGCCGCGATCGGCCTCGAGCACAACGGCCTGTTCGGCCTCACGAAGCGACTCGAAAGCGGCGACGGCGTCGACCTGATCGGCCGTGAGACAGGCCTCGTAGGCGGCGACCGGAAATCGGTGGTCCGGGGGCGGAGTCGGGGTATCCGTTGCCAGCCGCGGGGCTGGATCGGTCAGCCCATCGGCCTCGAGTCGATCGGTCTCGAGGTCGACGATCGCGATGCCGCGGTGTGCCCGCAGCGTCCCGACGAGGCGGCGTTTGAATCGGCTGGTGACGTCGTCCAGTTCGAACGGTGGGATGGCGAGCGATTCGTCGAACGCGCCGCGGCGGTCCGGCCACGCCTCGAGAGCCGGCGTCAGCAAAACGAGCAGGCCGCCACCGTCAACCGCGCCGGTGACTTTGCCGAGCGCGTTCGGCTGGAGACCGTCGTGGACATCGACGGCAATCACATCCCGTGTCGTCCCGAGGAGCTCGCTCGCGTTGACCTGTGAGAACTGTTCGCAGCGGAGTCTGTTGTCGGGACCGACCAGCGTCGTACCAGTGATCGGCACCGAGAGAGCATCGAGAATCGACTCGAGGGCGTCGTATCCGCGCTCGCGGTCGCCGGCGAGAACGAGTAGCCGGCGTTCGTTGACCCGTTGGGCTTCCTCGCGGAGTGACTCGGCGAGGCCGACGGCATCGACATCCATGTGTTCGGCTTGGGTCCTCGAGAGTAATAGGCCACGGAACGCCGACGACCGGACCGAAAGTCGAGGACGGCTATCGGCGAAACGGATCCGACGGACGTAGATACCACATTGCTTGCCCGGGGGTGTGATGGTGCCAGTGATCGTCGTCGAAGAACCCCGGATTTCGCCATCGGAACCGGCCGTTCGCCGTGTACGAGAACGGTTCGGGGAGTTCGGGCACGGTCACGACGGCCCGCTGGCACGCGGTGAACGATCGGTGGGCCGCATCACTCGTGGGGTGAAACGAGTGGTCCGCCGCGTCCTCGGAGCGGTCGCCTCGAGTTCGGATCTCGACCTTATCGGCCGGATGCGCGGCGGTATCGACGCCCTCGAGTCGCTGATCGAAGTGATCGACGAGTCGGACGGTATCGGCGTCGAACCCGTCGCGACCGCCGACGATAGTCGCCGTCGTCTCGAGAACGAGCCACGCGCGCTTGGGCCCGGTCGCCACCTGAACGCGGTCCCACCGATCGAATCCGCCGGGCCGGGTCCGACTTCGGATTCGCGAGGCCCCAACGGGAGTCAGCGAGTCGGCGGCGTTCGCCGGAACAGCGGCCAACGAATCAATTCCGGCACAGTCGCTACCGCCTGTCGAGAACGTTTCACCGAGTGCCCATGGGAGTTCGTCCGGGACGGAAACGTCGGTGTAGACATGCGTCTCGAGGCGTGTCGAGTGGGGAACGGCGGCGACCACGTTCATGTCGGCACTCCAGCTATCACTGCAGAATCCGTACGACCGTCCGTCTGCGTCACACGCCCGTTCGACCGTCAACCGGGCGTCTTCGCCGACGACGGCAACGATCGTCTCCGCTGCGAGCGCCGATCTCACTGTCTCCTCATCCTCGGTCGCAGCGAAGACGGCGAGATCGGCATCGGTCGGGTCGTTAACCCGCCTGACGTCGTCGACTCGTATCGTGACGGCGTCGGCGACGAAGATTGATTTTCCTCGCAGTCGCCGCGCGGGGGACTCGGCCGTCCGTGAACTGTTAGAGGGAGCACCACAACCGGCAGCGACACCGGCGAATCCGGTCACGGCCGCTGCGAGGAGGGCACGGCGGGAGCGTCGGGGCATACGCCCCTTATCTGTCGGAATCGAAATATATCTGTGGATACCCGGCGCGGTCGTCTCCGAAACCGCGTTCGCTCCGATCGATCCGTCTATGGGTATCGATCGCACGGCTTCGTACGTTTGAACACGCTTTTAAGGGGGGCAACGCTATTCGAGTGTACACCCTACGCGGGGTTGATGATGCTCCTAGCTTTACAGGACTCCGCCGGGATCGGCCCGGCACGGGCACCCAGTGCCCGGACGGCAGGGGAGCGCGAGCCCACGTGTAGGAGAGGTGAACAACCAATGTCAGTTTACGTAACCACCGACATCCCAGCCGACCTCGCTGACGACGCTCTCGAAGCGCTCGAGGTCGCACGAGACACAGGCCGAGTAAAGAAAGGAACGAACGAAACCACAAAGGCGATCGAGCGCGGCAACGCCGAGCTCGTCTACGTCGCCGAGGACGTCTCCCCGGAGGAGATCGTCATGCATCTCCCCGAACTCGCCGAGGAAAAGGGAATTCCCGTCGTCTTCATCGAGACGCAGGACGACGTCGGCCACGCAGCCGGCCTCGAGGTCGGCTCGGCCGCCGCGGCGGTCGTCGATGCCGGCGAGGCGGAAGATGACGTCGAGGACATCGCCGATAAGGTCGAGGACCTCGACTGAGGTGATCAGAGATGAGTGCTGAAGAGGAAGAAAGCGGCTCTACGCCCGCCGAGGTCATCGAGATCGTCGGCAAGACCGGCATGCACGGCGAAGCCATGCAGGTCAAATGCCGAATCAAGGAGGGCGAGAACCAGGGACGCATCATCACCCGTAACTGCCTCGGGCCGGTCCGCGAAGGAGACGTACTCCAGCTCCGCGAGACCGCCCGCGAGGCCGACTCCATCGGAGGACAATAATGGTCGAGAAACGAACCTGCGACTACACGGGCGAAGAGATCGAACCCGGCACGGGCATCATGTACGTCCAGACGGACGGCACCGTGCTCCACTTCGTCGACTCCAAGGCGGAGAAAAACTTCAAGCTCGGGCGCGAACCGCGCGACCTCGAGTGGACCGAAGAAGGTCGTCGCGGCAAGGGTCCCACACAGGCCGACACGCCTTCCGACGAGGAAGCCGACCAGACCGAGCAGGTCGAGGCCGGCGAAGACGAGGACCTTGAGACGGAAGCCGAAGCCGTCGACGACGACGAGGAAGACGTGCCCGCCGGGGACGAAACCGTCGACGAGACCGAGGAGTCCGAGGCCGAAGAAGCATGAGCGATCACGAACGCACCTTCGTGATGGTCAAGCCCGACGCCTTCGGGCGCGGACTGGTGGGCGAAGTCGTCTCTCGACTTGAGGACCGCGGGCTCAAGCTCGTCGGTATCAAGGTCGAGAACATGCCCCGTGCACGAGCGGAAGAGCACTACAGCGAACACGAGGACAAGCCGTTCTATGACGGCCTCGTAGACTTTATCACCTCGGGACCGGTCGTCCCGATGGTCTGGGAGGGCCAGGACGTGACCCGACAGGTCCGCCAGATGATCGGTGAAACCGACCCGCTCGAGGCCGACCCCGGGACGATCCGGGGCGACTATGCGCTCGATCTCGGTCGGAACGTCGTTCACGCCGCCGACCACGAGGACGAGGGCGCGAATGAACGCGAAATCGGAATCCACTTCGACGACGACGAGCTGATCGACTACGATCAGCACGACGCTGAGTGGCTCTACGAATAACTCCCTCGACGCACCCACGGTAACGGTTCGGACGTCACCGGGCTGCGTTGTGACGAGGATGATTCGCTCCATCGATTCTTCTCAACGGACTCAATTCGAGAGTGGGAACGCTGCGACCGATCTCTCGCGGCCGATCGTCTGCCACTCCATCGGACTCTGCTCCGTGTTCGAGACGAGGCAGCGGTCGATTTCTCAATCCGAAACATACGCCGACTTGGATTCGGAATGAAACGAACCGTTTCGACAGATGCTGGACTAGTCAGACTGAGCAGCGGTCCAAATCGTGAGTATTCGATGCCGTCTCCCCGTTGCCCGCTTCGTTGAAATTCAGCTACGTACCGCTTTACGGCTTTAGCGGTAGTATCTGTGAAACCTATCCGTTAGGATCGTCGAGATAGTGTAATATTTAACACAGGTATTTTCTAGGGAGACGTAAGGTCTAATGTGACGGCTGTTGAAGGGATCCGTGGTGGTTTCGAATGGTAACACACGGTAGGTGGTTTGTGGATGCGTGAAACGGAGGGAGCGGCCACGTTGACAGCGGACGTGACGCCGTCGCTGGACCTCGTTTTCGATCTGCTTTCGAACAGTCGACGACGATACGTCCTCTACTATCTCAACGATCAGTCGGATGGTGTCGCAACGATTGAAGACCTCACCGAGAGCGTTATCACCCTCGAGGAGGTGACGGTGCGTGGCGACGCGGACGAGGAGTCGACCGCGAGTTTGACGGCCGGCCACGACTCGCCGGACCAGCAAGCCGAGGTCCAGATGGAACTCCAACACATCCACCTGCCGAAACTCGAGGATGCGGGAGTTCTCGAACAAGATCGGCGTAGCGAGACGGTTCGGTACTGGAGCCAACCGTCGCTCGAGGAATGGCTCGAGCACGCACATCACAAGGAATTCGAGTAATTCGAGAAGAGCGGTACTATCGTCGTAGCAGCGGTCACGCGACGGTGGTCGATACCGATTGGGGTTGCTGAAAGATTTAATACTCAGTCCGTGGTTGGTCCACTGAAGTGTCGGTAAATCGCGAGACGGGACGGCCGTGTCTTTATGAGGTGTGATATCGTCTCACTCCTCAAAACTTAACAGGCGAGATACCGATACAGAACGTGAGGTGCATACTATGGCTGATCAGGAACTTCCACCACTGCCGTACGATTACGACGCGCTCGAACCGGCTCTATCCGAGCAGGTACTGACCTGGCATCACGACACCCACCATCAGGGGTATGTCAACGGTCTCAACTCCGCCGAGGAGACCCTCGCGGAAAACCGTGAGGAGGGCGACTTCGGCTCGACGCCTGGAGCCCTCAAAAACGTCACCCACAACGGCTGTGGCCACTATCTCCACACGCTGTTTTGGGAGAACATGTCCCCCAACGGCGGCGGCGAGCCGGAAGGCGACCTCGCCGACCGCATCGAGGAGGACTTCGGTTCCTACGAGGGTTGGAAGGGCGAGTTCGAGGCCGCTGCCGGTGCCGCCGGCGGCTGGGCGCTGCTGGTATACGACCCGGTTGCGAAGCAGCTTCGCAACATCGCGGTCGACAAACACGACCAAGGTGCACTCTGGGGATCCCACCCCGTCCTCGCGCTGGACGTCTGGGAGCACTCCTACTACTACGACTACGGTCCGGACCGCGGAGACTTCATCGACGCCTTCTTCGACGTCGTCAACTGGGAGAAGGCCGAAGAAGAGTACGAGAAGTGTCTCGGCCACTTCGAGTAAGCCCGTCAGCAGCGTAAGCGACGAAATCAGTCGATCTCGACTTTTATCGCCGGTCGTGTCACGGAGACAGTATCAGTGGTCAGTATCGCTCGAACGGGCCACGTCCCATCCGGTCGAGTGGACAGCCGACGCGACCCGAGTTCACATGTAGTGTGAGTAACTATCATGGTTTAACTGCGTGTGTACCGACCACACACCACATATGGCCGCCGAGGACAGTAGCGCCGACGCGATGGTTGAGGATCGGGACCAGCAGCGACAGCAACCGCCGCTCGAGGCGGAGCCGGAAGCTGTCGGCGGAGCACTCGCGGCCGACCTTCGAGCCGCCTGTGAGGGGGACGTACGGTTCGACGAGTACACGCGCGTCCTCTACGCGACCGACGGCAGTATCTACGGCGCACAGCCCGCGGGCGTCGTCTTCCCCCAGGATACTGACGATGTCCGCGACGCGATGCGTGTCGCAGCCGACCACGGCGCGCCGATTCTGCCACGCGGCGCGGGCTCGTCACTCGCTGGCCAGACGGTCGGCCCCGGCTGTGTCGTGCTCGATCTGTCACGACATATGGACGGGATTCTCGAGATCGATCCGGACGAGCGGACAGCTGTCGTCCAGCCGGGCGTGGTTCAGGACGATCTCGACGCCGCACTCGAGCCTGATGGCCTCCGATTCGCGCCCGATCCGGCCTCCTCGAATCGGGCGACGATCGGCGGTGGGATCGGAAATAATTCGACGGGCGCACACTCGGTACGATACGGTATTACGGACGCCTACGTCGACGAGTGCGAGGTCGTCCTCGCGGACGGGTCGCTGATCCACACTCGAGATGTCGTCCTCGACAGTCCCGAATGGGACCGAATCGTCTCCAAGGACGACCGCGAGGCCGAAATCTACCGGACAGTACGCGCTCTCGTCGAGGACAACGCCACGGAGATCGAGGAGCGGTATCCGGACCTCAAGCGGAGTGTCAGCGGGTATAACCTACAGAAGGTGATTCGAACCGATCTAGAGGGCGAGGCGGCGACGGCCGCCTCGGAAAACCGGGCGGGCGAAGCCCGCGAGGAGGGGGAGCGAATCATCAACCTCTCCAAACTGCTCGTGGGGGCCGAAGGAACCCTCGGGGTCGTCGTCGAAGCCACGCTCTCGCTCGTGACCCAGCCAGACGAAACCGCACTGGCCGTCTACTGCTACGACGACCTCCTCGAGGCGCTTGCGGCCGTTCCAGAGGCGCTCAAACTCGAGGCCAGCGCGGTCGAACTCATGGACCGGGAGGTGTTCCGACTGGCCGCGGAGTCGGCGGAGTACGCCGAGTACGCGGAGCCGATTCCGGCGGGGACCGAGGCGGCATTGATGCTCGAGTTCGACTCCGAAGTGGTCGAGGACCTGCCGGACGCGATCGCGACCGCAACGACTGATCTCGTCGGCAGCGGGGACGCGTTCGGCTCGATCAAGGCATTCTCGCCAGCCAAGCAGGAGCGACTCTGGAAGCTCCGGAAGGCCGCCATTCCGCTGTTGATGAGCATGGAGGGCGACCCGAAACCGTATCCCTTCGTCGAGGACGCCTCCGTTCCCCCCGAAGAACTCGCCGAGTACGTCGCGGGCTTTCAGGAGATCCTCGAGAACCACGACACGACAGCCGCCTACTTCGCCCACGCCGGCGTCGGCACGCTCCACATTCGGCCGGTCCTGAACCTCAAGGAAGACGACGACGTCGAGAAGATGCGTGCCATCGCCGACGACGTCACTGACCTCGTCTCCGAGCACAACGGCTCCTTTTCCGGCGAACACGGGGATGGCCTCGCCAGGACCGAGTTCAATCCGAAACTATACGGCCCCGAGCTCTGGCGGGCGTTCAAGGACCTCAAGTCGGCATTCGATCCGGACTGGCGGATGAACCCGGGGAAAGTCGTCTACCGCGAGGACGACCCGACCGACATCCGCGAACACCTCCGATACGGGCCGGACTACGCCTCGCTCGAGCCCCGGACGACGCTGGATTTCGACGACGAGGGCGGCTTCTCGCACCTCGTGGAACTCTGTAACGGCTGTGGCACCTGCCGGCAGACCGACGGCGACGTGATGTGTCCCACGTATCGGGCGACCGAGGAGGAAATCGCGACTACTCGGGGGCGAGCGAACCTGCTCCGAGCGGCGATCAGCGGCGAGATCGACCCCGAGGAGCTCTACGGCGATCGGTTCCAGGACGAGGTGCTCGACCTCTGTATCGGCTGTAAGGGCTGCCAGAGCGACTGTCCGACTGGCGTCGACCTCGCAAAACTCAAGGCCGAAGTCAAACACCAGTATCACGACCGCGAGGGGACGAGTCTCCGGGAACGACTCTTCGCGAACGTCGACCGACTCGCGGCGCTTGGAAGTACGTTCGCACCGATCGCCAACCGCGCGACGGAGGTCCCAGGTGCGCGGACGGCCCTCGAGAAGACCGTCGGAATCGCGGCCGAGCGGACGCTGCCGACGTTCCGGCGGGAGACGCTGGTCGACTGGTTCGAGGGACGAGACGCCGACAGCGTCTCGGAAACGCGAGCAGCTTCGCCGCGAGCAAGCGGCGGATCGCGGGTCGATCCCGAGACCGCGACTGCGGGCGTCGTCCTCTACCCCGACACGGACACGAACTACTCGAATCCCGAACTCGGGAAAGCCGCTGTCGAGGTCCTTGAGGCTGCGGGGATCCGCGTCGCGATCCTCGATCTCGGCCCGACCGGGCGAGCGGCGTATTCGACGGGGCTGCTCGACGTCGCCGCCGAACAGGGGCGGGCGCTGCTCGATGAACTCGAGCCGTTCCTCGAGCGCGGCTGGTCGGTTCTGTTCGTTGAGCCCTCCGACGCGGCGATGGTCGTCGACGAGTACCGGTCGCTGCTCGAGGACGATCGAGCCGAACCGCTCGCAGCGAACGCGTTCGGGGTCTGCGAGTACCTTGACGAACACCGGCTGGACGAGGAACTGTCGTTCGACCAGGTCGAGACCGCGAACACGCAGTTGACGTTCCACGGCCACTGCCACCAGACGGCCCGCGGCGCGGACCACCACGCGGTCGGCGTGCTCCGACGGGCGGGCTACGCCGTCGATCCCGTCGACTCGACGTGCTGTGGGATGGCCGGCAGTTTCGGCTACGAGGCCGAACACTACGAACTCTCGGCAGCTATGGGTTCCCTGCTGCGTGACAAGCTCGAGGAGAGTATGGCCGAGCGAACGGGCGGCGACGGCGATTCAATCGTCGTCGCGCCGGGCACCTCCTGTCGGACTCAAGTGGGCGACTTCGCGGGCTACGATCGGCCGTCCCATCCCGTCGAGTTGCTCGCTCGAGGGCTCTCGGAATAGTTGGAGTGCTGCTCCGTCGGTTTCGATGAGTGGACGCGGCATGCGGCGTCTGCTAGCTTGGCGGCATGGTGTAAGCCACGCCCTCCCAGCCGATTTCTGCTCACGGGCGCGTAGCGCCCGTTCGCATGGTTCGCGGAACCGAAGGTTCCGCGCTAACGCTCGGTCACTTGCTCTCTCGCTCACCCTCGCACATGTTCGCATCGCGGTTCGCACGGCTCGTGGGTCATTCCGTTCCCCATTCGCTTCGCGAGGGCTCCGTCGTTCGCCCTCGCACTGTTCACCGCGATCCAGCGCGCGCCACCGCACTTCCGTGGCGAGGTTCACACCCCGTCCTCGACGCCGGCCGCGCGCAGATACTCCTCGAGCAGCGTCGGGAACTGCCCGCCGCGGACGTACCGGAGGCCGAACTCGTCGGCCCAGGAGATGATGCCCCGGTCCTCGGTGACGACACCGGCATCGAGTTCTCGAGCGAGGATTAACAGGTCGAAGTCCTCGCGAGAGTCAAGGACGCCCCGTCGGAGTGCGCGGCGGTACTTGTCGCGCATGTCCGAGAGGATCCGGTCGGCGTCGGTCATGTACTCTTCTTTCCCGTCGTTGTTCGAGCTACTGGCGAGCGCCTCGGGATCGAGCTGTTCGACCTCGCGGATCGCCTTTTCGGAGACGCGGAGACCACGGTCGACCCGGTCGCTCATTTCGTCGATGAAGTCGTAGACGATGTCCGCCGGAATCGTGACGCCGTACCGGTCGGGGCTCTTGCGCACGACCCACGTGTCGAGCCGCGAAAACACCGCCTCGTCGACGTCTCGCTCGCGCAACATCGTCGCGAGTTCGTCGTGGATCGACGGCGGCACGTAACAGGAGATGTTGAGTTCGAGCCGAGCGGTTGCGACGAGGTCGAGCAGCCGGACAACGGCTTCCTCGAGCGATTCGTCGTCCCGACGGATCTCCTCGGTGATGAACAGCGACGTGTCGAGGACGAACTGTTGGCGCGGCAGTTCCCCGGGCATAGTCGTGGGTTGGACGGGAATCCACATAGGCCTCATCCCCAGCGCAGCCGGCTTTCGGTCCGGTCGGAAACGGGCCAAATCGACGGTCGATCGGCGACCGGCCCGGTGTTTTTCACCGGGAACGTGGTCGGATGACGCATGGACCGCGAAGACTACCTCGAGCGGCTCGAGGCCACCACCGGGGACCCCGACGATTTCTTCGAGCACGTCGAACAGCGGTCAGCGGCGGGTCAGACACACTACGTACTCACCGCCGCCCGTCACGGCGTCGAGCGCGGAACAGTCATCGTTGAGGAGAGCGACACCGTCGTTCGCGGCTATCCGAGCGTTCCGCGAGTCCTCATGCTCGATCCTGGTATTCCCTCGTTCTTCGAGGAGAGCGATACCGTCGCCATTGAGGAGAAGCTAGACGGGTTCAACGTCCGGATCGCAGTCGCTGGCGATGACGGGAGCGACCCCCTCGCGTTCACCAGAAGCGGCTACGTCTGTCCGTATACGACGGCGCGGGCGCGCGACCGGCTTCCGCTCGAGGACTTCTTCGCGGATCACCCGACGAAGACCCTCTGTACCGAACTGATCGGGCCGGAAACACCGTACACGACCCACGACTATGAGGGAGTCGACTCCCACGAATTCCGGGTGTTTGACGTTCGGGACCGTGAGTCCGGCGACCCCGTTTCCGTGGCCGATCGGCGAACCCTCTGTACGGAGTACGGGTTCAGCCAGCCGCGGTTCTTCGGGCACTCGGAGCCGTCCGCCGCCGTCAAGACGGTTCGAGACGCTATCGACGACCTCGATGCGGCGGGACGTGAGGGCATCATCCTGAAATCGGCGGACGGCGAGTCGATGGTCAAGTATACCACGGAGTCCCAGCACCACGAGGAACTCGCCTACGCGTTCTCGCTGCCCTTCGAACACGGCCGTGACTTCCTCTTCTCCCGAATCGTTCGCGACGCGTTTCAGGCCGCTGAGTTGGACGACACCGATGACCGGATCCGAGAGCGGGCTCAAGACCTCGGCGAGTCGATTCTCTGCCCGATGGTCTCGACCATTCGGGACGTCCAAGACGGCGAGCCCGTCGGCGAACGCCACACCGTTAGGGGCGATCCCGACGCGATCGACGCGCTGCTTGAGCACCTTGACGAGCAGTCGCTGACGATCGACCGCCAGTCCGACCGCCGCGAGGACGGCGAGCGGGTCGTCGAGTTCATGAAGGTAGCGGAGTCCAGCCGGGACCGGATCCGGTACTATCTGGACGGAGGAACGCGAGACGAGTGACGGCGGCCGCAATCAGACGCGAAGAATCCTACGAGTGGGTATTCACGAGTCGGTGTCGGAAGTCGTCCCGACCGCTGGATCCGGAGTGGTCCCGGCGGCTCCTGTCTCGACGCTGCGGAACTCGAATCGGGCACCGCCGCGCTCGCTCTCGCTGGCGTCGACGGTCCAGCTATGAGCGGTCGCGATCCCCTCAACGATGCTCAGTCCGAATCCCGTGCCCGTTGCGGTAGTCGTATAGCCGTCCTCGAAGACGCGGTCGCCCCCATCGGGCAGTCCCGACCCGTCGTCGGTGACGTAGAACCCCGCTGAACCGTCGCCTTCACCGATGGCGAGAGACCCCACTTCGACCTCGAGCGAGGGTGAAGTGGGATTCGCGACGGGTGTGTCGCCCGCTTCGTACTCGACGGGGACGCCCGCCGAATCCGGGACGGACGAGTGTCGATGCTCGTCCGCTCGCTCGAGATCCGGCATCCCGTGTTCGATCGAGTTGCGGAACAGATTCTCGAGCAGGCGCGTCATCCGATCGGCGTCCGCGAGGATCGTTGTGCCTGACGCGACTGTGAGGGTGGCGTCACCGGTATCGACGTTTTCCCACGCTCCCTCGGCGAGGTCGGCCAGCGAGACCGGTTTCGGATCGGTGACACTGCGTCCGTCGCGGGCTAGTGCGAGAACGTCCTCGATGATCGCCGCCATCCGGTCGTGTGACTCCTCGATCTCGTCGAGAGACGGCTCAGGATCGTCGGCCTCGCGGGCCAGTTCGAGGTAGCCGTCCGCGACGTTCAGCGGGTTCCGAAGGTCGTGAGAGACCACGTCGGCGAATCGCTCGAGGCGCTCGTTCTGTCGCTGGAGTTGCGTTTCGCGTTGTTTTCGTTCGGTAATGTCCCGGACGATGAACAGCCAGCCGACGTGGTGATCGCGGTCGTCCTCGATTGGCGTTGTTTCGATGGCGTAGTCGCTGCCAGCGACCCCGAGTTCGCATTCTTCTTTCGTCGAACTGTCGATCAATTCCCGAACCTCGTCGCGTAATTCGGGGCGCTCAGCGAACAGCGAATCGATGCTCGAACCGATGAGCGACGCATCGTCCGCCGCGAGGAGCGACCGTCCGGCAGGATTCGCATCGATCACCCGATCCCGCTCGTCGACGACGAAGATACCGTCGGAGATGTTTTCGACGACGCGATCGCGGGCGATCGGGACGATATCGGTCAACCGATAGCGAACGATCGCGGCCGCGTACAACGCTCCGCCGATGACGAATCCGATCGGAGAGATATCGAAGTCAACGATCCCGGCCATGTAGATGCCGTTCGCGAGCCAGGCAGCGAGCGTTCCGCCGAGGAGTGCCCCGCTCTGTCCTCGATATAACGACCGAGACCGGACGAGAAATCCGACGATAAATGCCGTAACGGTTCCGAGAACGACGTATGAGTAGCCGAGATGGAGCCAGAAGAGGAAACCGCCGTCGAACCCCTCCGCTGTCAACCGGAAGAAGAGTCCGGACGGATTGACAGCAGCAAAGACGGTGATCAGTACCGGTTCGACCGACAGGGCGGCGAGTACCGTGGGCCTGACGAATCGCTCTCGGCCGGTGTAGGAGAGCGTGAAAACGAGCACCGTCATCGTCCCGAACCCCACGCCGAGAAATAGCGTTCCGGTCAGCACTGACTCGATAGTGGGGTTCTCGACGACCCGCAGCAGGGCCAGCGACCCGGCCCACACTCCCGATGAGAGGACGTTTGCGAGTAGTGGGACTGCACCGGTCTGCTGGCGGTGCTTCCAGAGCAGAACGGCGAGCAGACCACAGAAAAACACCGAAAACACGTAGATTGCCAAGATAGGGTCGAATCCGAGTTCCATCACCCCTACTCGAGTAGCGGCGATATAAAATCCGGTGGCCGTTCGACTATAGCAGCCACTGAAAGTCAATGCACACCTGATCGCATGACAGCTGTGCGATCAGTGTGTAAATCGTTTCAGTGGCTACTATAGCGCCCGAGCCACACGCCGTCAGCGTCCCATCGCAACGAAACTAGCAGGAAATCGGACCAGTCACACGGGTCGACTGCCAGCTGTGGCCCGTCGAGAGCCCGTCGACGATGTACAGTACACGAGATGGCTTTTCCGTCGTTGACGACGGGCTGCCGGATGATTGCGACTGTGTCTTCGA
The DNA here is from genome assembly GCF_019879105.1 of Natrinema sp. SYSU A 869. Lineage (NCBI taxonomy): Archaea > Methanobacteriati > Methanobacteriota > Halobacteria > Halobacteriales > Natrialbaceae > Natrinema > Natrinema sp. SYSU A 869. Next base: position 81,184 of record NZ_CP082249.1, on the reverse strand, counting down.
GAGGCACGACCGCCAGGACGAACGGGATTCGCACTGCGACGATACTCGGTCGCGAACGAATCATTTAGGCACCGGCCGACGGTACGAGGAGTATGCCCGTCCCGAAATCCGAGTTCGACGAACTCCCGCCGTGTGACTTCTATACGCCGGCGGAGCTCTTCGAGGATGACCAGATGTACACCGTCTACGAGATCGCCCGCATGCTACAGGGAGTCGAACCTGACGCCGAGCTCGACCCCGAGACCGAGGATATCCTGCTCGACTGGGCGATTCCGTGGGTCATGACCAACGCCGACGACCTCGTGGTCGCCGAACCCCGCGACGAGGACGAGCCCGGCTACTACGGCCTGAGAGAATGATCCTCCTCGTGGTCGGTGCCGATCGCGTCGATGCCGGCAAGACCACGTTCTCGTCCGGCCTGCTCGAGCGAACCGGCGCGGTGGGCTACAAACCCCGCGCCGGCAACGACTTCTGGTTCGACCACGACGACTGTCAGCGAGCGCTTACTGACGGCCGGCTCTACGGCAAGGACGCCGCGCGCCTCTCGGCGGCCGACGGCCGCGATCGCCCGCCGGAACGACTCAATCCCGTCCATCGGCTGTGGCGACCCGTCCCCGATGGTGGCACCGGACTGCTCGGCCGAGCGGACAGGGAGTTCCTCCTCGACCGAGTCGGTCGCGACGGCGACGACCCGCTGTTCGTCCGCAACGCGACCGCCGAGGTGCCGGCACAGGTCGCCGAGGCACTCCCGCTTGAGGATGCCATCCGCGTCGAGAGCGTCGATGAGTTCAACGAGCTCGCCGAAGAACGGTATCTCCCCGCGTTTGATCGACTGACCGCCGAGATCGAGGCGACCGATATCGCCGTCGTCGAATCCTACAGCGACATCGCGCAGCCGCTCGAGTCGCTTTCCCCCTCCTCGATCGCCGCCGTGGCTGCCGTCGAACCCGGTCGCGCGCGGCTCTATCCGGGCGATCGCTACTGTCGGGCCTGTGAGATCGCCAGCTCGAGTCCCAGAGACGGGGCCATCGAAAAACGCGTTCCCGACGTCCTCGACTATCTCGACCCCATCGATCGCGTGTCACTCCCGGCGCTCGGAAGCGACCGACAGAACGATCCCGCGCAGGTCGCACGCGCGTACGACGACGCCTACGAGGCGTTGCTCGAGGTCGCCGGACAAGTCTGAGTAGCTAGCATGCTGTCGGAAGCGACGAATAGGAGTGTGAATCGACGGGAGTGCTGCCGAACTCAGGCCTGCCGCGCCATCTGGGCTGACAGTTCGACGTGATCGTAGGGATCGGTCGTCACGCTCGGTCCGTGGCCGGTGTGCATTTCCGCGAGGTCCGGATCGATTCGCTCGAGCACGCGGTCAATGCTCTCGATCAGAGTCCCGCGATCGCCTTCCTCGAGATCAGTGCGGCCGAAACTCCCGTTTTGGAAGACGAGATCGCCCGCAAATAGCACGCTCGCCGTCTCCGAGTGAAAGCAGAGGTGGTCGTTTTTGTGTCCGGGTGTGTGGAGCGCGACGTACTCGTCGTCGCCCAACCGGACCGTCTCCTCGTCCGCGATGGCGTGATCGACACCCTCGATCGCGGTGTCGTACCCCCATGCGTCGACGTCGAAAGCGTCTTTGACCGCGGCGAGGTTGCCGACGTGATCACGGTGCGTGTGGGTGAGGATTACTGCCTCGAGGTCATCGACTCGGGAGCGGACGGCGTCGACGGCGTCAAAGTTCGCGCCCGTATCGATGAGCACGGGTCGGTCCCCGGTCACCAGAAAGACGTTGCTGGTAAACGCTTGCACGCCCTGTGCGAGGTTGGTGATCATGCGACCCGGTACACGGTCGTCGGGTTTGTGGGTATCGACACGGATCGGCGACTGCCGGACGTTGATCCACCTCCACCGAAATGCAGCCCTGAGGCCCTGAGGCGCAATATATCGAGAGAGTTGGAAGTCAAGTCGTTTGATTCGTGTATTCACAAGGATTTTTAGCTCCGGCACGTAGTGATAGACGAATGAATCGGCCGGTCTCTGTCGGACTCGTCGTTCTCGTGATCCTTGTGTCCGTTGCCGGCGTCAGTGGGTCGGTCGTGCTGACGACCACCGGACTGGCCGCCCAGTCAGCCGCGGAACCCAATACTGCGGATTCGAACCGGTTCGTTTCCCAGGAACGGGACTGGGATGACACGACCTTCGATATCACAGTATACGAGAACGGGAGTGCAACATGGACGTTCCGCCATAAGCGGCTGTTCGCGAACGAGGAGAACGCGACCGAGGCCGAACAGAACTTCAGGGCGTTTGCCGAGGCGTTCGAAGCCAACGAGACCGGGCGATACGAGGCGTTTATCAACCAATCGCGTGAGCTGGCAGCGGCCGGCTCACAGGAGACCGGTCGGGAGATGGAAGCGACGAACTTCAACCGGTCTATCCGTGTCGACGAAGGGCGGATCAATCCGCGCGGTGTCGTCGAAATGTCGTTCACATGGACGAACTTCGCCGACATCGATGGTGAAACGGTCGTCGTCGGCGACGTCTTTCGGGAACTCTATCTGGCACCCGACCAGTCGATTGAACTCAAGGCGGGCGATGATCTCCAGTTCCGCTCCGTCGCCCCTGAACCCGACAGCCAGTACGATAGCAGTTCGCTCGAGAATACGACATCGGTCGAGTGGAGCGGCGAACAGCAGTTCACCAATGGCCGTCCGCATGCAGAACTCACCAGTTCGACCGGTGGGACCGTCGGGAGCGGTGACCAGAAACTGCTCAGTGCGATGAGCGGTGACCTCGGCTGGTATCTCGTCGGCCTCCTTGTCGCCGGTGCCGGGCTTGTGGCCATCGTCTGGTACCGTCGATACGGCCCCGGTGCCGACGATACCGACGGCACCGAGATCAGTCGCTCGGCCGAGTCGACGACGCCGGCAGCCGACACGCCCAGTGACTCGAGCCCGGACACAGGGGCAACCGACTCGGACGACACCGGGACACCCCTCACCGACGAAGACCTCATGACCGATGAGGACCGCGTCGTCACGCTCATCCAGGATAACGGCGGCCGGATGAAACAGGTCAAAATCGTCGAAGAGACCGGCTGGTCGAAATCCAAAGTCAGCATGCTCCTCTCGGACATGGAAGACGAGGGAACGATCAGCAAACTTCGAGTCGGTCGCGAAAACATCATCAGCCTCGAGGGGTTCGAACCCGAAGCGACGAAATCGCCGTTTGAGGAATAACGGCGACTGCTGTCAGTGGGCCGCTGACAGGTTCTCGCGTGGGACTGTTCGACACTATCGGAACAAAACGGAATCCTTAAACATCGTACTGCGCTACGATTGAGTGAAGACGAAGCCCGCTCCGGTGTCCTGCGGATCGAAGCGATGCAGGGCGCAAAGAGAGGCGATGCGTCGAGCTCCGATGGTGTAGTCCGGCCAATCATATTGCCCTCTCACGGCAATGACCTGGGTTCGAATCCCAGTCGGAGCACTCCTTCCTTCCGCTGTCCCGTGATTTTGAGCCCGTGCTAACGTTAGGTAAACATGTGGCTCGAAGGCAAACCGATTCGCAGGACACCCCTATCCCGACGCCGTCTTGCGATTAGCGAATTTGGACAGGCAATCCGACTCGTATTGCTCGGGACGGTGGTTCAGACATGGATCTGAGCGACTTCGCCATCGTTCCGGAACCAACCGAGGAACGTCTCGCCCAGCGTCAGCTGGTTGACTACCGAAGTGAGCGTGAGGACTGGATTGAGTGGCTCCTCGCGTTCGGAAAGAACCCGGATAAGGCAGAGGGTTACGCTGAGACCACGGTCAAAGCACGCATCTATCGGATGGACCACTTCTACCGGTACGTGTGGGATGAAGAAGGCCATTACACTACGAGCGTCACTCACGAACACGCCGACTCGTGGATGAAAGAGTTGGCCTACGAGGACTGTAGCGACGCCCACCGCGATTGCTGCCAGAAGGCCGTCATGATGTTGTTCAAGTGGCGGGCTCACGAGCGTGGTGGAGCAGAGTGGAAACCCGAAATGCGATTCAGTTCGGGGAACCAGACGACAGCGCCACGCGACTTCCTCACCCGCGAAGAGCGAAAGTTGATTCGTGAGGCGTCACTGGAGTACGGCAGTATTCCGTCCTACAACAACGTCACGCCGGAAGAGCGGAAACGCATGAAGGCGTATCTTACTCAACGCTTCGAGAAACCGAAGAAGGACGTGTCGAAGGCCGATTGGGAGCGCGCTAATGGATGGAAGATTCCCAGCCTCGTCGGCACCAGCCTCGACGCGGGGCTACGACCCATCGAGGTCGGACGTGCAGTGACGTCGTGGGTTGACCTTGAGAACGGACTCCTCCGCATACCCAAGGAGGAAAGCTCCAAGAACGAGGGGCACTGGCATGTCGGTCTCAGTGATCGCACAATCAGTATGCTTGATCGGTGGATAGACCAACGTGAGACGTACGAACTCTACGATGGACGTGACGAGCTCTGGCTGACGCGTGAGGGGAATACCTACGGTTCGTCGACGCTTCGCCGACTGCTCCACGATCTGTGTGACATCGCCGACATCGACCACGCTGATCGACAGATGAGCTGGTACACGATCCGCCACTCGACGGGGACCTATATGACCCGTGAGGAGGATCTCGCAGCGGCACAAGCGCAACTTCGTCACAAGAGTCCGGAAACAACCATGAAGTACGACCAGGCGCCGGTTGAGGATAGACAGGACGCTCTGAACCGAATGGGTTAATCAGACCAAGCCCTCCATTTTTAATTAGGCGGCTATCGGAACCGAGTTTGATTCTTGGGCAACGGTCCGGGTCGAAAGCACATTCAGGTATAGGTAGCGATGAACCTTCGCCTCAGTTGATCGAGTTGAGGTTATCGCGAACGTCCTCTTCGGGTGGGTGGATGTAGTTGAGTGTCGATTCGATCGATTCGTGGCGCATCTGGCGTCTGACTTCCTCGAGGCTGTCCGCGGTCATCGAAAGGTACGTCCCGAGCGAGTAACGGAGACTGTACCACGTGATGTGCCGGTCGCTGTAGTCGAGGTTTGCTTCGTCCATCAGGCTCCGCAGGTTCCGACAGAGGGGACCCGATGACAACGGCTCACCCTCCCTGGTGAGCCAGACGTGGTCGGTATCATCATACTTCGGGTCAGTGTCTCTCTGTCGAAGCCAGCGACGCAGAGCATTGGCGGTACGTTCCGTGATCGGGACCTCCCAAGTACGGTCATTTTTTGCTGCGTCGTTCCGTGGCACCTTGATTGCGGGTTTCGAGAGTACCAGCCAGTCGACCGTCATTCGCTCGAGTTCGACGGGCCGAGGACCGATGTCGAGGCCGACCATCAGAAGCGATGGCCACTTCCAGCACGTGTTCACTTTTTCCCAGTCGCTCGGAGTGATATCTGACTTCGGCTTTCCGAGGCGCTGAGCAAGTTCGGCCCGAATCCGATCCCGCTCTTCAGGAGTGCAGTTGTTGTAGCTCTTGACTGTCTTGTACTCGAGGGCTGCTTCACGAATCTTTGGCCGTTCTTCGAGCGTGATCGGATCAGAGATCCGGGAGCCAGAATCCTCTTCAAAGAGGGTGAACGGCTCCCAGGCCTTGCCGTTACGTTGATCCCAGCGGAAGCGGAAGAAGTTGAGTAGGCAGCATGCGTTCTTCGTTTTCGTACTGCCCGCATACGGTTCACCGTTGTCCCGTCGGAACTCATCGTCACGTAACTGCTTGAGATACCAGTCACCCATTTCCGGGGTTATCTGGAGGGTGTACCCATCGAATTCATCCCAGATTCGCGGGAGAATCCGGGTGATTCGCTTTATGTAATTAGCAGCCGTGCTTTTTCTGTGCCCCTTCGGATCACGGTCGTCAATTTTCTTCCCTTTCTTCAGCATCCAACCTAGAAATTCAGACATTTCGACCTCGAAGTCCATTTTTTGGCGGGGACCGAGACGATCAATAGTTTCCTGCCTAATGAGGTCGGAGACCTCAATGTCATTAGTTGGAATGTTGCCACTGACTCGCTCAGATGGAGGTTCGTGCTTTAGTTTCGATTTTGGTTTCATCGTGTTTTCGATAGATGTCACTGCTCATCTGGTTCAGTGGCAGGTAGCCTGACAAAAGCCCGAGAGTTAGATTTTTCACAGCTCTCGGCCCATCTCTCAACTAGGTCGTCGCTGCAACGACGGCCGAGCCGAGCGTCAGACTGGCCTGTCACGCTCGATGCTTACACTGAGGGACCGCGATCTCTGCTAGTTTGGGGACGCGGTCCCTCTCCACACTCCATCCTACTTAGCAGGTTTGACTTAAACCCTACACGTCAAAGGTTCACACGGCTCCCTTGACCAGATATTTTTGATATATCAGAAAATATCTCCTGAGGTTTTTTCCGAGATAGTGAAAAGGATCAGGCGTAGCGGCAGTCACTCTGCCAACGAATCGCGGTACGGCTCGTTGGTAGACAAGGAAAACAGCAACACAGATAGTTACAACTCTACGATGACAAACCAAGAAACGAGAACGGTTGAAGACATCGACAGCCTTTCTGAACAGCACCGACCAGTCTACGAGTTTGACCCTAACGCTGGTCCCTTATCGGTCGGCGAGGTCGTTTGCAACGTCCCGCGAGAACACCAAGAAGCGGCACTGAGAGCGATTGCTGGAGACGGGACCGTCGAACCAGATGGCTGGTTCGAGGGATACAACAGCATGTCTCTCCCCGTTCTCGACGGCATCCCAATTACACTACTCGAATCCTCGAAAGACATCGGCGGGCGACAAGAAGGGGCCGAGTCGTGGAGTCGGTACGCCGTTAAAAACGTCGGCCATGTCGAACTCCACCGCGCCGAGCGGCATCCGACGAACGTCAGCAAAATCAAGGTCATCACTGCCTCCCACGAAGGATAGCCGACGACTGTAGTGTTGGTTCAAAGAAGGCGTCATAGAACGGTTCTCCTACCCTTACTGCACTATCCACCGAATCGCTCTGCACAGGTCAAACAGTTACCGGAGCGGTTACCGATCTCTCTTGGATCTGTCAAAAGCTGCCTGCTGACTATAGAGGGTGCATTCAGCACAGTCGATGTGTTTGATTCGCGTACAGGCTGGCGAAAGCACTGACGAATTCGAATCAGAGTCACGATCTACCGATTTCGCCGTAAATCATCGTCTGGAGAGGCAGTTCCCCGTGGATGGTTCTCTGACGGACTGGTGCGATAACGGTAGTTTCTACGAGCGGGGACTCATTCCCGAGCGACCAGAACCGAGGTAGTAACCGATTCGAGAACGTCTTCCGTCGTGCTCCCGAAGAGTCGTTCTGTGAGGGTCGAATCCTCGCTTTCTCCGATCACGATGAGGTCGATCCCGTTATCAGCGCTATACTGGGGTATTGCGTCTTCGGGAAATCCTTCGAGAACGGCTCGTTCGGACGCAACTCCGGCCTCATCGGCCATTTGCTCGGCCTGCTCGAGCGCCTCTTCCGCTTCCTCATCAAGCGCTTCGGTGAGGTCGTCCGCGATGTCGCCAACGGCGGATGCGGACATCTCCGTCCCAACGTCTACAACGTGCAGGAGATGCACCTCGGCACCCACACTCGATGCGATTTCTATCCCGTGGTCCAGCGCTGTTGCGCTCGCATCGGATCCATCTGTCGGGATAAGGACGTCGCGGTACACGTCGAGGTTCTATTGGCTGAACGGCAAAAAGCGTGACCCCGAGTCAGATGGGCCAGACGATGTCGTGATATTGGGAACTTGGCTCGTGACCCGCCGGAGCGGAACACGCTCGAAGAAGGTCTCACCGTCCAGCGCGTCATTGAGACCATCTATCGCTCCTCGGAGACCGGACGGGCGGTCAGATTCGATTGAACGGCCCACCCGGCAGCAATGTCAGTTTGCCACCCGTTCTTTTTTGCCTCGACGCCGTATCGATGGACCCATACTGAATGCAAGCACCCGAAATACTCCTCCGTCTCGTCGCGGGTGCCGCGTTGATTCTCGCCAACGGGTTTTTCGTCACCATCGAGTTCGCGCTGACCCGCGCCCGACAGTATTCCGAAGCGGAGTTCATGGAACCCGGCCTCGAACGCGCGTGGGAGATGACCGAGGATCTCGAAATCTATCTCACCGGGTGTCAGGTCGGCATCACCGCCGCTAGCATCGCACTGGGTATCGTCGCCGAACCCGCGCTCGCAGCGCTGTTCGAGCCGTTGTTCGGCGAGACGGTTCTCGCGTCGATCGGTGCGGGCGTGATCTTGGCATACATCATCGTGAGCCTGGTACACAAGGTCTACGGCGAACAGGCCCCCACCTACCTCGGCGTCGAGCGCTCGAAACAGGTCTGTCGCTACGGCGCGACGCCGCTGTATTGGTTCACGTGGGTCATTCGACCGATTCTCCGCGTCGGTGACTGGGTAGCGAAATGGACGCTGTCGCTGTTCGGCGTCGAGATGACCGGTGCGTGGCTCGAATCCGACGGCGAGGACATCGAGGGGCGTGCGGACCTCCACCGACAGCTCGGGTCGATACTCGACGACGGCGAGGTCCCCGAAGAGCGTCGTCAGGAAGTGATGAACGCGTTGGTGGTCAAGGAAATCCCCGTCCGTGACAGCATGGTGCCGCGCGAGGAAATCGCCGCACTCTCGACCAACAACACCCCCGAGGAAAACCTCGCGGTCATCGAGGAGCAGCCACATCTCTGCTTTCCGCTGGTCGGTGAGGACATCGACGATTTCCGAGGGGTCGTTTATCTCGCGACGGTCACAAACCAGTTCGAGGCGTTCAAAAACGGCGACATCGACATCGAAGACCTCGCCGAGCCCCCGATGACGCTGCCGGCCGACGAGGAAATCAGCGGCGCCATCGACCGCTTCCAGACGGAAAATCAGGAGCTCGCGCTCGTCACTGAGGAGGGACGGGTCGTCGGCCTGCTAACCTCGACGGACGCCTTCGAGGAAGTGATGGGCGAACTCAAGGACCCAATTGACGCCTACCAGCGCAAACAACGTGGGGACGACGCATCGGGACTAGACTCCCAGAGCGACCCGGCTTGAGACATCTCGTGAGGACGGGATCGTCGGAGCGCGAAGAATCGGTTTGCAGACAAGCCGTTTATCCGTGTTGCTGCTCGTATAACTTGGTATGCCGATGACCGCGCTCGAAGCCTCCATCAGGCTTATCGCCGGTCTATTACTCATTCTCGCCAACGGGTTTTTCGTCGCCATCGAGTTCGCGCTGACCCGCGCCCGACAGTATTCCGAAGCGGAGTTCGTGGAACCCGGAAGAACCGCTCTCGAACGCGCGTGGGAGATGACTCAGAATTTGGAGATTTACTTGACCAGTTGCCAGATCGGGATTACGTTCTCGAGCATCGCGGTCGGGATCGTCGCCGAACCCGCGCTCACGGCCATCTTCGAACCGCTGTTCGATGGTACCGTTCTCGCATCGGTCGGCGCAGGGGCCATCCTCGCGTTTCTCATCGTCAACCTCGTCCATCTCACTCACGGCGAGCAGACCCCTACCTATCTCGGCGTCGAGCGCTCGAAACTGGTCTGTCGGTACTGTGCGACGCCGCTGTACTGGTGGACGCGAGCCATCTGGCCGATCATCAAGTTTGGAGACGGAGCGGCGAAATGGACGCTTTCGCTGTTCGGCGTCGAGATGACCGGCGCGTGGCTCGAAACCGAAGCCGACGTCATGCAGGGGCGTGCGGGCCTCTACAAGCGCTTCAGCTCGACCCTCGAAGCGGGAAACGTTCCCGAAGAACGCCGGCAGGAGGTCATGAACGCGCTGGCCGTTGGCGACATCCCGGTCGAGGTGATCATGGTTCCGCGCGAGGAGATCGTCGCGCTCTCGACCGAGAACACCCCCGAGGAGAACCTCGCGCTCGTCGAGGAACACTCCCATTCTCGCTACCCAGTGGTCGGCGAAGACATAGACGACTTCCGCGGCATCGTCTATCTCCCGACGATCACGAACCATTTCGAGGACCTCATGAGCGGCGACGTCGGCATCGAAGATATCGCCGCGTCGCCGATGACGCTTCCGGCCACGGAGGAGATCAACGACGCTATCGACCGCTTCCAGAGGGAAAATCAGGAACTCGCCCTCGTCACCGAGGGCGACGAGATCATTGGTCTCCTGACCTCGACGGATGCCTTTGAGGAGGTCATGGGCGACCTCGAAGATCCGATAGACGAGCGGGCCGGACGCGCGCACCGTGGTGCGGACTCGACCGGGACCTGAGACGACTTCGGCGATCAGTCGCTCGACGAAACGCTTGAGTACCTTTACAGACTGAGATTACTGGATCTACAAAACGAATTTAAGTCTCCCGAAAATGTATGGTTTCTGAAAGCTTTAAGGTTGTCGAGCGACTACCTCCCATGAGATGAGTTCCCAAGAGACGACCGTCCGTCAAGAAGCCGGCACCGTCGACGAAAACGCGCTCCGGCTCGATCAGGACAAAGCCGAGCAGATCGTCGAGGCACTGAACTCCGAACTGGCGAACTCGTACGTCCTCTACCACCAGCTCAAAAAGCACCACTGGGTCGTCGAGGGAGCCGAGTTCCTGCCGCTGCACGAGTTTCTCGAGGAAGCCTACGAGCACGTCGAAGAGGGTGCCGACGAGATCGCCGAGCGTGCGCAGGCGCTGGGCGGCGTCCCCGTCTCAGGCCCGTCGAACCTCGAGGAGCGCGCGACCGTCGAGTTCGAGGGTGAAGACGTCTACGATGTTCGCACTATGTTCGAGAACGATCTCGAGATGTACGGCGAGATCATCGAGTCAATGCGCGGCAGCATCGAACTCGCCGAGAACCTCGGTGACCCCGCAACCGGCGAGATGCTGCGCGAGATTCTCGTCGACCTCGAAGAAGACGGTCACCACTTCGAACACTACCTCGAAGACGACACGCTCGTCCTCGAGAGTGCCACTCACTGAACGGGTAACCTGAATGGCACAGAAACAAGGCCGACTCGTTCGGGAGCCCGATACAGGCGAGCGCCGTCAAGAATGGGGTACCATCGCAGAGAACGCACTCCGGGTCAACCGCGCCGACGCCGGGGTACTCATTGACGCCCTGAGCGTCGACCACGCAGGATCGTTCAACCTGTTCTACCTGCTTCGCAAGCATTACTGGACCGCTGCAGGTGCCGAACACGAAGAGGTCGCTAACTTCCTCGAGGATGCGTATAAACGAGTGCGCAAGATTAACGACGAGCTCGCAATTCGTATCGTCGAACTGGGTGGGATTCCCCCGAACACACCGCCGACGCTTCAGGAACGGGCCGAGGTCCCCCTCGAGGCCGAGGATCTGTACGACCTTCGTGCCTCCTTGGAGGGTGATCTCGATGGATATGCGATCCTGATAGTCAGTATGCGTGAACATATTGCTCTGGCAGAAGAGAAGGCCGACCCGGGCACGGCTGAACTGCTCCGTGACCACCTCGAAAACCTCGAAGATGACGCCCACACTATCGAGCAATTCCTCGAAGATGAGACGCTCGTTCGAGCGGAGGTGCTGAAGGAACGATGATGAGTACACCACATCTCCGGAGCCATGACCAATCTCATGTCCGTCAGGAATGGGACGCGGTAGCCGACAATGGGCTCCATCTCGAACAGGACGTAGCTAAAGAGCTGGTCACGGCCTTGAACAGCGAAGTGTCGGGACTGTATATCCTCTTCAATCAGGTGCGCAAGCATTACTGGCTCGTCGAGGGGGCCGAACTGACCCTGATCAGTGACTTCCTTGAGGATGCTGCCGACCGGCTCACGGAGATGACCGACGACATCGCCATTCGGATCAGCGCGCTCGGCGGTGTTCCGGCCTGTGGGCCGATGGGTATCCGCCAACACGCGCCCATATTCATCGAAGAAGCCCATCACTACGATATCCGCTCGTCGCTCGAGCGTGACCTCGACGGGTACGCGACGCTCGCGGTGCAGTGGCGTGAACATATCGAACTGGCGGACCAGCTCGGCGATAAGGCGACGAGCGAACTCCTGCGCCGCCATCTGAAGACACTCGAAGAAGACGCGCACGTCCTCGATCGATACCTTGCCGATGATACGCTCGTTCTGCGCAACGCGACCGGGTGAATCGTTTCGGGACAATCCCCATGGCATTCGCTTTATCAGCCCGTATACCATTCCCGCCGATACTCGGGACTGAGGTCACCGACGGTTGGTTCGGCGTGCGAAAGAACACGTCTTGATTGAGACAGCGTTCTGTGATCGCGAGTTCGACTCGATGAGCGTCTTTTAGATGCGCTCGAACCGCCATATGAACTACCTCATCTCAAAACGGATTCACAGCACAGAGCGTGAGGTCATTGACCAAATGGACACAGACTGCCACGATGTCGCTGTTGAGTTCGCATCAGTCAGTGTTGACGCAGGGTCACACGCGATGTGATTCCTCTATTGAACACACACCGTTCATCCCCAACTGGGCAGCGGACTACTGAATGCGCGCCCTATATCTCGCACGGCTATCGGAAAACGTCTCAGAACTGGTAGAACCCTCGCGGTCAATACGCACATTGCACACGACAGTGCGTTCATTGCAAACCCGCCAAAATCAACTGCTATGTGAGTTGTTCTATGACACCCTCTCAAAGGCATTCGCTGCCGTATCCTAGGCACACCTACAGAAAAGTGGCATCTATTTATAGAAGACTATCAATTAGAGCTTTCCCTCTCATCGGTGGGAAGTTCCTCAACGGCGTCGACGAGTGCTTCGCCGAGTGCGCGCATCCCGTCGTGGTCCCCTCTGAGAGTCACCCGTTTATTCTCTCCCTGACGAGCAGCTGAAAGTTCGATAGCGACACCTCGAGGATCACTACCAGCCGGAGCAATGACTCTCGCTTCGACGAGAGTCGGCTCCTCAGGCGGAACTTTATGTTCAAACAACGACAGCAGTTTCTGAATGGTTTCGTCCGTCATTCTTCTTCCTCGTCTTCTTCTGGCAGTGATTTTGTACTCGCAACGATTGCCTTGCCGAGCGCGAGCATATCGTCGCGGCTACCAGCAATGCTAACTCTCCCATTGTTGTCAACGATCGAACCTTCAAGATCCATTTTGACGACTTTCTCACCAGTCTCCGCTTCAATAGGTGACCGGACGCGTGCGCGTATATCCATCATTAGGCAAGTTCACCTCTATTGGTAGTAGCAGCGTCCTCCACATTACTTTCGGGGGGTGCAACCTCCAGAAGACATCGACGGCGTTCGACTGGGCGTAGACGAACGTCCCAAATGCACCTGAAACCGTGATTTGGAGGATGCTGGTCCCGGCAGCGACGGCGGTGGGAATGCCGAACCCGTAGACCATGACGGGGAGCAGCAGGAATCCTCCACCGACGCCGAGACATCCGGAGAGAATGCCGATACCCGCCCCGACAAGGAGGATAACCCACACCGAGACGGTCGAACCGCCGAGGAGCGACACCATCGGCGAGAGCGTGATAGCCTGCACCCTAGTCGTAACTCGACCTGGTCCCACGTCGGCACCGCCGGTACGAGCATCACGGAGAACAGCGAGTCCGACCGCACCAAGAAGCCCGACATACACCACGCTGATGACGACGTCAGCGCTGCCGAGCTCCGCAAGCAGGAACACGATCCGGGTACCGACCTCGATACCGACCATCATTCCGAGGATCATCACCGCTGCCAGTGTATAGCTGACCTGACCGTAATCGTGGTGTCGGAGCGCACCGATGATACTAGTGCCGAAGACGAATGCGAGGCCGCTCCCGACGGCCACCGGAGCCGGATAGCCGACTACCAGCAGCGCTGGCGTCAGGAGGAACGACCCACCCATTCCAAAGAACCCGAAGAGAATACCGATGAGCAGGCCGAATCCGACGAAGAACGTGATCATCTCGATACCGAGGCCGAGAGATTGCACAGTTAGTCCCTCACGAGTAGTTCACGGGCGGTCGGGCTAGCGATCCGCATCAACACCCCATAGCCAACGTACAGCACGAGTGCCTCCGCCAGAACGAAACCGACCGTGCCAGCAGCCTGCCCGGACTCACTGACCACTGAAATGGCCAGCAGGGCGCTCAGCAGAATCACGAATATCCTCGGTAGCGTGGCGTGGGCTGTCGGTACCTGCTGCAAGGCTATCCCGAATTCAGCGTACCAGTCAGTCATGGCACGCCCCACCGTCGGATCGAGCGTTTTCGGACGGTGCGATGTTCTGGTTGCGGCGAAACAAATTCGTCGGGTCGTACTCATCCTTTAGCGCGACCAACCGCTCGTACGCCGGGCCGAACGTGGATCGCATCATGTCGTCGCCCTCTTCGAAGAATCCCGGGAAGTTCAGGTACACCGAGCCGTCCGAGAACTGGCGCATGCCGTCGAGACAGTCACGCACCCACTCGACGTTAGCGTCGTCGTCCTCCGGGCGTTCCCAGTTTGCCTCGACACCGAGCAGGTAGGGCGCGTATCGCCCCGCGAACGCACTATCCTCGACGTCAACTCCGGCGATTGCACCCCCCAACTGCCACACATCGACTGTCGAGAGCGGTGACGGTGCCACGTCACTCCAGTAGGCAATTCGATCGATGGCGGACTCCGAGAGGCCGTCGAGGTACAGCGATTTCCAGTAGTAGCGCATCCCGTCGGGGTAGTCCTCGTCAAAGAGTTGCTGGAACTCCACGTATGGCATCGTCCCGCTGAAGTCGGCGATCGGCTCGCCGATCTCTCGCAGGGGCCTCAGTGCGCGCTCGCCGTCCTTAATCGGTCCTGCATAACAGCCCACAATTCCGATTTTGGAGGTATCTACAGCATCCGCCGGAAAAATTTCCTCGTCGGGCATTACGCCCGCCGACGTGAGCGTGCTGGCTTCCTCGGGGGCGGAGACGACGTACTCGCGGTACCTCCGCAGACACTCGGCCAACCGGGTTCCCGGGTAGAATACGAGACATGTCGCCACGTCGGGTCCGACCGGGTGGAGGCCGAACTCGAAGCCGGTCACCACTCCAAAGTTCCCGCCTCCGCCGCGAAGACCCCAGAACAACTCCGGGTTCTCGTCATCGCTAGCGGTCAGATACTCACCTTCTCCGGTGACCACGTCTACGGATGCGAGGTTGTCACAGCTCAATCCGTACTTGCAGCGGAGGTGGCCAATTCCACCACCGAGTGTCAACCCCGCGACGCCCGTGGCGGAGACGACCCCGCCGGGCGTCGCCAAACCAAATGCCTGGGTTTCGTGGTCCACATCCGCCCACGTAGCCCCGGCTTGGACCCACGCTGTTTGTGCATCCGGGTCTACCCATACGCCCTGCATTTCGGAGAGATCGATGACGAGCCCGTCATCGCAAACGGCGGTTCCGGCGACGTTGTGGCCACCACCACGTACCGCCACGAGCAGGTCGTGCTCACGGGCAAAGTCGACCGCGCTGATGACGTCTCCCACGCCCCGACATCGAGCGATCAGGGCCGGTTGCTTGTCGATCATTCCGTTCCACACCGCGCGAGCGTCGTCGTAGTCAGCGTCGTCGGGACGAATCAGGTTACCATGAAGTCCTGCTTCGAACTGTTCGGTCTGTTCATCAGGGTGGGCATGTTGTGCCATATAGAACCAGATGTTAGCACGGGTTCTGGCCTCACCTATCGAGTAGTGTTCAGTGCCGAGAGTACCGTTTCAGGCAGTGAGACAAGTTTCGGAGCGTGGACGGGACAGAGTTACTATCTCTGCCACCCTCTATCTAGAGAGTGAGTCACATGACCTCCGATCAAGACGACCGACGAAAGGACGATGGCCGCTCACCACCCGGCTCGCCGGTCTTCGAGGCAATTCTGGAAACGGAACGGAACCGCCGCTATCTAGGGCAGCGCCTGGACGCTGCGGACGATCGAATCGACACAGACCTACTCGGCGATATCGTCCGGCACGGCCCTGTTCTGGAAGCGCTTCTGGGAGAACCGCTCGATCGCCGAGCGATCGAAGAACGACTCGGTATCTCGCGGGCGACGAGCCACCGCTACACGCAATGGCTCGACGAGCAGGACTTCGTCGAGAAGGTCGATAGCCGATTTCAGTTGACCTGGCGGGGCGTAGTCATCGCCGAGGAGGTCCTCCGGTTCGAGGCGAACGTGCGGACCGCACACAGGATGACGCCGCTTCTGGATGCGGTCTGTGAGGATCACCGGGACTTCATCCTGGAACCGTCGTGGACGCGACGATTACCGTCGCGGAACCGGATGATCCCTACAGGCCGATCGAGCGGTTCATCGCGCTTACCAGCGAGTCTGACACCTTCCGTGGCTTCAATACAACGCACATGGCGCCGCTGATCCTCGGTGAGTTTCACCAGCAAGTATTCGAAGAAACCGACACCGAGATCATCTACCTCCCGCACATCGTAGAGAAACTCTTCGAGACGTACCCCGAGCGTGCTCAGGTAGCACTCGATAGTGGGCATCTGGCCCTCCGGACGCGGGATGAGCTGCCGTACGGTCTCGCTCTCTTCGACGAGCGTGTCGGAATCGGAGGCTACGACGAAACCTCCGGTCTCATGCAGGTGTTCGTCGATACGGATGCACCGATCGCGCGGGAGTGGGCCGAGCGCGTCTACGCGTCAGTGCGAACCGATTCCAACCGACTCGATGCAAAGCCGGATCTGAGTCGGCGATACACTCTCGATGTGGACGGAGACGCTTGACGACCATTTACCATCCGTACAGAGACGCGGGATACCCTTTTGTCACGTTATGTGGAAGCATAGAACACATTCCATGCCTTGCATTGACCCACCACCCAGGCCAGACCCTGACGACGACCTCTTCGAGATATGCCCCGTTGCGCGAGCGTTCGAGATAGTCGGCTCCAAATGGCGGCTTACCGTGCTGCGGAGCCTCCATCTCTACGGGGAACAGCGATTCAGTGACCTCCAGGAAACGACAACTGCCGATTCGGCCACCCTCTCCCGCGTACTCGGAGACTTAGAAGAACAGGACCTCATCAGCCGACGACTCGAGGACCGTCCCATCGCTACGTACTACGACCTGACAGAGCGAGGTGCATCTCTCACCGGCGTCTTCGAAGAATTCGAGGCGTGGGCATTCGAGCACACGGCCGCGGAGATGCCGGACGTCGAGTTACCGGAGTAATCCACCCAGCGCCGATCGTTGTAGTTACAGAATGTTACTTGGTTGGGCGACCACCACAGACTTGCATATATATCACAAAAATTATAACTATTGTCGGGGGCAAAATCCTCATCGTGGTCACACCGACCACGGAGGTTGACAGATATGACCGCAGACGGCCCAAGCCCCGAATGGATTCTGGACATCGGTCAGGGGTTCTGGGCATCAAAGACGCTGATGAGTGCCACCAAACTCGGCGTCTTCACCGAACTCGACCGTAATGGGCCTCAGACCGTCGAGGAGCTAGAGGACGCGCTCGGTCTGCATCCGCGGGGTTCACGGGATTTCCTGGATGCGTTGGTCGCGCTCGATCTGCTCGACCGTGAGGACGGCCAGTATCGGAACACGCCTGAATCCGCTGCGTTCCTCGTGGAGGGTAAACCCACGTCGTTCGTCGGCTGGTTCGAAATGATCAACGACCGGCTGTATCCGTTCTGGGACGACCTCGAAACGGCGCTCCGAACCGGCCGGACCCAGAACGAAATCGACGACGAGCAGACTCACCCGTTCGAGGGTGTCATCTACCAGGATGATGAGATTCTCGAACAGTTCGTCGGCGCGATGACCAGCCTCAGTATGGGTGCGGCAGAGGTCTTCGCGCACGAGTTCCCCTGGAAGGACCACGAGACAGTTGTCGATTTAGGCACCAGTGAAGGAATTGTTCCAAAGCGCATCGCAGAGGAGAACGACCACGTCCACGCCATCGGAGCTGATCTTCCCCGGATCGAACCGTACTTCCGAGACTTCGCCGGGAAGAGTCCGGCCGCCGACCGCATCGAATTCCAAGCCGCTGATTTCTTCGCTGACGAGCCACTGCCCGCAGCGGATGTCTACATTCTCGGCCACATCCTCCACGACTGGGGGCTCGACGACAAGCGAGCGATCCTCTCGAAGGTCGCCGAGGCGGTCAATCCGGGCGGGGCCATCGTCGTCTACGGAACGATAATCGACGAGGAGCGCCGCGCCGCTGAACTACCGTTGCTCATGAGCCTGAACATGCTGATCGAAACGCCTGACGGCTTCGATTATACGGCCGGCCAGTGTATCGAATGGGTCCACGAGGCGGGTTTCGAAGGCGGAGAGGCGAAACCGCTCCCGGGTCCGGATACGATGGTTGTGGCGAGGAAGTAACACATCCAAGAGAAACGAACTAATGACACCACCAAACGAGACAACCGACCAGACGAGCATCGAACAACTCGGAACCGGACGGCGTCCGCTGTTGAAAATACTCGGGACCAGCGCGGCACTTTCGCTCGAAAGTGGCGTAGCAGCCGCTCACGACGGCGATAGCGGCGACAACGGGACCGAGGGAAACGGTGGTGCGGAGATCGATCCACGTTACGGCTTTTCCACGCCGAACGCCGACAATATTCCGGGGGAACTCGAACCAGATCACGAGGTCGAACTTCACATCGCCGATCCTGTGCCTGAAAACCACGGCCCCCTGTTCCACTTCGAACCGACTGGACTGGCAGTAGAGGAAGGTGACATCGTCCAGTTCACCTTCACGACTCCCGACCACACGATCACGGCCTACCATCCCGGCCACGGGTTCCAGCAGCGGGTTCCAGATGGTGTGCCGCCGTTCTCGTCGCCGGTCGTAAACGCTGGTGGAGGCTGGCTCTACCAGTTCGAGGAGGAGGGCCTGTACGATCTGTACTGTGCCCCGCATCACCCCCTCGGAATGACGATGCGAATCGTCGTCGGAGAACTCGATGAGGGGGATGAACCGGAGTACGAGGACACGTTTGAGGGCACCGAGGATCCGCCACTCCTGCCTCCGTTTAGCAAGGAGATGCTTGAGGAGGAACTCGAAGTATTCAGTGAGCCTGGCAAAAACGTCCGTCCCGAGTGGGTGTGGCTCACGCCAGCGGAGGTTCTCGATACGGAGGTACTCGACCCCGGGCAGATCCAAGCAGAGGGCTCAGTCCCGTTCAGTGATGTCCTCGACGAAATCAGCCGTATTGAGACGAGTCACGGCCACGAGTGAATGTGGCTCACCGTCGCTTTTTTATGACGATCTGGGCCCGGATGGCGTGACCTGGTTTCTCAGCACAGACATGTGAGCGATTCTCCCCCATTCTCTCATTCCATCTTGAGTTGTGCTGAATGCGCGGCCTCGGTTTTCTCGACACAGAGGTGCTCTATCCCGCAAAGATCCAAGAAAATAACCGATCTCGATCGACGAAATCAGCCTATCTGGTCGGATTATGACTACGAATAGCGAACGTCTATCGCAGGAAGGGTGCCTCTCACCCTCCCGTCTTCTGCCGGCTGTTACTACAGCTTAGAACCGCTGCCTAATCTGGGAGGTGGTACCCGAGCAAGCGGCCCAGGCCAGATAGACCCTTAAAGACCCAGTGTGGGGGACTCACTGCGTATATGTCCTCCTCGTGTTCTGTCGTCAGCATCGCTAACAACACGACATCTTTGAAGCCCTCCGGAGGCAATGACACACCTTGCTCCGTGACGAGCTGATGGAACCGCCGGAAGAACGCCTCGTGCTGTAGGGCGGGCTCGTGGACGTTTCTGATCTCGACGGGGGTCGCGTTCCTGAACGTGTGGGCCGTGCCTGGAGGGACGGTGTGTTCCTCACCGGCCGTTACCTCCATCCATTCCCCGTCCACGTACACTTCTAGCACGCCCGAAACCACTTCGTAGCGCTCCTCGGCGTGCGGATGGGTGTGGACGAACGGGCCATCTTCGGGGACGTCTTCGATCTCAAATCGCATTTCCAGCAGTTCCCCGTCCGTGTCCGCTGTCGAACGCGTGATTTCCCAGCGGCCAGGGAAACCACCCCAATCGAGGACGCGATCCTGCTTGCCGCGATCTATTGCCGTCATGGCGTTCCCCCCGTGGTACACTCGCTGTTCGGCATCGATTTGCTAGTCATGGTCATTCGTCACCTCCTGTGCCATCCGTTCCGCCGCTTGTGTCGCCTCGAGTACCTCCGCGTAACGGACGCCACAGTGCCGGATTGTGCTCTGATACGAGCAGCTAGTGTTAGCACTGAGATCGCCTTATGTATTAGGAGAAGGACACTTCTCTAACAGAGTCAGACGTATCCAGATTACGAAACGACGGTGTCAGTCCGTGGCTCCCGATTGAACTCGACGATGTTCATCTCGTCGTCCAAGGTGAGAGTGAACACCGTCGTTTCGACCTCGATACAAAGCGATACGCGGAGAGGCTCCATCGAGACGTTGGTCTCGACGTTGTTCTGTAGCAGTTCGATGGCGTCGTCGACCGCCGGTGAGTCGATGTCTAACTCGGGATTGCCGGTCAGTTCGGTTGCCAAGACGAGACCAGTTGCAAACATCTCGACTGGTAACCGCTTGGCGAATCCACAGGTGTTACATCTCATATCTGCCCAGACCGGAAACGGCGTTCCACAGGTGTCGCAGGCGTGCTTCCCATCACGTTCGTGCACGTCACAGACTGTCACCGACGACGAGATCGGCCCGGCACACTCCCGACAGATGCCGTACATTAGATACGTTATGTCCAGAGCACACCGATAGAGTCCGGCTGCGAGCGCTTGCTTAGTGTTGCGGGTCGTCAGCCCTGCTGCCGGATAGTTCGTGAGGAAGAGCGTCCCCGTCGGCGCTTGATCGCCGAACAACCCATCACACTCGGTGCAGCCGACTCGCAGCCACTGATCCTCGTAGGTGGCCGCAACGGTTGCTCCGCACAACGGGCAATTCTCGTCGAGTTCCTGAGAGAAGTCAAGGCTCTCCGCTCCAGAAACGGCTATCACCGTTCTGGCGATCTGCTTTCCTGCACTGCTCAACCGGTATCCGTCGTCAGTTCGGCGGACGAAGTGAGGAGCGAGTTCCGAGAGGTGGTAGTTGAACTTCCCGTTATCATCGACGTCAACCTCGTTTTGCAACTCGGAATACGACACCACTTCGACAGCATCAGAGCCGTCGTCGTACACGTGGGCAGCACCTGCCCGCCAGAGCACGCGGATGATCTCTAACCGGATTTCGTTCCCCAGAATGGCAAAGGCCTCGTCCGGGGAAAGCCCGTCCAGGTCGAGATCAGGAGTGAACCGAGTCTGAGACATGGTACCAATACACGCTACAGCTCATTAAACGCACCTCCAGACCGTTCGCGGGAGGCTGAAAAAGGTGCAATATACGCGCTATCTATGCAGCAGTACCGGGTAGACATACTCGTACGCCGTCAGAAGCCGGGTGATCGATACAGAGGGTGCATGCAGCACAGGGGGTCGTTTGGAACGTCCGTTCTGAACCGACTACTCCGTGATCGTCAATAGCAAACGCCACCGAATGTGAGCGAAATTGATTGTCGGTCAGTCAGGATGATCCCTCGATAAACGTGATCACCTCGTTGATGAACCGGTCCGGTGCGGTGTGTATCGCCATGTGCTGTTCTCCCTCGAAAATGGCGATCCGGCTGTCAGGAAGTGATTCGTTGACCGCTTTCGTCGCGTCTTTGTACAGTGGGGGGCTCTTGCTGCCGGACAACAGCAACGTCGGTATGATCACATTTTCGAACCGGGCTGCCTCGAACTCATACTCGTTGATCCCCTCTAACTCCCGAGGGAGTGTATGGGCCGCAGCGACCATCTCCTGCCAGACCGGTGCCGAACGAAGCGCGTCAATCTCGTCCGGCGGAAGACCTGCGATGTCACGCATGAATTGGACGAGCGCTTGCTCACTCTCATCGCGCTCCATCAGCGCTCTCATCTCAGTGAGCTCCTCGGCGATGTCGAGTTCGTTGTCGCCGACCTGAATCGGTGGTTCGTACAAGATGAGTGTACGGAGGTTGTCGGTTCGCAGGGCCGCCTCCAGCGAATAGAGGGCGCCACCGGAGTGGCCCAGCAGCGTCACCGGTTCGTCGATGGCCTCGACGACTGCCGCCACATCCTCGGCCTCGCGTTCCAGTTTGTACTCGGCGGCGTCACCGCTCTCGCCGCGGCCTCGGCGCTCGATGGTGTGGACCGTGTACTGGTCGGCGAACGCGGAACGGACTCCCCCCTCTTCCCAGAACTGGAGGATGTCGCCGTTCCCGTATACGAGTACGATCGGTGGCCCGCTTCCGGTTCGTTCATAAGCAATTGGCGTACCATCTGCTGATGTGGCCGTTTCCATCGTTCTTCGGCTCGACGGGTCTCTGGGCAGTTCGATGACGCCGAGTTGCTGCATAAGGCCGAACAAGTCGGGCTGGACCCACCGTTCGACGATTTTCCCATCTTCCATCTGGAAGAACGCCGTGGCCGGGTATTCAACCCCCCGTCCCGTCGGTTCGATGCCCAGAAACTCGCCATCGTGCGTTCCTTGATCAATCGCCCACAGTGCCACAGTATCACCCTCAGCGACCAACTTCTCGGCGGTCGCTGAGAAGTCCGAAAACGCGGCGTGCAGGGATTCGGCTCGTTCTTTGATCGGTTCACGGCCTCGGGTGTCGCCCATCAGAGTGTGGTCGAGTACGTCCTCCGCGAAGAGGTCGTCAATGAGGTCGATGTTTCCCTCGGTCACCACGTCGTCTAATAGCCGGCGGACAATCTGTTTGTTTGACTCGGTTTTGGGTGTTGCTGCCATAGTTTCCTCCTTCCGATACACCCACCTCGACAGGTCCCGACCTCAACGTGGCCTCGTAGTGAGCGCAAGTTACAGCTACGTCGCGTATCACGTTAGATGTTACCAAACATCACAGAAAGTAGGAAGTACACCGGTAGATCGACACAAGCACGCGGCTCGTCCTCCTGGCACTCACAGTCCTGTTGCACCCGCTGGCGGACTTTGTTCGGCGACGATAGCCAGCCAAGGCCGCGCTCCCACGATCACGTTATGGCGATTCCCACGTCCAGGATCATGACATGCTACCGTGCGAGATTCGCACAGTCTATACAGCAGAGAGGCTGTTAGTTGTCGTTGGTTTGTGGAATACTCATTCTTGGTCACCACACTCGTGTAAAGGATAGTTCATCAAGGAACGTCGAAGAACGAATGGGCCGACCGACACCGACAGGCACTGACCACCCGCCATTCCCACGAGGATGTACTCAACGACCGAGAGTTCGAACTGCTGTTAGAGGCGTGCGGGGATTTGCCAGCACCACGTGGCTTCGAGGCACGGTTCATCTGTCTGCTCGGTGATCGGCTTGGCCTCCGCGCTGGGAAAATCGCACACTTTCATAGCTCTTGGTTAAACTGGAATCGCAAACTCATTCGTATTCCACAGCACGAGCCGTGTGACTGCGGGTACTGCCGCCGACAGGCCCGTCAGAAAGTCGCCCACAATGACCAACTGACTGAAACTGACGCTATCGCTTCACGCTGGTACCCAAAGACCGTCGCATCAGCTCGGTCAATCCCCTTCGATCTTTCACTCCGAATCGAACTCTGTATCAACCGGTTCGCCAACCGCTACAGTGGCTTCCCACGGTCGCGGTCAACGGTCAACCGCCGCGTCAAAGAAGCCACCGACCAAGCGAATCTCACTGGACGAATTTATCCACACTGCCTACGGACAACCGCAGCCAGCCATCATGCGTACAAGGGAGTAGCCCCGGTACCGCTACAGGCACTGATGGGTTGGAGTGACCTTGCGACTGCCCAGAAGTACATCCGGATCTCCGGAACCGCGACCGCCGACGCACTCCGTCGAGTCCACCACAAATAACCGAACAACTACCCTTCTGGCAGATCACTCGGTGCTGCATAGAGAGGCTGGGCCGTGTTTAGACGCGAAAATTCACGGGATAGAGTGCCTGTTATGTAGGAATAGCAATGTAGCTGTCCAAACTGTCGTTGACGTCCAAGAACACCTCTTAGAAACGTCGACGTCTCAGCCGTTCTTCCGAGAGTGTAGAATCGACACCGAGTGTCCAGTTAGCAAACTCTCGACCACATCTCACGTTCAGTGGTCACAATCTATCCATAGAACTCCTCTCGCTAGCGTCTAAACAAGGCCGAGAGGCTGTATTCAGCAACTCGGTAGTTACATATCTCGTATTTCTCACACCACTCCGGACTATCACCCTTCAGCCACACTGAAAAACAGGCCGGGGAGTCGAGTTATTCGCCGGGTGACTCCACGACACCAAGTTGTTGCAATAGACCAAGCATATCGGGCTGCGCCCACCGTTCAGCGATCTGTCCATCTTCCAACCGAGCGAAACCCATGGCTTCGATGTCAAATGTTCGGCCAGTCGGTTCCAAGCTCATGAATTCGCCTTCGTGGGTTCCCCGCTGGTTCATTCGCACTGCCACGCTATCCCCCTCTGCAACAATCTCGTGAGAGGTCACGGAGAAGTCCGGAAACGCGGTCCGGATTTGGGTCATAGTGTCTCGTAATGCATCGCGGCCTCGCGTTTCCCCAAACGGTGTCTGATCGATTAGATCCTCGGCGACGAGTTCGTCGATGCGGTCGTAGTTTCCGTTGTTCACTACCTCTTCAACGAAGCGGTGGATTATCTGCTTGTTCTCCTCTGGTGTGGTTGTGAGCGCCATATCTTTCACCATCTATCATTAGGTTCTTCAAGACGATATAGATAGTGTGGTAAATACTAACACAGAGATTTTGTCAACCAGCACCAGTCTGGCCCGATTCGCCAGATTGGGGTTATAGCCCAAACCAGCATGTATCAATGTATAATCTCATAGATAGGTAACTCAAGCTAGCTCAACTCGGTCACACTCACCGGTAAATACGCGTCCCGTACTCAGTACGGTCACTGAAATCCGGCACTACTCGAGTAGGTCGACAAAGCCGTCTAACCGGCTACTGCTAGCGGATGTTCGTTTCCGAGCATCGCAATCATCTTGTCAAATACTATATTAGCCCACAGTGGATCCTACCAATATGAATGCGGCTATTATACAGCAGAAATAAAAGGAAAATACAAAGTTGTTCTGCGCTCAGAGTCGATCTAAATAGTCCCGCCGCTGTTCCATCTTCTCTTTCTCAGTACGCCGGTCGTAGTGTTGTTCAATGACTGCGGGGCTCACGTTCGCGCGATCGCTGACGACGTTGTCGGGAAGGTCACTGTTGAGCGAGTGTGTGATGCTACCCCTACGAATGGCGTGGGGGTTGACGTTCGCGGGACACCTGAACGCTTCCTGGTCGTTGACAGCAGCCTCACACTCTTCTGGGTCCCGATCTTCGGGGCATTCTGCCCCACGGAAGCACGGTCGGGTCGCCTGGTAGACGTACTTCCGAAGCGTAGTCTTGTTCGCGCGGCCCTCCTCGTCGCGACGAGTGGTTCACGGCCGAAGTCGTCAGTCACGTTCGGTCGCTTCTCTTCGATCCAGTCGTCGAGTAGCATGCAGATGTCATCCGACAGTGCGACCAGGCGCTCACCGTCTTTCTTGTTCTTGATTGGTGTGTCAGTCTCTGGGCGGTGGTGGACCTCGATGTACTGCTCGCCGGGATTGTAGTCGTCGACGTCGAGGGCGTTGACGCTGCTGACACGCATCATCGTGTGCCACATCAGCGCGACGGTGACGTGTTCACGGGATGCGTAGTCATACTTAGCAAGGTACGAGAGAACCGCTTCGGCTTCCTCGGTCTCCAGCATCTCGTCGCGGGTGTTTTGCTCTGGCGTCATCGACGGCGAACGGACCTTCGTCGAGAGGTCCTGTTCGACGGCGTCAATCGACTCGGCCCAGCGGATGAACACGCGCAGCGTGTCCATCTGGGTCTTCTCGCTGGAGACGGAGAGGTCACCGTCGTCGCGACGCCAGAGACGATACTGCTGGAGTTTGCGACCGGTGAGGTCGTTGAGGTTGTCGATGTCCTCCATCTCGCACCAGCGTAGGAAGTGCTTGAGGCGGTACCTATGCGACTGAATCGAACTCTCAGCGAGTTCGGCTTCCTTGTCCATGAGGTACAGCTCGAGTGCTGTCTCCGGATCGATTGGCTCGAGACTCATAGTCGTGAGTCGCGAACCGATAACGGGTCGATCTGAACTCCGCGATTTCCCCCCGTTCGTCAGACCGAACGAGAGGAATTCTGAGGGCGTCTGAGTGGCTGTGAGCCTGCAGCGCCAATCCGTTTTCATGATGGTTAAGATTCCACAGACGGCGGAGTGTTGCTTATAAAGAACTCCCCGCCGGCCGAGGTAGATTCCATCTGGCGGCGGCAACTTCGGTGTCGTCACCAACTTCGAATTCGACCTGTACGAGGTCGGGCCGATGGTACAGTCCCTCGGTATCTTCTACCCGTACGACCTTGCCGACGATGTCATGGAGACCCACCGGCAGGTCATCGAGGACGCCCCCGAAGAGCTGACCACCATTCTCCTCTCGGGTCACGTTCCGAACCTCCCGCCGATACCCGATGATCTCGCAGGTAAGAAGGCCGTCGTTATCCTTGGCTGCTACGCAGGCAACCCCGAAGAAGGCGAACAGGTCATCGCGCCGCTTCGCGAGATCGGCGAGCCGCTCCTCGACATGAGCGACATGATGCCCTACGAAATGCTCCACGACCTCGGTGCGCAGATGTACCCGTGGGGCCGCAAGTACACTCATCGCTCGGTATTCGTCGACGACCTCTCCGACGACATCCACGGCATCATCGTCGAGCGGACTGAGGCGGCGCCGACGCCGATGTCAGCGGTTGGTATCTGGCCGCTCGGCGGGAACATCGGTCACGGCGGCGACTATGCATACCCGTGGGAGGACAAGCAGTATATGATCACTATCGAGGGCAACTGGGAGGAGTTCCAGAATGAGCCAACCCTCGACTGGGCCGCCGAGACCGAACGAAAGATTCGCGAAGCAGGCGGTGAGGGCGCCTACGCTGGCTTCACCGGCGTTGAAGAGCGTGACTGGGAGAGCTGGGCTGTGCAGGTGTATGGCGACAACTACGACCGCCTTGCCGAAATCAAGGCCGAGTACGATCCGGACAACGTGTTCAACCAGAACGTCAATATGGCACTGTCTAGTTACTCGATTCCGACGTATAGAAGTGTTTCAGAGCCTGCCACAGCATTTTTACAGTCGATACCGTCACTTCATCACCTTCCTGTATTGCGATTTCTCTTATCTAGACAGTGCCTCAATATCGATCCTCAGGAGAAACTGATCTCCAAGTAGGGACGTCCCGTCTTACGAGTCGGCGACAACGACTGCGCCACGCATCTTGACCTCGGTATGTGTCTCGCAGTAGTAGAAGTAGGTACCGGGTTCGTCGAACGTGTACTCGTAGGTGTGGCCGCTGGCATTAGTCGCACCAGACGTGAACTCACCACTCTCGCTGACGACGTTGTGCCGACCGCCCTCGCCCGTCCAGACCCATCTGACCAGCGTACCGGGTGAGACCTTCATCGCGGCGGGATCGTATGCCTGTGCACCGGGGCCGTTGCCCTGCACACCGATCATAACGTCGATGGCATCGTCGCTGGTGTTGTCCTTGACCGTGCCGTCGTAGTTGCCGGTGTCAGCGAGATACTCATCGATTGAGCTAGGAGTGTTATTAGACTCGGTTGTAGTGTCTTTGTCGGTGTTAGTTTCGTTGCCGTCAGTCTCAGTCTCGTTATCACTGGTCTGCGTGTCTGTCTCTGGTTCTGGATTAGTGGTGGCGTTAGTATCTGTCGGCGTATCCGTGTCCTCAGGAGAATCGTCCTCGTTGTTGCCGAGACAGCCAGCGATCGATACGATTCCCACGCCCGCAGCAGCCGTGAGGAAGCGGCGCCGGTTCGTCTCGTTTCGGGTCACAAGAGTTCGTCGCTACTATTCCCATTTAAATATGTATAGTTCGATTACAGTATCCTTGTTATTCTATCCCTGATATTACAATTGAATAGTGTTTGATAGGCGCTACTATAGTAACCGTTAGAACTTTCTACTCAGAGATTGTTGCTAAGCGTAGTGGATCATCTCGACGAAATCTCTGTCGAGGAATTGCAAGATGCCCTCGACAACGTGGAGGGGAAGAAGCCGACACAACGGCTCTTAGCGGCAATAGCGTTCAAAAACGGCGTTACACAGACTGAACTAGCCGAGTGGTACGACATTCAGCGACGCACGATCTATAGCTGGCTCAAGCGACTCGACACCGACGAGTCGCTTGAGCAGGCTGTTACTGATGCTCACCGATCTGGGAGAAAACGAAAGCTCTCAGAAAAAGAGCAACAAGAATTCGAGGAAGTTGTCCACGACTCACCCGAGGAAGTTGGGGTTGACGCGCCGGCGTGGACGCCGGCGCTCGTCCAGCAGTATCTCGACGAGACCTACGATGTCGAGTACTCAATCCCGAGTTGCCGGCGGTTGCTGAACGAGGCGGGATTGAGCTACCAAAAACCACGCCGCACAGCCGCTGAAGCTGAGGCTGACGAACAAGAAACGTTCTACGACGAACTCAAAAAAAGCGGCGGGAGATGGACGCCACAGTAGTCTGTATCGACCAAACCAAGAAATCCGTGCAAGTTGAGCCGCGTGCCGCGTGGTTTCCGCGCGGCACGCGACCCTCTGTCGAACTCTCTGGCCAACGCGACTGGACGTGTCTGCTGGGCGCGATCACCGAAAACGGTGATCGCTTTTTCTCCCGATTCACTGAGTACGTCACCGCCGAACACACGAAACATTTCATTTTAGCATTATGCAGAGAATTCGAAGGTAACTTGATTGTCGTCCTAGATGGAGCGCCATATTTTCAGGCGTCAGCCGTCACGGACCTGGCGGCCCGTGACGACCTCGCCTTCGTGACGTTACCGTCGTATTCGCCGGAACTGAATCCTGTCGAGGAGTGCTGGAGACCGCTTCAAGCGTCTCTTAGCAACCGCTTCTTTGATTCACTCGACGAGCTGACGACAGCGATTGATACAGCTCTCGACCAACTCTCAATCCCAAAGGTGAGTAACTATTTCTAACGCCTACTATAGTAGTATACCGTCTTGTCGTTGAACGTGCGGTCGCAATCCTTACAGAGATACCGCTGAAAGTGCCCATAGCTACCGTTCTGACCGAATGGTCAGAAACGGCAGCGAGGACAACTCACACCATCACGCCAGCGAACCTGTTGGAGCAGATCCCCTGCGACTGATTCCGAGCCAAACACATTGAGCGGAATCATCCGTGTCGGGCATCGCTGACGCGGTTCCCTTGTCCTCTTCGACTTTCCAGCGACCGTTCTGTAGTATCAACAATCTCCTACGGAAGAGCGTCTGTATCTTATCCCTAGAAAGATTGCCGTCACTGCCTGCCAGAGTGGGGAGCGATATTGTTCTGTAGATCCAGCTGCCTGAAAATGGCAACAACGCTCAGATGAAAACTCAACTATGCGAGTCGGAGTTGCCTCGGGAGCAAACTCGCGGGTTTTATATACTCTGGAGCTATTACCTCGAACTGAGCGGGCCGAAATCACGGGTCTCGGCGATTTCGGGACGATCGAACCGCGAAATTAGTCCTTGTAGTCAGGAGGGACTCTCACGGCAATGACCTGGGTTCGAATCCCAGTCGGAGCACTTCTTTGCGGACGACATCGAAACTGACGAGCGCGACTCTTAAATTCGAAATAGAACCGCGAGCGTAACGGCCCTTTCGGGTCCGAACGTGTTGTTGACCACTTACTCGCCGAGCAGCGACCTCGTCGTCCTCGCCGCCGCAATCCTCGCGGCCAGTGCATCATGCTGTCGGTTACTCCGCTCTTTGCCCGGAAACGATGGGTGAGATCTTGATCGTAGATCGTGATGTCCCGCTATTGGGCGAGGTATCCAGAAATCGATTCCGCCTGCCGGTCGGCCCCAGCGGCAGATTCAATCGTATTGTATCGACTCGGCACGTACTCGTCGACCGGCTCGGGAACGGACCCGAACACGACCGACGCGATGGTCGCGAGCCGCCGCCGAAGGAGTCCGTACGTCCCGCCGACCAGCAACGCGGTACCAACGAGCCACCGGAGGGGGCTCTCGAGGACGATCCAGAGCGGGACACCGACGGACACCGCGAGGAGGACGTCTTCCGGTGCGCCGTCGTACCGAATCCAGCGTTTCGGCGCTCGCCACTGGTTCCTGACGTGGTCATAGACCGCTCGGTCGGAGGTCGCCTCCCACGGGCGAAGTTCGAGGCCGCCGCCGTATCGGTCCATTCGACAGTGGAGGGCAGCGCCGGCGAACAGGAAGGCGGCGGCGACGAGCCATGGGGTCACGACGAACGCTGCTGTGATCGCAATCGGGACGGCAGCGGCCACGTACAGTGTCGGATAGTGGAGCGTCCGCCGATGTCCCGCGTAGAGATCGAAGTCCGGCAGCACGCTGCCGAGAAACGCGCCGACGAGCGCCGCCGGTGCGAACTCCGGGGCGACGACGATGAGCGGCGCTGCGATGGCCAGCCCCAGTAGCGCGTGTGTCGGTAGCATCATCTATCATCTCGAAGGGGAGTCAGCGAGATAAGCCCACCGGCGGATTTATGGATCGATGGTGTGTCGGCCCTGAAAATGCCGAGGAACGACGGCGATCCACTCCTGAAAACCCGTGCGGACGCGGCAGAGGACGTGTTCGAACGATTGTTTCGGAGCGGTCGGACGAACGCCCTCCTCGCGTGGGTGGTAGTCGGCGTGCTCGCGATGGTGTTCGTCAAGAGCGCGCTCGATTTTGACCGTCAGTGGCTCGTCTTCGTCGCCGGCGTTGGCACGATCGTACTGATACCACCCGTGGCCTACGGTGAGTGGCGCGTCATGTTACCTTGGGAGTTGCTCGTCCTCGCGACGTTGCCCATCCTCGTTCGGGGACTGTTCGGCGGCAACGTCGGTACGTTCGCGGCCTATCTCTCGGTTGCAGGGCTGGCGCTTCTGATCACAGTCGAACTACACATGTTCACGTCGCTGCAGGTAACCCACTGGTTCGCCATCGCGTTCGTCGTGTTGACAACGCTGGCGTCGGTCGCAGCGTGGACCATGGTCCGATGGAACCTGGATCGGGTTTTCGGTACGTCGTATCTCTCGACGAACGAGGTGTTAATGGCCGAGTGGCTCTCGGTGACCGTCGCCGGACTGGCCGCCGGTGTACTGTTCGACGCGTACTTCAGACGCCGGGATCGACGGCTCCGTCGCGCGCTCAGACGGGTGGTTCGGCGATGAGTCGCCTCCCGCGGCCCTCGCTGCGAACCCAGCGACGGCTCACGCGACTGCTGCAACTCATCCTCGTCGGACTCGTCGCTTCCGGCGTCCTCGCGGGCCAGCCGAAAGCGATCTTCAACGGCGGTGTCGGCCTCCTGATTACGTTCCTCCCGGCGTTGTTAGAACGCAACTACGATCTGCCGCTAGATCCGTGGCTCGCGCTCTGGATCACCGCTGCAGTGTTCCTCCACACGCTCGGATCGGCGGGCCTATACGGCCATATCAGCTGGTGGGATCACCTTACGCACGCGCTGTCGGCCTCCCTGATCGCCGGGATCGGCTATACGACCGCTCGGGCGATTGACCTGCACGCCGAGGACATCCACATCCCGAATCGGATCGCGTTCGTCTACATCTTCGTGGTCGTGATGGCCTTCGGCGTCATCTGGGAACTGTTCGAGTTCGCACTCGATATCGTCGCCGCCGAGACCGGACTCACGATGCCGTTGGCCCAGCACGGCCTCGACGACACGGTCCGCGATCTCATGTTCAACACGCTCGGCGCGCTCCTCGTGGCGGTGTTCGGGCAGGTCCATCTGACCGGCGTCGCCGAAACGGTCAGAGAGCGGTTGCTCTCGATCGAATCCTGAAGCGGCGCTATCGGTCGTCACGCGACCGGTAGCCATCCATCGATCAGTTACTCGCCGCTGGCTACCGGTCGGCCGAGAGCCCGAGGTGTCCGGTCGAAAACTGGCAGAGACCTCAGTCCTCGCCCGGGTTTCGACGCGCGATCATACCAAGTCCGATCCACGAGATGACGACATCGCCGTCCTGATTGACACCCTCGAGGAGGCTGTCGACGTAGCCGCGCTCGGGGTCGCTCTCGGAGACCCGCTTGTCGAGTATTTCGGTGCGAATCGAGAGCGTGTCGCCGGGTCGGACGGGCTGTTTCCACCGGAGTTCGTCGACACCGCGAGCGCCCATACTGGCCCGGTCCTGGATCGGGCCGTCGACGAGCATTCGCATGCACATGGCAGCGGTGTGCCAGCCCGACGCGACCAGTTCGCCGAACGCAGAGTCCTCGGCGGCCTCCTCGTCGGTGTGGAACGACTGCGGGTCGTACCGCTCTGCGAACTCAATAATCTCTGCTTTCGTGACGTGATACTCGCCGAACTCCTGGGTTTCCCCGACATCGAGGTCCTCGTAGTAGCGCATGACCGTGTAGTGTGGTATGTACCAGCAAGAACCTGTGGGCTGAGGCAGCGTGGACCGCGGACGGCGACACCGCCTGCGACCTCGAGATCGATTCGCTCGTTTCCGTCCGGTCGGTCTGTGGGATCAGTTCGCCGGCTGTCGAATATCGGCTCCGGGAGTCAGCCGGCGAACGCCAGTGTAGATGTTGGTAAGATACCGAACGCGAGCACTCCGAGGCTTAGCAGGCCGGCCCCCACCGCAACGATCACACGCGAATGCCGGCGGTCAACT
Organism: Natrinema sp. SYSU A 869; assembly: GCF_019879105.1. Lineage (NCBI taxonomy): Archaea > Methanobacteriati > Methanobacteriota > Halobacteria > Halobacteriales > Natrialbaceae > Natrinema > Natrinema sp. SYSU A 869. Next base: position 48,506 of record NZ_CP082249.1, on the reverse strand, counting down.
GTCGCTCCGTATCAGGCGCTCGAGCTTTCACAACACCTATTGGGTGTCGTATGGGGGTTTTCGGTATGAACCTCGAGGCCAAATCCGTCCTCGTCACCGGGGGAGCGGGATTTATCGGATCGAATCTGGCAAACCATCTCGCCGAGGAAAACGACGTGACCGTCGTCGACGACTGTTATCTGGGGACGCCCAAGAACCTGTCCGACGACGTCGAGTTCGTCGATGCGAGCGTACTGGACGACGACCTGCCGACGGACGTTAACGTAGTGTTCCATCTGGCCGCGCTGTCCTCGTACGCGATGCACGAGGACGATCCGACGACCGGTGCCAGGGTGAACGTCGAGGGGTTCGTCAACGTGGTCGAGCAGGCTCGCCAAGACGGCTGCGAGACAGTAGTGTATGCATCGACGTCGTCGATTTACGGCAGCCGAACAGAGCCGTCGCCGGAAGACATGGACGTGAGCGTGAATACAGGGTACGAGGCCTCGAAGCTGGCCCGTGAGCGCTACGGCGAGTACTTCTCGAATCACTACAACATGTCGATGGCCGGCATGCGATTTTTCTCGGTCTACCAGGGGTACGGCGGCGCTGAAGAGCACAAGGGCGAGTACGCCAACGTGATTGCCCAGTTCGCCGACGACATCGCCGACGGCGAGTCGCCCGTACTCTACGGGGACGGCACCCAGACGCGGGACTTCACGCACGTCTCCGATATCGTCCGGGGACTCGAGCAAGCCGCAGCGAACGAACTCGACGGAATCTACAATCTCGGAACGGGAGAGGCGTACGACTTCAACACCGTTGTCGAGATGCTCAACGACGAACTCGAGACTGACGTGGAACCGGAGTACGTCGCAAATCCGATTCCCGATTCGGTCTACGTCCACGACACCTGTGCCGACGCCTCGAAGATTCGCGAGGAAGTCGGCTGGGAGCCCCGGATCGATTTCGAGGAAGGGATTCGACGAGTCTGCACGCAGTATATGGACGAGTGACGGAGTGCACTGCTTCGCTCACCATTCGGCGTTCGATCGAGCACATACCAGTCCCTCTGTGACCGCGCATGATACGATCTAGTTTCGTGCGAGCGTGTCGTCAGTGATATAATGCGTTTTTGTGGACTATCCGCCGTTCGAGAGTGAATGCCGCAGCCGTGCGTATCGGTGAATCCGAAACCAATCCGATATAGGAATAATTTATATTTGTAGTAAATATCTGGATTAGAGTTACGGTACCGATAGCATTCGGAGCGATGGGCGAACAGACCGACAGAGACTACCAATCATCTGACTGTCACTGGTAGTAACTATCACGGAAACGATGAATGAGCGGGTCAGTGCTCCTACTAGGGATTTTACCACGTCACGCACATCCACACGATATGCGACTCCACAACAGGGAAGTCCGACAAGACGTTCGCGAACTCGGTGCGTTGCTCGGGAACGTCCTTGAGGAGCAGACGTCCCGCAGGTCGTTCGAGAACGTCGAGTCCTGTCGACAGGCAGCTATCGAGTACCGATCCGGGGACCTCGAGTCACGAGAGTCACTCATCACGGAACTAGAGGGGCTCTCGCCGCATCGACAGCGGATCGTCGCCCGTGCGTTCACGACCTATTTCGAGCTGATCAACCTCGCTGAGGAGCGCGAACGGGTCCGCACGATCCGTACCGAATCCCACGAGGGAACCCTCGACGATAGCCTCGAGACCGCGGCCGAAGAGCTCGGTGAAGCCGACGTCGAGACGGTCCAGCAGGTCCTGGATGACGTCTTGATCGAGCCGACGTTCACCGCCCACCCGACCGAAGCCCGCCGGAAGACCGTCAAGTCCAAACTGCGGGAGATTTCGACGTATCTCGAGACCCTAGACGAGCGGCTGCTGACCGACAAGGAGGAGAACCAGCTCTGGCGGGACATCGACGCGGAGGTCACGAGCCTCTGGCAGACGCCCCAGGTTCGCAATCGTCAGCCAGAGCCCGAAGACGAGGCGCGCAACGTCCAATGGTACCTCGAGAACACGCTGTTCGAGGTCGTCGGCGAGGTCTACGACGAACTCGACGACGCGATCGACGCGGAAGTGCCGGGCGACCTCGAGATCCCGAAACTCTTCGAGTTCCGTTCGTGGGCGGGCAGCGACCGCGACGGCAACCCATACGTGACCCCCGACGTGACTGCGAACACGCTCGAGCGCCAGCGCTCGGTCATCTTAGAGCAGTACCGAACCCAACTCAAGCGTCTCTCGGGGGTTCTGAGTCAGGACGGGAGCCGGATCGACGCCGGCTCCGAGTTCCAGGCTGCCCTCGAGCGTGATCGGGACCGACTCCCCGGCAGCGCTCGCACGGCCGAGGAGCGCTACCCCGACGAACCCTACCGACAGAAGCTCAAGCTCATGCGCGAGCGACTCCGCCGCGTGGGCGATGTTCGACCGGGCGGCTACGACGAGGTCGACGACCTCCTCACGGACCTCGAGGTCATCGCGACGAGCCTGCGGAACAACGGTGCCGAGAGCGTCGTCGACGCCCACGTCGACCCGATCCGCCGGCAGGTCGCCACCTTCGGCTTCTCGCTGGCGAGTCTCGACCTGCGCGAGCATCAGGCGAAACACACCGACGCCATCGCCGAAGCCCTCGAGGCCGAGGGGATCGACTACCACGGGCTCTCAGAGGACGACCGTGTCGAATTCCTGACCGATGCCGTCCTGCAGGACGAGCCAGTGATCGATCTGAGCGACACTGACGAACTCTCGGACGATTCCGAGCGGGTCCTCCAGCTGTTCGACAGCCTCGCGGACTGGCAGACCGAGTACGGGGTCAACGCCATCGACACCTATGCCATCTCGATGACGGACGAGCCCAGCCACGTCCTCGAAGTCCTCTTCCTGGCCGACCAGGCCGGCGTCGTCTCCCTGCCCGAGCATTCGGGGATTGACATCGTCCCGCTACTCGAGACCGAATACGCTCTCTCAGGGGCGCGTCGGATCATGGGGACGCTGTTCGAAAACGAGGCCTATTCGCAGGCGCTCGAGGCGCGCGGCCGGACCCAGGAGATCATGCTCGGCTACTCGGACTCGAACAAGGAGAACGGCTTCCTCGCGGCGAACTGGTCGCTGTACAAGAACCAGCGCCGGCTCGGTGAGATCTGTGACGACCACGACGTAACGATGCGGCTGTTCCACGGCCGCGGCGGCTCGATCTCCCGTGGCGGCGGCCCGATGAACGAGGCGCTGCTGGCGCTGCCGAACTCGACCGTGACGGGCCAGGTCAAGTTCACCGAACAGGGCGAGGCCATCGCCGAGAAGTACGCTAACCCGCGCATCGCCGAGCGCAACATCGAGCAGATGCTCAACGCCCAGCTCCGGGCGCGCAAGCAGTCGATCGACCAGCCCGAAGAGGAGATCCGCGACGAGTGGGTCGAGGCCATGGAAACCATGGCCGACACCGCCCGCCAAGAGTACCGCGACCTCCTCGAGAGCGATGGGTTCGTTCAGTACTTCGAACAGGCAACGCCGATCACCGTCATCGAAGACCTCGATCTGGGGTCGCGCCCGGCCTCCCGTAGCGGCGAGCGCACTGTCGAGGACCTGCGGGCGATCCCGTGGGTGTTCTCCTGGACCCAGTCGCGGTGTATCCTGCCCGGCTGGTACGCCATCGCAACGGGGATGCAGTCCTATCTCGAGGACGGCGGATCGATGGAGACGCTCCAGGAGATGTACGAGGAGTGGCCGTTCTTCCGGACGACGCTGGACAACGCCGCGCTCTCGCTGTCGCGGACCGAACTTGAGATCGCCGAGCGATACGCGGACATGGCCGACGAGGACCTTCGCGATCGATTCTTCCCCCGCGTCGCCGACGAATACCAGCGAGCGACCGATCTGATCACCGAGATCGGCCAGCGAGACCGCCTGCATACTCGCGATTGGCTCGGTGAAAACCTCGAGCGCCGGAACCCCTATGTCGATCCGCTGAACATGCTGCAGGTCTACCTACTCAACCGCACTCATCGGACAGACATCGAGGAACGGACCCTGCGGCTAACGGTCAAAGGAATCGCAGCCGGCATGAAGAATACGGGGTAGTCGACGGTTCGTCCACGACAGCGGATCCGTTTATCACGACTCAAGCGGATCGAACCCTGCTGCGATCGTGAGAGAATCGATACCAGGGAGAGCGAAAAATCGAAACCGGTAAAAAGGTCCCTCGGGTAGGGAGGAGTGAGCCGAGATAGCCTAGCCCGGCCAAGGCGGTAGATTCGAAATCTACTGTCCTCACGGACTCGGGAGTTCAAATCTCCCTCTCGGCGCTTTTCCAGCGACACTATCCGATGAGCGGTGCGTGGCGCTACGCGCCACGCGTCGCTCGCCATGTTGCGTCATAAAAAACGCCGAGAGGGAGATTTGAACAACGCGAAGACGTTCTGGGTCGCTCACTTCGTTCGCTTCCCGGGCTGCGTCTTCTCTCGTTCAAATTCCCGCGTTGTTTCCAGCGACCAGTTAACTCACACCGCTCCGCGTCTCGCGGTTTCACCGCTCGATCATCGTGGCGCGTAGCGCCACGGAATAATGAATGGCGAAGCCGTGAGCGAAGCGAGCCGTCGTCTCGTTCCGACTCGAGTGTCACGTCCGATCGCTTGAGTCCGATACCGCTCGGATAGATCTCTACGCGGAACTAGCTGGACTGACACCGCCCGGGGCCCGTCATTCGCAAGCAGGGTCACTATAGACATACTGATGATATGTTCACTGACCAAAGCCACAATGATCGCCACTCGAGAGACAGCAACCTGGACGCGGTGGGGACGATGAGCTTCGACGACGAGCCGACAGACGAGGAGGGGGCGTTCCATCCGCTCGGTGAGGCGTGGCAAGACGAGCTTGAGGACACGCTTGACGACACCGAGTACGATACGGAACTCGGGATGGAGATGGGACGAGACGCTATGCGTGTCACGAAAGGGGAGCTCTCGGAGGAGGAGTTCCACGAGCGGTATCACGACGACGTGATGGAGGAGTTCGGTGAGGACGAACGGCCAATTGCCAGCCCGGAGGACGGGGACGGCGAGGAGGGTGGGGTGGGATCGGGTCAACGCTCGTGGAACTCACCAGTGGCGATGAGTCCCGTCGAGGGATGCTCAAAAAGGCGGGGGCCGGGATGGGATTCGCGAGTCTCGGATGGGGTGCGGTCGACCAGCAGGAGCCGGAGCAGTCCGTCGAGGAGGCAGGGGAAGTCGAGGGCGCAGACGAGGGGACCCAGTGGGGAATGACGATCGACCTTGAGCACTGCGACGGGTGTCTCGCCTGCGTGACCGCCTGTAATCAGGAACACCAGTGGGATGAGGGGGCAAACTGGATGTACGTTCTCGCCTTCGAAGACGGCCAGGTTGAGTCCCCGGATCCCGGCACCGTCGACGTCGAGCCTGGAGAATGCTCGCAGAACGATGTCGTCCACGAATTCAACTACCTCGTCCGCCCGTGTCAGCACTGTACCGACGCGCCCTGCGAGAAGGTGTGCCCGACAACGGCTCGCCACACACGCGACGAAGGCGGGCTGGTGCTGACCGACTACGAGGTCTGTATCGGCTGTCGCTACTGTCAGGTGGCCTGCCCCTACGGCGTCAACTACTTCCAGTGGGACGATCCGAACGTCGACCGGTCGGAGCTCGACTCGGAAGGGATCTACGACGAACGCGGACGGCCGGTCAGTCGCCGTGCTCCCCGCGGCGTCATGTCGAAATGCGTCTTCGATCCGGCTCGCCAGGACGGCAACGCGGGCGAGGAACTGATCGGCACGAGCGCCTGTGAGCAGGCCTGTCCGCCGAACGTGATTCAGTTCGGAGACAAAAATAACCCCGCGAGCGACCCGGAACGGTACGCGGAAAACCCAGCTAGGGCGCGAACGGTAATCAATCTGTTCACGGAGCTTCCGTCGCCGAACTCGGTCGAATCGTCGCTCGAGGGCGTCGACCCGAATCTTGACGCGGTCGTCGATGCCGTCGACGGGCTTACCGTGGAGATGATCGCACTCGCGAAAGGGATCGCTCTCACGCAGGAGGAGTACGAGAAGGAAGCGCCGCCGGGCGATTCCCTTCCGGACAAGGAGCAGACGGTGCTGGACGTCGTGACCGCGATCGAAGACACCGGACTCGACCTCGAGAGCGAGGAGGGGATCAGAGAGATCGGGCTGTCGCCGGAGCAGTTCGAGGGACCGAGTCAGGACGTCCAGGTCGCCAGTCGAGAGGAGGTGGCCTACGAACTGTTCGAGGACTACGTCGACGCGCCCGAAGAGCAGTTCGAGCTGTTGGCGGACATCGGAACGAACCCGAACGTCACCTACCTCGGACACCAACCTGGACCCGAAGCCCATCAGGTCCCAGGGCCGGTCTCGTACGACGATGTCGGGATGCTCGACACGCGACAGGAGGCCCTCGATGATCAGACCGTCGACCTCGATTACTCATGAGGCTCCCGCTGCCGTAGGAGGACGACCCTCGTTCGTTTTCGAGGGCGAGACGCCGAGAGAGGACCCTGGCTGACGCATTCGCGAGCCGATCCGTCCCGTCCGACACCGAGCCCACTCCGTCAGCGACAGCGACAGATGTCTTCATAGTCTTCGAGACGAACGTTCGCCTATGGAGCTACGTCAGCGGCTGATCGTCGGGAGTCTCTGGATCGGGGTCGCAGCGCTGATGGCGATCACCGTCGAGCCAGGTGTTCCGTCGTCGGTCGGCGGAGTCGCACGGCTGTTTGCCGTCGTCATGGCCCTGTTCCTCGCGGCCGTGTACGTGATCGATCCGTGGAACGTCGTGAGCCGCGTTCACGTCTATAATTGAGATAGGCCGCGGCATGAAGGGGGTCAGTCCCGCCTCGAGCATCAACTGGGGGACATGCAGTATCGGTGACTCCCGACGACGGAACCCGATCGAGAAGGAATGACCGGCGATCAATCGTCGGCCGGCGCGAGTGACTGGGGGTCGGCCGCGAGCAGTCGATCGAGCGCGTCGACCATCGCTTTCACGCTCGCGCGGGTTATGTCGGCCTCGCTGCGAGCAACTGTCACCGAGCGGTCGTTGCGAACCATCGTGACTTCGACGGTGACGACGGCGTCGGTCCCGCCCGTGACCGCGTCAACGTGATAGGACTCGAGTTCGGCGTCGGCCATCGAGCCCAGCGCCTCGCGGACGGCGGAAACGGCAGCGTCGACGGGGCCGGAGCCGGTGCCGCTGGCGACGCGTTCCTCGCCGTCGACGGCTAGTCGGATGCTGGCGGTCGGCACGGCACCGCCGCTGGTGGCGGTGAGATCGAGCAGGTCGACGACCCGCTCGCGGTCCTCGCCGGTGACGTCCTCGGCGATGGCGAGCAGATCGGCGTCGGTCACCCGGCGGCCGCGGTCGCCGAGTTCGGTCACGCGGGTCGCGATCTCGGCAATTTCGTCGTCGTCGGCTTCGACGCCGTGTTCCTCGAGGGTCGCCGCGACGCCTGCACGGCCAGTGTGTTTGCCGAGCGCGAGTCGGCGCTCGCGCCCGACGGTCTCGGGCGCGTAGGGCTCGTACATCTTGTCGTCTTTGAGCGTTCCATCGGTGTGAATCCCGCTCTCGTGGGTGAAGGCGTTCTCGCCGATGACGGCCTTGTTCGGCGGCAGCTGAACCCCCGTCGCCCGGGAGACTGTTTGAGCCAGCCCGTACAGTTCCTCGAGTTCGAGCGTTTCGAGGTCGTAAACGTGCGAGAGGGCGATCGCGACCTCCTCTAAGGCGACGTTGCCGGCGCGTTCGCCGAGTCCGTCGACCGTGCAGTGGACGAGATCGGCACCCGCGGAGACGGCCGCAAGTGCGTTGGTCACGCCCAGTCCGAGATCGTCGTGGGTGTGGGCGCTGACCGGGCCGATGTCGGCAAGTCGGGAGACGGCCTCGTGGGTGTGTTCCGGCCCGGTGTGACCAACGGTGTCGGCGAAACAAAAGCGGTCCGCGCCTGCCTCGAGTGAGGTTTCGGCCAACTCCTCGAGGTAGTCCAGATCCGCTCGAGAGCCGTCCTCGCCGATGACTTCGACCCAGAGGTCGTGGTCCGTGGCGTAAGCGACCAGTTCGGCGGTCTTCTCGAGGTTGTCCACACGGGACGTGCCGACCTTGCCCTCGACGTGACGGTCGCTGGCGGGGACGACGATGTGGACGCCGTCGACATCACACTCGAGCGCGAGGTCGATGTCGCCTTGCATCCCACGACAGAAGCTCGTGACGCAGGCGTCGAGATCGAGATCGGTCACCCGTGAGATAGCCTGTCGCTCACCCGCGCCGGTACAGGCGCTGCCGGCCTCGATGACGGAGACGCCGGCGTGCTCGAGCGAGCGGGCGATCTCGACTTTCTCGTCGGGGGAAAGCGAGACACCCGGCGCTTGTTCGCCGTCGCGAAGCGTCGTGTCGAGAAGGCGCACTGTACGGTCCGATTCGATCGTCTGTTCGGCGGAGTGAGTTACAGGCAAGAGTGATGAAGTGGGATTACGTTCGTCGGAGAATTTCACATCCAGCCGGGTTGCCCCGACTTCCTCTATCCTCGTCGTGCGGCGTTGAGATGGGATCTCGTGCCATTGTACTGTCTCCTAACGTATCTCCCTGACTTAAATCCGCTGGTCACAGCACAGTACCACTGTCTCTGCGGAGTGACTTGCATGGGATCGGGGCCGTCACCGGTCGTCTCTGGCTGTCTCGGAGCGTCCACAGTCGTCAGCGGTCGCACTCGATCGCCGTTACTCGCCCTCGAAAATCAACCGGTCACCTGGCTCGACATCGGCTGCGGTGCCGGCTGGGAGTTCGACGATCAGGTCGGCCGTCTCGCGAGCGAAGCCCCGCCACGGTCGGAGCCGCTCGACGCGTTGGACGATGCCGTCGACGACCCAGACGGCGTCGATGGGGAAGAAGACGAACAGCATGTGGAGATCACGGGTCTTGGTCGAGTCAAACCGAAATGCCAGCGCGTAGTCGTCCGGAACGCTCCGACGAAACATGAGCCCTCGCGCTTGGCTGACGATCGAGTCAGCGAGCTCGACCGTCATCGCTAGGACGTCGCGGTCGGTCCCGTCGGCGGACGAGTCGTCGATGGCCGATTCGTGGACGAGTCGCACGCCCTCGAGTGAGAACGGAGACAGCAAAAACCTTCCCGCCGACGGATAGTCAGTCGATCGACAGCAGCTCGTCGAACCGCCCGGTGTCGATCAGCCGAGGGCCACTGCGACAAGACCAGCCGTCGAGACCGTGTTGATCAGAGCGTGCGTTACCGTACTGCTGGCGGTGCTCCACCGGTGACGGACGACTCCGAAGAGAACGGCGAGGGTCAGCAGCGTCGTGAGCCGGACTATCGAGAGGTCGACGATCACGTGCTTGAACGCGAACAGGACCGCCGTCACACCGATACCGGCGACGGTACCCCAAGCGTCGACGAGTTCCGTCTGGACGATCCCCCGCCAGACCTGCTCCTCCGCGATGGGAACAATGAGTCCGTTACCGACGAGTAACAGGATTGCCGTCGCCACCGACAGTCCTTCTCGAGTCCCGTCGATCTGGTCGAGGCCGAACAACGCCGCGTCGATCTGGGCCGCGCCAGCGACCAGTCCGAATCCGACAACCGCCGCGAGAACGCCCATACCGAGGGTCCGGGGCGTCAATTCCCAGTCCCACTGGTCGCGGTCCTGTCCTCGCTTGAGGGCGACCCAGCTCAGAACCGCGGCGATGAGTGGAAATCCGATCGCGAGGACGAGGGCATCGACCAGCCCCGGATCGATCCCGACGGCAGCGGCGGCCGAGACGAGGCCTCGCCGAAGCGCGAACTCGAGAACGATCCAGCCAGCGACAACGAGGGCAGCGATCCGAGTCGGGTTCGGTTGGTCCATACCATATAGTTACTTCCATAACATATTTTGTTTTCATCTTTTGGAGCACAGCAATCAGACGCCAAATTCAACTGGTCGGTGCACCAAGGACGGTCGAACGACGATGGAGAAAACGCCGCAGGGTACCTCGGTCGGCGTCGACGACCCCTACGAGTTCGCGGGCGTCTGCGACTATCTCACCAGCGAGGGCCAGTGTCGATACGCCCTCGAGCACTACGGGCACGATCCCGAGTTCGCCAGCGAGCGCGCCAAGGAGGAGTACGAGTGTCCCGTGGTCGACCCCGAATCGGACTGGTCGTGGGCCGACTGTCCGCACTTCCGCTCGCGCAACCGCGACCGCGAGTGCGTCCGCTGCGGGCTCGCAGAAAAGCGGATGGCCCACGACGATGAGCGCCCGCTGCTCGAGGAACACCACCTCTCCTATGATCGCGACGGCGAGACGCTCTCCCACGAGATCACGGTCTACCTCTGTCGGTGGTGCCACTCGAAGGTCCACAATTCGTGGGCGCGGATCACCGACGACGCCGCGCCCGATCCCAACGCGATTGCGGCGCTCGAGGAACGGCGCGGCCGCGAGCAGTCGGAACTGGGGTTCGAGTCAGCGGCCGAGCGATACGACGGAGACGAGCGATAAGGGCCCTGACGAAGCGATCCAGCAGTCAGACTAGTTTCCGCAGGAGTCCGTAGACCGCATCGCGCAGTCGATCCGGCAGGAAGCGGGCGTACAGCCCGTACTGGGCGAGCGGGCCGACCGGGTACCGCGCTGGCGGGTCGGGACTGGTCGCTGACTCGAGGATCGCGTCGGCGACGTCTTCGGCTTCGGAGGCGAAAGGACCGCCGCTCCCGCCGCCAATCAGTTGGGCCTCATCGTAGAGTTCATACAGCGATTTGTAGGCCGGTGTTCGCTCGTCTTCGGGGAGTTCCTCGTCGACGCGGTCGGTGAAGTCCGTCTCGACCGGGCCGGGTTCGATCACGACGACATCGATATCGAACTCGTCGACTTCGGCGCGCAGCGAGTCGCTCATTGCCTCGAGGGCGTGTTTCGAGCCCGAGTATGCGCCCGAGCCGGGGAACGAGATGCGTCCAGTGACGCTCGAGACGTTGACGATCCGGCCTTCGCCCTGTGCGCGCATGTGGGGCAAGGCGGCGCGGGTAAGTCGGTGGGGACCGTAGACGTTGGCGTCGAACTGCCGGTGGAGGTCGACCGTCGCGACGTCCTCAAGGGGCCCCATCTGGGCGTAGCCGGCGTTGTTGACGACACAGTCGATCGATCCGGCGACGTCAACGACCTCCTCGACGACCCGTGCGACCTGCTCGGGGTCGGTGACGTCTAACTCGAGGGCCTTGCAGCCGGCCTCCCCGAGGGCCGCGATGTCGTCGACGTTGCGCGCCGTCGCGAAGACCTGCCAGTCATCCGCGAGGAAGGCGCGGGCGGTCGCGCGACCGATGCCGGACGAGCAGCCGGTGATGAGCACCGACTTTTTGCGCGTATAGCGATCGTCGGCGCTCGTCCCGGTCTCGCGATCCCGGCCGCGGTCGTCCTCGACGACGGTGCCGTCCGGCTCGTCATCGGCTGTCCCTTCAACGTCCTCAGCGGTGGCCATGTGTGATCGGTTCGTGAGACGATACCTAAGTATCGACGGTTTGTCGCGCTATCCGTAACGTTCGTATTTGAATGGGGTCGCAGAAGGGAGAAGGGGTGTGTGATGGCACTGAACGTCACTCTGAAAGCCCCCAGCCCGCTCGACTCGGTGGACTCGCTGCGATCCTCGCCCGTTGGGCTGCGGTTCTTGCGTCGTCCGCCTTCCCCGAGCGGGCTGGCCCCTTTCATTCCCGCCCGCCGCGATCGGTTGGTCGAGCGGTTTTAATCGGTGGCTGAGTAGGCTTAGTCGCCGAGGTTTTGCTTCGCGTCGTCTGCGTACTTGTCCGCGAGTCGGACCGGCTCGGGGAGTTTGTACGACGAGGCGAGTTCGAGCGCGATGTCGGCCGCCGTTTCGGGTCCGACCCGATGACCGGGACTGACGTAGAGCGGATTGATGTACCGGTTCGGTGAGTCGTACTGTCGAGTCTGGACGGCGTAGCCGAGCAGGGTGCCGTCGGGTGTGTCGACCCTCGAGTTCGATTCGATGGCGATTTTCGTCCCTGCCGGGAGGTCGTTGGTGTCCTCATGCGGCGTGCCACAGAGCAGGCTCTTCGCGACGCCGATGCTCGGCACGTCCCGGACGACGCCCATATGGGTCGCGATGCCGGCTTGCCGAAAGTGAATGCGACCGCTGCCGTCGAACAGGAACAGATCGGGATCGACGGACAGTTCCTCGAGCGCCGCGAGGATCGGCGTCCCTTCGCGGAAGGAGAGGAGACCGGGAATGTAGGGAATCTCGAGGGACGTCACCGCGTGGACGCGCTCGATGACCTCGCCGCCGCGCATCGCGACGACGGCGCTCAGAGCGCGATCCTGATCGCCGTCTTCGTTCGTGAGAAACGACTGATCGATCCCGACGATGACCGGCGGTGTCCCGCCGCCCGCAGTCGACGCGAGCGGGTTCGAGAGGACGTCGGGATCGAACGAGAAGTCGTCCTCGAAGACGGCGGCAGCGGCGATTTCGCGCTGGAGGGCTTCCATCTCGTCGCGCGAGAGGCCGGCATCGGGTGCGAGGTCGGGGCGGGGGTCGTGCATCTGTTTGGCGGTGATAGACGCCGCGAGAAAATCAGTTGCGGGGTTATGCGGGAACCCCCTCGGTTCGACTCAGAATCGGCCGCGTCCGGGACCGCCGGGGCCGCCCGGACCGCCCGGGCCACCGGGACCGCCACCGCCGAACTCGAGTTGGTTCGGCGCGCTGACGTTCCGGTTTTGCTTGATGTACTTCCCGTAGGCAAGGCCGATCACCAGACCGACAAGGTGGGCCATGTGTGCGATTCCGCTACCACCGCCGAGAGCGCCTGAGAGGAACGTGATGCTGATGAAGGCGTATCCGCCCGTGAGGACCCAGATCGGGACGGGCAAAATGAAGTAGAGGTACACCTTGAGACCAGGATTCAAGATCGTCAGGACGCCCATGATCGCGAGTGCAGCACCGCTCGCTCCGACGACACCCGGGGTGAACGGCGTTACCGCGGTCGTCTGGAGCGTCTGGATGGTGATCTGACCGAGCCCCGCGAGGGCACCGCTCACCAGGAAGAGGATCGCAAACTTCCGGGACCCGACGTATCGCTCGACGAGCGGGCCGAAGAAGAACAGCACGATGCTGTTGCCGGCGATGTGGTAGAGTCCGCCGTGTGCGAAGATCGACGTTACCCACGTCCAGACGTACTCCGGGTAGTAGGGTCGAAGAACGAAGAGGGTCTGTGCCATTTCGATACCGAAGACCGCTCTGACGAGAAACTGGGCGATAAACGTGAGCCACATCAACGCGAGGAACGTGTAGGTGGCATTCCCGCGGAAGTACGCCAGCGGTCCGCCCGGACCGGTATCGACCGGGAGCTTGTCCGTGAGACTCGAGACCCGAGACGTGCTCCCGCCCGAATTGACGTTGTCGTCGAACCCGCTGTCGAAGACGCCCTGTGGATCGTTCCAGTTTTGCAGCCCCGAGCAGTCGTGGTTCTCGGGGAGCCGATGGTTGGCACAATAGGTGCCGCCGCAGTGCCGACAGTTGTACGGCATGTTTTCGTCCTTCCCACACACGTCGCACTTGGCCATTGACCGGGGGTATGTGCGGAGCCGCTAAGGGATTTGGGGTTTCCGCTGGATTTTTTCGATCGATTCCACTCACTCAGTAGGGCCAGGAGAGCGCTTCGCCGAGTTCTGTGCTATTCAGTCACAGAAGCCGAGACGAGAGACGGATCGCTGTTCCCACTCGCTCGATCTGCGTCGGGACTGTACATTTTTGCGTCCCCACCACCCATATCGGAGTGTGCAAGAGTACGAGCGCAAGCAACTGCTCGAGCGCGTCGAGCGCGAGGGCGCGACCGTCGGCACGGACATCCCGGAGACGATCACGATTCAGGGGGAGAAGATCGACCTCCAGACCTTCGTCTTCGAGATCAAGCGCCGCGAGACGATCCCGTCCGGCGAACGCGAGCGCGTCGAGCAGGCCAAGAAGAACCTGCGACGCGAGCGGCTCGAGCGACTCGAGCGGATCGAGGATGGCGATATCACGTGGGAGACGGGCGAGGAACTCGCCGGGAGTATCATCGGCATCGACCGGGCGTTGAACGCCCTCGAGAATCTGGGACCGACGGACTTAGAGCGCGAACAGAAGGTCCAGCAGGCCCAGGACCGCAAGCGCTGGATGTCCTTCCTGAAGAAGGCGTTGGGCAAAGAGGACGACGCCAGCGCGCGGAGGGGGCGCTGATGGCGACCAACGCCGAAATCGCCGCCCGATTCGAGGAGTTCGCGGACCTGCTCGAGGCCGACGACGTCGAGTACAAGCCCCGCGCGTATCGGCGGGCGGCCGAGAACATCCGCTCGCATCCGTCGCCGATCGCCGATCAGGTCGCGGCCGGCAACCACGAGGCCGTCGAGAACATCGACGGCGTCGGCGACGCCATCTCCTCGAAGATCATCGAATACGTCGAGACCGGCGAGATCGACGAACTCGAGGAACTCCACGCCGAACTGCCGATCGATATCGCCGACATCACTCGGATCGAAGGCGTCGGTCCCAAGACCGCGGGGAAGCTCTATCGCGAACTCGGAGTCCAGACACTAGACGACCTTGAGGACGCCGCCGAGGCCGGTGAGGTACAGGACGTGAAAGGATTCGGTCCGAAAACCGAGCAGAACATCCTCGAGAACCTCGAGTTCGCCCGCACGATCGGGCAGCGCCAGTTGCTCGGCGAGGCGCGACCGCTGGCCGACGACGTGCTTGACTTTCTCGAGTCGATCGACGACGTCGAGCGCTGCGAGGTCGCGGGCTCGATCCGGCGCTGGCGCGAGACGATCGGCGACGTGGACGTCCTCGCGGCGACCGAGGCCGGCGAGGACGTCATCGAGCGATTCGTTGCGTGGGAGTCAGCCGGCGACGAGATCGAGTCCGGTCCCGAGAAGGCCAGCATCCGCGTTGGCGAGATTCGCGTCGATCTCCGGGTGGTCGTCCCCGAAGAGTTCGGCTCGGCGCTCCAGTACTTCACCGGGAGCAAGGACCACAACGTCAGCCTACGCAACTACGCGATCGATCGCGGCATGAAGTTGAACGAGTACGGTGCCTTCGACGTCTCGGATGTCGACGACGCCGAGGCAGGACAGCGCGTCGGCGAGTGGGTCGCAGGCGAGACCGAGGAGGGGATGTACGACGCGCTCGGGCTACCGTGGATTCCGCCGGAGCTTCGCGAGAACCGCGGCGAGATCGAAGCCGCCGAGAACGGCGACCTCCCGGACCTGCTCACGCGCGACGATATCCGCGGCGACCTGCACAGCCACACCGAGTGGTCCGACGGCAACACCTCCATCGAGGCGATGGTCGAGGCCGCCGAGGTGCGGGGCTACGACTTCTTCGGAATCGCCGACCACGCCGAGGGCCCCGGCATCGTCGGCGGCATGGGTCTCTCCGATACCGAGATCTTAGAGCAGGTCGAGGAGATCCACGCGGTCGGCGACGACGCGGAGATCGAGGTCTTCGCCGGGATCGAAGCTAATGTCGACGCCGAGGGCGAGATCGACCTCTCCGAGGACGTGATCGAGGCCCTAGACGTGATCGTCGCCTCGACGCACAGCGCGCTCGACCAGGACGCGGAGACCGCCACGGAGCGGCTCGTCCACGCGATCGAGAACCCGGCGATTGACGTGCTGGGTCATCCAAGCGGCCGCCTGCTCAACGAGCGGTCCGGGCTCGACTTCGACGCGACCGCGCTCGGCGAAGCCGCCGCCGAACACGACACCGCTCTCGAGGTCAACAGCAACCCCCGCCGACTCGACCTCTGGGGCAGCGCCGTCCAAGCCGCTCTCGAGGAGGGCGCGCCGATCGCGATCAACACCGACTCCCACCAGCCCTCGACGCTCGAGTACATGCGCTGGGGCGTCCACACGGCGCGTCGCGGCTGGGCCGAACCGGACGACGTGATCAACACCTGGGAACTCGACGACCTCCGCGAGTTCCTCCACTAATCGGCTGGAACGCTCTCATCTCACGCTGTTCCCATGCGCATCCTCCTCGACGTCATGTGCGGCGGTCTCGTCTCATATCTCCGGATGTGTAACTACGACACCGCCTACGCGGGCGATCGCGGACTCGAGGCCGACGACGACCTCCTCGCCGTCGCTCGAGGCGAAGATCGGACGGTCGTCACTCGAGACGTTGACCTCGCGAGTCGCGCCGATGAGTCAATCCTGCTCGAGTCTCGCGACGTCGAGGAGCAACTCGCGGCACTCGACGTAGCAGGACTCGATCTCACCCTCGCGGACGACCCCGGCTTTTGTGGGCGGTGTAACGGCCTGCTCGAGCCCGTCGAGCCGACGGCGTCGACGCCGGAGTACGCACCCAATCCGTCGACACTCGAGATATGGGCCTGTCGTGACTGCGGCCAGTACTTCTGGCGCGGGAGTCACTGGGATCGGGTCGCAAAGACGCTCTCAGAGATCCGGGAATCGGCCGGAGAACGGCCCGACGAGACGTAACTACCGACTCGAGAGCGAGTCCGAACTTAGTAAACGGCAACGTCGTCGAACCGACCGTCATAGGCGATGTGGTGGGGATGGGTCGGCTCCGTCCCCGAGAGAAAGAGGCGATCGACCTTTTTCCAGGTGTTCTCATAGACGAGGTGGCCGAGTTCCATCGTCGTTGTCGCCCAGTGCTCGAGGCCGTTATCGTAGGTGACCCGGCGGGCGGTCCCATCCGCGAGCGCGGTCACGACGTCCGCCTCGGTCTCGATGGCCGCATCGAACGCGGTGTGGGCGACGCCAACAGACCGCCGAACATGGGCATACGACGAGGTAAACGGCGGTATTGAGAGCGTGTCTGCGAGTTCGCGCGCGCGGCGGTTGTTCCACGGAAAGTGACGCGGGTTGAATATTTCGATTGCGTCGATCGTCTCGGCATACGTCCGCAGATCCGCCTCGGTGAGACTCACATTCGCGAATTCGGGATGGGGAACGAGCACCGTCGCGTCCTGTCGGTCGAACTCGGCCATCGCTGCCTCGAGCGGGATGAAATCGGGCACGGGCTCGTCGAGGCCGATCGTGAGGATGTGCTTGCGGTCTCGCCACGTGCCGGTAAACACCTCACGCCCGGGGATCACCAGCAGGTCCTCGTCGGAGTAAGCCGCCGCTCGATCGCGGATCTCCGGGAGGCGGGTGAAGTGGGGTGCGTAGACGATCGCGTCGAGGCCGGCCCGTTTGGCTCGTTCGACGACCGTCTCGTCCAGCACCTTCACGTGACAGTCGATTCTGAACGTCACTCCATCGGTCACGAACACTACTTCCGGGACAGCCGGGTTATGAATTCTGATTTGGCGGCCACTCGAGACCGCCCTGTCAGTCGCCAGCATGCCTCGGTGAGGAGGTTCTGTCCTATGAAGGGTATCGGACAACATGTATTCTGGCCAATTGGTTTTGCTGCGAAAGGATCATTAGGAGGGCGGTTCGAGTGTCAGTAACGAATGGCCTGGGAATGCGGGATCGACGGCTGTGGCGCAGTCTTCGAGGATGTCGAGTCGGCCGTCGTTCATCAGGCGACAAAGCACCAGCGTCGTGAGTGCCAGGTCTGCGGGACCGTCGTGCCTGATGGCTACCTCGCGATTCGACACGTCTTTACCGAACACAGCCGCGCCGAGTACGTTCGCGCCTACGGTGCCAGCTCCGAGGCAGTCAGAGAACGCGAAGAGTTACTTGAGGAGATCGAATCAGAAGCGAATATGCAAGCGATTGCGACGGAATTGAAGCGGTAGCGATCCGTCTCGTCATCGTCTCCGCGACTAATGGTGGGTCTCTCATCGCTACTGGACGTGCCGACTGTGGACGATTTCTCGGACTACCGTCGTTCCGCTCGTCCGCTTCCTGTTCGTCTGGAGCGCGAGTCGACACCGAACGACGCCGGAAGCGGACGATCAGGAGGCTCGTCGTCAGTAGTTGTTGACGATCGCTGACACGCAGCCGGTCTCCTCCCTGTAGGCGGAGTGATCAGAGACCGAATCGCTCACATCGATATCGTCGTAGTTGTCCGGCGTAGTGCCATCACTGAACCAGCTGCCGCAGTCAGCCGGGCCACTCCCCAGCCTGGCGACGCCGTCGTTCGTCGAGTAGTAGTTGTGGACTGCGTCGGCCGACGCCTGGATAGCATCGAAGAAGGCACCGTCTTCGCAGGGCGCGTCGGACGCCTCGAACGAACCGATACTGTCTACCGTCGCAACCGTAAAATCCCCGTCGATAGCCGCGAGCGTTTCCATCTGGACGATACCACCCATCGAGTGACCGAGAATACGGATCGTCGTCGACGGGTTCGCGTCGGTGTAGTCCGCCAGCCAGGTGGCGAACAGGTCTCCCGTGTCTCTGGCACTCTGGATCGCCGATGTTGGCAGACTGCTGTCATCCCAGGTGACTGCCGTGACGGGCTCGTCGTAGCCGACTGCACTCGCCGTCTCCCGGAACGTCGCGGCCCGCTCGACGCTCGCCGACGAACTCGTGTAGCCGTGGATCTTGAACACGACCTCGGCTTCGGCTTGGGGCGCGTCGGCGACGTCAGGGACGCCGTCTCGAAAGTCGAGCTCCGCGATCTCGTCAGTGTCGGCCGCGACCGACCTCGACGCGACACTCAGGCTGGCGCTCGCGACGACTGTCGCCGCCGCGGACCCAAGGAGCCGCCGTCTCGAGACAGTATTCGACGTATCGCTGTTCTCTGCGGTCGAATTCACGTGTTCGGTTGTTGGCATTGGAAATCGTTCTCGGTTCTGATGCGAACAGGATATAATTTCACAACCTAATGTATAATTTTTATCCGCGTTTGGATATATTGGAATACATAGAAGATGATAGACGGGCGGGCAGAGGGAACTCGATCCAACGGCGCACAGGAGACTAGCGAACAGTACAACTGGGATCGGATCCTTGGTTGGTGAGGACTCGAGGTTACGGAGAAACGCGCGTCCAATGAAGCGGTGTTCACGGCGAGCGAGCCGAGAACCGAATCTTCCGTGTCATCGGAGTCGGCCCGCAATGTGCGGCCGTTCCGGTATTCGACGAACTATCGTTCGTCGCTATATTCAGCGCTGCTTCGCCGCGCTGACTGCTTAACGAGCGCTAACGCGCTCGTCACTGTCTGCTCACGGGCACTGCGGGACGGTGAAACCGTCCCGAACTGCCCGTTCGCATGGTCCGACGAACTACCGTTCGTCACTATCGAGCACGCGAATCTGGTCGCCCCGCACCGTTACGGGAATCGGAACCGTTGCCTCGTACAGTTCGACTGTCACCTGATCCTTCCCCTCGTCGATGCGCTGGACCTGGGCCTTCTCGCCCTTGAACGGGCCAGCGATGAGTTCGACGATGTCGCCCTCGGCGATCCCTTCGACGTCCGGTTTCGGCGAGAGGAAGTGCTCGACCTCCGAGATGTCTGACTCGCCGGGGACGATGCTCCGCGCGTGCGGAATGTCCTCGAGGACGCGATTGAGGGCTGCATTGCCCTCGGCCTCAACCATCACGTAGGAGGTCAGTGAGTCGGGTGCGAGTGCGGCGTGGATTTCCGACTCCTCGCGGTTGATGATCATGTCCGCGACGGTGCGTTCCTGGCTCGCCGTCGTTTTGACAGCGAAGATACCCATTAGACGCCACCACCGGGCAGGAGCAGCATGATCGCGCCGATGAGGAATCCCATGAGGCCGACCAGAAGGATACCTGCACCGGCGATCTTCGATACCTGGAGGAACTCCTCAGTAGTGGGTGTCGTTGCCATCTTCAGCACCCGAATGTACGAGGTGAGGTCGTACGGAACGTCCATATATGTCTATTCACAGCGCGGGGTCTTTTATCTGTCTTTCGTGTCCGCTCAGTAACCACGGCCGTCACGCCACCGATCGTGACGGTGGGCGACGCCGACGTTGCACTCGACGGCCCCGCGTCCAAACCGCTCGGCGACGAACCCTCGTTCATGGCCGAAGATGACTCAGACAGAGCAAACGAGTACGAGGCGGAACGAGAAGCGGAAATAGAGGACGAACTCGAGCGGGTCGATCGTGATCCCGACGAGGTCGACGAGGGTGACGACGATCTCGGTACCCAGAACGCGCCGCGCGAGGACGCCGATGACCTCGAGGATCTCGAGGAAGAAGCGGAGAGTGAGGAGGAGGAGGGCTAAGGTGGTAGTAGATTCGAGGGAGAGTGGCCGATAACGTCCGTCAGAACGACGGTAACACGTTTTCTTCGTAGAACTCGACGAACTCGGCCTGATTCGAACCGATCTGGTGGACAACCACGCGGTCGTATCCCGCGTCGACGTACTCCTCGATCGCGGCGACGTGGTCGTCGGGGTCGTCACCACAGACAATTAACTCCGCAATCTCGCTCTCGGTTACCGTCTGTGTGGCCTGCTCGAAGTGAGCCGGCGTCGACAGCTCCCACATCAATTCGCCCGGCAATCCTTCGATGGGCCAGATCTCGTGTGCGCGTTCGACCGCCGCGTCCGCGTCTTCGTCGTAACAGACCGTGACCTCACCGTATCGCGGTCCCTCGCCGCCAGCGTCCGCGAAGGTCTCGAGCAGGTCCGAGTTGGGACTGACGCCGACGACCCCGTCTCCCAGCTCGCCCGCGAATCGGGCCGCTTTCGGCCCGTCCGCGGCGATCGGAATCGGCGGGAGGTCGTCGGGGAGGGTGAACAGTCGCGCGTTCTCGACGGTGTAATACTCGCCGTGGTAGCTCGTCGTCTCGCCCACCCAGAGAGTCCGGATGATCTCGATCGCCTCGGCGAGCATCTCGAGTCGAACCTCGTGTTCTGGCCAGCGATGACCCAAAATGTGCTCGTTCAACTGCTCGCCAGCGCCGACGCCAAGGAAGAACCGCCCGGGGAGCATCGCCGCAGCCGTCGCGGCCGCCTGCGCAACGACCGCCGGATGTACGCGGCTAATTGGGCAGGTGATTCCGGTCCCCAATCGCAGGTCGTCGGTCGCCTGTGCGATCGCGCCGATCACGTTCCAGACCATCGGAGCCTCTCCCTGACTCGCGGTCCAGGGGTGGTAGTGATCGGAGATCATCGCGAATTCGAACGCCGAATCATCGGCGAGTTGGGCGTATTCGACGAGATCGTTCGGGCCGTGCTCCTCGCAGATGAGTTTGTATCCGATTTCCGTCATCATCTGTGGTCGAATTACGGCTCCGATGTCGGCGGTCGTTCGCCCGGTCCGCCCGGAACCGGCGTCTGTGGCAGTTCCACCTCCGGTCGCTCCGCGAGGGTTAACTCGACCGTTTGCCGGTCACCATCGCGAACGATCTCGAGTTCGATCGTCTCACCGGGCGAGGTCTCGAGGGCGAGATACGACGAGAGCTGATTCTGGTTGGGTATCTCCTCGCCGTTGATGGCGACGATTACGTCACCGCTGGCTGGGCGACTGGTACTGCCCGGCTCGAGGACGCCGTCTGCAGGCGAGTTCGGAACGACCTCCATGACTAGCACGCCAGTGGCTTCCTCGAGGCCGATTTCGGCGGCGATCTCCGGGCCAACCGGTTGGACGCCGACGCCCATGTAGGGGTGTTCGTACGTACTGTCCTCGATGAGCGCGGGCACGACTCGGTTCGCCAGCAACGCGGAGATCGCAAAGCCGATGGTCTGGCCGGCCCCGGCGAAGACGACGCCGAGAACCTCGCCCTCGAGGCTCACCAGCGGGCCGCCACTGTTACCAGGGTTGATCGGTGCATCGGTCTGGATCGCGGCCGGAATCGAGAAGCCGGTGGGGCTCGGGAGCGATCGATCGATTCCGCTGACGATCCCCTGAGAGACCGACGCATCGAGGCCGAGCGGATTGCCGATCGCCAGCACTTCTTGACCGATTACGGGCTCGGACTCCGAGAACGAGAGACCGGTGGCGATGTCGGGTACGTCCTCGACGCGGAGGACGGCGAGGTCACTGTAGGCGTCGGTGCCGACGATCGATGCGGCTCGCCACTCCTCGTTGCTGAACTGGATCTCGATCCCGTCCTCGCTCGCGCTCTCGACGACGTGATTGTTGGTCACGATATACTGGTCGTCGATGACAAACCCGGAGCCGAGGCCGCCGCCACCGCCACCCGGAACACCGCTCGTCCCGGAGACGGTGACAAGGACGACGGAATCGATGGTATTGCGATACGTCTCCGTGTACGGACTGTCGACATCGCTCCCGTCACCCTCCTGGGCCGTCGCGTTCGAGTCAGCGGTTTCGTTCTGTGCAACGCCGGTCCCGGAGCCCCCGAGGCCGACCGCTGCCGCGGCCCCGGTTGCTCCGACCGCGCCGAGTATCCGTCTGCGAGTACACTGATCTGGATCTGGAGTCACGCCCGTTTCCACCCCGACGAGCGACATAAAACGGCTCCCAGCACCAGCAGCCGGTTGTGCTGCGGCCACTCGCGGGACGTGACGGGTCTGCGTGCGCCGGCGTTCGATTACTCGCTTCGCGCCGCCTCGACTGCGTCGACGAACGATGCGGCCGTCTCTCGAACGCGATCCATGTCGCCGTCGGCAACGGCCGCATCGTCGACGATGGCACCGCCGGCACCGACGGCCACTGCACCGGCGTCGAAGAAGTCGACGGCGTTGTCCTGCGAGACACCACCCGTCGGAACGATATCGACATCACCTAGCGGCCCCGCGAGCGCGCCGATGTGGCCCGGGCCGACCGTCGACGCGGGGAACATTTTGAGGAGGTCCGCGCCGGCTTCCATCGCCGTCACGGCCTCCGTCGGCGTCATGACGCCGGGTGCGACGAGGATGCCGTGTCGGTTGCATGTCCGAACCACGTCCGGCGAGGTCTGTGGCGAGACGACGAACGACGCGCCCGCGTCGATTACGGACTGTGCGGTCGGCGCGTCGAGGACGGTCCCTGCGCCTACGACCGCGTCGGTGTCCGCGAGCTCCCGATCGACGGCCGCGATCTGCTCGGCCGCGCGCGTCCCGTCCGCCGTGATCTCGAGCGCATCGACCCCGGCGTCGTGAATCGCACGGGCGACTGGGACGATTTGGTTCTCATCGATGCCGCGGAGGACTGCGATGACACCGCTGTCGACGATTCGGTCCCTGACTGCGCCTTTCTCGGTCATCCGTCCAGCCCTCGCATAGTGGCCGCCATTCGGTGCTCGCTCGCGAGCCGCGTACTAGTGAATCGTTCCATCGTGGCGAGACGTGTGCGCCCCGACGCCAAGAAATTTACTCATAGTCGAAATAAGCGCGCCGATGGTGCTCACTCCTCGAGCGGGCGAATGGTGACCGACTCCGCCTCGTAGTCCTCGAGGAACGCGCCGGTGCCGCCGATAGTGTACTGGTCGCCGTCGACCTCGAGTTCGAACGCGTTCTCGATCGGCAGCGTCGAGGAGACTGGCCTGACGAGGCTCTGTCGGACGTCGACGACCTCGCCGGAGAGCGACGATGGGAGGTCCTGATCGCCGACCGGCGAGCCGGTGACCGAGGCCTCGATCCGCGTGTCTGTCGCGCGGTGGAGCGCGATCTGGAAGACGGCGCTCCGAAACCCCTCGTAGGTACAGGGGAGTTCGTTCGGAGTGGTGACGTAGCGCTCTTCCGCGGTCGGCCAGTAGTTCGCCAGGAATGAACCGGCGAGGACGGGAGCGAGTTGTTCCTGTGAGATCGAAATCGCGCGGGTGTCGCTCGTCGACGTCGTCAGTATCTGGCTCGGTGCGAGCAGCCCGTGCCGGCCGTCAACCGTCAACATCGTTGGCACGAGCGCATCCCAGGTGCGGACCGTACTGGCCGTACCGGCCAGCGACGCGATGTCTTGATCGCCCTCGGTCGCGCCGAGCAAGAGGAGGACGAGCACGCCGCGGTCGACCGTCGCCTCGAGCGTCGACCGGATTCGCGGGAGGACCTCGGCGGGCAGGGAGAGCGTCACTTCCGTCTCCGCGTTGGCCAGCAGGCTCTCGATTCGTTTGAGCACCGTCTGCCGAGACTTGATTACCTCGAACTGCTCGCCGGAACGCTCCGTCGTCGTGTACCGCGATTGGAGCTCCGGTTCGATTTCCGTGACGCTGTCCGTGAGCTGTTCGATAACTGTTTCGGGCTGGACGGGCCGGATCACCGTCGAAACCGAGTGGTCGTCGACCTCAACGAACCCGCGGTCCTCGAGTGCCTCGCTGATGCTGTAGACGTAGCGCTTGGACACGTCAGCCGCGTCGGCGATGGTGCTCGCTTTCGACTCCCCGTGTTCGAGAATCGCGAGGTAGGTGTCGGTCTCCTTCTCCGAGAGGCCGAATCGCTCGAGCAACTCGGCGAGCTCGTCGTCGTCCATGTGTAACTAGTATCCTATCGATTGAGCGGTCAGTGTAAATATGATCGGTCCGGCCGCCCGATCGAGCCGCTCGCCGATCGATATGGCCGAACCGCGTCGTTCGACCACGATGCCCCACCATCGCGGCACAGAAAAGTAGGAAGACATATTTCAAAAAAGTTTATTGCCCCGGGAGCGGACTGTGAAAACGATGGAACTACACGGTGCCCTCAACGATTTCAAGCGGTCACAGGGGGATCCACAGCGGTTTCCCGGCGAGCGTAGGTCGACGACGGGGCTTTTCTCCGGTCTCGGCGAACGGCTCGTTCACGTCGCCCCCGGCGGATCAATCAGGGACTACTCCTACCCGCTCTCTGGGCTGGCCGGCATTGAACGCTCCCGGCTCGGACTCGAGAAAGACGGTGATGTCCACTGGTTTGACGCTGACGGCGACCAGCGCTACGTCGACGATACCGCGGTCGTCGAGACGACGCACGCGGTCGGTGACTCGATTTGCGTGCAGTACGACCTCACGATCGGACGGCTCCACCTGACTCACGTTAGGATCGAGGACGGAGGTGGAGCCGACGACGATATCTCCCTCCACGCGTGCGTCGGATTCGCACCGGACGGGCGAGCGGGACGAGTCGGACAGCTCTGGCACGGGAACGCCGTCGAGGTACACCATGACACCGAACACGACTTCCTCGCGGCCTCGACGGAGCTGTCCGTGACGGGGCAGGTCCCCGAGCGGTTCACGGAACTGCTCGCGGCCGAGCCCGTCGACTTTCCGCGATCACCGACCGACGACCGCTACGAGGAGGCACGCCTTAGCCCGGTCGCGATGAGCGAAATCGAACTCACCGGGTCGTCACCGAGCACGACCGTCGCGACGCTCCTCTCCGACGGCGACCGCACCGACGGGCTTGAGTGCGTTCGGACCGCCGTGGCCAACCACGCCGACGGTGAGGCGGTGCTCGAGGCGGGCCGCGAACAAGCTCGTGATCGGCTTCCCGATCCTGATAGCGACGTCGAGGGCAGCCTCGCAGACCTCCGTACACTC
This sequence comes from Natrinema sp. SYSU A 869, assembly GCF_019879105.1. Lineage (NCBI taxonomy): Archaea > Methanobacteriati > Methanobacteriota > Halobacteria > Halobacteriales > Natrialbaceae > Natrinema > Natrinema sp. SYSU A 869. The sequence continues at coordinate 23,183 of NZ_CP082249.1, read as the reverse complement.
GCGCTGTTGCGTGCGCCGACCGGTGCACGGATGGCCGGACCCGAGTTCGATCCGTTCTATCGGTACTCCGGCGGCTACGGCTACACCTGGTTCCGTGACGACGCCGAAATCGCTGGGTTCCTGCTCGAGGCCGATCGGCGGCTGGCGCTTGGACTCGAGGAGTGGCACGCGAAGAGTGTCCGCTTCTACGTCGAGACGCAACGTTCCGACGGCACCTGGCCCCATCGGGTGTGGCCGCACAACGGCGCGCTCGCTCCGGGCTGGGCGCACGGCCGCGTCGAAGACGGGGACTCCGAGGAATACCAGGCCGACCAGACGGCGAGCGTCGCGGCGTTTCTCGCGACGTACCTTCGTCACGTCGATGCCGACGCGGAAGGGGTACAGGAGGCGCTCGCGGCCGCCATCGACGGGTTAGACGACACCCTCGCAGCGGACGGCCTCCCCGGGCGCGTCCAGAACGCCTGGGAGAACATGACCGGGCGGTTCGCGCACACCGCGGCGACGTTCCTCGAAGCCTACGCGGCGATCGCTCGGGCCCCGGTCGACGAGTCGCTCGCGGCTCGCGCCCGAGAACGGGCGGCAACCGTTTACGAAGCCCTCGACGAGCTCTGGGTGCCCGAGCGCGGGATCTACGCGATGCGCAGTGACAACGGTGACGTCGACGATCGACTCGACGGGAGCACGCTCGCGCTGGTCGGGGCCCACCGGGCGTACGATGCGCTCGAGGGCGTCGACGACGACCGACTCGATCGGCTCGTCTCCCACGTCGGGACGACGCTCGATGGCCTCTATCGAAATCCAGATGGACCGGTCGAGGGGCTCGCCCGCTTCGAGGGGGATCCCTGGCGAGTCCGCGAACAGGATGCCCCGAAGATCTGGACAGTGACGACTGCATGGGGGGCACACGCTGCCGTCGAACTCGGCGACCTCCTGACGGCGAACGGCCGTGAGGAGGCCGACATGTTCGACGAACGTGGTCGTACCCTTTTAGCGCTCGTCGGGCCCAGCGGAGTGCTCCGCCGGCCCGGCGGCTACCTCCCCGAACAAGTGTTCGACGACGGCACGCCGGACAGCGCGACGCCGCTCGGTTGGCCCCATGCCATCCGGCTCGCGACGGCGAGTTCGCTCGAGGAATCCGCTTCGCCCGCGCTCGCGGACGACGAGGACCGCGCACCACTGCAGGACTAAGTCGGCGATTCCGTTTTTTGGCGCGGCGGCTATCTCTCCAGAGTGAGGCAGAGGCAACCGAAAAACGAGGCTGAGAGGTTAGCGCTGTCTGCGTCAGGACGTGACGATTGGAACGTCGCGTTCGCGAGTGAGGACGTTCCGACCGGTTTCGGGATCGAACAGGTGGACATCCGATTCGTCGAACGTGAGCGTCACCCGATCGCCCGGCTTGAGGTGCACGTCCGAGTCGACGCGGGCAATGAACTCGGTGGGCAGATCGAGATGGAGGAAGTTGTCGGAGCCGACAGGTTCGACGACACCGATGGCCGCCGTGATCGAGTTAGCCGCGCCTTCGTCGGTGACGGAGACGTTTTCCGGTCGGATACCGAGCGTGTACTGACTCGCATCGAGATCGTCCCCGTGGCGGTCGACGTACGCTGCCGAGAGGTCGAATTCGAACCCGCCGTCGGGGCCAGTTAGGTGGAGTCGATTGCCGTCGGACTCGACGGCGACATCAACGAAGTTCATCGACGGCGAGCCGACGAAGCCGCCGACGAACTCGTTGACGGGGTTCTCGTAGACCTCGGTCGGTTTCCCCTGTTGCTGGAGTTCGCCGCCGTCGAGGATGACGATCCGGTCGCCCATCGTCATCGCCTCGTGTTGATCGTGCGTGACGTAGACAGCAGTGATTCCGAGTTCGTTCTGGAGCCGCTGGATCTCCGCGCGCATGCTCGTTCGGAGCTTGGCGTCGAGGTTGCTGAGCGGCTCGTCGAACAGGAATAGATCCGGCTCCCTGACGATCGCACGGCCAAGCGCGACGCGCTGTTTCTGACCGCCAGAGAGCTCGTCCGGTTTGTCCTCGAGGAGGTCCTCGATGTCCATCATCTCGGCCGTGTCGATGACGCGCCGCTCGCGCTCTGACTCGCTCAGATCGGTGCTCATCCGGAGCCCGAACGCCATGTTCTCGAAGACGGTCTTGTGGGGATACAACGCGTAGTTCTGGAACACCATCGCGACATCCCGGTTCTTTGCGTGGACGTCCGTGACGTCCTCGTCGCCGATCCGAATTCGCCCGGACGTGGACTGCTCGAGTCCGGCTAACATCCGCAGCGTCGTCGTCTTTCCACAGCCCGACGGGCCGACCACGGTCACGAACTCGCCGTCCTCGATCTCGAGGTCGAGGTCGTTGACGGCGACGACCGACCCGGCGTCGTATTCCTTCCGTAGCGATTCGACCGTTACTCGTGCCATTTCACTGTTCGTTCGGCGAGGGTGCGTAAAACCTTTTCCCAAAATTTGGAATCTAAGAAGTAATATTACACCAAACATATTGGAAATTGCCGTTCGCGAGACGAACAGGTTCTCAGCCGAGGGAATGCGACGCCCGATAGCGAAATCTGGGACCGTCTCGAGAGGTATGGATCCGGTTCGAACTCCCGAAATTCCCGATATGAAGGGGCCTGATGCCCGTTACAATTATTTCGTTTGCTTCGTCAAGGTGGCATCCTAACAACTAAATATGTGAAGATATTATTCATCACTGTTTGCCATGACACTGTATCGCAGGAACGCACTCGTGGGCATCGGCGGGATTACGACACTGACAGTTGCGGGGTGTCTCGGGGGACTGCTCGGCGGCGGCGACCAGGGGACGACGCTGTGGACGCAGTTCGAAGAAGGCGAGCAGCAGTCTCTCGAGGGACACCTCGGAACGTTCAACGAGGGACGGGACGACGCGATGAACGTCGAGAATATCTCGGAGATGGACTCGCAACTCGAAACGGCATTACCGGCGAGTAATGGGCCACATACGTTCGCATGGGCCCACGACTGGATCGGTCAGTATCACGATCAGGACTTCGTCTATGACGCTGCCGACGACATCGACATTGACCTCGAGAGTACGTTCACGGAAGCGGCCGCACAGGCAGTCCAGTGGGACGGTGCGGTACACGGCCTCCCCTATGCGGCCGAGACCGTCTCGCTCATGTACAATCCGGATCTGGTCGACGGACCGCCGGAGACGCTCTCGGAGATGGTCGACGTAATGGAGGACCACCACGATCCGGACAACAACCAGTACGGGCTCTCGGTTCCCGCGATCGAGACCTACTTCGTCAGCGCGTTCCTCAACGCGTTCGGCGGTACCGTCTTCGACGAGGAGAGCGGCGAACTCGGTATCGAGGACGACGTGTTCATCGAGGGCATCGAACTTCTCGAGGACTCTATTTGGCCGTACGTCGCGGAGGATCCCACCCCCGAATCACAGATCCCAACGTTTTCCGAGGGGAACGCGCCGTACGCGATCAACGGACCGTGGCAGGTCAGCAGCTTCCGCGAGGCCGATGTCGACGCGACCGTCGCACCCCTCCCCGACATCGACGGCGGTGAGCCGTCGCCGTACACGGGCGTCCAGACGTGGTACTTTACGACGCAACTCGAGAGCGCAGACGACACCGCGCTCGAGACGACTCTCGAGTGGGCCGAGTGGTACACGACCACCGAGGACGTGATCCTGAGCAACGCACAGGACCACGGGTTGATTCCGGTTCACCAGGAGTACACGCAGTCCGACGAACTCGGCGACGATGTCGAAGCGTTCGCCCAGACCGTCGAGATGGGCGTTCCACTGCCGACTGACCCACGAATTGGCGACGTGTGGACGCCGCTCAAGGACGGTCTCCAGCGGGTCTTCAACGGACAGGCGAGTGCCGACGAATCGATGGCAACTGCCGCCGAGGAAATTCGGGGCCGCTGGGACTAACTGACTGCGTTTGACACCTCAATCCCATGTCTACATCGTCATTTCTCAGACGCGTATCCGAGCGCGGTCGACGGCGACTTCCGGTCAGTCTCCGGGAGTACGACCTGTTCGGGATCCTGCTCGTCTTACCCGGCGTCGTCCTGTTCGGCTCCTTCATGCTGTTCCCGATCACGTTCCTGGTCTACTTGTCGATGACCGACGCGACCCACGCCGGAACGGTCATCGGGGGCGGCTCAAGCGTGATCGGGCTCGACAATTACGTCGAGCTCTTTTCGGATTCGCAGTTCTGGACCTCGCTCGGGATCACCTGGCTGTTCGTCGTGGTGAGCCTCGTGGTCAAGATCGTGCTCTCGCTCGGGCTCGCGATGGTCCTCACTCACAGCCGTGTGCTCGGAAAGCGGTACCTCCGAGCCGCGGTCATCATCCCGATGGGGTTCCCGACGATATTCACGATCACGGTCTGGCGAGGCATATTTAGCGGCGCTCGGTTCGGGCCGCTGAACGAGATGCTCTACAAGTACAACGATGCCGTGCTCTCGCTCACGGGTCTGTTCGATGTCACCGCGCCGGAGCTACTGCTGCTGGAGCTACCGATCGGGTGGCTCAGCGGTCGGTGGAGTTCGTTCTTCGCCTATATCACGGCGGAGGTCTGGCTGGCGTATCCGTTCATGGTGATCATCATCGTGAGTGCGCTGCAGGACGTCTCAGCGGAACTCCACGACGCAGCGAAAGTCGACGGTGCGGGCTTCCTGAACCGGTTCCGTCACATCACACTCCCGTCGATCAAACGCCCGGTCATGTTCGGATCGATCCTGACCGCGGCGACGTCGTTTCAGCAGTTCCTCGTCCCATGGATCTTCAATCAGGGCGGTCCGTCTCGCCAAAACGAACTTATCATCGTCTACGGCTTCCGGGAGGCGACCGAACTCAATGAGTACGCGTTCGGATCAGCGATCATGGTCACGGCGATCGCATTCATCGGCGCGTTCATGTGGCTCGCAGTAAAGAAAGGCGACCTCGCCGAAGGGGTGAACTCGTAATGACAGCATCTAAATCAGAGACGCGATCCGACGAGCAGGCCGGGAGTAGCAGGCGGAATCCGCTGGACATCGCCAAGACGGTCGCCGCGACCGGCGGCGCGGTCGGGATTCTGGTAGTCCTCATGTTCCCTGTCTACTGGATCTTCACGGCCTCGCTCTCGCAGGGGACCGGACTGATGAGCTCCGAAGGTATCTTCGCCGATCCGGCCACCTACAACCTCGAGGCCTACCACTGGGTGCTCTTCGAATCGGACTTCCGCGACGCGCTGGTCAACAGCTTAGTCGTCGTCTTCGTGACAGTCAGCGTCTCGATGTCGGTTGTCATTCCGGGCGCGTACGCGCTCTCGCGGCGAAATTTCGTCGGCCGAGAGAAGGTTCTCTACGGCTACGTCCTGTTCACGCAGGTCGGTGCTGGCCTCTCGGTCGCGACGCTCGTCGCGCTGTACGCCCTGTTCGTCAACCTCGGGTTGAGCGACAGCCTCCTGGTGCTCGGACTGTTCTACGCCGCGGGGGCAATCCCGTTCAACACGTGGTTGCTCAAGACCTTCATGGACAACATCCCCGTCTCCTACGAGGAGGCGGCGATCGTCGACGGGGCGGGTCGGTGGGATGTCATCCGCGAGGTGATTCTCCCGCTGTCGAAACCCGGCATCGCCGTCGTCCTAGTCTTCACCTTCCTAGCGGGGTGGAACGAGTTCATCGTCGCGCGGACGCTACTCAGTCCGGACAATTACACACTCTCAGTCGAACTCTACTCGCTCGCGACGGCCGGACGGTACGAGACGCCATGGACCGAGTTCTCGGCGTTCGCGATCCTGTTCGCGATGCCGGTCGCGATCATCTACTTCTTCGCACAGAGTTACGTCGAGAGCGGCCTCTCCTTCGGCGGCATGGAGGGGTGAACCGGCTCAATTTTCGCCTCGCCGTTGGTTACTGGCCGCCCGATTCGCTCGAGTCCGTCGTCTCGGCCTCGAGGACAACGGCGGTGTCGACAGCGAGTTCGCGGGCCCACGAATCGGCCGTACCATCATCGTCCGCGACCTCCTCGTCCGTCAGCAGGTCGGTTCCCTCGACGGGTTCGTCGATCCGCACCGTCGCCGTGCCGTCACCGAAGTGCAACGCGACGACGAGCCGGCGGCCGCTCGCCGGCGCTTCCCTCGCGAACGCGACGGCGGCGTCGGTGTCGGTCGCGTACGGAATCCGCTCGAGGTCGGCATCGGACTGCAGCGCCGGATGCGATTTCCGAAGGTCGATCAGTTGCCGATAGTGCTCGAGTAGGTTCGTATCGAACGACTCCCAGTTCATCGGGTCGCGCCGTCCCATCACGCCGGTTTCCTGTCCGTAGTAGAGCATCGGCGAGCCGGGGAGGGTAACCGTCGCAGCGCTTGCTGCCAGTTGCGCGTCGCGACCGTATTCGGTGAGATACCGGTCCGTGTCGTGGTTCTCGACGTACAGCAACCACTCCGAGTCGGGGTGGGCACCGCGGCGCTGCCGGTCCTCGATCGCCTCGAGTATCGCGTCGGCGGTCGTGGCCTCCAGATCGGCCGCGGAATCGGTGAATTCGTCAGCGACCGCGTTCCCCTCCGCAACCGCTGCCGTCTCGTCGGCGGGTTCGTCCGCGCTGTCGGCCGCGGTTGACCCGTCCGTACCGCCGTCTGCGAACGACGCACCCAATCGCTCGAGCGCGTCGTGGAGGACGTCGTCGTGGTGCATGTGGAACCGGCCGCCGCCCATCTCGATGTCGGAAGGCAGGGTCTCGTCCAGCAGGAACAAGTCGCCGTCCGCGCCGCTCACTCGGTCGGACACCTCGGTCCAGAAGCTCAGGGGGACGCCCCACGCGACGTCCGCGCGGAAGCCGTCGACGCGCTCGGCCCAGTAGTCGACGACCGAGAGCAGATAGTCCCGGACCTCGGGGTTGGCGTAGTTCAAATTCGGAATGTCGTCCCAGCCGAAGTAGGTGTCCGCGTCGCGCTCGTCGAAGTCCTCCCACCGGTACCAGTCGCGGTACCGCTCGTGGTCGGGATGCGTCTCGTCGACCGCGGCCTCGTAGAACGGATGCGTGTCCGCCGTGTGGTTGATCACGAGATCGAAGACGACCCGGATATCTCGCTCGTGACAGGCGTCGACCAGCGCCTCGAAATCGGCTACGGATCCGAGGTCCGGATCGACCTCGAAGTAGTCCCGAGTATTGTAGCCGTGGGGACCACCGCGCTCCGCGGGCGTCCCGAACCCGCTCTCGGCCTCGAGAAACGGCGACAGCCAGAGGACGTCGATCCCGAGGGCCTCGAGGTGGTCGAGCCGATCCGCGATCGTCTCGAACGTGGGCTCGTCCCGGTCCGGGAATCGCCGGGTGAAGATCTCGTAGACGACCGCGTCGACGGCCCACTCGGGTGGCTCGAACGGACGCTCGACGCGGACGGATGGTTCGTTCGCCCCTTCGCCGTCGAGAACCAGTTCGATCGCGTCTGGAACGGAGTGGCGCTCATCGACCGCGATGGCGTAGACGCGGACCCGTTCGTCGATCGCATCGACCGGAATCGTCCCGTTCGGCTCGAGCACGTCCCCGTTCCGGTCATCGACGTAGTACTCGACGCTGGGATCACCGTCGCCGACGACGCTCGCGGTCGCCGAGAGACGGACATGACCGTCCGCGACCGTCGCCTCGAGTTCGACCTGCGGGCGCGGCGCGTCCTCGTCCACCTCGGGAAACGCGCGGACCGTCAGTTCGTGCGTGCCGTCGGGTGCCTCGAGCGCGAGCGCGTACGTTCCCGGCACGTCCGGTTCGAACTCGGCGATCGGCCCGTCAGTCGGTGCCGCACTCGAGCTGTCGGGCGACTCGAGTACTCGCCAGACGTACGTGCCGTCCCCGTCCGGGTTCCGCGGCGCGAGGTCGTCGCGCGTCTCCATTTCGTTTCCATTCGGATCGACGATCCCCTCGCCGACGGTGACGAACCGCGGCGGTCCGGGATGATGCGAGCCGTCGCCGCTCTCGAGCGCGGCACCGGAGCCGGGGTCACCGCCGTCCGTGCACAGTCGTCGCTGATCCATGGGATTCCTTTCGGCCCGGGGAATAAATTTGTGGTGTAGTAGTACACCATAGTTAGAGCGCAGCGGACTTGCGGTCGCCGTCGCTATCGACGATGCGGTTCCTGAAACTGAACCAATCCGGTACCATCATATGCATACTAACTACTCAGAAGTTGCACTTCGCCTCTTCATATCTATCTACACTCTTGAGTAATACGTCAGCGCCAGAGGGGTTCATAACTGTCCACAAATCTGCAACGACGCATTCTCCGTCAATATCGTCTGGTGCAACGTCATTAGTGAGTTCTGCAATAGACACCTCGTCCGAACCTGAGACTGTATAATACAGATCATATTCTGCTGGTTCGGAGGACCACGTCGGGTCGATCCAGACGTGGTTATCCGGATCGATCTCTACCATCTCATTATAGACACGCGATCCGTCTCTCTCTAACACCAAGTCAACGGTACGTGGTTCGTCCGCCGTATTTGCGACCCGAAGACTCCCAAGTTGGATCCCTGAATCGGATGTGAATCTCTCTGAACACCCTCCCAGAGGAGCCATCCCGAGGCCAGCAAGAATATGACGACGATGTACGTCCATAGCGGTTGGTTAGTTAGTATTTTATACTTCAAATGTACTTTAATGTAGTGGATATACTGAATGGTGTGTTCCTTACCTGTACTGAACGCGAGTTTCCCGACTAACTCTGAATAAAGAAAGCGTATTTCCAATACTGTTATACCGGATTAAACAACCCGGACAACGCTCCGTGAGTGTGACGTAGCTCACGCCTCGTCAAACACCGCTGAGCGAGGCTCAGCGAGCCCGACGAAGCTCACGCTTCGTCGAACAACGCAAATCGGAGATTTGCTGGCTCGACGCGGCTTATGCCGCGTCGAACAACTCCTCGCCCTCGACCATGTGCTCCTCGACGACGTCCATATCGAGCGTCACGCCGAGGCCCGGTTTCTCGGGGATCTCGATGTAGCCGTCCTCGATGACGTCTTCCTCGACGAGGTCCTCCCACCAGCCGAGTTCGTAGGAGTGGTACTCCACCGCCAGCGAGTTCGGGACCGCAGCACCGACGTGGGCGCTGGCGACCGTCGCGACCGGCGAGGCGACGTTGTGCATCGCAACCGGCACGTAGTACATATCTGCGAGATCGGCGATCTTCCGCGTCTCGCGCATACCACCGACCTTGGGCATGTCCGGCGCGATCATGTCGACGGCCTGCTCCTCGAGGAGGCGGCGCTGGCCGTGTTTCCGGTAGACGTTTTCGCCGACGGTAATCGGCGTCGACGTCGACTGCGTGACCTCCTGCTGGACGTCGTGGTTCTCCGGCGGGACGGGGTCCTCGAGCCACCAGATATCGTATTCCTCGAGACGCTTTGCGAGTCGCTTCGCGCTGCCGCCGGAGAACGTCCAGTGGCAGTCGAAGGCGACGTCGGCGCGGTCGCCGACGCGCTCGGTGACTTTCTCGACGATCTTGGCCTTGTGCTCGATTTCGGGCTCGCGGAGGTGACGGTTCGCGCGGTCCTTCTCGTGACCGCTCGGCACGTCGAGATCGAACTTCAGCGCGTCGTAGCCTAGTTCCTCGACGACGCGTTCTGCCTCGTCGGCGCAGGCATCGGCATCGGCTTCTTCCTCGGTGTGGCAGTCACAGTAGACCCGCATCTCGTCGCGGTACTTGCCGCCCAGGAGCTGGTAAGCCGGAACCTCGAGGATCTTGCCGGCCAGATCGTGCAGCGCGACCTCGATGCCCGAGATCGCGGTGACGGTGACGCCGCCGATCGAGCCCTCGCCGGACATCTTCTGGACGAGGTGTTCCGTCAGGCGATCGATGTCCAGCGGGTTCTCGCCGATAAGGAACGGTGTCATCCGCTCGATCAGTTCCGGGACGCCAGCGCCCCAGTAGGCTTCACCGGTGCCGACGGTTCCCGCGTCGGTGTAGATGCGGACGAGCGTCCACGGGAAGTTGCCGTCGACCATCGTCGTCTGGATATCGGTGATCTCGACGTCTCGACCGCCGCCGCGCTCTCGCGTGACGCCCATCGTCTCCGATGAGAGATCTCGCATCGTATACTCGGCGTTCGGATCGTGCAACTGTGAGTAATCGACTCCCATGGGATGAGATTCACTCCGAAGATAGTAATAGTTTCTACCTTCGCGGAACGGGTTCCGGAATCGTACCTGATCGACGGCTAGGAACCGAGAGACATGAACCCACTGCTTGCGAATGAGAACATCGATTTCGAGTGAGAACTACCGACTGCCGTCATCACAGCCGCTCGAGTTCGTCGCCGACCTCCTCGAGATCGACGTTCAACGCCGCGGTCGCAGCGAACGCGGCGCGCTTCTCGGCTGTTCGCCGATCGATCGCCTGCGGGCCGACGGCGAATTCGATCCGGGTCACGTCCTCGGCGGGACTCGAACTGCCGAGCACTGTGACGGGACCGATCTCGCGGGTATTCCGGACGTGAGTGCCGCCACAGGCGGACACGTCCCACGGATCCGCCGCGCCGGTTGCACCGGCGAAACGGGAACGGTTTTGCCGGTCGTTCTCGGCCTCGATCGTGACGAGTCGGACTCGCCCCTTCTCGACTACAGCGGCGTCGACCTCAGGGTTGAGTGCCACCTCCTCGCGCTCGCGTGCCTCCGCGATCGACACGTCGTCCCACGAGACCGGGCGCGACTCCCAGATGACGCGGGTGATCGTCTCGTCTAACTCGATCAGCGTCTCGTCGTCGACGGTTGCGTTCGTCTCGAGGTCGACCTGAACCGTCTCCGGGCTGATCTCGAGACCGGCATAGGTCGCATCCTCGAGCAGTCGCCGCGCGGTCCCAACGAGAACGTGACTGGCGGTGTGAGCTCGCATACAGTACATCCGAAAAGACCTGTCGACCGAACAGAGGACGCGGTGGCCCGGCCTAAACGACGGTTCTTCGGCCAACACATGGACCTGTTCGCCGTCGACCAGTCGGACGTCGCTCACCTCGATATCGGCGATGGTCCCGCGATCGGCCGGCTGTCCGCTGCTTGCGCCGTAGAAGTGACTGCGCTCGAGCCAGACCCGGCGGCCGTCGATCGACGTCACTTCGGTCTCGAACCGCGTCGCATACGGCTCCGCTGCCGCCCGTTGGCCGGTCATCGATTGCAATCAGTCGGCAATAGTTAAAAGTCTGCTCGCCGAGACTGTCATCGACTACCGAAGAAAAAACCGACCAGCCTACTCCGCGAGGGTCACGTCGAGGTGCTCCTCGAGGGCCTCGATCAGGCCGCCGCCGACGCCAGCCTGCGTCGCGCGTCCCTGTTCAACAGCGAGGACGTCTTTGGCCGGTGCGCCGAGTTCGTCGGCGAGCTCCTCGCGCTGGAGGCCCGCGTCCTGGCGCGCCTCGACGAGCGCGTCGCCGTAGTCCGAGACGAGATACGGAAGGGGATCGTCGTCATAGTTGGTTCCCTCGCTCTCCCAGTGTTCGGAGTCGCCGTCCCAGACCGGGTTCGCTTTCGCGACGTTCTGGGCAGCCTTCTTCTTGCGGCTCGGTTCGTCGTCCGAACCCGCGTTCTGCTCGCTGCGATTCCGGTTCCGGTCCTCGCTGTGTGCCTCGGAATCGTCGTGTGGCGCACAGTTCGGACAGACCTCGAGTTCGGCTCCGGCGACCGATGCGAGCGTGAGCGAATCGCTCTCGGCACCGCAGAGTTCGCAGCTCGTCCCGCCACCGCCGCCGGACGAACCGGTCGAGTATTTGGCCATGCGAGCGTTTGGCATCTGTCGCATTTCAACTGTTCGGTACCGCGTGTGTCCCACGGAGCGTCGATTCGTGCGAGACGTACTCGAGCGCTATCGAACGAACGACCCGTATTCACCAACCGATATGTTTCTTGACCGTCGCCCGTAGCGGTAGTCCCAACCCACCCAGCAGCGGGAGGATCACGAACGCGGCGAGGTCGACTGGAAGCGACGTATAGCCGGCTGCAACGGCCCCAAAGCCGGCGAGCGGCGCGAGGACGGGGAGCACGTAGAGATACGATGGCGTCCAGCCCCGCCCGCGTCTGGTGTGGCGGACGACGACGCCGAACAGCAGCGGCATGAGCACCGCGCCCGCCAGCAGCGGCCCGCCGACGAGCGTCGTCGTGGCCGTCACCGCGAGCGCGACGACGATCGTCTCGTCGATCGTCAGCGGGCCCCAGGTGTTCTCTCGGCGGACGACCCGGACAGCGAGTAGCGAAAGGAGCGTAACTGCGACAACACCAGCCAGTGCACCGTCCCACAGCGGCCGCTCGAGTGGCGGCGTCACGAATTCGGTGCTCTGTGTGAACGCGACCATCGTCTCAAGTCCGTGTCGGCTCTCCGTGAGCAGGGTCCAGATCCCGGTCGGATCGGCACCGGTCGCGCGGAGCTCGGTCCAGAGCGATTCGAGAGGAGTGGCGTTCTCGAGGCCGAAGTGGGCGAGTCCGGCGGCGTAGATGACTACCGAGAGCCAGAGCAGCGGCAGCGAGAAGTTCTGTCGCCGCCACCAGCGCGCGATCGGGTTCCCGAATCTGCCATTCGTTTCCGACCCGGAGCCAGTCGTGGTCCGACTGGACTGACCGGTTTCATCGGCCGTTCCGGTGGCCGTATTGCCGGTTCGACGACTCGCTCCCGCGCCGCTCCCCCCGGACCGCGACCTGGTTCCGGATCCGGTCCCGGTCGCGTTCGAGGCCCCGCTCGCGGTCCCGGCCGACGCCGTTCCGGTCGTCGACCTCGATCCGCTCGAACCGGTCGTCGCTGACGATCGACCGCCAGTCGTCGACCCGGACGTCGTAGAGCCGGCCGTTGCTGACGCGGTCGACGCGGAGGCCGTCTCCGATTCCGAATAGCTCAGTTCCGTGCCGCTCGAGTCGTCTTTATCATCGTCGTCACTCTTCCAGACGTCGGGAGAGGGTAGTCCGCTGGTTCGCTTCGCGACGTAATCTTCGTGGCCGAGTCGATCGTAGGCCTGCCGTTCGACCGGATCGCCGAGGATATCGTAGGCCGTCTGCACCGCGGTAAACTGCGCCTGTGCGCGGTCATCGTCGTTTAGATCAGGGTGGTAGACACGGACCTGATCGCGATAGGCATCCTTGATCTCGTCCTGTGGGGCATCGGGCGGGATCTCGAGAAGGTCGTAAAAATCTTCTGTCATGTAATCATGCGGGCGGTATGGTCTGCTGTAGGGATTGTCGGGGAGGGGTTATAATTTCAGTGTTCGTTCCGGTTCGGTAAGTGCTTTTCGTGGCTCGAGAGCGTGGATATGTCGGTTGGCCGTGACAGCTGTGGTCGGTTGATCGCGGCAGATGTGGTTGGCCACGGTGAGACACCGCCGCTCACGAAAAATCCGCGAGCGATAACTGACCGGTTGACCGATGCCCGTGAGCGGAGTCGAGATCCGCGTCCGTGTCCGACATCGATTCGTCGTCGGTCGATACCTCGTCGGCCTCGGTTCCAGCGCTGTCCGCGTCTCGCTCCCAACTTTCGAGGCTCGCCTGATCGGCGGTCACGAATTCGAGGTTGGCGACCCGGACGCCGAGTTTGCGGACGGGCTCGCCCTCGAACTCGGTGAAGAGATCACGAGCGATGCGATCGACGAGGTCGGGGTCGTCGATCGGCCCCGGCAGCGACCGCTCGCGCGTGTTGACGTCGTACGGCGGCGTGACGGCCTTGACGCCGATGGTCCGGTACAGCGCACCCTCGCGCCGAGCACGGTCGGCCACGGCCGCCGCGAGGGTCTCTATCAAGTCGTACTTCGGGGCCGACGCTTCGACAGGGTCGGCGAACGCCGATTCTCGAGAGAAGCTCTTGGGGTCGCCCTTCGGCTCGACGCGGCGGTCGTCCTCGCCACGCGCGCGGTCGTAGAGCTCTCGACCGCGTTCGCCGAAGCGCTCGACTAGCGGCTCCGGGTCGGCCGCGGCGACATCGCCCGCCGTCTCGAGGCCCATCTCCCGAAGTTCGCGGGCAGTCACGGGGCCAACGCCGTGGAGCAAGTCGACCTCGAGCGGTGCGAGAAACGTCCGGATTTCGCCGGGCTCGACGACAGTGAGCCCGTCGGGTTTGTCGAAATCGCTGGCAATCTTGGCCGTACTCATCGTCGGTGCGACGCCGACGCTGACGGTGACGCCGACTTCTCGGCGGATGCGGTCCCTCACGTGACGGGCGAAGCCGTCCGCGACCTCCCAGGCGGTCCGCTTGGTCACGTCGAGGTAGGCCTCGTCGATGCTCACCTCGCGGACGACGTCGGCGCAGTCGTGGAGGATCTCTCGGACGTCAGCCGCGACCGACTCGTAGTAATCCATATCGACGGGCCGGTAGTAGCCGGTGTCCTCGTGCTCTCGCGATGACCCGCTCGAGTCATCCGGGGCGCGCTGCGCCCCGCACTCGAGGTCAGGGACATCGATATCGCCGTTCTCGGAGGCCGCACGTCTCGGGAGTCGCTCGAGGGCCGTTGAAATCGCCTGCGCGCTCTCGACGCCGAACTCGCGGGCCTCGTAGCTGGCGGTGGCGACCGCGCCGTTAGTCTCCCCTTCCTCGTAACCCATCCCGACGACGAGGGGCTCGTCCCGGAGGACGGGCTCACGCAGTCGCTCGCAGGCGGCGTAGAAGCAATCGGCGTCGACGTGGCAGACGATGCGATCCTCGTCGTCCTCGCCCTCGACGCCCGGTAGCTGCGGCCCGTTGGACATTCGTCTACCGATCGATTCGTCCGAACGGATGTGAACGTTGCGCCCCGGTTCGGGGACCGATCGACACGGCGCTCTCGCCGGCGACGGCTACAACTCGTATGCCATCATCACCTCGTCGACGTACTCATCGTCGATCGTGTAGTGGTCCCTGCGGATCGCCTCGGTGTCCCAGCCGTGGACGGTCAGGAACTCGAGTGCGGTATCGTTGACGACGGGGACGCTGTTGTAGAGTTTCCGGTAGCCGTTCGCTTCGGCCCACTCGACCCCTCGCTGCAAGAGTGTGCTCCCGATCCCGTTGCCCCGATAGGCGTCGCGGACGCCGACGGTCTGTTGGGCGACCTCCCGCACCGGATCAACCTGCTGGAGATCGAGGTGGGTCCAGCCGACGACATCGCCGTCAACGGTCGCGACGAAGAACCGCCGAGACTGTACCGTGTTGTGTCTGGTGACGGCGTTTCGTACAACAGTTGTTCGGCAACCGTCTCGGCGACGACGTACGTCTCTTCGGCCGTGACGTCACGAATGGTATCGACGAGGCCATCGAAATCCGCCTGTTGAGCGGGCCGAACTGTCACGGTGAACTCGCCTAACTCGTGTTTCTCGACGGCACCGAACTCGAGTGCGATCCGAAGGGTCCCGCCGTCGTCTTCGAGGTAGCCGTCCGATTTCAGCTCCTCGAGGCGTGTTCGAAACTCCTCGGCCGGGAGGGACACGATGTCCAGTACTTTGTGCCGTTCGACGGTTCCGTGCCGTTCGACGTACTCATAAATGCGTCTGCTGGCTTCGGACGCAAACGTTGGCCGTTCTATCGCGTCCATACGCGCAGTACGGAAGGCCATCGCTTATTCCTTGCCCATTGGTATCATGCAGCATACTATTCGCCGAGCCCCGGCTCGAGTCGATTCAGGTCGTCGGGTCGGGTGAGGGTATGCACCCGACCGCGATCTCACTCCGCCGGTGGCTCGGGGAACTCGACCAGGAGCTGTTTGCTCTCGGCTGCGAGGTCGTCCCAGCTGATCGATCCCTGTTCCGCGATGGTCGCCGGCTCCATGTTCGGATCGGCGTAGACCAGTTCTGCGGTGAGCGCCGGCGGGCGGAGTTCGACTTCGCCGCCCTCGGTTTCGACAGCCCCCTCTGGGCCGAAATCGGCCGTCGGCTCCCCGACAACGATCCGCATTACCATGCCGAAGATCTCGTGGGGCGAACACAGTACGTCGTAAACACCGGGTTCGTCGAACCGATACAGCCAGAACGCATTCATCCCCAACACCGGCGACGAGAACGGCGGCACCCCTTCCGGGACGCGGCGCTGCCGACCGTGCTGGGGATGGTACGCGGTGACGGTATGGTCGGGCGTCGCGAGCCGAAACTGGACGACGTCACCGGGCTCGACGAAGAGTCCGGTCGGCTCGAAGAAGAACTCCGGAACCGGTCGCCCCTCTTGTGGCCGTATTTCCAACTCGACCGCGTGATCGGGCCGGAGCGATCGTGGCAGTTGCTCGTCGCCCTCGAGGCCCGAATAGCCGAGCACCGGATGGATGCAGTTCGGCTGCGGACACGCTCGCTGTTCCCGTCCCTCGCCACGGCTATCATCACCGCCTGCCGCGCCGAGCCCGGCTGCGAGGGGGATTGTCGACGTTACACCGGCCGCTTTCAGAACCTGTCTGCGGTCCATGGTCACCATCTACCTTGTTCGAGAGTAGGTGTATGGGACCATTGCACGACTAATCTCTTCTTTATGAATGAGTGTCATTTATAGGATCATGTTACGCGTTCGGACGATATTGCACACTGCCTCCGCGAGAGCAACGCCCGACGTCTGAAACAGAGAATTTCGGCGCGAAACCCGATACGAAGCAGAACTATCGACGAGTCGTCGTCTCGAGAGGGAACACGCTCGGGACAAGCGCGTGCCAGTATCGTATCAGTATTGTATCAGTATTATATCAGTATTGTATCAGTATCGTCTTGATACCCGGACTCAGTTGTACTCCCGCCAGCGCTTCCCACAGTCGGTACACTTGAAGAATCGCGTCGGCGGTTCGTCGGCCGAGGCGGTCTGCTTGAGAGTGTACCACGCTTCCTCGGCACCGCACTCGTCGCAGATGACGTCCGTCGCCTTCGGTTTGCCCTCGAAGTTCGCTTCCTCGCTGGATTCGATCACGTCACCGTCGGTTTGGGACTCCGTCGTGACGAACGCGTCTTCCTGTTCGCGATCCCGCTCGCTCGAGGCCCCGCAGTCATCACTCGTACAGACCATTCGATCGCCCCGTGCTTTCATCATCGAACCGCAGTCGTCACAGAATTGCATATCAGTGGTGTACGGACTCGGCACGCAAAAACACTCCAGTCGGCCGCCCGCTCTCGGCGTCGGACAATAGTACCAACTGAAACGGTGTACACGCCGATCGCATAGTCCACGGTTCTCACCTACGTTGCTCGCTCCGAACCGCGCTACCGTCGTGCGATCGGGTATGCAGTGACTGTCAGTGGCTACTATCGTCCTCGCCCTCGAGCGACTCGTCAAGTATGAACGGACAGTCCGCGACTCGGAACGTCGTCATCGTCGGAACGGCGAGGATCTCGGCATCCTCGTGATCGCAGGCAACCGCGGGCGGGTCGGCGAAGTGGTCACATCCCTGGCAGTAGGACCGCTTGTCGATCTCGTGGGTCTCTCGGTCGTCCGGAGCGGACGCGGCACCCGGACCGTCCGGACTGAGCGCGGCGTCCGGATCGTCCGCCTCGAGTCGCTCCCAGAGTCGGTCGCCGTCGATCTCGGTGCTGTCTTGTCGATCGAACAGATCGTCGAAATCGGGCGCGCTCAACCGCGAGCGATCGGCGTCATCCGTTCCCTCGACGGTCGCCGCCAGATCGGCGAGCGGCTCCGGTTGATCGCTCACATCGCGGGCGGGATCGGTGTCGTCATCGGTCGATGAGCCGCCGGTCTCGTTGTGTGTGAACTCGACACCGTCTTCGTCGGCCGACCGTGCTCGATCGGTCATCGACTTCCCTCTCCAGAATCGGTCGGTTGGGTTGGCGTCCCGGCGCCGTCGTCCGCGGCTTCGGCCTCCGTCTCGGCAGCCTCGAAGATCGCGTCCGGTGGCGATTCGGCCGACGACTCGACGCACCCCTCGAGCGCCGGTGGCTCTCCGGTCAGAAGCCGGTGGGAGCCGAAGATCGACGATCGATCCTCGACATCGGTGAAGCCACTGGCACAGTGGGGACACTCGGGAGCGGTCAGCAACGCGATATCGACGCTCGAGGAGCAGTCCACACACATCGCCGTTCGGATCCCGAGACGGTTGGCCGCCAGCTTGAGGTCGTCTGCCGCTGCCCGACGGCGCTGCCGAGCGGCGCGCTCGTCGCGGTGCTCGCGGAGGTCGACGACGGCCTGAGCGAGCAGCATCGATCGGTCGGCGAGTTCGTCGGTCTCTGCGATGAGATCCTCGAGAACGGTCCCGAAATTGTTGAATCCGCCGTCGACGGTCCGCTCGAGGGCGGTGACCTCCCCGCGGAGGGCCGCCAGATCATCGTCGGTCGGCCGGTCGGGATGGTCGTGTTCCGCGGGAGCCTTCCCGTCGGCGTTGCGTTTGACTTCCACGACCCGATCGCGGACGTCCTCGAGGAGGTCAGTGAACTCCTCGCGCTGGGCCTCGAGTTGGCTCCGTAGCGCGACGAGTTCGTCGCGATCGGCGAGTTCGAGATCGTCGTCGGTCGCGACGCGCTGTGCGGCGGTCACCAGCCGCCGACAGCGCTCGTCGCGGGTCTCGCCGCGCCGAGCCGCTTCCTCAGTCAGCCAGTCGTCGACCTCGGCGGCGAGTGTAAACGAGACGCCGCCCTCGTCGCGGTCCTGGCTCGACATCTGCCCGTAGTAGGGATATCGGACGGATAAGGCTTGGTTCGAACTCAGCCGCTGAGTTCACCGGTCGGAACCGCGAGTCACGCCTCAGCGGATCTTGCGCACGTTACTGATATCGAAGCCGCCGTCGTGGATCTCGGTCTCGAATCGGACGATGTCCTCGTCCTCGAGCCGGGAGAGCAGCCCCTGAACTGTTCGACAACGAGCGTGCGGGCGCGCTCCGAGCCGCCGCTCTCCCACTCGAACAGCAGGGTGCTGTCGGTGGCCTCCTTGAGCCGCCCCAGCTCGGTCGGCCCGAGCAGCTCGGAGTTGACAAGTAGGAGGATCACGCCGCCCCAGTGGTGTGAGGCGCGTTTGAGCCCCTTTAGCAGAACTGTTAGATCCGACCAGCCGAGCCGATCGTCGGCCGCTGCGACCAGATCCGTCACGGAATCGATCACGACGAGACTGTCCGTCGCGTGCTCGGTCAGGTACTCCCCCAGCGCCTCGAGGACGTCGGTGCGCTCGTTGTGACTCCCCAGTTCGGTGATGTCGGCCATGCCATCGGCGTACCAGTCCGTCGGAACCGGCGTTAGCTGGAAGTACTCCTCGGCGAACTCGACGAATCCAACGTCGTTCATCCCGGCATCGACGAGGTCGTCGTCCATGACGAACGCCATCTCACTGACGACGGCGCGTCGCTCGTCGGTAAACGAGACGTAGTGGACGTCCTCGGGAACCGTCACGTTCGGCTCGAGGTCCCCGTAGTAGAGGTCGAACAGGTCGGGATCGGCGTCGACGAGTCCGTTCATCGCGGCGCTCGTATAGCAGAATTCGCGTGCGCCCGCGCCAGATTCGCCGGCCAGCAGGACGACGCTCCCGGTGGGTGCGCCGCCGCCGATCATCCGGTCGAGCCGCGAGATTCCGAGCGGCATCCGCTCCATACGGGTTCGTCCGGTCGGATCCGTTTACCTGTTGTGGCAGCGGTGGTCCGCCAGAACAGTCGGCTACACTGAACCGTCAGTCCGAACTCGAGCCCCGGTCTCCGCAGCTTCGGCAAGAATAACTCGCCCTTCGAGCTCGCGATCAGCGAGCGCGTCTCGGGCCGCGGCTTCGGCTTCGGCGGCGTGGGCGGTATCGGTCACGCCGTAGACGACCGGCCCCCACGACGACTGACCGACGCCCGAGAGGACCTGACACTCCTCGAGCGCTTCGACCAGTTCGCCTGCGGGCGGTCGGAAGACGCCGCCCTGGGCGTCGGCATACCAGGCACCGTTCTTGCGGCCGATTTCGGCGATGGCCTCGCCGAAGGGCTCGAGGCGGCCGGCAGCGGCGGCCGGCAGTAGTTTGCGGGTGACGACGCCGGCGATTTCGTCGGCGATGGCGGGGTCAGCGCGTTCGACGACGGCGCGCATGCTTGCGTCCTCGTCGTCGCCGCTCCGACCGGGTTCGGCGTCCGGAACGACGACTAGAAACCGCCACTCGGGGGGAAGGTTGTGGCGGGCGACGACCGGCGGTACCGTCCAGTCGCCCTCCGCCGGCGGCTCGGTGGTAAACCGGTTCGTCGGATGACCGGCGTCGACGACGAAGCCGCCATCCTCGAAGGTCGCGACGCCGACGCCGCTGCGACCGCCACGGCCCATCGCTGGCGCGTGATTCCGGATCCGCGGCTCGAGGCCGTGTGCTCGCGCCGTCGCCGTGAGCACGGCGAGCGCGAGTTGGGTCCCACTTCCGAGGCCGACGTGGCGCGGGAGAGACGCCTCCAGCGCGACGGCGACGCCTGAGACGTCAAGGACATCGACGGCACGGCTCGCGTACTCCCGAACCAGCAGATCATCGGCCTCGATGGACGCGGCGGGTTCGGCGGTGACGGTGACCCGCGGCTCCGCGAGTCCGATACCGATACCGCCGTAGAGTCGCTCGCGAGCCAGCGAGAGGTTCTGGAAGCCGACGTGGAGTCTCGCACCCGCGGTGACGGTCGCCATGTCGCGGCGTACGGGGACCGCAGTCAAGGGGATTTCGACGGTGGCAAGGCGACGGGGCGACCGCCGCCCGAGGGAGCGACCGCCGCTCGTGACGATCACTACGGCGCGTAAAACACCCACCCCTCTGGCGGTACCGAGACCTCGACCCAGCCATTGTCGTCGACCGTGACATCGTCGACGGTGCCACTGTAGTCGTTGAGCGACTCGTCGCTCCAGGTCGTAGACACCCACTCGCTGCGCCACTCGTCAGTGTTGTTGTTGAGCCCGACGAGCAGGTTGTTTTCCCGCTCGTAGATCGCGAGGTCGGCGTCGGTGTGCCGCCAGTAGGTCGCTCCGCCGGCGAGGTTCGTCTTGACCCACACCATGTTGGTGATCGCGTCGTCGTCGAGGATCTCGTCCGGATAGAGGTTGTACACCATCGGCGTCCCCTCGATCGTGAGGGCGTGGGCATGTGCGAGGTGGTACTGCGGCGGCGCGCCCTCGTCGTGATTCTGGACGAACGGCCAGGCGTGCCACGGGTCCTGCGCCGTGACGCCCGCTCCCTCGAGTTGACTCATATCTCCGTAGTCGAAGACATCATTCAGCACGAAGTACAGCGGATAGTCGAAGGCGTCCATGCCGGTGTCAATGTAATTCTGTACGTAGTCGACGCCCCCGTCGAACACCTCGCCGACGCGGTTCATGTTGAACTCGTCGGCCCAGGAGTTGGCGTACTGGTCCCAGAACTCGGCCTCGACGTGCTTGACCGCGTCGTACCGGTAGCCGTCCGCGCCGAAACTCGCGATCTTCTGCATGTACTCGTATAGCTGCTCGCGGACGTACGGCGCGGTGTCCTCGTGGCCATGCCTCTCGAGTTGCGCCAAGTCCTTCAGCCCGAGGAGGTTGCCGTGTTCAACCTGATGTTCGTCATCCCAGTTGTCGATCGATCCGACATCGGTATGGAAGTGCTCCTCGCCGAACTGCGGGAAGTCATAGCCACGGTTCGCGGCCATGTGATTCATCACGCAGTCGACGTACACCTCGAGGCCGTGTTCGTGTGCAGTGTTGATGAGTCGCTGCAGGTCGTCTTCGGTGCCGAACTCGCTGTCGAAGGAACGGAAGTCGACGGGCTGGTAGCCCAGCG
Organism: Natrinema sp. SYSU A 869; assembly: GCF_019879105.1. Lineage (NCBI taxonomy): Archaea > Methanobacteriati > Methanobacteriota > Halobacteria > Halobacteriales > Natrialbaceae > Natrinema > Natrinema sp. SYSU A 869. The sequence continues at coordinate 1,539 of NZ_CP082249.1, read as the reverse complement.
GCGGATCGTTTCGACCGTCCTGTTCCTCCCACGTCAGTTCGCTCTCCTGGGGTGCCTGAATCCAGACGCCGTCGTAGCCGCGGTCGGCGACCCGCGAGAGATCGTCCGTGATCGTCGGCCACGTCTCGTGGAAGTACTGAAAGAACACCCGCTCGCCGGCGGCCGCGGCTGGCGAAGCGGCTCCCGCACCGGCAAGCGAGAGTCCGGCGATCGCGGCTCCCCGAACGAGGGTCCGTCTGCTGATCGTTCTCTCGGTGCTCTGCTTGGAGGACCGGTCGTTATCCTCTGTCATGAAAATATGAGGTACTATTTCATCATACATATATATAGGGCGAATAACCGTTGTAATTAGCGGTAGCGAATATCGGTTATAGAGACAGTATCGCGACTAATTCGCGAAGAATTACGTCTGCACTGGCAGTTCCGGACGGGTCAGCGACGGAGAGCAGCGCAGTTCGGCGGGGAACAGCGATTCTATCGCTCGCACCGGTCGACGTATTGGGGCCATCTCCGCGACGTCAATCCGACGGTCTGGCTTCGAATCCGAGTCGTTCGGACGACGACCCCGGTCGACCGGGCGAACGTGTTCGTCCGGTCCGAACTCCCACGAACGATTGGCCGAGAAAGGGTAACTTATACCCGTGCGAATCAAGATCAGACCATGAGCAGCGACGACGAGTTCGACTACGGGAAAGACGAGCAGTTGCGGAGTCGCGAAGTGACGGAGGGGCCGGATAAGGCCCCTCACCGTGCGATGTTCCGCGCGATGGGATTCGATGACGAGGACTTCGGTGCGCCGATGATTGGCATCCCGAATCCGGCGGCCGATATCACGCCGTGTAACGTCCACCTCGACGACGTCGCCGACGCAGCGCTCGAGGGGGTCGATGAAGCCGGCGGCATGCCTATCGAGTTCGGGACGATCACCATCTCCGACGCCATTTCCATGGGGACCGAGGGGATGAAGGCCTCGCTGATCTCTCGAGAGCTCATCGCCGACTCCGTCGAACTCGTCTCCTTCGGTGAGCGTATGGACGGGCTGGTGACGATCGGCGGTTGCGACAAGAACATGCCTGGGATGATGATGGCCTCGATCCGGACGGATCTCCCCTCGGTCTTCCTGTACGGCGGCTCGATCATGCCCGGCGAGCACGAGGGCGGGAGATCACGGTCCAGAGCCTCTTCGAAGGCGTCGGTGCCGTGGCGGACGGCGACATGTCCGGGGACGAACTCGACGAGATGGAGCGCAACGCCTGTCCCGGCGCTGGCTCCTGTGGCGGCATGTTCACCGCTAACACCATGGCCTCCATCTCCGAGACCATCGGCTTCGCGCCGCTCGGGTCCTCCTCACCCCTCGCAGAGGACGACGACCGCTACGAGGTCGCCCGCGAGAGCGGCGAACTCGCCGTCGAGGTCGTCGAAGAGCAACGCAAGCCCTCCGATTTCCTCTCGAAGGAGTCCTTCGAGAACGCCATCGCGCTACAGGTCGCCGTCGGCGGTTCGACCAACGCCGTCCTCCACCTGCTGGCGATGGCCGCC